>JAFXHJ010000011.1 GCA_017536445.1 Clostridia bacterium
ACACACACACACACACACAAGTACATTTACTAATGAAAAAACATTAGTAACGTTTTTGCATCCTGAAACAAATATAGAAGCTAGCAAAGTAACACATACTTAATAGGTATGTGCCGCTTTGCTTTTTGCATACAAAAAAGGAGGAATGAAAAAATGCAAAATAAAAAGGGTATTTCTTTAATAGTTTTAGTCATTACAATAATAGTAATGATAATCTTAGCAGCAAGTGTAGTAATAACACTAAATAATACTGGTGTAATAAACAGAGCAAATGAAGCAGTAGATTTAACAAATGAAGCTGCAGTACAAGACTTAGCTGCATTAACATGGGCAGATGCCTATATGGATAACAAAAGGGGTGAATTGCTAGTTGCGGAAGTAACAACAAAGTTATCAGAACAAGGGATAACAAATGAAAATTGGGATATAACAATAACAGACAAGGGAATAACAGTTACAAGTAAAAAGGATAATAATTCTGGTGGCGCTGATGATGAAAATGTAGATTGGAAGCCAGTAGTATGGAATGGTTTAGCAGGCTTTTCAGGGAATAATATCTGGACAGATGGTACACACATATATTACTCAGATGATGCCAGTGTACCAGATGTATCGGTGGAATCTAAACATTATATACTTAATGGTAATGCTTGGGAGGAAAAAGTTTGGGTAGGTTTGGAAACACAAACTTCTATGTCAGACCACGGATTCTATGGTTATAATTTTTGGACAGATGGTACAAATGTATATTATTCAGATTTGGATAATGATCATTACGTATTAAATGGTGATGAATGGGAGGAAATAGGATTTAATAATGATATAATTGGGCATATGTATTTTGCTGGGACAGATGTATGGACAGATGACACATATACTTATCTATCGTCTTATAGCGAAGGACAATATGTGATAAATAAAGATAGAACTCTTGAAGAAAAAAATTGGAATGGTCTGGAATCATTTACAGCAAGTTTTATATGGACGGATGGTACAAACATATATTATTCGGATTTTTCTGACCATTATGTATTAAAAGGTGATACTTGGGAAAGAAAAAATTGGACAGGATTAACAATTTTTAATGGAACAGACATATGGACCGATGGAACAAATACATATTATTCGTATGGTTCTGACCATTATATATTAAAAGGCGATATTTGGGAAAGAAAAAATTGGACGGGATTAGCAGATTTTAGTGGAGCCCATATATGGACGGATGGAGAAAATGTATATTATTCAAGTGACGAACAGCAATATATTCTTTCTAAATAAAACTATATTTATCATTATATAAATAGTTTTAGACTAATTAATATAAAAACAGCGACTAATTTAGTCGCTGTTTAATATTGTATGCAGAAAATTGCTAAACTCATTAGCTATTTTTTGATGTTTACTTCCACTTAAACAGAAGCATACGGGACAGGTATTAGTTGATTTGGAAAGGTTGTCGTTTTCGCCTTGGAAGAATCTAATCTTGAAGTAGTTTTCACCTTTGGTAATTTTGAGTTTGTTGTCTACTCTGTCTACACCTGCTTCGCTACTCCAGGTTAGAGTACAGTTTTTGAAGTGGTATTCTTTAAAGAGCTTTTCAAAGAAGTCATAAAAGCATGGTGTCTTCTTGGTTATAAGAAAATATGCGGGTTCATAATTTTGCATAATCCAATATAAATCTCCTGCAAACCATCCCATAATAAACTTCTTTCCTCTAGATTCTACGGCTACTTGTTTCCGTCCATCAACAGTTTCTTTATAGATATTCATAAATTTCTCCTTTTACATAGCAAATTTGCTTGTATTTACGTTTATTTTGCATACATTATACACCGTGAAAAGCTAGTAGTAAAGCGATTTTTGTTAAATACTTGTTTTAGAATAACACAATTGTAATATAAATGATAAAAAAATGTCAAAATATTAGTAAAAATGCTTGTAAAATTATAACTTTATGATAAAATTATTGCATAAAGAGGTGTCGATATGGAAAAGAAGATATTGATAGTAGACGACGAACCACCTATTGTAGAGGTTCTTAAATTTAATCTTGAAAAAGATGGCTACAAAACCATAGAAGCATACGATGGTGAGCAAGCTGTTGAGATGGCTCTTACCGCAAAACCGGATTTAATACTTTTAGATGTTATGCTGCCTAAAATGGATGGCCTTACAGTTTGTACAAAGATTAGACAAAAATTAGATTGTCCAATAATTATGCTTACTGCAAAGGACGACGTGGTAGATAAAATACTTGGGCTAGAACTTGGTGCAGATGATTATATGACTAAACCATTTAGCGTAAGAGAACTTGCTGCCCGTATTAAAGCTAATCTAAGAAAACGTACAGTTCCTGAGGAAGCTAAAGAAGACAAAGGTACTAACGAACTTAAACTACAAGATTTAGTATTAGATGACGAAAAATATGTAGTTAATAAGAAAGACAAAATAATAGACTTAACAATGAAAGAATATGAAGTGTTAAAACTATTAGTTACTAATGCAGGTCAAGTCCTAACAAGAGAACAAATAATAAAAAATGTATGGGGCTATGATTATTTTGGAGATGTAAGAAGTGTTGACGTTACAATCAGAAGAATAAGAGAAAAGATTGAAGACAATACAGCAGATCCTAAATACTTAAAAACAAAAAGAGGAAAAGGATATTACGTATAATATAAATATCTTTAATATAAATAAACGAAGCACCGATTGGATAACAATTGGTGCTGTGTTATATAAAAGAAAAGAGGATAGACTATGTTTAAAAGCATAAAAACCAGTGCTAAAGTAATGGTACTTGTTTTAGTGATATTAACATTTGTGGTTATAAATATACTTGTGAATTATTCATTTACAGGTAAGATTGGTTTTACTATAAATCTTCCGATAGTAATAACATTTTTCATGATACTACTTTTAAGCATGCTTCTAATGACGGCATTCTATAAAAGTTTACTTACACCAATGAAAAAGTTAGAACGTTCTATGAAGAACTTAAGAGATGGTAAGAATGTAGATAGCAGACACCTTGCAAATGTTACCAAATTGGAAGAAATGCAACAACTAATTAATTCATATAGTGAAATATTAAATAGCTTGCTTAAGAATAGATTTGAATTAGATAGTCAAGAAAGTAAAACTTCTGTTATATTAAATAGAATGGATGATGGTGTTATCGCTTTTTCTATGCAAAAGCAAATAATACACATAAATGGTGCTGCTAAAGCTTTTGCAGATATAAGCGACGCAGATGATACTTATGAAAAGGTAATGAAAAAGCTTAAACTTAAAGTAGATTTTGATAAAGTACTTTACCTATCTAACTACAAGAACCTAGAAGAAAAAGTTGAAGTGAATGACAATGTATTAAGTGTAGTTTTAGTACCATATCATAACGAAAAGTTACTTCCTATGGGTGTTATAGCAATACTTAAGAATATAACTGAGAATGAAAAGCTAAACAACATGAGAAAAGAATTTGTTGCAAACGTTTCACACGAATTAAAAACACCACTTTGTTCAATAAAAGGTTATTCTGAAACGATGATGGATAGAGACCTTGAACCAGAAGAAATAAAGAAGTTTGCTAAAGTTATTAATGATGAGGCAAATAGAATGGATAGAATAGTTGCAGATTTACTACAACTTTCTAGATTCGATTACAAAAAGAATGTTTGGGATAGAGTAAAACTTAATATAGATGATCTTGCTAAACAAGTTGTAGAAAATCTACAATATGTTGCAAAAGAAAAGAAACACAACTTAAAATGTGTTGTTAATATGATACCAGGACCAGTTCTAGCAAGTAAAGATGCTATACAACAAGTTATGACTAACATTATATCTAATAGTATAAAATATACACCAGATGGTGGAGAAATTACTGTGTATGTAGGAGCTGCTGGTGGTAAAGCATACCTAAAATTTGTAGATAACGGAATTGGTATTCCAGAAAAAGACTTAAAGAGAATATTTGAACGTTTCTATAGAGTAGATAAAGCAAGATCTAGACAAATGGGCGGAACAGGACTTGGCCTTTCAATTGTTAAGGAAATTGTAGAAGCTCACGAAGGAACTATAGAAATGAAGAGTGAAGAAGGAGTAGGAACAGAGGTAATAGTAACTCTGCCAATAATGAGATAATGAGAATAATAGATGTACATGCACACTATGAAGATGAAGCGTACAAAGAAGATTTAGAACAAGTTTTCACAAAACTTAAAGAAAGTGGCGTAGCGTTTGTAATTAACGCTGGTGCGGGAATTGAATCTTCAATAGGTGCTATAGAAAATGCTAAAAAGTATAGTAATGTTTATGCTACTATTGGTATTCACCCAGAATATGTTAATACTGGGGATAACGTAGATGCTTTAAGAAAGCTTTATGAGGAAAACAAAGACAGTGGAAAGATAGTTGCAATCGGCGAAATCGGATTAGATTACCACTATACTAAGGATTTTAAGGAAGAGCAAAAGAAACTTTTCAAAGAGCAATTAGAATTTGCATATGAAGTTGGTCTTCCAGTACAAATACATTCTAGAGATGCTAGTATAGATACAGTAGAAATATTAGAGCAAACAGAAAAGAAACCATCTAAAATAATGTTCCACTGTTTTGATCTTAATGAACAAACGGCAAGATTCATAATTAAAAATGGATATAAGATATCTGTTGGTGGAAATATAACATATAAGCGCACAGAAACGGCTATAAATGTATTAAAAGACATGCCACTAGAAAGTATAATGACAGAAACAGATGCGCCTTATTTGGCCCCACAAAGCAAAAGAGGAACAAGAAATGATTCGTCAAATATACACGAGGTTATAGAAAAACTAGCAGAGATAAAAGAAATGGATAAAGAAGAATTAGCAGAAGTATTATATAACAATGCTAAAGAATTCTATGGAATTTAGAATAAGCAGAAAAAGGTATATAATGAATTGAAACGTAGAGAACAAGCGCTATATAGCGCTTGTTCTTCTTTATAGGTATACATAAATTTGACTAAAATTATGAAAAATGGTATAATATAAGGGCGAACAAAATTTTACAACCATTAACTATATGGTTATGTAGGAGGAAAAAACAAATGGACAACAAGATTAGAGAAGTGGTAGGTAACTTTAGAATTGATGGTACGCTTGTGTCGGCAGAAGAAAATGCACAAGGCAACATCAACTCTACATTCTTGCTTACATATGAGACGCCCAAAGGAAGTGCAAAGTACTTACTTCAAAAAATCAACAGCAATGTTTTTAAAGAACCGTATCTTGTAATGCGGAATATAGGTTTGGTCAGTAAACACATTAAGAAGAAGCTTACAGAAATGCCGGAAAGCGGCTACAAGACTTTGAGCTATGTGGCAACTGTAACAGATGAGCCTATGTATACGCATATCAATGAAGCGGGTGAAAAGGAGTACTATCGTGTGTACGAGTATATTGACGATTGTATTTCTTACAACAATTTTGAGGACTCAGAAAATCCTGAAGAGGTTGCATACAATGCGGGAAAATGTTTTGGAGCATTCCATATGCTTCTTAGTGATTTCCCTGTAAGTATGCTTGCAGAAACTATTCCGGATTTCCACAACACACCTAAGCGGTTTGATGCACTGCTTGTTGCAATCGAAAACGCTATCACGAATAGAGCGTTTGAATGCTCTGAGGAAATTATTTACCTCATTTCTAAAATTAAAGAGTATTCGGCAATCTACAACAAGCTGGGAAGAACTATTCCCGTAAGAGTAACTCATAACGATACCAAGTTGAATAATATCTTGATGAGTACTACAACCAATAAAGGAGTAGCTGTTATTGACCTTGATACCGTTATGCCAGGCTCCGTACTTTACGATATCGGAGATGGAATTCGTTCGGCGTGCGCCAATTCTTTTGAGGACGAGACTGATCCGGAAAAGATTTTTCTTAAGATCGACCTTGCAAAAGCATACATCAAGGGGTATCTTGAAGAGATGGCGTGTTCGCTTACCTATGATGAAGTTCGTTGCATTGGACTTTCTATCCGTGTGCTCACTTATGAGCTTGCTCTTAGATTTCTTACGGACTACATCAACAACGACACATACTTCAAAATCAAGTACAAGACTCACAATAAGGATCGTTTCATGAATCAGTTCCTTCTTCTTAAGGATATTGAGAAAAAGGCTTGTGAAATTGATGCATATGTTGAGCAGCTGTACAAAGATGTGAAGTAACACCACTACAAATAAACGAGAGAACAAATTGTTCTCTCGTTTTATTTTTATATTAGTTTAACCATAAAATCGCTATTAGTTCATATCCATAGATATTTGGTTGCTTTCGGCTTCTGGAGTTTCTTCAACATCTTCAGATACAAGTTTTGCTAGGTTAACAACTCTACCGCCTTCAGAAGTTCTCATTAGTGTAATACCTTGAGTATTTCTTCCAAGAACAGAGATGTCATTTACTTTAATTCTTATTATAACACCAGCAGCTGTAATTAACATTACATCATCATTGTCTGTTACAACTTTAACTCCTATAATGTGACCAGTCTTTTCTGTTGTTTTGTATGTAAGAATTCCTTTACCAGCTCTAGATTGAGGTCTGTATTCTTCAACTTCAGTTCTCTTACCAAATCCATTTTCAGTAATTGCTAAGATGTAGTTATCTTTTTCGGTTGTTATTGGTTCCATACCTATAACATAGTCGTCTTTTCCAAGAGTTATACCTTTAACACCCATTGAAGTTCTTCCTACTGGACGAGCTTCTTCTTCGTTGAACCTAATAGATAGACCAGTTCTAGTTACAAGGATTACATCGCTTGTTCCATCTGTTATTCTTACATCTATTATTTCATCTTCATCTTTTAATGTGATACCTATGATACCAGTCTTACGTATGTTAGAATACTCAGATAATGGAGTTTTCTTAACAAGACCATTCTTAGTAGCCATTAATACATTTAATTTTTCATCAAAATTCTTAACTGGAATAACTGCGGCAATCTTTTCGTCTTGATCAAGTTGAAGAAGGTTAACTATTGCAGTACCCTTAGCTACTCTTGAAGCTTCTGGTAAATCGTAAGCTTTAAGTTTGAATACTTTACCTAATGTTGTGAAGAATAAGATGTAGTCATGAGTAGAAGATACGAATAGATGCTCAACAAAGTCATCTTCTCTTGTGCCCATAGCAGTAACACCTTTACCACCACGACGTTGACTCTTGTATGCGTCAACTGAAATTCTCTTAACATATCCAAAGTGAGTTATTGTAACAACATTGTCTTCTTGTTTGATGAGGCTTTCTATTTCTATTTCGCCTTCGCCGTGAACGATAGTTGTTTTTCTTTCGTCACCATATGTGTTTTTCATTTCAATTAAATCTTCTTTGATTATTTGAAGTACTAAAGCTTCGCTTTCAAGTATTTCTTTTAAGTGCTTGATAGTCTCAAGTAATGCTTGGTATTCGCTTTCGATTTTATCTCTAGATAATCCTGTTAAAGCTTTTAATCTCATATCTAGAATAGCTTGAGCTTGTATTTCAGATAAACCGAATCTTTCCATTAATGTGGCTCTAGCTTCGGCATCATCTTTAGCCCCTTTGATTATTTGAATTATTTCATCAATATGATCGATGGCTATTCTTAAACCTTCTAATATGTGAAGTCTAGCTTCTGCTTTAGCAAGATCATATCTAGTTCTTCTTATAATGATATCTTTTCTGTGTTCAACATAATGATAAAGAATTTCTTTTAATGTTAATATTTTTGGTTCGTTATTAACAAGAGCAAGCATTATCATACTTTGAGTTGTTTGAAGTTCTGTATGTTTAAATAACATATTAAGAACTACATTTGGATTTGCATCTTTCTTAAGGTCAATAACAACTTTAACACCTTCACGATCTGAGAAGTCGTGTATATCTGAAATACCTTCTAGTACTTTGTCATTAACAAGTTTAGCTATGTTAGAACATAAAGCAGCTTTGTTAACTTTATAAGGTACTTCTGTAATAACTATGTGGAATCTTCCTTTAGCATCTTCTTCAATTTCTGCTTTTGCTCTTAAGCAAACTTTTCCACGACCTGTTTTGTATGCAGATTTCATACCTTCATGTCCAACTATAATACCGCCTGTCGGGAAGTCTGGGCCTTTGATATATTCCATAAGTTCTTCGTCAGTTATATCTGGATTATCTATCATAGCACAAGTTCCGTTTACAACTTCAGTTAAGTTGTGAGGTGGAATATTAGATGCCATACCAACTGCGATACCATAAGAACCATTTACAAGTAAGTTTGGTATTTTAGCTGGTAGAACTGTTGGTTCCATAAGTCTGTCGTCATAGTTTGGTGCATAGTCTACAGTTTCTTTATCTATATCTGTAAGCATTTCTACAGCAATCTTGTGTAGTTTTGCTTCTGTATATCTCATTGCGGCTGGTGGATCGTTATCTATAGATCCGAAGTTACCATGTCCATTAACTAGTGGATAACGCAAAGAGAAGTCCTGTGCAAGTCTAACAAGTGCATCATAAACAGCAGCATCACCATGTGGGTGGTAGTTACCTAAAACGTCACCAACTATACCAGCACATTTTCTATATGGTTTTTCTGGCCATAAAGCAAGTTCACTCATTACATATAAGATTCTTCTATGAACTGGTTTTAAACCATCACGAACATCTGGAAGTGCACGAGCCACGATAACGCTCATTGCGTAATCTATGTAAGAACGTTTCATTTCGTCTTCTATTTTTACAGGAACAATATTTCCTCCGTTTAGCAAATTATTTTCTTCCATAATACCCTCCTATTGCTACTCGTTATTATATATGAAAAATGTCTAAATTGCAACTAAAAAGGGTTGAAAAAAGGACAAATTATGATATAATAAGCTTGCAATAAACGTAGCAATAAATATAGAAGAGAGGTAGCTATGAAACCAAAGGATTATTATGCTTTACTAGGCGTACATAAACGCTCAAGTAAAGAAGAAATAAAACAGAATTACAGAAAACTAGCTAAGAAATATCATCCTGATGCCAATGTAGGTAGACCTGAAATGGAAGAAATATTTAAAGATCTAACAGTTGGCTATGATATTCTTATGGATAAAGATAAAAAGAAAAAATATGATAGACAAGTTGTAAGGTACAACTATGGAGCGCCTCCGAAAGTAGAGAAAAACAAAACAAAAACCAAGAAGTATGGAGTTAAGAATGAAAATGCAGCAAATGAGTTTGTTTCTACTATACTTGGATTTGGTAAGGATGCAACTGAAACATTAAAAACAAAGGCGAGTGAATTTAAAGTAAATATTACTTCTAAGAAGATTGCTAAAAAGGGCGATAATATAGAAGCTATACTAGAAATTGCTTTGATAGAAGGACTGTTTGGAGCAGAAAAGAAAGTATCATTAAAAGCGGCTGGGGGCAAAGTAAATACATATACAGTACAAGTTCCGAAAGGAATAAAAGATGGAGAGAAGATAAGGCTCGCAGCACTTGGAAAACCGGGTAAAAATGGCGGGAAAAATGGAGATTTAATAATTACAGTAAAAGTTAAAGAGCAAGCAGATATTAAACTAGATAAACTAGATATTCTTTCTAAGATTAATTTATCTTATGCGCAAGCTATTGTTGGAGACAGAGTAAGAATAAAAATGTTTGGTGAAAGCATAGAAGTTACTGTGCCTGCTAATACTAAAGAAGGGGATAAGATTATAGTCGATGGTAAGGGCTACACAACTAGTGATGGAATAAGAGGAAAACTTATCCTTGAAGCAGCACTTACAGCCCCTACAACGATTACAGATAAGGAAAGAAAAATTTATGAGCAACTTCTTAAGGTTGAGAAACAACAAACTAAAAATAAATAATGTATAAAGGAAAAATAACAAGGTTTTTACCGCTTATGGCTAAATACTTGTTATTTTTCTTTTTATTGCTAAAAAATATTCTTTTAATGTTTGCAATATGTTTTTTATATTTAATTCATGTTTGGTTTCTATCGCGGGTAAATTGCTATTTGCAACATCTTCGTATCTTTCCATAAAAGAGGATAATAAATCTTCTTTAATATTTAAAGTAAAACTCATCATATCTTCTTTTTCTATATCTTGTTCAACACAGAAAGAAAATGTGATTTTATCATAGTGTTTTAAGTCTAAAAGAACACAATAATTTTCGCCAATGCATTTGGTGCATTTGGCAAGTTTTGTTTTGTGAATGGTATTTTTGTCGTCGTTAAAGAAATATTTGATGTATAAGTTGTTTTCATATTGTTCATAACATATATTGTCAATAAGTTCGCCGTGATAACGTAAAACAACAGAGTTATTTTTAGATATGTTTCCAAATATGGTAAATATATTGTTTTCAATAGCTTTTTTAAATGCGCCTTTTTCGTAACCTATAGTGCAAATACAAGAATTATTCACATTTTCGTTCATAAAATCACCTCGAATTACATTGTTTGACACCATTTTACAGTAGCATATGTTGTGATGCAACAAAATGTGTAAAACTAGACAAAACGGTATAAAAGTAGTGCTTGTTTGACAGGAAACTACAAAAAAACAAAAATATTTAACGATAGATATACAAATAGAATAAAAATGTTGCTAAAAAAAACACTTTGTGATATGATAAACGAGTAAATATGTCATAATTAGGAGGAATGGATTTTGGGGAAGAAAAATAAGGGTATAGATTCGCCAGAACAAAGCAAAGAAGAAGTAATAAAAGAAGTAAAAGAAGTAGCAGTAAGCGAAGAAAATAAAGAAGTAATTGAGTCTGCGAATGAAAGTAATGCAGAAGTGGTTGAACCTAAAATGGAAATAAAGGTAGAAACTAAGAAAGAAAAGAAAAAAAGGGATGCTAAAATAGTGGATGAAAGCAAATCAAAATTAGCAGGCTTAAACAAAGGATTAGCAATTGCAGGAATTGTTGCAGCAGTTATAGCCATATGTTTAGTTGCTTTTGCATTAACTAACAAGTTAAATGATAAGGTGTATTCTAATATCTATTTAGATGGAGTAGATATGTCTGGAAAGACTAGAGAAGAGGTTTCTTCATATATAGATGAATATATGAAAAAAGTTGCAGAAAAACAAGTTTCAATAAAAAACGGAGAAAAAGAATTGATAACTGTAACAGCAGACTCTATAGATTTAATGTTAGATAAAAATACAATGCTAACAAAAGTTATGGCCTATGGTAGAGATAAGAATAAAAATATAATAACTAATAATCTGGATATAGTGAAGGCATATTTCGAAAAACAAAATGTAGAGTTGGAATGCTATTATACAGAAAACAAACTTACGAATGTTGCTTCTGAAGCAATATTAGAAGTTGATGAGAGAGTAAAAGATGATACGTATACTTTAGATAAAGATTCAAATACCCTAGTAATAACAAAGGGAACTAACGGAAAGGCTATTATAGCTACAGAATTCAAGTCTGAACTATTAGAAACGCTATTGGATGAATCGGCAACAGTTTATGAAATTAAATTAGAAGATGCTGTGCGCAAAGAACTTGATGTTGATGTTGTATTTGCAGACATTCATAAAGATGCGAAAGATGCATATGTTGATGAAACTGTGAAACCGGCAATATATTATAAACACGAGTTTGGAACGACTTTTGATAAAGAGGATTTAAGAAAAGTATTAGCAAAAGAAGAAAACAAAGCGGAAGGCAAAGTAATTAAATATAAATTAACAACTACACAACCTAAAGTAACGATACAAGAATTAACTAAAACATTATATAAAGATAAGCTTGGAAGCTATACTTCAGATTTCTCTAATTCAGATGCAAATAGAGCAAGCAATGTAAAATTAGCTGCTAAAATGTTAAATGGCACGATTGTTATGCCAGGCGAAACATTCTCATTTAATAAAACAATGGGAGATTGTGGGTTAGCATCTAGAGGATTTAAATCTGCAGCCGTTTTCAAGAATGGAAAAGTTGTAAAGGAAATAGGTGGTGGGGTTTGTCAATTATCATCATCGCTATATGTAGCAACTTTATATGCTAATTTGGGGATAGTAGCAAGAAGTCAACACGCATTGCCAGTTGGTTATGTACCAGTAAGTTTAGATGCAACAGTATACTATCCATACACAGATTTTAAATTTAAGAATACAAGAAACTATCCAGTAAAAATTTCTGCAACAACGACAACAAATAGAAGATTAGTTGTAACAATATATGGAACAAAAGAAGATGTAGAATATAACGTAAAACTGACTTCTTGGGTAACAGAATGGATATCACCTAAAGTACAAAAGCAAAATGATAGTAGCATATTAGAAGGAAAAACAAAAACAATACAAAAAGGAGCTAATGGATATAAATCAGTGGCATACAAAACGGTAAGCTTAAATGGAAAAGTTATATCTAAAACTAAACTATCATCTGATAGTTATGGAGCAACACCAACTATAATTGCGGTTGGAACAAAAAAACAACAAGTAGAGATATATAAAGATTAAAAGAGGTACTTATGAAAAAATCTTATGTAAATATTTGGTTTCTAATAATAATAGTAATTGCATGCGGATTTTTTATAAAGAATTTATTTGATAAATTCCATATAGATAAGGAACTGCTAAAATCAGAAGAATACACATCGTTATATTATTATAACCAATTAACTGAGGAACAAAAAATTCAATACGTAAAAATAGATCAAGGAATACAAGAATTAGAACAAGGGATACATTTTGGTTTTGTAAAAAACGCAGAAGTAAAATCTGATGTTATAATAGTTTTGGCGGCAATATATAACGACAGACCTGAATATTATTATTTGCCGCAAGATTATAACGTAAAAAGTATAAAGTTAGGACCTGTCGAATATACAATTTTAAAACTTAATTACACTGTGAGAGATAAAAAAGAAAGAGAAATGAAAGATTTAGAATTAGACCAAATTGTAGAACAAATAGTTTATGATGCTACACATGATCAAATGACAGATTATGAAAAAGAATTAGCATTACACGATGCACTGGTCAAAAAAGTAAACTATTTTGAATTTGAAAATATTGAAAAAATACCTGTAGAGAAACATACCGCATACGAAGCGTTGGTAAATAATTCGGCTGTGTGTGATGGAATATCTAAAGCTTATCAGCTTCTTCTAAAAAAAGCGGGCATATATTCAATAATGGTAACAGGAAAAATAGGAGAAATAGCTCACGCTTGGAATATTGTTAAGGTGGACGGAGAATATTATCATGTAGATCCTACGTCAAACGCAATAGAGGTAAATGGCCGTAGACAAGTTATGCATAGATATTTTAATTTATCAGATAAAGAATTTAAGAAAACACATACGATAGATAAAGAGTTTCCAATAATGGCATGTGAAAGTACAAAATACGATTATTATACATATAATAATTTTGAAGTAAAATATACAGAAAGTTTAAGAAGTAAACTTATAAAAATAATAAATAAGCAATTAAAGAATGATGTGATAGAATTTAGACTAGATAAATTATATTCGACACAAACATTATTAGAAGAATTATATTATATTAATTTTAATAAGTGGGAAGATACACATCAATCTAGCGTCGCCTATCATAAGATAGATAATATTTATGTGTTTGAAAATAAAAATACAAAAAGATTGAGCTAATAACGAATAAAACTTTATAATGTAATCATAAAATTTAATATGAAACACAATTTAGATGGGTGGTCTGATGACCGCCCTTATTATATGATTTATCAAGATAAATATGCCTTAAAAAATATATACGCGCAATTAAATATAGATCCCCCGGACGTTGGACTAGTATCGTACATAGGTGCTAATACTAAAAGACGAACGAGGGATTATTCTATGCATGCAGACTATGGGAAAAGTAATGAGACAAATCACGGAAAAGAAAATCATGATGGATACAAAGAAAAAAGAAGAGACAAAAGAGGAAAGCTGGGAGCGTCATATATAGATGCTGATGAGTCAAGTATAATAAGAGAATATGCTAACATACAAGATATTAAAGAGATGAACAATATGTTGTTTTATAGAAAAATACTTAGAGGAATAATTAAATATTGTGGAGCTAAAGATAAACATCCAATATGTTATATAAAATCTAAAATAGAACTTTACGAAGAATATAATAAAGAAGAGGAAGACATATTTGTTAAAATGAAAAATGATTGTATATGGCTAAAGAAAAACAATATGCAAACTAGTGCGGCTAATATGGCAAAAATAATGGGTGAAGTGTGTCTGGTAGGGTATGTAATAGAAGAGGCGAGCGCAGATAGACCAAGAATAATAAAAGCGTTAGTCATATACACATAATTATTTACAATAATAAACTAGAATGGTATAATACCGTTAACGGAGGTTACTATGACAGTAAAGGAGTTAATAAGATTATTAGATAATAATGGTGGCGTTACAAAAACAGTAGTATATGAGAATACAAATGATGTGGAAATTAAGGATATAACATACAATTCTAAAGCGGCTACTAAAGATTCTGTGTTTTTTGTAAAAGGCGCTAACTTTAAAGTGGAATATATAGAGGATGCAATAAATAGAGGAGCAATTCTTGTTGTAGCCGAAAAGGAATATGACATAGATAAAGCAGGGGTAATTGTTGTGCCTAATATTAGACGCGCAATGGTAGTGGCTGCAGAAGAATTCTTTGGTAAAGCGTATAGCAAAATAAAAATGGTTGGATTAACAGGTACAAAAGGTAAAACAACCACAGCAACATATATACACAATATATTAAATCTAGAAAAGGGTGAAAGAACAGCACTTTTATCTACAATAGAAACATATACTGGTAAAAGATGCGAAGAGTCCCATTTGTCTACACCGGAAGCTATAGAATTACAAAGATATATAGCAGAATCTGTAGAATCGGATTTGGAATATCTTGTTATGGAAGTTTCATCTCAAGCAACTAAAACAGAAAGAATATTAAATACTGAGTATGATATAGGAATGTTCTTAAATATTTCTGAAGACCATATAAGCCCAGCAGAGCATCCAAATTTTAATGATTACTTAAATTCAAAATTGGAATTTTTGAAGAAATGTAAAACTGTAATAGTTAATTATGAAACAGATCAATTAGAAGCGGTTATGGATGCAGCAAAGAATGCAGAAAAATTAATAACATTTGGAAATGAAACGCTAAAAGATAAAGTAGAGGTGTATTATACAAATGTACATAGAGAAAATGAATATCTTGTATTTGATCTTGTGGATAATGGGGATAAGACGACATTCAAAACTAGAATGATGGGGGATTTCAACGTTCAAAACGCAACAGCTGCAATTATTACTGCAAGAATGCTTGGTGTTAAAGAGGAAAACATTCTAAAAGGAATTGAAATGACAACTGTATCTGGAAGAATGAACGTATTTAGAAGAAATAACAAGACGGTTATAGTAGACTATGCACATAATAAATTAAGTTTTGAAAAATTCTTTGAAGCGGTAAAAAAAGATTATCCAAATTCTGAGATAGTTGCTTTGTTTGGAGCTCCAGGTGGAAAGGCTTATGGAAGAAGACAAGCTATGGCAGAAGTTGCAAGCAAATATGCAGATAAAATATATTTAACAGCGGACGATCCGCAATTTGAAGTAGTTAAAGATATCTGTAAAGAACTTGCCACATATATAACAGTACCATATGAGATTATAGAAGATAGAAAGCAAGCTATAGAATATGCGTTTAGCAATATGAAAGAAGACGGTGTGCTATGTTTGCTTGCAAAAGGTGAAGATAGATATCAACAAGTAAAAGGACAACTTGAGGATTATGAATCGGATGTAGATATAGCTAAAAATATAACTAAAGAGGTATAACGTTATAATGGATAAGGATATAAGAATTAAAAAAGGGCTTTTTGTTATAATGACAGCCCAACTAATATTTTTAATAACAATATTTTGTGAAATTAAAAAGATGCTAGGAGATGTAAATGTAGATAAATTGGGATTCTCTATATTTATAATGGTAATATTATATTTTATATTGTTATGTGACAAAGTAAAATATACCAAGAAGTATTTTTTGACCGGTAATGTAATTCTATTTTTACTAATTCCATTAGTCGTATTTAGAATATTAACAATAATAAACATATTATTATTAATATTTGTAAAGCAAGAAAAAAGAGAAAAGTTAAATTTTAAGGAGGCCGTAAAGCAGCTTTCTGTTGAAAAGAAAAGTACTAATATAAAACAATGGATATTAATGCTAATACTTCTTGTTATATACTTTGGACAGAACTTTATAAAAGCAGAATGGCTAGAGACTTTATCACCTATAATGTTGCTAATATATGCGATAGGTTTGCATGTTGTTTTAATGGCTTTAGCGATATGGACATTTTTTGATGAGATTAAAGAGGGAACAAAGAAAATAGCAAAAAACTTTAGATTAACAGGAAGATATATGCTAAAATTATTAGTTTGGATGCTAATTGCACTTGCTATAGCTACAGCGGTATCTACATTAATAACAAGGAAAAGCCAATCGGTGAACCAACAAACAATAGAAAGCTTACCATTATATATAACAATACCGCTTGCAGTAATATGGGCGCCGTTTGTCGAAGAAACCGTGTTTAGAGGAACATTTAAGAAGATAATTAAGCATAAGCTGCTATTTATTATAATTTCAGGTAGTGTGTTTGGCATAATGCATGCATTAGGAGAGGCTACGCTTGTAATAGCGCTCGCAACTGCATTGCCATATGCGGCTCTGGGAATGGCGTTTGCATATTCGTATGCAAGAACAAACAATTTGGCAATAAACATACTATTCCATTTGCTATATAATTCAATAGCGGTGTTGGTATCAACTCTTAAATAATAAATATAAAAGAATTAATGAAACAAAAGTAGAGATAAATCTGCTTTTGTTTTTTGTATATACATATAAAATAAATATCACTACTTGACATAATCTTAAACTTGCGCTAAAATATTAAATTAGAGTTTTAATGAAAGAAGGAAATTTATGAAAAATATAAGAAACGTTGCTATTATAGCTCACGTTGACCATGGTAAAACAACGTTAGTAGATAGCTTATTACATCAAAGTGGAATATTTAGAGATAACGAAGTTGTATCAGAAAGAGTAATGGACTCTGGAGATATCGAAAAAGAAAGAGGAATAACAATCTTATCTAAAAATACATCAGTTGTGCACAATGGAGTAAAGATTAATATAGTAGATACTCCAGGACACGCAGATTTCGGTGGAGAAGTTGAACGTGTACTTAAGATGGTAGATGGTGTACTTTTAGTTGTTGATGCGTTCGATGGACCAATGCCTCAAACAAGATTTGTATTAAGCAAAGCATTATCATTAAATATTATGCCTATCGTTGTAATAAATAAAATAGATAGACCGGGTGCAAGACCAACTGAAGTTCTAGACGAAGTATTAGAACTATTCATGGATCTTAATGCAAATGATGATCAATTAAACTTCCCAGTAGTTTATGCTTCTGGTAAGAGTGGATTTGCTAAGTATAATGTAGAAGATACAAATGATAATATGGTACCTATATTCGAAACAATAATTAAATATGTTCCAGAACCATCTGGAAGTAAAGATGAACCATTACAATTATTAGTATCTAACATAGACTATGATGATTATACAGGAAGAATAGGTGTAGGTAGAATAGAACGTGGCGTAATTCACGCTGGAGAACAAGTTGCACTTTGCAAAAAAGATGGAAGTGTACAAAATGTTAAAATAGGTAAAGTATATACATATATGGGACTTAAGAGAACAGAAGTAGAATCTGCAGAATGTGGAGAAATAGTTTCTGTAACTGGTGTCACTGGAATAAACATTGGTGAAACAATAGCCGATGTAAATAATCCAGAAGCAGTTCCATTTGTAGATATAGACGAACCAACAGTTTGTATGACATTTAGCGTAAATAATGGACCTTTTGCAGGTAAAGAAGGTAAATATATTACTTCTAGACATATTAGAGATAGATTATTCAAAGAAGTTGAAACAAATGTATCTTTAAGAGTAGAAGAAACAGATACTCCAGATGCATTCAAAGTATATGGACGTGGAGAACTTCATCTTTCAATACTTATTGAAAATATGAGAAGAGAAGGATTTGAATTATTAGTTTCTAAACCAACAGCTATTAGTAAAATAATAGATGGTGTAAAATGTGAGCCTATGGAAGTTGCAACAATAGATGTACCAGATGAGTATGTTGGTGTTGTTATGGAAAAAATGGGTAACAGAAAAGGTGAAATGACTAATATGGGACCTTGCCCAACACAAGTTGGATATACAAGATTAGAGTTCAAGATTCCATCTAGAGGACTTATTGGTTATAGAAGTGAAAT
Source organism: Clostridia bacterium (assembly GCA_017536445.1). Lineage (GTDB taxonomy): Bacteria > Bacillota > Clostridia > TANB77 > CAG-465 > UMGS1649. The sequence continues at coordinate 18,382 of JAFXHJ010000011.1, forward strand.
ACTTACAGATACTAAAGGTCTTGGAGTATTAAATAGCATATTTGCAGGATTTGAACCAGACAGAGGTGAAGTTGTAACAAGAACACACGGAACAATTATAGCTTATGAACAGGGTAAATCTACAACTTATGGATTATACAATGCACAAGAAAGAGCAACTCTATTTATTGGAGCTGGTACTGAAGTGTATATTGGTATGATAGTTGGAGAAAACTCAAGAAGTGAAGATATGATAGTTAACGTATGTAAAGAAAAACACTTAACAAATACAAGAGCTTCTGGTAGTGATGATGCGTTAAAATTAACACCACATAAAGTACTTTCTCTAGAACAATCATTAGAATTTATAGCTGATGATGAACTGGTTGAAGTTACACCAGAAAATATACGTTTAAGAAAGAAAATACTTGACCCAACAAAGAGATTAAGAGGAATTACAACTTAGTAGAAAAAAGTTAAATTAACAAATAATCAAATTAATAATAAAAGTAAAAACAGCGGCAGAATTAACTGCCGCTGCTTTTTAAAGGGGATTATACGAAAATCCAAGTGCGAAGCTTGGAAGTGTCGCTAACGGGAGCGATAGAGATTCTAAGTGGTTCGGGATTCGGGCATGAAACGCGAATCATTTCAGAAATAAGAGAACCTCTTATGATGCCGCGGAATGGATGTTTACCACTGCCATACTCGATGATGAGTTTTACTTTTGCGTGGGAGTTTACAATTCCGCCGCCGATAGAATCTCTGATGACTTCAAACCATGCTCCTTTTTGATAAACCGGATTATCCGAACATTTTGTCGGATCAAATACGGTTAACCGCACGTTGAAGTCACCCTCCTTGATAAGATTGGTGATTGCACAATTTCTATTTAGCATGTGCATGTCCTCCTTAAATTATTATAGATTTGATTCATACGAACCTAATAATAATTATAACATATTTAGCATAAAAAGTCAATTATATAAGACAATAGTAAACATAACTATTGAAAAGCAGAGTAAATGTGATATAATTTACACATCCAAAATAAAAAGGAGTGACAAGTATGATTATACGGACAAGACGGCTTGTTTTAAGACCGTTCAAAACGGAAGATGTGACATGGTACTATGATATTATCAAAAACACGGATATGGTAAGTAGACTTAAAAGCCTTAACGCGAAGGATGAAGATGAAGCTGCGAGCCATATTGCTATCTTTGAAAATGGGGATTTCAAGAACGATTTTTATTGTGTGATTACAGACAAAAGGAAAAATGTTTTGGGATTCATTATTGCAGTGCGGCTAACCAGAATGACGATGGATGTTTCATATTTTTTAAAAGAGGAATATCGTCACAATGGCTATATGCAAGAGGCTCTTGCGGCAGTTACTGAAGCTATCCGCGATGACAATCCTTTGGCAAGAATAAGACTCGAGATAGAAAAGGATAATATCCCTTCTCTTAACATTGCTAAAAGAATGTCTGCAATAATGCAGGATAAAGGTGATAAATTCATGTGTTACATCTAAAAATAGGACTTCTGATATAAATATCAGAGGTCCTTTTGTTTATGTAAACACTATGTGCGAGAAATCAATATAAATTTGTAACAAAAATGTAACAAAAATATTGACTAAAAAGGCCTTAAATGATATAATGATTAAGCGTATTTGTGGATGTTGCAATTCACGCATTAATTTATAACAAGGAGGTGAAGTCAAGTGCCAACATTTGCGCAATTAGTAAGAAAAGGAAGACATGATAAAACTACAAAATCTAAATCACCAGCTCTTCAAAGAGGATTAAACTCTAGAAAGAAGAAAGTAACAAACGTTTCTTCTCCACAAAAGAGAGGTGTTTGTACAGTAGTTAAAACACAAACTCCTAAAAAGCCTAACTCAGCGTTAAGAAAAGTAGCCAGAGTTAAACTTACAAATGGTATGGAAGTTTCTGCATATATTCCAGGAATCGGACATAACCTACAAGAACACAGCGTTGTTCTAATCAGAGGAGGAAGAGTAAAAGATCTTCCAGGTGTTAGATACCACATAGTTAGAGGTGTACTAGATACAGCTGGTGTTGCTGGTAGAGTACAAGCTAAATCTAAATATGGAGCAAAGAAAGCAAAAAAATAATCTAACATAATTGGTGCTTGATTTTAGAAATATAAGCACTGACAAAATTAACAATTTTGAGTACCGCAAAAAGAAGGAGGGAAGGAAAGTGCCAAGAAAAGGACATTTAGTTAAAAGAGAAGTTATGCCAGACCCAATATATGGTTCTAAAGTAGTTGCAAAACTAATAAACAAAGTTATGTGGGATGGTAAGAAAACTGTTGCTGAAAAAATCGTATACGGAGCATTTGATATAGTTGCTGAAAAAACTGGAAGAAATGCATTAGAAGTATTCGAAGAAGCAATGGAAGCAGTTATGCCAGTTCTTGAAGTTAAAGCAAGACGTGTTGGTGGTGCTACATACCAAGTGCCTATCGAAATTAGAGCAGATAGAAGACAAAGTCTAGGAATTAGATGGTTAGTAGAATACGCTAGAAAGAGAAACGAACACGGAATGGACGAAAAACTAGCAGCTGAAATGTTAGATGCATTAAACTCACAAGGTGGAGCATTTAAGAAAAAAGAAGATACTCATCGTATGGCAGAAGCAAACAAAGCATTTGCTCACTACAGATGGTAAACCAAGGATAGGAGGAAGTTTATGGCAGGTAGAGAATATCCTCTTGAGAGGACAAGAAATATCGGTATCATGGCTCACATCGATGCTGGTAAAACAACTACTACTGAAAGAATACTATTCTATACAGGTAAAACACACAAATTAGGAGAAACTCACGATGGTGGAGCTACAATGGACTGGATGGCTCAAGAACAAGAAAGAGGTATCACAATTACTTCTGCAGCAACAACTTGTTTCTGGAACAACAACAGAATAAACATTATAGATACTCCAGGACACGTTGACTTTACAATCGAAGTTGAAAGATCTCTAAGAGTACTTGACGGTTCAGTTACAGTACTATGTGCTAAAGGTGGTGTACAACCACAATCCGAAACTGTATGGAGACAAGCAAACAAATATAAAGTACCAAGAATGATATACGTTAACAAAATGGATATCATGGGTGCAGATTTCTACAAATGTGTAGAACAATTAAGAACAAGACTTAAAGCTAACGCAGTACCAATTCAATTACCAATAGGTAAAGAAGATAACTTCAAAGGTATTGTAGACTTAGTAGAAATGAAAGCTTATGTATATTATGATGAATTAGGTAAAGATATAAGATGTGAAGAAATTCCAGCTGATATGGTTGCCGATGCTGAAAAATATAGAGCTGAATTACTTGATCATATAGCTGAGTTCGACGAAGAAATTATGATGAAATATCTTGAAGGCGAAGAACTTACTATAGATGAAATCAAGAAATGTATAAGAGAGTCAACAATCCAAAACAAGATGGTTGCAGTAACTTGTGGTACATCTTACAAAAACAAAGGTGTTCAAAAGCTACTTGATGCTATAGTTGACTATATGCCATCACCACTTGATGTTGAACAAATTAAAGGTGTAAATGAAAACGGAGAAGAAGAAGAAAGACCATCTTCTGATTCAGAACCATTTGCAGCACTTGCATTTAAGATTGCAACAGATCCATTCGTTGGAAAACTTACATTCTTTAGAGTATACTCTGGAACACTAGAAGCTGGTTCATATGTATACAATGCAAACAAAGGCAAGAAAGAAAGAATTGGTAGAATTCTTCAAATGCACTCAAATGAAAGAAAAGATATAGATAAAGTTTACGCTGGAGATATCGCTGCAGCAGTTGGACTTAAAGAAGTATTTACAGGTGATTCATTATGTGATGAAAAACATCCAGTAATACTTGAATCTATTGAATTCCCAGACCCAGTTATTAGTATCGCTATTGAACCTAAATCAAAAGCAGACCAAGAAAAAATGGGTATAGCATTATCTAAACTTGCTGAAGAAGATCCATCATTTAAAACATATACTGATGGTGAAACTGGTCAAACAATAATTGCTGGTATGGGTGAACTTCACCTAGACATAATAGTAGATAGATTAAAACGTGAATTCCACGTTGAAGCCAATGTAGGTAAACCACAAGTTGCTTACAAAGAAACTATTAAGAAACCAGTAAGAGTAGAAGGTAAATTTATTAGACAATCTGGTGGTAAAGGACAATATGGTCATGTATGGCTAGAAGTTGAACCACAAGAAGCTGGTAAAGGTTACTCATTCGAATCTAAAATCGTTGGTGGTGTTGTTCCTAAGGAATACGTTAAACCAACTGATGAAGGTATAAGAGATGCAATGAAGAGCGGTATACTTGCTGGTTACCCAGTTGTTGACGTTAAAGTTGCTCTTGTTGATGGTTCATACCACGATGTTGACTCATCAGAAGCAGCCTTCAAAGTAGCAGGTTCTATGGCGTTTAAAGAAGCTTGCCGTCAAGGTGGAGCAGTATTACTTGAACCAATCATGAAAGTTGATGTAATAGTTCCTGAAGAATACATGGGTGATGTTATAGGTGACATCAACTCAAGACGTGGAAGACTAGAAGGTATGGAAGCAGATGCTGGAACTCAAACAATCCACTCATTTGTGCCATTATCTGAAATGTTCGGATACGCAACAGACTTAAGAAGTAAAACTCAAGGTAGAGGTGTTTACTCAATGGAACCAAGTCATTATGAAGAAGTTCCAAAATCAGTACATGAAGCTATCGTTGGCGCAAGAGCTAAAAGAGAAGAATAATTGTACTTAAAAAATTAGAAAAAACGGTTAATGACTTGCAAAATTAATTTTTGTGTAGTACAATGACCTTAAATAATGTGCAAACATTAACCGTTAATTATATTTATAGAAAATAAGGAGGAATATAAAATGGCAAAAGCTAAGTTCGAAAGAACAAAACCACATTGTAATGTTGGTACAATCGGTCACGTTGACCATGGTAAAACAACATTAACAGCAGCTATAACTAAAGTAGCAGCTTTAAACAATGGAGCAGAATTCAAAGCATATGATCAAATAGATAACGCTCCAGAAGAAAGAGCAAGAGGAATCACAATTTCTACTTCTCACGTTGAATATGAAACAGATAAGAGACACTACGCACACGTTGACTGCCCAGGACACGCTGACTATGTTAAAAACATGATCACTGGTGCTGCGCAAATGGATGGTGCAATACTAGTTGTTTCTGCAGCTGATGGTCCAATGCCACAAACTAAAGAACACATACTACTTGCTAGACAAGTTGGTGTTCCTTACATCGTAGTATTTATGAACAAATGTGACCAAGTTGATGATCCAGAATTATTAGAATTAGTTGAAATGGACATTAGAGAATTATTAACTAAGTATGATTTCCCAGGAGATGATACTCCAATAGTTAAAGGTTCAGCTCTTAAAGTTCTTGAATCTACATCAACAGATCCAAACGCACCTGAATATGCTCCAATCAAGGAATTATTAGATGCAGTTGATAGCTTTATTCCAGATCCAGAAAGAGATACAGATAAACCTTTCTTAATGCCTATCGAAGACGTATTCACAATCACTGGTCGTGGTACAGTTGTTACAGGTAGAGTTGAAAGAGGAACTCTTAAAGTTGGTGACGAAGTTGAAATCGTTGGTCTTGCTGACGAATCTAAGAAAACAGTTGTTACTGGTATCGAAATGTTCAGAAAATCTCTAGATAGCGCTGAATGCGGAGACAACGCTGGTGTTCTATTAAGAGGAATTCAAAGAAACGAAGTTGAAAGAGGTCAAGTTCTTGCTAAACCAGGTTCTATAACACCTCATACTGAATTTGAAGCTGAAGTTTATATCCTAACTAAAGAAGAAGGTGGAAGACATACTCCATTCTTTAACGGATACAGACCACAATTCTATTTCAGAACAACTGACGTTACAGGTATAATCGACCTTCCAAAGGATAAAGAAATGGTTATGCCAGGTGAAAACGTAACTATGAAGATTAAGTTAATAACTCCAATAGCTATTGAAAAAGGACTTAAATTCGCTATCCGTGAAGGTGGTAGAACAGTTGGTTCTGGTTCAGTATCTAACATAATTGCTTAATTTATATAGATATATGAATTTACACAAAAAACACATCGAAAGATGTGTTTTTTTGTCGTAATATGGTGTATAATAACGGAGTATAAAAACTTACTCTAAAAATAATTTTAAGGAGGACATATATGAACAAGTTTTTTACGGATACTGAGATGAACACATTACAAACTGCGCGTAAAAACGGTGGCATATTCCTTAAAATCTACGAAAGAGAACAACGGGTAGATGTACTCGTAACTGACGGAAATTTGGGGTATAAGCCATCCCAAACTTTTGACAGAATTCTTTCTTCAAAGATTAAGGAGGCTTATGCCAGTCAAAACGAATATCATGCAAAGTTTAAGGATGGTGTTTGCGAAGTTTCTCTTGCCTGGTTTATAGTCCACTTTGGCGATTGACAGGTGTGGTATAATATTATTGCAAGGAAATAAAATCCAAGTAATAAATTATAAGGAGAAACAACAGTATGGCAATGGTTTTTGAAACCAGTGAAAAGGCAAAACTTAGGACGGGCTTGGAAAATGGAGGAGTGTTTTTACGGATTATGAATGATCCTAGACTCCCGGTAGAGATTCTTAAAGCTGACGGTAATGGAAGTTGGGAGGTTATGGATACCCTTGATGAAACATTAAGCTATAAAATCTACCAGATGTATGCATATGATATTCCCCAGGGTTTCCATATGATTGGACTCAAGAATTTCGTTACAAAGAATTGCTAAAAAGAAAAATAACACGGATATATTCCGTGTTATTTTTTGCTTATTCCATAAATAATGAATGGTTCTGCTAGTGGTATAAATATACTTAATACAAGAAATAAAGTGGCGTATTTAGGCGTTTTCATCTCGTATAATCTATAAAGTAACCCTAGCTTACAAATAATGAATAAAAATGTTGCAAACGGTCCTACATACGGTAAAAATGAAGATAGTAATAAGGCGGGTAGTAAATACTCTGGGTGGTCTACGTCTACACCAAATATTCTTGTTCTTTTAAGGATTATACCGTATATAAAGAAACAACCAAAAGGTATAAAAGCAAGCCATGCAAAACTTCTATTGTTATTTCTAGCCAATGTATATAATCCTATAGAACGAATAAAATATAGTACAAGAATAGCAAGTGTAGTAAATATTAGTATTAAAGAAATAGTACCAATAATAGAAGTTAAGCTAGACCAGTCAATATTCATAATTTGTTCGCTAGAAGGAACGTTTAATACATCATTTAACCAGTTCATAAATCTATTAAACATTTGATTTAGTTTAATTGGAATAGTAGCAGTTTCGTTTAATATATTTGTATTCATAAAATCTAATCCTTTCAGAAATATTATGTGGACAATGTGGAAAAATATAATAAAAGATTTACAAAAAATGAAATTTGATATACAATAAAAACACATAAAGGGGGTAAACAAATGAAAAAGAAACAAGGTATATCTTTAATAGTTTTAGTCATTACAATAATAGTGATGATAATATTAGCAGCAAGTGTAGTAATAACATTAAGTAACAATGGTGTAATAGATAGAGCAAGTCATGCAGTAGATTTGACAAATGAATCTCAAGTGCAAGATTTAGCAGCACTAATATGGGCCGATGCCTATATGAATGACAAGAGAGGAACCGAGCTTGAAACAGAAGTAACAACCAAACTATCTGAACAAGGAGTAACATCAGATAAATGGGAGATAATAATAACAGATACTGGGGTTACAGTAGAAAATAAAAATAATGACGGTGGAGACAACACGCAATCAGGAACTGGACTAGGTTCGTTAATTTCTAAAGATAACTATGGAGATAAAGTAGATTATACTGTAACTGTAGATGGAGTTGTGTATGATGATTGGCAAATATACTATCATAATGCGGATTATGTATATTTAATAGCAGAGAATAGTATAGGAGATACTACACTAGATAAAGGAACAACAGTGGCAAGCTTAACAAGTGATGAAGTAGCATTATATGAAAAGTTTAGAGTAGGAGATGTTACAAAATACACATTAGTAGATACAGTAAGCGAAAGCACATTATATAATTCACAAGCGGTAGCACAATTAATAAAAGATTATGCTAAATTCGCAAATACTAAGACATATGGTACAAATATAGTAGGAGCAATAGGTGGACCAACAATAGAATTATTAGCAGCGGGCTGGAATGCGAAAGGTTATGTTCCAACAATTACAATCACAACAGATACATATGGATATAAAATAAACAGCAATAGTGAAGCAGAATTAACAAGTGACGGTCTATATATACCATTGAATAGTTCATATTGGTTGGCGTCTCCGTCGGCTGAATTCGATAGTACAGTTATGATTACAAGTTGTGATGGAGTGTATTATGATGATTATTCTCGTGCTATTCTTGAGGTGCGCCCTGTAGTATGCTTAAAATCTAGTATCCCAGCAATAGCAGGAACAGGAGAGTATGATTTTAGTTTAGTTAAATAATATAATAAATATGCAAAAAGCACCAAATTAATGGTGCTTTTTATTGTGTTTGTTACTGTGCATGAAGATCTGTAAGCGTAAGAGCGGTGCAGACATCGGTGTTCTTTTCTCTGGGAATAACGATAGAGAAATCTTTGCAACCGGCAATGTCTACTGTAAACTCCTTTTCTTTGAGATAACGATAGCCTACGAACTTCTTCTTACCGTCTGCTTTGGTGAATTCGAAGTAGCAGTCAATTTCAAGATTCGAGATGAATCTGAAAGTAAGAGTTTGGTAATTGTTATCGTTTACAAAGGTGAAAATGTATTCCTTGTTCCGGATACATCTTGAGAAGTTAATAAGCAGTGTATCGCTTACATTGAAATCTGTTTGTACGGGTTTGTCTCCGTTAAACATAAGTTGTAGTTTTTTATCCATTCTTTATTACCTCCAGTTGTTTGTAATCATATTTTTTACTACACAAGTAGTATATCATAAATATATTTTTATGTCAACTTAAATAAAAATGCTTGCAAATTGTGAGGTGTTGTAGTAATATAATTAGCATGAGGTGATAATATTGTCTAGAACAGCTACAGCAAGAAATATTCGTGGCGAAAAGATAATGGAATATCTAGAAAAGAATCCACTTGCGACGGATGAGGTTTTAGCTAAAACTTTTAAAGTAAGTGTAAATACAATAAGACTAGATAGAGCAAGATTAGGTATAAAAGAGTTCAAAGAAAGACTAAAAAATAAAGCAGAAGAAACAATGAAACATGTTACTTCAATTTCGCCAGCAGAGTTTATAGGCGATATGATTAAATTCACACCAAGTGAAGGTGCGGTTTCAAGATTAGAAACAACAAAGGATATGACTTTTGAAGGAATGAATGTTGTAAAAGGACAATATATATATTCTTTTGCAGAATCTATGGCTATTTCTTTAATACCAACAAAAGCGGCTTTAGTAGGAGTAGCAAATATTAAATATGTAGAGAAAATAGAGGCAGATACCGTAATATTTGCTCATGCTGAAATGAGAAAGAAAACAGCAAGTGGATATATTGTTTGGGTAAGAATTTTAGATGAAAAAGATAATCTTAAATTTAAAGGAAAATTCATATTGAAAGGATTAAAATAATGGAAATATTAGTAGATGTAAATGGTAGCGATAATGGAATAGATGAAGCTATTAGAGGTGTAATAAATTCTATAGGTAAAACAAAAGCAAAACTAACTATGGTTGGGGATGAATCAAAAATTAAAGATTTTATTAAAGGTGAATATTTATCTAAAGCAGATAATATATTAAAAAGTGTATCAATACTTGATGCTAAAGATGCTATAACTAACTTTGATGATCCTGCTTTTGCGATAAAACACAAAAAGGAATCTAGCATAGTTAAAGCATATGACTACATGAAAGAAAAAGAACATACATTATTCCTATCTGCAGGTAGCACAGGTGCTGTTATGGCTGGTGGACTTCTTAAATTAAAAAGAATAGAAGGAATACATAGACCAGCACTTGCAACAGTTCTTCCAACAGTAGATGGAACTGGGGTTGTGCTTTTAGATTGTGGCGCAAACGTAACAGCTGCTGGTGTATCTTTAGTACAATTTGCCAAAATGGGAATGGTATATTGTAAAGAAGTATTAAAGAAAGATAAAATAAGAGTTGCAATGTTAAACATTGGAACTGAAGACAAAAAGGGGTCTCCGGATTTAAAAGAAGCTTACCAATCTTTAATGGAAGAATGCCCAGAATTTATTGGTAATATTGAAGCAAGAGAAATCTTATCTGGAGATGCAGATGTAGTTGTCGCAAATGGTCTTATGGGAAATGTTGCTTTAAAATCTATTGAAGGAACAGCTAAAATTATGAAAAACGCACTTATGTCTGAATTTAAGAAGAATGTGTTCAATAAATTAAAAGCAGCAAGTTCAGTTGGATTAATAAAAAAAGCATTATATAAATACGATTATACTAAGTATGGTGGAGCGGTTCTTCTTGGCATAAAGAAACCAGTAATTAAAATACATGGTAATGCAAAGGCGCAAAATTATGAAGCTGCAATACTTCAAGCAGATACTGTTTTAGAACAAAAACTAGTAAGAAAATTGTCAGAAAAAATAACTAAGTAATAACAAAAGTATTGACAACAGTATAAAAATAATAGATAATACACATATAAGCTTTAACATGGAGGTGAATAAAGTGGATAATGTTTTTGAAAAAGTAAGAGAAGTAATAATGGAACAATTAGGAATAGAAGATGAAAGTAGTATAACAACAGCTACCACATTTATTGATGATTTAGGAGCAGATTCTTTAGATGTTGTTGAATTAATAATGGCATTAGAAGAAGAATTCGGTATTGAAGTACCAGAAGTTGAAGCTGAAAAAATCGTATCAGTTGGTGACGTGGTTGAATATATTAAATCAGTAGTCTAATATAAATAGAAAATGTAAATAACAGTAGTATACTACTGTTATTTTTTTCTTTTTTATGGTAAAATAGTAGTTGGAGTGAGAATTATGCTAAGTTTAATAGATATAGAAAAGAAAATTGGATATGTATTTAAAAACAAAGAGCTACTTAAAACTGCGCTTACACATAAGTCGTATGCATACGAAAGAACGGGCGAAGATGTTTCAAAATACAATGAAAGATTAGAATTTTTAGGAGATGCAATACTTGAACATATTGTGTCAATATATTTGTATAATGTTGAGCCTAAATTAAAAGAAGGTGTGATGAGCAAAAAGCGCGCTGAGATTGTATGTGAAGCGTCGCTTAGCAGAATTATACGTGAAAGGAATTTAGCAAAAGATATTAGACTTGGTAAATGTGAAATAAATACAGGTGGTAACAAAAAAGATGCCATACTTGCAGATATGTTTGAAGCAATTCTTGGTGCGGTATACCTAGACGGTGGATATGACGAAGCAAACAGAGTGTGCCTAGATATGATAAAAAGCACAATAGACTATGTAGTAGCTAAGGAAGATACATTGGATTACAAGACAAGACTACAAGAAATACTTCAAAGAAACGGCAATGTAAAAATAGAATATGTACTAGAGAAAGAACAAGGTAAAGACCATGCAAAAATGTTCTTTAGTGCAGTGTATTTTAATGATAAGAAAATAGGAGAAGGTAGTGGAAAAACAAAGAAATTGTCAGAACAAAATGCAGCAAAACAAGCCATTGAAAAAATTAAAGATTAAACTTAACCTAAAGAAGGAACTGGGTTTGCACATAAAAAAAGATAACATGTACATAATCCCAATATTTATACCACATAGAGGATGCAAGAATGAATGTGTTTTCTGCAACCAAAGAAAGATTAGTGGGGAAACAAGGGATGTTACAGAACAAGATGTAAGAAATGAAATAGAAAAGCATCTTGAAATGTATAAGGATAAATCTAAAACTAAGCAAATTGCGTTCTTTGGTGGAAGTTTTACAGGTCTTGAAATGGAAGATCAAGTGAGATTCTTAAAAGTTGCAAACGAATATATAGATAAAGGATTAGTTAAAGATATTAGAATATCTACAAGACCAGATTATATTAGTGAATTAATTCTAAAGATTCTTAAAGGATATAACGTATCTGTAATTGAACTGGGGGTTCAATCTATGGATGATGAAGTGCTTCTTAAAGCTAAACGCGGACATACTGCTGAGGATGTTGTTAAAGCTTCAAATTTAATAAATAAATATGGATTTGAACTAGGACATCAAGTAATGGTAGGTTTGCCAGAAAGCACGTTGGAGAAAGAACTTGAAACAGTAAGAAAAAGTATTGAACTTAAACCTAAGATGGTTAGAATATATCCAGTGTATGTGCTTAAAGAAAGTAAACTTTGGGATATGTATGAATCTGGAGAATATACACCGTTAGAGATTGAAGATGCTGTAAACAGAGCAAGTGCTATGTATGAAGAATATATTAAGCACAATATAAAAGTTATCAGAATAGGTCTTCAAACAACAGAAGAAATTAATTCTAAAAATGAAGATATAAAAGGACCTGTAACAGATAATTATAAAGAGCAAGTATTATCTAATATAGCTAAAAAACATACTTTAGATAAAATAAATAAAGCTAAGGATAATAGAGAAATAATAATTAAAGTTCCAGAAGAACAAATAAATTATATAGTTGGAGCGAAGAAATCCAATATCCCACAATATGAAAGTGGATATAGTGGAAAAGTTAGGGTAAAAATTAGATAAATTAAGAAAAGTGTTATGGAATCATATCACTTTTTTGTTTTTATATCGCTTGCGGAGCTGTATAAATTATATAATTTTCGTTGATTTTTGAAAAAACTTAATATATAATGATTGTGTATATAGTAAAAGGGGACACTTATGGATAAACCACTTGCGTTTAGAATGAAACCGAAGACGCTAGAAGAGTTCTATGGCCAAGAACATGTTGTGGGTAAAGATAAGTTGTTATATAGATTAATAAAAGCAGATAGATTAACATCCGTAATATTTTGGGGACCACCGGGGTGTGGTAAAACGTCTCTTGCTAGGGTAATAGCAAATACTACAAAATATAACTTTGTTGAACTAAATGCTACTTCTGCAGGGGTATCAGATATAAAGAAAATAGCAGAAGATAACAACAATATGTTTTTTAATCCAAGCGGAAAAACGATAGTGTTTATTGACGAAATACATAGATTTAACAAGTTGCAACAAGATGCGCTTTTACCTATGGTAGAAAAGGGAACAATAATACTTATTGGAGCAACAACAGAGAATCCGTATTTTGAAGTAAATAAGGCTTTGGTTTCAAGATCGACAATATTTAAATTAGAACCATTAACTGTAGATGCTGTAGAAGATATAATAGAATCTGCATTAAAGAATAAAGAAAATGGTCTAGGAAATTATAAAATAGATATAGATGAAGACGCTATAGGCTTTTTAGCAAGAACTGTTGAAGGTGATGTTAGAACTGCATTAAATGCTTTGGAGCTCGCAGTAATAAGTTCAGAGCTAGAAGCTGATGGTAGTGTAAAAGTTACAGCTGAAATACTAGAAGAATGTCTTCAAAGCAGAAAATTATATTATGATAAAAATTCAGAAGTACACTATGATACAATTTCAGCATTTATTAAATCAATGCGTGGAAGCGATCCGGATGCTGCAATTCACTATTTAGCAAGGATGCTAGAAGCAGGTGAAGATCCTATGTTTATTGCAAGAAGAATTGTAATATGTGCAGCTGAAGATGTAGGGCTAGCAAATCCTAACGCTTTGGTAGTAGCAAACGCTGCAATGCAAGCCGTACATCAAGTTGGAATGCCGGAAGCAAGAATAATACTTGCAGAAGCGGTTTGTGTAGTTGCTAATTCAAGAAAATCTAATAGCGCATATATGGCTATAAACAATGCAATAGACGATGTACACAATATGGATGTTGGTGAAGTGCCAATGCATATTAGAAATGCGCCTATAAAGGAAATGGAAAAGGAAGGCTATCATGTAGGATATAAATATCCTCATGATTATCCGGATGGAATAGTAGAACAACAATATTTGCCAGATGAAATAAAGGACAAAAAATACTACATTCCAAAAGAATGGGAGGTTAGATAGTGTCAAGAAAAGATAAAAGAGAAGAAAATAGGAAACACGAGTCTAAACCCAAAAAGAAGATAGTAATAAAGTTGCCAGAGTTTCAAGGATTTACTAAAAAACAAATAATGTATGCTATAGGAATTGCTGTGTTACTGATAAGTATACTGTGTGTTACTAATTATGCAAATATAGGGCTAGTTCTAAATAAAAGAATAACGGATGAAGATGTTACTATTGTAGATTTACTAAGCTCTAATAACAAGATTTATTCATATTATAACGAAGCGTTAGTAGCTGATTCATCGGGGATAAGCACATATAACAAATATGGAAGAAAAACTTGGAATATAGATATGCAAGGTGCTATAGATTCAAAGATATGTACAAGCGGTAAGTACTTACAAGTAATAAATACAGATAAATCTATAGTATATGTATATAAAGATAAATATGAGGTTGCACAAATAAGAATTAAAGGAAAGATACTTTATGGTACAATTAATTCAAAAGGAGATAGCGTAATCGAACATACGGATGCAGGAAATAAAACGGTTTTGGCTATCTATGATAAAAACGGAAAGCTTAAGTACAATATAAAGTTGAGCAACAATGCAATTGCACAGTATGTTTTGTCTGAAGATTCCACTAAATTTGCATACGTTGAGGTTAATATAAGTGGAATAAGTGCTACTTCAACAGTACAAGTAGTAGAGTTAAAAGGTGCGGATAAGGAATCGAAGGTTGAACAAATAGCATTAGAAGAAAATACGTTGATATATGAAATAGACTTTTATGGAAATAATTTAGTTTATAGAACGGATAAAGATATTGTTTCTATAAATCTAAATAATAAAAACCAAAAAAGAAGTAGTTTAGAACAAGAAGGAATAGTTTCGTTAGATTTAAACAAAAATAAATATTCATATGTAGAATTCGAAAAAGGCAAATATTTTTTGGGAATTAAAAGTATAGGCGGTAAGGATACTAAGGAAATAGAAGTGAAAGAATCGCCCAAATATTATATTTACACAAAAGATAAGGCGTATGTTTGTTTCCAAAAAGAGATGCAAATATATAACAATTTTAAAATGAAAATAAAAGAATATAAAAGTGAGATGGTTATAACAAAACCAATTGTTTTTGGTGAAGGAAATGGCGTAGCGTTTCTTGTTTCGAATAAATTAATAATTTATACAATATAAGGGGGAAATGTAAAATGATTATTGATATAATTATAGTAGCCTTGTTTTTAGGCGCGGCAGCAGTGGGCTACAATAAAGGAGGATTAAAACTCATAGCAAGTTTTGGAACATTTATAATAGCATTTGTGGCAGCATATTTATTAGCTAATACTACGGGGATGGCTCTTAAAAAGACTGAGATTGGAGCAACTGCAGCAAAAACTGTAAAAACATCATTGATAAATGTTTTAGATTTGACTAAAGGCGAAAATCCAGTTTCGGATGTTGTAAATGATATAGCTTCAAATATGCCTGTGGGCGGAGATATAATTGGAAAAATAGTAAAAAAAATAAATAAAGAATTACAAGCTAGCAGCGTGTCACTAGCTAATAAGATTGTAAATTATTTGTTTATAGGTATAGGATTTATGCTTATATTTATAACAGCTAAAGTGGTATTGAGCATAGCGTTCTTTATACTTGAACTTATTTTTGAATTGCCGCTACTAAAAGAAATGAATAAATTGGTTGGTTTGGGTATAGAAAGCGCATTTATGCTAATAAAAATATGGATGGTATTTGGCTTAATAAGCTTTATGTCACCAATAGATTTTATGGCTAAAACTGTTAAGTTATTAAACGACACAGTACTTGCTAAAATGATATATGACAACAACTGGTTATTATCATTCATAATTAGCATACTTTAAAATAATAAGGAATGATGAATTTGAAAAAGAAGAAACGCACATTATGTGCAAAAATAACAAGATTTTGTATAGGTATAACAACAATATCAGTGATTGTATGGGTAGCGCTTTTCAACATAAATAATATGTTGGGCGCTACAAGCGCATCAGCAGGAGCAACTGAAACGGATTTTCTTATGTATTCTAATGAACCAAAAAAAGATAATGTATCATTGCTTTTTGCCGGTGTGGATAAAGATGGACTTAGAACAGACAGCATAATTTATGCAAAATATGATACGGTCAATAACAAATTATATATGATGTCTATACCAAGAGATACATACACAAATCACAAGTATGCCACTAATAAGATAAATACAATTTATCGTGGGGGTAAATATACAGACGAATTTATAGGCGAAATAGAGAAGCTTTTAGATGTAGAGATAGATTACTATGCTGTAATAAATCTAAAGGTTGTATCTGATGTTGTAGACGCAATAGGCGGTATAAAGATAACGTTAGAAGATGATGTTTGGAAACTAAACAAAAAAACGGGTCAATGGAAGTTAACATTTCCTAAAGGCGAACAAACATTAAATGCAAAGCAAGTTGAAACTCTAATTAGAAATAGAGACTATAAAGATGGTGACATATCTAGAGGAAAGATGCAAAGAACAGTTATAACAGCATTAATTAAAAATCTTGTCTCAACAAAGACCCTTATGAAGCTAATGGATATAAAGGACATTGTTTTAAGTAATACGAATACTAATATTACAGTTAGAGAAGGAATGAAGTATTTAGGAGAAATTAAAGAAGTAGATCTTAAAAATGTCGTTTCAACAAATATGCCACTTTTAGATATAAACTATGTTGTAGATGGTACAGCATGTGTGCTTGTAAATAAAGAGAAAGCAAGGGAAATAATTAAAGAAGATTGGGTGTATACACCTGAAGAAACAAATAATGAAACCTTAAATAATGAGCAAAATTAAATTGCTCATTATTTTTATAATATTATCTATATAATTGCACTAAAAATAGTTGAAAAAAATAAAAAGTTATGTTATACTAATTGGGTCACGTATGTGATAATACACACACAAACAAAGTCTATAGCCCTTCCTCGAAAGAGGTCATATAGATGCCAAAGTTTGTGGAGGAAATTAAAAAGGAGGAAAAGTAAAATGGCAATTATACCTATGAGATCATTACTAGAAGCTGGTGTACACTTTGGACACCAAACAAAAAGATGGGACCCAAGAATGGCTCCTTACATCTTTACAGCAAGAAATGGAATATACATTCTTGACTTACAAAAAACTTTAAAGAAAGCAGTAGAAGCTTACGAACTAGTTAACAAAGTAGCTAGTGAAGGTGGTTCAATACTATTTGTTGGAACTAAAAAACAAATAGCTGAATGCATCAAAGAAGAAGCTGAAAGATGTGGAATGTACTACATCAACAGTAGATGGTTAGGTGGAACATTAACTAACTTCAAAACAATAAGAACTAGAATAGCTAGACTTGTTGAATTAGAAACTATGGAAGCTGACGGAACATTCGATTTACTTCCAAAGAAAGAAGTTAGCAAATTAAAACTTGAAATGGAAAAATTAAACCTTAACCTTGGTGGTATTAAAGATATGGAAAAACTTCCATCATTAATATTCTTAGTAGACTCTAAGAAAGAATTAATTTGTACTAAGGAAGCTAGAAAACTTGGTATACCAACTATCGGTTTAATAGATTCCAACTGTAACCCTAACGATGTTGACTACGTAATTCCTGGTAATGACGATGCTGTAAGAGCGGTTAAATTAATAACAGCTAAAATGGCAGACGCAGTTATCGCTGGAAAAAACGGTGAACCAGTTGAAGATTTAGGTCTTGATGATGTAGAAACTATGGAAGATCTAGTTAAAGAAATGGGCGAAGACAAAATAGAAAGAAAACAAAACAGACCAGCTAGAAGACCAAGAACTGAAAAAGCTACAGAAGAAGTAGTAGAAGAAACTACAACTAAGGAGGAATAATAATATGGTAACAGCAGAACAAGTTAAAGAATTAAGAGAAATGACAGGTGCAGGCGTTATGGACTGCAAAAAAGTTTTAGTTGAAACTGATGGAAATATGGACAAAGCAGTTGAACTATTACGTGAAAGAGGAATAGCTAAAGCAGCTAAAAAAGCTAGTAGAATAGCAGCTGAAGGATTAGTAGAAGCATACATCCACAGCGGAAGATATGGTGCATTAGTTGAAGTAAACTCTGAAACTGACTTCGTTTCTAAAAACGAAGAATTCAGAACATTTGTAAGAGATGTTGCAATGCATATAGTTGCATCAAATCCTAAATATGTTTCAAGAGATGAAGTTCCTGCTGAAGTTGTAGAAGCTGAAAAAGAAATACTTAAAGCACAAGCTTTAAATGAAGGGAAACCAGCAGCAATTGTTGATAAAATGGTAGAAGGAAGAATAAACAAATTTTTCGAGGAAGTATGTTTATTAGATCAACCATTCGTTAAAGATCAAGACAAAACTGTTCAAGAAGTTCTTAACGAAAAAATCGCTGTAATAGGTGAAAATATAGTAATCAGAAGATTTGTTAGATTCGAAAGAGGCGAAGGAATCGAAAAGAAAAAAGAAAACTTTGCTGAAGAAGTAATGAAACAAGTTAATGGTTAATACAAATAAAAATAAGCACATTATGTGCTTATTTTTTTGTACGTATTCTTCTTTTCCTATTAGCAGTTTTACGGATAGTTTTAGTATTTTCTTTTATATCTAAATTTGCATTTTGTTTTGCTTTTTTCTTTTTAGTTTTAGTTATATTATACTTAGCAACGATTGCAATTATTATAACAAGTAATATTAAAACCATAATTATTATAACTGTAAATTTAGGTTCTTTGATTATATTTAATGTTTTTAATTCTTCAACTGTTAAATCATATGTTGCAGTATATGAATTTGAAACAGTATTTATTATAAAAGTGATATCCCCAACATCTTCATTTTGTTTAAAGTTTTCTTTAGTGATATCATCTAATTTAGCTTCATCTAATTTTAAAGTGTATGATATGTCTGTTATTTCATCATCATTTTTTAGCAACAATTCTAAGGTATCCTTAATAACTAATTTAGATTTTAAATTTGTATTATAGTTTGTATAATCAAAAGAATAATTTTCTTTGTTATCAAAAGTACGTTTACTAAAGTTATCAAAAGAATAATTAAATAATTTTATTGCGTCTGTGTATCTTGCATCCTTACCATCAACTGTACCAGCTTTAAAAACAGCTATAATTATGGTTTTATCATCTTTTTTGCCTAATGTGACTAAAGTCTTTCCGGCTTCGTTTGTAAATCCGGTTTTACCTCCTATTGCGTATTCGTAAAACCTAGCGTGTTTACTTTCAGATTTTTTAAGGATTAATCTATTTGTGTTATATAAATACCTTTTAGAATTTGTTTTGTTTGTTTCAGGGACTATATATAGTTTTGTAGATATTATTTTAACAAAATGCTCGTTTTTTATGCAATAATTGAATATCTTTGCAATATCTAACGCTGTCGTATAATGGTTATCGTCTGAGTAACCATGTGCGTTCACAAAGTTAGTTCCAGTACAACCTAATTCTTTTGCTTTATTATTCATAAGTTTAACAAAGTCTTGTATATTGCCAGAAACAGCTTCTGCTAAAACGTTAGCAGCATCATTACCAGAATATATAAGTAGGCAATGTAAAAGTTCGTCAACAGTAAGTATTTCACCTTCTTTAATATATGCAGTAGAGCTATCCCATGGAATCTTTAAAGCAGTTTTCGATGCTACAATGTTTTGATCTAATTTTAAATTTTCTAATGCTAAAATAGCCGTTAAAATTTTTGTTATACTAGCAGGATAAACTTTTGTATTAATGTTTTTATCAAAGAGAATTGTACCTGAACCTGCCTCCATAGCAATTGCTGCTTTGGAATTTGTACTAGGTGCATCTGATGCAAAAACAGTAAAACAATTAAATAATATAAAAGTAAATACCCATAGCTTGTATGAAAGCTTAAATTTCATATTTCACCTCGCAAGTAACATAATTATACTATACACAGCCTAAATAGTGAATAGATTTTTTAAAAATATTGATTTAATGCATTTAATGATATAGAATATGATTAAATAAAAGGGAGTATGAAAAATGAAAAGAAAACAAGGTGTAACGGTACTAGCGCTTAGTATAGCGGTGGCAATAATGGCAATACTAACGGCAGCCGCTATTATTAATATAGATAACATTATTCCAACCGCTAGAAAATCTAAAATAGCAGAAGAATTCGAACTTATACAGGATAAGGTTAAGGAATACTATTTAACATATGGAAATTATCCCGTGCTAAATGACACAACTTATACTAAAGCGGAAGTAGTAGCGTTAAATACTAATGAAAAAGCGGGTGATTTATCTGATGAAATAGATAAGAATGGCGATGAAAACAGTATATTCTTTTTAATAGATTTAGAAAAGCTAAGGATAAACACTTTATTGTTTGGAAATAACAATACATCAGATGATATATATATAGCTGCATCAAGCTCTGGTACAGTATATTACCCTAAAGGTGTAATTGCTGATGGAATAACAGTATTTTCCACAGGTGGATTTAAGGAAGTAACTAATATAGAATAGTTTTAGAATGTGTGATATGGTGTAAAACTATTGATTTTTTGCGCAAATATAGTATAATAAACACATAGATTTTTGGAGGTAAGAGAATATATGGATTTAAACATCTATGAGAATAAAATGAAAGAAAGAATAGACTACTTAAGAGAAGAATTAGGAAACATAAGAGCAGGTAGAGCAAACCCACAAATATTAAACAAAATATGTGTAGAATATTATGGCTCTTTAACACCACTTAACCAAGTGGCATCAATATCTGTTCCGGAACCAAGACAAATATTAATAGCACCATGGGATAAAAGCTTATTAAATGAAATAGCAAAAGCTATAACTAAAGCGGATATAGGAATAAATCCACAAAATGATGGAACAGGAGTAAGATTAATATTCCCAGAATTAAATGAAACAAGAAGAAAAGAAATAGCAAAAGATATAAGCAAAATGGGTGAAGATACAAAAGTTGCAATCAGAAATATAAGAAGAGATGCAATAGATGATATTAAGAAAACAGGAAAAGAAGAAAGTATAAGTGAAGACGAAATTCGTTCACTTGAAGAGTCTGTACAAAAAATAACAGATAAGCAAATCGAAATAGTATCTGGAGTGGTTGCAGAAAAAGAAAAGGAAATAATGGAAGTATAGTAGAGGTTTTTATGAAAAAAAGAATAATTTCGGGGGCAGTATTTGTAGCCTTATGGATAGCAATTCTGCTAATAAATAATCCTCTATTTGATACAACAATAGTAGCAGTACTTGCATTAATTGCAACATATGAATACTATAAAGCATTTAGAAATATTGGATATAAACCAATATCTTGGATAGGGTATTTAGGGTGCTTAGCGATATTTTTAATGGGAGGAATAATTCCTGAAGAATATAAATTATTATTAATAAAAATAATAGTACCGGTAGGACTAATAAGCGCATTTGCTTATATGGTTGTAGGTAATGTAAAAAGAACAATATTAGATGTGGCTATAACAATATTTGGTTTGTTGTATATACCATGTTTATTCTCTTTCTTAAAACTAATATTAGGATTAAGAGAGTACAGTAGATTTTATTTGTTATATGTCTTATTTGGAGCATTTGTAAGCGATACATTTGCTTTCTTAGTTGGTTCTAAGTTTGGAAAAACTAAACTTGCACCAGATATAAGTCCAAATAAAACAGTAGAAGGTTCAATGGGAGGAATAATCGGAGTTGTAATTTCATTTATAATACTAACAATAGTTGGAGATTTAAATGGGATACCAGGAGATGTATTCTATTGGACGATGGTAGGTGTTGCTGCTGCAATTGCAGGTCAATTTGGAGATTTAACAGCATCTGCTATAAAAAGATTTTGCAAGATTAAAGATTTTGGAAATATAATGCCAGGTCACGGCGGGATATTAGATAGATTTGACAGTTTAATGTTTGTTGCGCCAATTGTTTATATTTTTATAACTTTATACGTATAATAGAAAAGAGGTATATGAATAATGGCTTTAGTTTTTACTATAGTTAAACTTATAATAGTTTTAAGTGTAGTTGCTACAATCCATGAATTTGGGCACTTCCTTTTTGCTAAATTGTTTAAAATGACAGTAAATGAATTTAGTATAGGATTTGGCCCTAAAATATTCTCTAAGGAATATAAAGGAACAAAGTATTCCTTAAGATGGATATTGTTTGGTGGATATGTTGCAATTGAAGGTGAAGAGGGCGACTCTGAAGATGAAAATGCATTTGCCAAGAAACCATGCTGGCAAAGAATTATAGTATTAGTAGCAGGAGTGCTATTTAATGCAATTCTTGCAGTAGCTTTATTCTTAGGGACAAATATGGTTTCGCCTACATTTGGAACTAAAATATCTGGAATTTACGAAGATGGAGCGGCATATATTGCTGGAATTCGTGAAGGAGATATAATTACAAAAATAGAAGATAAAGTAACACATATTTATCAAGATATAGCGTTATATAACAAAACAGATAAAACTGATGTAACGGTTGAATATGTAAGAGATGGAAAAACAAATACAGTAGTCGTAAAGGATGCGGTAAAGAAAATTGGATATATGGGGGTATATTTTGAATCTACTAAACTAGATGAAGAAGGAAATGTATTAACATATGTTCAGCTGGTTGAACCAGGAATGCCTGCTGCTTCGAAGATAAAAGCGGGCGACAAAATTCTTAAAGTAAACGGAAAAGAAACTAAATTGTCTATAGATGTAATAGCTGAAGTGTCTGCTAACGCGGGGAAAGAAGTTAAAATACTAGTATTAAGAGATGGTAAAGAAGTAGAAGAAAAGCTTACGCCGGCTACAAAATTATCTTTTGATTTAGGACTATCTAATTTTGCTGAAGAGAAAACAACAATAAAAACAGCATATTATAAATCGGTATCAACTATAACTCAAATAGTAGGATCATATGTAGACTTATTTATGGGAAAAGTTAAAGTAAATCAATTATCTGGAATAGTTGGAATTGGTGAAATGGTTTCTAGAACTGAAGGAATAGCTGAATTCTTAAGTATGATGGCTATGATATCACTAGCAGTTGGAATTGCAAATATATTACCATTCCCACCTCTCGATGGCGGTAAAGTAGTATTGGTGTTAATAGAGTGGATAACTAAGAAGAAAGTTCCAGAAAAAGTGGAATTAATACTAAGTTATATTGGACTTGGATTATTATTAGCACTTACAGTATTTGTAACAATTAACGATATAATAAGAGTAATATAAAATAAAACTAAAGAAGAAATTAAATAAGTATAAAAATCCAAAATGTTTGTATTATCATTTTGGGTTTTTATATACGTATATGGGGGAAATATATGAAAAAAGTAAGCGAATTGTTTGCGCCGGCTGTGTTAGAGGGTAGCAGCATAAACGATTTAACGGTACTAGAGGTAAAGTTTTCTAAAAAAGCAAATGCAGCAATAATACATTTAGAGGTAGATAAAAAAATAGAACCTAAAGATGTGCTTTTATTTGAAAACAATGCAACTAAAATTTTTTCTTTAAAAAGTTTTAAAGTAGTACCAATTTTAAAAGAAAAGTTAGATGTATTAGAAGAAGATATTACTAAAATATTAGATTATCTAAAGGTTGCAAGACCATATGTAGAAAATGTATTAGAAATATCTAAATTAGAGTACGCAAAGGAAGCTAATAAAGTGAACATTGAACTAAAAGTTCCTAATTCAAATTTTCTTAAGCTCCAAAAAACAGAGGAATTTTTAAATGAAGCCATTAATTCATACTATGGAACGAATATTGAATTTGAGTTTAGTGATTCTACTACAG
This sequence comes from Clostridia bacterium, assembly GCA_017536445.1. Classification (GTDB taxonomy): domain Bacteria; phylum Bacillota; class Clostridia; order TANB77; family CAG-465; genus UMGS1649. Next base: position 42,419 of record JAFXHJ010000011.1, read on the forward strand.
CAAAATCAGATTTTGTTGCGAACCATAAAGAAGAGAAGGTTATAGCTCCGCCGCCTACACTAGAAAAGCCGAAGGAACAAAAATCTCAAGACGAGTATAAAGTTCAAGCTGCACCGCAAACGCAATCATCACAACCAACATACTTTAAGCCTAAAGAAGAAAAACAAGAAGGACCAAAAGCAGAAAATGTAATAATGGGTAAAGACATTACAAGTGCTAAAGTAGATAAGATAGAAGATATAAATCAAGATATGGAAAATGCTTGTATTGAAGGTAAAATAGAAGCATGTGAGGTTAAAACAACTAAGACTGGTAAAGAAATGTTTTCTTTAGAAGTTAGTGATGAAACAAGTACAATAGCTGTAAAAATCTTTGCAGATCCTAAACGTATAGATATTGGTGAACTTAGCGGAAGACTAAAAGTTGGTAAATACATAAAAGCAGATGGAAAACCACAATATGATATGTTCGCTAAAGACATTTCAATAATTCTTAGAAATATAGTAGATGGAAAGAAACCACCTGAGAGAAAAGATGAAGCAGAGGTTAAGAGAGTAGAACTACATCTACATACGCAAATGAGCTCTATGGATGGAGTGAGCTCTGCAACAGATCTTGTAAAGCAAGCTATAAAATGGGGACATAAGGCGATTGCAATAACAGACCATGGTGTTGCACAAAGCTTCCCAGAAGCAAATCTTGCAGCATTTAACTATGCAGAAAAGAAGTTTGACATTAAAGTGCTATATGGAACAGAAGGATACCTAGTTCCAGACGTTGCACCGGTATTTGAAGCACCAACAACATATACAGTTTTTGACATAGAAACAACTGGTTTTACACCAGGAAGTGATGCAATAACAGAAATAGCAGCTGTTAAAGTAAAAGATGGAGTTGCTATAGATGAGTTTTCTACATTTGTAAATCCAGAAAGAAGTATACCTAAAGAGGTACAAGAACTAACACATATAACACCAGATATGGTAAAAGAGGCTCCAAAGATAGAAGAAGCGTTAAGAGGATTTTTAGATTTTGCAAAGGATACAGTTATAGTAGCACACAACGCAAAATTTGATACATCATTTATAAATTATTATGCAGATAAATGTGGTTATGAGAAACCAGAATTTGCGATAGATACATTGGCTATAGCAAGAGAAATGTTTGAAGGATATGAAAATCATAAGCTTGGAACTATTGCAGCTAATCTAAACATTGAACTAGAAAACGCACACAGAGCTATAAATGATGCTAGAGCAACAGCAAAAGTATTTATAAAGATGTGTGAAGTGTTGGAGTCGCGTGGTATGAAACTAAACGAATATGTTCAAACTGAATATATAGAAGATAAGAGAAACTTTACTCCATATCACATAATAATATTTGCAAAAAACTATGTTGGATTAAAGAATTTATATAAACTAATATCGTTTGCGCATATTAGATATTTCCACAAGAAACCAAGATTATCTAGATCTTTAATAAATAGATATAGAGAGGGACTAATAATTGGTTCTGCTTGTGAAAGAGGAGAACTTTACCAAGCTGTTTTAGAGAATAGAATGGATGAGGCACGTGAAATTGCTAAATATTATGATTATCTAGAAGTTCAACCAATAGGTAACAATGCATTCTATATTCGTAACGGCACAGTTAAGGATGAAGTAGAATTACAAGAAATAAATAAAAAGATAATAAACTTGGGTAAAGAGTTAAATATACCTGTAGTAGCTACAGGAGATGTTCACTTTATGAATCCTCAAGATGAGTTGTATAGAAGAATAATAATGGCTGGTCAAGGATATGACGACGCGGATGAACAAGCACCACTTTATTTAAGAACAACAAACGAAATGCTAAAAGAATTCGACTACCTTGACGAAGCAACTGCAAGAGAAATAGTAATAGAAAACACTAACAAAATTGCAGATATGTTTGAAGAAATAAAGCCAGTTGTTGATGGAACATACAACCCAGTAATTGATGGTTCGGATGAAGAAATAGAACGCTTAACTTATGAAAAAGCAAGAAGTATATATGGAGATCCATTACCTGAAATAGTTGAAGCTAGAATAAAGAAAGAATTAAACTCAATAATAACAAATGGATTCTCAGTTATGTACATTATAGCTCAAAAGTTAGTTAAGAAGTCTAACGATGATGGCTATCTAGTTGGCTCCAGAGGTTCGGTTGGTTCCTCCTTCGTAGCAACAATGTCTGGCATAACGGAGGTAAATCCACTTCCACCACATTATGTTTGTCCACATTGTAAATATAGTGAATTCCCACCAGTTACAGTTACAACTGGAGTAGATATGGAAGACAAAGATTGTCCTAAATGTGGAAATAGAATGAAGAAAGATGGAATGGATATTCCGTTTGAAACATTCCTTGGATTTAAAGGGGACAAGGTTCCAGATATAGACCTTAATTTCTCTGGAGATTACCAAGCAAAAGCACACGCATATACAGAGGTGCTATTTGGTAAGTATAAAACATTCAGAGCTGGAACAATATCTACACTTGCAGAAAAAACTGCGTATGGATTTGTTAAGAAATATTATGAAGGTAAGAACCAATATGTAAGAGTACCTGAAATAAACAGAGTATCTAGAATGTGTACAGGTATTAAGAGAACAACAGGACAACACCCGGGGGGTATTATAGTTGTACCAAGAGATAAGGAAATTTACGATTTCTGTCCGGTACAAAGACCAGCAGATGATCCTACATCGAGTACAATAACTACACATTTTGACTTCCACTCAATACATGACAACCTTCTAAAACTAGATATACTAGGGCATGATGATCCTACGGTTATTAGAATGTTAGAAGATTTAACAGGAATAGATGCAAAAACGATTCCACTAGATGAACCAAAGGTAATGTCTCTGTTTAGTTCTACAGAAGCATTAGGAATAACAGAAGAACAAGAGCGCTCTAAAGTTGCAACTTATGCAATACCAGAGTTTGGTACTAAGTTTGTTAGACAAATGTTACTTGATACAAAACCAACAACATTTGGAGAACTTGTTAGAATTTCTGGTCTATCACATGGTACTGACGTTTGGTTAAACAATGCACAAAGTTTAATAGAACAAGGAATAACAACACTTAAAGAGGCAATATGTACTCGTGATGACATTATGATTTACTTAATACAAAAGGGATTAGATCCATCACTAGCCTTCAAAATAATGGAGATAACAAGAAAAGGTAAAGCAAAAAAAGATCTTACTGAAGAAATGAAAGAGAAGATGAGAGAATGTGATGTACCAGAATGGTATATTGATTCGTGTTTAAAGATTAAGTATATGTTCCCTAAAGCCCACGCTTGTGCATACGTTATGATGGCATATAGAATAGCATACTTTAAAGTATACTATCCAAAAGCATTCTATGCAACTTATTTAACAGTTAGAGCGGATGCGTTTAATGCTGATGTAATGTGTACGAATAAACAAAAGGTTAAAGAAGCAATGAAGACTATTGAATCTAATCCCGAAGCAAGTAATGTAGAAAAAGATATGGTAACAGTACTAGAAGTTGTTAATGAAATGATGGAAAGAGGAATAGATTTCTTGCCGATAGATTTATATAAATCGGATGCAACTAAATTCTTGGTAGAAGAAGATGGAATAAGGCCACCGCTTTCAGCAATACCAACATTTGGTACAGTCAACGCTAAAAATATAGCAGAAGCAAGAAATGATGGGAAATTCTCATCTAAAGAAAATCTTGTATCTCGTGCAAAGATAGGTAAATCTGCATTAGAATTACTAGATAAATATGGTTGTACAAAAGGTATGCCAAATTCGTCTCAAGTCTCATTATTTGATGAATTTTAAAAAAATATTGAAAAGATTAAATGTATAGTATATAATATTAACGAGGAGTTGATTATATATGAAATTAGATTTAAATGGAATGGGCATCGAAGTAACAGATGGTATCAGAGAGTATGCTAAAAAAAGAGTAAGTAAACTAGATAAATTCTTTGATAATGACACAGTAGCACACGTTACATTCGCAGCAAAAAAGGAGAAACAATACGTGAGTCTTCGTGTAGAAGCTAAAGGCAAAACTTATATGGCAGAAGAACCAACTCATGACGTTTATGCTGGTATTGACCTTGTAATGGACAAAATTTTAGGTCAAATAAGAAAACAAAAAACTAAAATATTAAATAAAAGAACAGAAAAGAATGTAAACATGGGTGTTACTGAAGAAGACCTAGATGTTGAATAAAATTGAATATTAAAGTAAAACGAGAGGGGTGCCTCTCGTTTTTATATATTTAATCAATTTATTTTTAGTGTCTATACAAGACAAAAACCATATAGCAAGCATATATACTAAGCAGTGTAAAGCCTTCCATTGCTGTAATTTCGGGTTTCTTTCTAGTAAACAATCGCAACACCAAACATACTAATACAAATACCGCTGCATCTACGACTAGAGATGGCGTAGTTACTCTAATTGGATTAATTAAAGCTGAAGTTCCAATTACAAACAATGTATTAAACATATTACTACCAATTAGATTGCCAATTGCTATATTTATTCTGTTTTTCTTTACAGCTGCAATAGATGTACTTATTTCGGGAAGTGATGTTCCAACTGCAATTATAGCGATAGATATGAATGTTTCACTAACTTTGAAAACTCTTGCTATTATAACAGCGTTGTTTACAACTAGTTCAGCTCCAATAAATATAAATACAATACAAATTAGCATTAAGAAAAGATCTAAACACATTGTTTTAACATCTTTTAATGAAAAGACTTTTTTATTATCTTCGCCTTTTGAATCTTTTTTATAACGAATTCTATGTTCTTTTGCGTCAGTATATCTCTTTTCTCTACGATTACGTAAATATTCTCCAAATTCATATAAAGTATAGTATATGAATATAGAGAAAAATAATAAAAGAATAATACCATCTGTTCTTGTTACAGAATTATGAGTAGAGCCAGAATCAACTATATCCATTAAAAGAACGAAGAGCGCGGTACTGGTTATTAAACTCATATTCATATCTTTTCTAATAGTTTCACGTAACAATTTTAAAGGATTTGTTAAGCAAATAATCCCTAAGATACAACACATATTAAATATATTTGTACCTACAATGTTACCTATTAAAAAGTCCGAGCTCCCATTAAAAGAAGCACTTAAAGATAGTAACAATTCTGGAAGACTAGTTCCAACAGATACTATTGTAAGCCCGATTAATACTTCGCTCATCTTAAATTTTTTACCAATTTTAGTTCCCAAATCTACAAATGCATCTGATCCTTTTATGAGAAGAAAGAGACCAATAAGCATTAAGACTATGGCTAAAAAAACATCCATTTATTTTCTCCTTTGTATATTTGAGTGTAGTATATCATAAATTAATAACAAATAACAATATAAAAACTTTTAAAATTATACATATAAAAAGTGCAGATAAACATCTGCACTATAATAAAATAAATAGTTATCTAATAATATTACATATTAGATTCAGCCTTTTCTATAAGTTTCTTAACCATTCTTCCACCTATAGAACCAGCTTGTTTAGAAGTTAAATCTCCGTTATAACCTTGTTTTAAGTTAACACCGATTTCACTTGCAACTTCGTATTTCATTTTTTCTAAACCAGCTTTTGCATTTGGGTTTACATATGAATTGCTTGCCATAAAGTTTCACCTCCTATTTTTTAATTGCAAAACTATAATTTGTTTTACACTAATAATTTGTGAAAATAACCATAAAAAATACAGGAAATTTATGGTAAAAATAATTGCAAAAATTATAAAAAAACAGGCTTAAATTAGCACTCTAGATTGACTTTTTATGTAAAGTGTGTTAAAATACCTAGTATATAATGCAATATTGGAGGTAAAGGATGAATATAATATTGAAAAAAACAGTAGCAATAGTATTATTAGTGGCCATGTTAATAACACATACGCCTATTTATGTTATTGCTGCGACTGATACAACACCACCTTCTGTGGTGATTTCTGGCTTGTCTTCAAGCACAGTAGCGTATCAAGGGGAATCTATGAGCTTTAAAGTGTATTTTTCAGACGAAACAGCAATGGGAGATATAAACTTTAATGCTAATTATGTTATGTTAGTAGGATTTACAGGAAACGTTTCTGTAAGTGGAAGTGGAAATCCAAAAACAGTTACAATTTCTAATATAAATGACAATTCTACAACAGCAAATAAAGTAATGATAAGAGCGGCAGCAGCGAAGGATGCTGCAGGAAATACTTCAAAGAGTTTCTCATCTTCAGCATTTACAATTACTGCAAGACCAGATACAACTAAACCATCGGTTGTAGTATCTAAACCATCAGTGTCTTCAGTTGTAGAAGGTGGAAGCGTATCATACACTGTAACATTTTCAGATAATAAAGGCATATCAACAAATAATTTTAATTCAAACTATGTGTCTTTAACTGGATTCAACGCAAACATATCAGTAAGTGGAAGTGGAAATACAAGAACAGTAACACTTACAAATGTTCAAGGCGCAGCAGATTCAGATAATAAAATATCTATAAGAGCAAATGCGGTTAAGGATGCTGCAGGTAATGGAAATTCAGCAGTAACTTCTACTGCATTCACGATAACAGCTGCAGATACAACTAGACCATCTGTAGTAATATCTAAACCATCAGTGTCTTCAGTTGTAGAAGGCGGAAGTGTGTCATACACTGTAACATTCTCAGATAACAAGGGTATATCTACGAATAGCTTTAGCGCAAGTTATGTTGCGTTAACAGGCTTTAGTGCAAACGTATCAGTAAGTGGAAGTGGAAATACAAGAACAGTAACACTTACAAATGTTCAAGGCGCAGCAGATTCAGACAATAAAATATCTATAAGAGCAAATGCGGTTAAGGATGCTGCAGGTAATGGGAACTCAGCAGTAACTTCTACTACATTCGCGATAACAGCTGCAGATACAACTAAACCATCAGTAGTAATATCTAAGCCTTCTCCTACAACAGTAGAACAAGGAGGAACTGTAAAATATACTGTGTCATTTGCGGATGAAACAAAAATGGGAACAGTAAACTTTAATGAAAATTATGTTGCGTTAATAGGATTTACAGGAAATGTTTCTGTAACAGGAACAGGAAATACTAGATATGTAACCATATCTAATATTACAGGAGTAGCAGATTCAGATAACAAAATAACAATAAGAGCAAATGCAGCAAAAGATGCATCTGGAAATGGAACAATAGCAACAAATTCAACAACATTCACGATTGTTGAACCTGTAAGAGATACAACTAAACCATCAGTAGTAATATCTAAACCAACTCCAATGTCTATAACAGAAGGTGGAACGGTTAAGTATACAGTAGCATTCTCAGATGAAACAGCAATGGGAACAATAAACTTTAACGAGAACTATGTGGCTCTAATTGGATTTACTGCAAATGTATCAGTAAGTGGAAGTGGAAATACAAGAACAGTAACACTTACAAATGTTCAAGGTGCAGCGGATTCAGATAACAAAATAACAATAAGAGCAAATGCAGCAAAAGATGCTGCTGGAAATGGCAACGTAGCAGTATCATCAACAACATTTACAATTACTGCAGTGCCAAAAGATACAACAAGACCATCAATAATAATATCTAAACCATCTCCAATATCTGTAAATGAGGGCGGAACAGTAAAATATACAGTGGTATTTTCAGATGAAACAGCAATGGGGACAATAAACTTTAACGAAAACTATGTTTCGTTAGTGGGATTTGATGCAAACGTATCAGTAAGTGGAAGCGGAAATACAAGAACAGTAACACTTACTAATGTTCAAGGTGCAGCGGATTCAGACAATAAAATTGTGATAAGAGCAGGAGCGGCAAAAGATGCTGCTGGAAATTCTACTGTAGCAACAACATCAACAACGTTTACAATTGTTGAGACTATAAAAGATGCAACAAGACCATCAGTGGTAATATCTAAACCATCACCTATGACAGTAGAAGTTGGTGGAACTGTAAGTTATACAGTAATGTTCTCAGATGAAACAAAAATGGGAACAATAAACTTTAACGAGAACTATGTAGCATTAATAGGATTTAGCGCAAATGTTTCTGTAACAGGAACAGGAAATTCTAGAGTAGTAACATTATCTAACATCCAAGGTGATGCTGATTCAAATAATAGAATAGCGGTAAGAGCGGGAGCGGCAGCCGATGCTGCTGGAAATAAAACAGTAGCAGTAGAATCAACAAACTTTACTGTTACAATACCAGCTGTGAAGGATGTAACACCACCTTCAGTAATAATATCTAATCCAAATCCAACAATAACAGAAGTTGGTGGAACTGTAAAATATACAGTAGCATTTTCAGATGAAACAAAAATGGGAACAATAAACTTTAACGAAAACTATGTAGCATTAATAGGATTTAGTGCCAACATATCAGTAAGTGGAAGTGGAAATACAAGAACAGTAACATTATCTAACATTCAAGGTGGATTAGATTCAGATAACAGAATAGCGGTAAGAGCAGGAGCAGCACAAGACGCAGCAGGGAATAAGACAAAAGTTGTAGAATCAACAAACTTCAAAGTAATTGCAGCACCAGTAAAAGATACAACAGTTCCATCAGTGACAATTTCGGCTCCTAAGCCAGGTACAATAGAGTTAGGTGAAACTGTAAAATATACAGTGAAATTCTCAGATGAAACAAAAATGGGAGCAGTTCATTTTAATAAGAGTTACGTACAATTAATAGGATTTACAGCTAATGTTATAGTAACAGGAGATGGAAACACAAGAACAGTAACACTTACAAATGTACAAGGCGCTATTGATTCTGATAATAGAATATTAGTATTAGCAGGAGCAGCGGAAGATGCTGCTGGAAATAAAACTAAAGCAGTAGAATCAACAAACTTTACAATAGTAAAGACTGAAGAAAGAGATTCGATTCCACCAGTAGTTAAAATAACTTCTGTAAAACCTGAAACAATATATGCTAATGGAACAGTAAAATATACTGTAACCTTTGCAGATAATATAAAAGTAACAGAAGTAAATCTATATGCAAGTAAAATAAAAACAATGGGATTCGATGCAGATGTGTCTGTAAAGATGAACGGAGTAAAATCAGCTGAAATAACACTTAAGAATATAAAAGGAACAGTAGGAAACAATAAATATATCGTTATTGCATCAGGTGTAGCGCTAGATGCTGAGGGAAACAGATCTAAAGAAGCAACGGGACCAAAATTCAGTATAATTGAAAAGGCAAATCCTAAACCAGACGTTCCAACTAAGCCTGGAAGCGATAGCGAAGAAGATGCATTAAGACCAATAATAATTGAAAAAGTTAATTGTATTGACGATTTAAAATTAATCGGAGATATAAATAAAGAAATAGATTATTTTGCATCATGGTTAAAAACAGAAAAAGATGAGAATTTATTATTCCCACAAGAACAAAACTATGTAGCTAAAAATGATGAAATGACATATATTGTAGAATACTTTAATGGAAGCACAGCTACAGCAGAAAACGTTAAATTTGAGTTAACAATACCATATGGTGTAAAAGTACTTGAAATAAACGGTGGCGGAAAAGTAACTAGCGTAACAGATGACGCTACTATAGTAACTTGGAATATGGGAAATATTAAAGCATATGCTGCTTCAGCGGGAACAGGATATTGTAGACTATATGTTAAGGTTAAATTCTTACAAAATGTAGAATTAGAATCAAGCAAGAATATTTCAGAAGTGTTCTTTGCGACATTAAAAACGGTAGCTAACGATAGCAATTCTTACTCATACATGAGACAATTATTTATAGATCTAACAGAAGGAAAAGTAGGAACATATAATAAATCTTTAGTTTCAATAGATGCTTTAAATGAAGTTAGACCAAACGAAGAAATAACAAGAGCAGAATTTGCTAAATTATTAGCAGATGCTGGAATTATTGAAGTCGACTATAAGAGTAAAGCGTATAAAAACTTTAAAGATTATGAAATGATACCATCATACGCAAGAGCGGCGGTAGCAGCTTTAGCGAAAGCAGAAATAATAAAACCTTATGCAGACGGGACATTTAAACCATATAATCCGATTTTAATGGAAGATGCTATGCAGATATTAGCAGAAGCTGCGGCTCATATGACAAACCAAAAATTAGCAGTTTCTAAACCAGTATTCTTGTATACTGAAGCATTAACAGGAAAAGACGGAGAAGTATCTCCTAAGAAAGATTATATAATGGAACTAATGAGACAAAATGTGATTTCTAGTGATGAATCAAATCCTGATTCATATGTACTAAGAAGAGAGGCTGTAGAAATGGTTAATAGCTTGGCATTTAGAGGTCCAGCAGTACAAACTCTAGAGGAAAACGAATTAAAATTCGCAAAAGTTAGAGAGAATAATGTTGTATTCTATAATGTTGTAGAAGCTATGGAAAAAACAAACTATGTATATGACTATAAATTATGGCAAGATATAGTTGATATAAAATAGCGGAGTAGACATAAAAAGTCAGCAGAAATGTTGACTTTTTATTGCGTTTATGTTAAAATATATATGTATTGAGTCAGTAGTACCAAGGGATAATTCACTTGGTTGGGTCAAGTGAGCTGTTTCTTGTTTTATATATAAAAAATATTTTATAAAGGAGGATTTTCCAAGATGAAAATTCGCAAAGACTTAGCCCTTGCATTGGCAACTATTGAGGGAGTTATGCTCGCTCTTCTTGTTACAATGCCCGTTTGGTTATTTGCAGTAACCATCACCCTTACCGTTGTAGCAGCGTTGCTCACAGTGGTAACCATCGTTAATGAACGGAAAGCATCGTTCAATGAAGAAACCGGCAAGCATAGCTACCGATTCCCTATTTGGAGCTTTGTGATTGGAGCTGTACTTTTGGCCGCGCTTACGGTAGCAATTATGCTCGCATGCAAACGCTTATTTGGATTTGCTTTAATCCCGCTTGCATGCCTCTTAGTGGCGTTGCTTGTTATTGCCTTCCTTTTGAGGGTAAAGGTAATGAAAGTAATCGTTGCAATCGCGTTGGCGCTGATCGTATTGTTCCTTATCAATTACGGTACGTCCTATCTGGTTCATTCGGGAATCGATCTTAATCCAGGTCTTCAGACATCCGCGCCTGCAGATGACGAGTCTCAAAAACCCAACGATGAGACTGAGAAGCCCGGAAACGAGACTGAGAAGCCTGGTAACGAAAACCAGAATCCCGGTGATGAAACCGATAACCCCGGCAATACCACCACACCCCCTCCTGCTGTAACAGTTAAGATTGACGCGCCTGATACTTTGTCCTATGGCAAGCCGATAACTGTTAAGCTTGAAGGTTGCAAGGTAGACGATCTCGTTTTCGGAAACAGCGATTTTATTGCTATTTCTAAGATTTCGGATACCGAAGTAAGTGTTATACTCGTCGGAATTGTTAATGAAACTACTGGTCAGGTAGAAATCGTTCCTGCTTCCGGCTATATCACTATTACGGATAGCGTTTCCGGTGAGAATGTAACAATCAACATTGTTGAGTAATACATTCTAAAGTCACCCCCACGAACATCATTGTTTGTGGGGGTATTCATTTTTGATTTGATTTTGAGACAAATTTGTGATATAATCTATAGTATATTAATCTTTATTATCGAGCTAAATATGCTCGTTTATATAAACAAAAAATAATTTTTTTAAAAGGAGGATTTCACAATGATGAAATTCAAAAAAGACGTAGTAGCAACCCTGGCAACCGTAGCAGCTGTGCTTGTAGCACTGTTTGCAATCTTTGTAACCATCCCCGTATGGTTCGAAGCAGTAGTTATCACCCTCGCAGTAGTTGGTGCATTTATTACTGTCAATGAAATCGTGAAAGCAAGAAAAGCTTCTTACGAT
>JAFXHJ010000012.1 GCA_017536445.1 Clostridia bacterium
AATATATAATATATAAAAATAATATATAAAAAATACCAGATAAAAAATCTGGTATTTTTTAACTAAATTTTATTATAAATTAAACTCACCCGGTAGAAATAAGTATGATAATGGTCCGTCCAAATAACGTTGTTAACAAGTAATTATTTCCTCGCTTTAATGCATCCGCTTCGTGTTGTCTTGTTCTAACACCGCCAAAAGACTCTGCTGTTACTTCCCATGGTCTATCATAGTAACTTCTTTCGCTCCATTGTCTCCACGATGGTAACCCTATATATAGCAAATAATTTATTGGTCCTATAAGTAGTTGTTGTATATTATGACCATATTCATGATGTACTGCACTTATACTATTTGGTGTAGCTTTTCTCTCATAATCTGTTAAAAATATTCCTAAAAATGAGCCTGCTCTGTTTCCTGGTATTCTAAATACCATTACACCTTTATACATAGATATCTTTTTTGATTCTACTACTTTAATTTCATCTTTGTTAAATATATTCCATTCTATACTTTGCATATCTTGTTTTACATCTTCATCCCATAAACTCATAACAGACGCTCCTGCATAGCATACAGTAGAAAATACTAATTGAAGTATACATCCTATAATAGGACTTAAAATAATAAAAAAGCCCCATAATAATATTATTTTTCTTATTGTTAATTTTTTCTCTTTTACTTTTTCCATATATTCATACTATTACATATTTAAGATATTGTAAAGAGAAAAAGCGTTAGAAATTAATCCAACGCTTTTTGTTTTTAATCTACAAACTTGCCAACAGTATTGATAATACGTTCTTTGCCTTTGTACCGTACTTTTGCAACACCGTTTTTGAAATCTTCGCCAGAATCAAATGTACAGCCGATAAATCTTCCTGTTTCTCTATCCGCATATCCAACTTTTCTTTTTTGATACACGCGAATCATGTCTTCAGAGAATTTATCTCCAATACCAGAAAATTCCGTTCTACCCCAAATGTTTCCATAAGGATTTAAGATTCCCCATTTGCCGTTCTTAAGAACCTTGGCAAATCCATCGCCAATTTCTACGTACTTGGTATAATAGGTTACTTTACCGTTTACATCAACCCGGAAGTATTCGATAATCTTTCCATCTCTCTTGTACCGGATTTGTGTTAACTCGTAGTTATTGTTTTTCGTCATTTTTTGCTCCTTCTTCATCTACAAATTTGCCTTTTTTGTTAACAACTCTTTCTTTTCCTTCGAAGATGACTTTTGCAGTATCGCCGTAAAAAGGATAAGCCATTTCAAAAATACACGGCCAAGCTTGATTCGTTTCTTTTGAAAAATACCCGTAACGATATCCATCGTAAAGTATCATCATACCATTTACCAAATCCCCGATGGATTTGTAGTTCATTGGGCAGACTCTGTCGCCCTTGTTGTTTATTATGCCCCATTTGTCATTCTTCATGACTTTAGCATAGCCATCGCCTATTTCCATAAGCTTAGTATAATAATATGTTTGACCCCGTACCAGCACTCTGTAGTGTGTTACTTCAATTATTCCATATTCCCGCTTCATTTCTTTCTCCTTCTATAATTATATTTAGATTTCAAGACCACTTCATATATTTTAACATTCTGCAAGTATTATGTCAAGTTAATATAAAAGCAGCTAGCTTTAGCTAACCGCTTTATGCTTTGCATATTATTTCCATTTAATTGCTTCTTGTATTTCGTTATCCATTCTTGCTATTATATCTTCTACGCTGAATACTCCAACTTTTTCACCGCCACGAGCAGTTAAAGCTAAAGTTTTTTCGTTCATTTCATTATCTCCAATAACTGCAAAGTATGGAACTTTTTCAAGTCTTGCATTTCTAATCTTGTATCCAATCTTTTCATTTGCACTATCTACTTCTACTCTAAATCCTGCAAATTCTAATTGTTTTTTAACTTCATTTGCATATTCTATATGAGCATCTGCTATTGTTAGAAGTTTAATTTGAGTTGGTGCAATCCAAAGTGGTAATGCTCCAGCATATTTTTCTATTAATAATGCTAAAGTTCTTTCATAGCATCCAATAGAAGTTCTATGGATAATGTATGGATGTTTCTTAGTGCCATCTCTATCTACATATTCCATTCCAAATTTTTCAGATAACAATTGATCTATTTGGATAGTAATTAAAGTATCTTCTTTACCAAATACATTCTTTATTTGGATATCTAGCTTTGGACCATAGAATGCAGCTTCACCAATTCCAACCTTGTATTCTATTCCAAGATTATTTAGTATTTTTTCCATTATACCTTGAGCTTCATCCCATTGTTCAGGAGTTCCAATATATTTTTCTCTATCTTCTGGATCCCATTTAGAGAATCTATATGATACATCCTCATATAGTCCTAAACATTTTAACATATAGTTTGCTAGTTCTAGACAGTGTTTGAATTCACCTTCTAATTGTTCTGGAGTACACATTAAGTGACCTTCAGAGATAGTAAATTGTCTTACACGGATAAGTCCATGCATTTCTCCTGAAGCTTCATTTCTAAATAATGTAGAAGTTTCATTTAGACGCATTGGAAGGTCTCTATAACTTCTTCCTCTATTTAAGAATACTTGGTATTGGAATGGACAAGTCATAGGTCTTAACGCAAATACTTCATCATCCTTTTCTTCATTCCCTAATACAAACATTCCATCTTTATAATGATCCCAGTGACCAGATATTTTGTATAGGTCAGATTTAGCCATGAATGGAGTTTTAGTTAGTTGCCAACCTAGTCTAGCCTCAGTATCTTCAACAAATCTTTGCAATATTTGAATTACTTTAGCACCTTTAGGAAGTAATATTGGTAATCCTTGACCAATGTAATCTACAGTTGTAAAGAATTCCATTTCTCTTCCAAGTTTGTTATGGTCTCTGTTTTTTGCATCTTCAAGTTTTGCTAGATGTTCTTCTACTTCTGCTTCTGTCTTAAAGCAAGTTCCATATATTCTAGTTAACATCTTGTTCTTTTCTGAACCTCTCCAGTATGCACCAGTTACAGATATTAATTTAACTGCACCTATATCTTTAAGGTTTAATACGTGAGGCCCTCTACACATATCTACAAAAGATCCATTATCATAGAAAGATATTTTTTCACCTTCTGGTAATTCATTTATTAATTCTACCTTGTATGGTTCATCTTTCATTTTTTCTAATGCTTCTTCTTTAGATAATACATAAGTTTTCATTTCTGCATTCTGAGATATAATATTTTTCATAATATTCTCAATTTTTCTTAAACCTTCATTTGTAATTTCTATGTTATCAAAATCATAGTAGAACCCTGAATCTGTTGAAGGTCCAATTGCAAGTTTTGCATCTTTGTATACTCTTTTAATTGCTTCTGCTAGAACATGTGATGCAGTATGTCTAGCAACGTGAATATATTCGTTATATTCTACTTCATTTATGCTTCCATCATTATTAATTATTTTAATCATAAACAATACCTCCTTTAATTAACATTTGAAATAAGCATAATAAAATGCACTCCTATAGGCATTTTACCTATAGGGGTGCAAATAATATATATTACACGGTTCCACCCTATATTTTACTTAATTCATAGATTTAAGTCGTAAATCTTAACGGTGACTTTCATCACAAGCTCCGGGGTAGTCTTCAAAATGTTAACCTTCAAGAACGGCTTTCAGCCACGACCATTCCTCTCTTTTGCGTTTTACAAATCTACTCGTCCCTTCATCGCTTACAAATTATATTATACTACATAATTTATGTAATTTAAATAGTTTTTTGTGAATTTTTTATATTTATTCTATATTTACAATTCTATTCCCACTCTTAATACTTGATAGAATGTATGATTATCTCTAAGTTCTTGTACTGTATAATGAACAAAATTTCCGGTTACCTCTTCTAATATTAATTCTGGTTTGTTATCCCCATTTAGATCTTTAATATATTTTACAGAATATACCGGCCAACTCTCTGCATTTTTGGTGTCTCTAACATATGCATATTTTACAAGATACGCTTCATTATTTGTAACATAAACCACCGCACTATACACGCCTAAAATCCCTGCTTTTTTGGCAGTAGCACATATTATTTTATCGTTTATTCCTTCTATATTTGCTGAATATATCTCTGTTATTTTAACTCCGCTATTTAAAAATTTATATGACCCTAGTGCTTCTTTTACATATTTTTCATCTTGTTTAGTTCCCTCAACTTGCTTCGCAAACACTAAGTTTTTAGATACATTGCTAGATATAGCCAAATATTGTTCAGGTAGCGTATCTTTACCTATAGTTGTATATATTAATCCTTCCCTGTGTTTGCGTATGCTTGCAGTATTAAAAGTACCATATAAACTTTCTTTAGAATAAAGATTAACCTCTATGTTATTTGTGCCAGCTTTTGCTTCGTAATATTTTTCTGCAGGTATCCATACACCATCCTTACTAGATCCTAACAATATGCCATTGTATATTATAACATTGCTTTCTTTAATAATAGCCTCTGATGGGATGGTATTTGATGTATATTCTTTAGAATATGTTATATAATTACCACTAAGTATGTATATTATAAAAGCAATACAAGTTATTATGACTATAATACATAATACTATTAAAATTGGTATTAACATTCTAGTTTTTCTTGCTTTTTTCATTAGATTTTCCTCCTTCATCTATAGAGAAAATACAGCCACAGTATTTTTGTCTATATAACCCTATATCTTTTGCTTTATGCTGTCCAGGCCAAAACAACGGTCTAAAATCTTCATAGTCGAATTTAACACCATATTTAGCCGATAACTTTTCACAAACAGATATTATTACATCATGTTTTTGATACGGACTAATTAGAAGCGTCGTAGTTACTGCTGTATATCCATTCTCTTTTGCATACTCAAATACTTTTTCAAGTCTAGAAGTATAACAATACTCGCAACGTATATCGTATCCTTCTTCTTTATGATTTACAGCATGTTTTGCCCAACTTAAAAGGTTATATTCATCTAGAAATATTCCTTCTTTATTATTCATAGCTAAATATTCTTTTAATGTTTCTTTTCTTCTTTCATATTCTTCTTTTGGATGTATATTAATGTTATACCAAATAACATCGAAATCTTTATTCGCCTCTAAATTATACTTTTCTAAATTAGTAGATATATCTTCAAAAACCGCAACTAAACACGGAGCACAACACGCATGTACTAATAATTTATCCTTCATATTTTACCCCCATATGCTCATAAGCAAGTTTAGTTGGTATTCTTCCTCTTGGCGTTCTATTTATATATCCTATTTGCATTAAGTATGGTTCATATACATCTTCTATTGTATCTTTATCTTCACCAGTTGCAGCAGCTAAAGCATCAAGTCCTACAGGTTTGCCACTAAACTTAGTTATCATAGTATCTAGTATTCTTCTGTCTACTTCATCAAGTCCGTTCTCATCTACTTCTAATTTATCTAATGTTGCTTTTGCTACATCATAGTCTATTATATCTTTATCTTCTACTTCTGCAAAATCTCTAACTCTCTTTAAGAATCTATTTGCTATTCTTGGAGTTCCTCTACTTCTAGAACCAATTTCTAAAGCAGCTTCTTCTGTAATTCCAATTCCAAGTTTTTCTGCATTTTTTTCTACAATTGTGGCAAGTTCTTTAACTGAATATAATTCAAGTCTGTGTATTATTCCAAACCTGTCTCTTAATGGTCCGGATAAAGCGCCTGCTTTTGTAGTAGCTCCAACAAGAGTAAATTTAGGTAAATCTATTCTAATGCTTCTTGCAGAAGGTCCTTTGCCTATCATAATATCTAGGTTAAAGTCTTCTAACGCTGGATAAAGAACTTCTTCTATTGTCTTCTTTAATCTATGTATTTCATCTATAAATAATAAATCGTTTTCTTCTAGATTGGTTAATATAGCCGCAAGATCTCCTGGTTTTTCTATAGCAGGTCCAGATGTTACTTTAATATTTACACCCAGTTCTGTTGCTATAATATTAGCAAGTGTAGTTTTTCCAAGTCCTGGTGGTCCATAAAGCAAAACATGATCCAATGCTTCGTTTCTTTTTCTTGCCGCGCCTATATATATTTTCATATTTTCTTTTACCTTAGTTTGTCCAATATATTCAGTAAAATCTCTAGGACGTAAACTAGTTTCTATTTTTTCATCTTCATCTAAATTATATTCTGGCATTATTACTCTATCTTCCGTCATGTTTACACCTCTTTTTCTTTTATGATTATATCACACAACCATATAAATGCAAGAAAAACGCCAGATTATTATCTAGCGTTTTCTTTAGGTTAGAACTGTACATAGTTTACGATGAGTTTTACATCAGCAAAGCGACGTTCATTGTCTACATTGATAAATTCGAAAACAATTCTTGTAGTCTCATCCACCAAATCAAAAATGCTTCTAAACTCACCCATAGTAAAGCTCGAATACGGATTTCTTGAACGTTTTTTATACAGTGACACTTTAATGTCAAAAGGATGCATAGTATACTGATTTGCGCTTAAGCTTACCTTCTTCGGCGCAGGATGATTTTTATCAAAAACTACGATTGCCTCAATCCTGTCAGGGCTATCCTCCTTTCCCAACTCAACATAGAGCTTCTGCTCCATATCATAAGACGTAAAGAGCCTTTGCTCCTTTTCACAATTTGGATAATACTTCTTTACCCGAAATTCTTTTGAGCGTAAAAATTCCATTTACATTCTCCTCTACCTATATATTAAAATAAGTGTTATGTTTACCAACACTTATATTATACTATAAAACAAAAGAATAGTCAAATTTACATTTAACTATTCTCTATCTCTTAATATGTTATTTTAACATTTTTACGACATCATTTATATTTGTTGTAGTTTGCTCTCCCGTTGTCATATTTTTAATTGTTACTTTATTCTCTTTTTCTTCATCTTCACCAATAATTATTACATATGGTACTTTTATTCTATTAGCGTAATTCATCATAGATTTTACACTCTTTTTAGAATAGTTTACTTCTGTATTTATATTTGCTTCTCTTAATACTTTTGCAGTATTTAATGCATATGTTAAATCTTCATTCATAGGAAGTATCATAACATCTGCTGTAGTTGCTTTAGATGCTTCTATTATTCCAGCTTCTTGTAGTTTATAGAATAGTCTTGAAAGACCAATTGAAATACCTACACCTGGAAGCTTTTTATTTGTATAGAACTCTGCTAAGTTATCATATCTACCGCCAGAACATACACTTCCCATAGAAGGATATTCATTAAGTATTGTTTCATATACTGTTCCTGTATAGTAATCTAATCCTCTTGCAATTGTTAAATCTATTCTAAAGTTGCTGTCTGGAACTCCAAATCCCCTAATACCTTTAACGACTTCTTTTAACTCATTTACACCAGTTACAAACGCCCCTTTATCTATATTAAGATTTGTTAAAGCTTCTATCACTTCATCAGTAGCACCTTTTATTTCAATAAATTCTAGTATTTTATCTGCTACTATTGCTTCCATTTCAAGTTTAATAAGTTCCTCTTTAACAGCATCTCTTCCTATTTTATCTATCTTATCTATTACTCTTAATACGTCTGCCGCTTTTTCTGTTAATTCTAGACTTTCAAAAAAACCATTTAATACTTTTCTATTGTTTATTCTAATAGTAAAATCTGAAAACCCTAGGGAAGTAAATGTTTCATATATAATAGCAGGTATCTCTGCATCTGTCATAAGAGGTAACGTCTCATCTCCTATAACATCTATATCACATTGATAAAACTCTCTAAATCTACCCTTTTGAGTTCTTTCGCCTCTAAATACTTTCCCTATTTGGTATCTTCTAAATGGGAACGCTAGTTCTCCTTGGTGCATAGCTACATACTTAGCTAACGGTACAGTTAAATCGAATCTCATAGATATATCTGTATCGCCTTTATTAAATCTATATATTTGTTTTTCTGTTTCTCCACCAGCTTTTGCAAGCAACACTTCAGAATACTCTAATATCGGAGTATCTAACGGTGCAAATCCAAATTTTTCATAAGACGCACGTATTTTATCATACATATCATTAAATAAAATTTGATCTTTTGGAAGTAATTCCACAAATCCAGCTAGTGTTCTTGGTTTTATTTTATTCTCACTCATTTTAATTCTCCTCGTTTGTTTCAACATATATATTTTAACATATATATAATTCTTTTGCAAACTTATGTAAATAGATTTTATGTGATAATATGGTTATTTCACGCTATTCTCTTTATTTTTCCTCAAATTGTGGTAAAATATTTATTGCTTGGAGGTTTATTATGGCTAAAAAGAATATGTGTGGTTACACACTTGGAGAAGAAATATTTAGTTCCGTTTCTCATGGAGTAGGAGCTTTACTTGGAATAGCAGCATTAGTTATATTAATTGTGTTTGCTGCAATAAATGGTGATGCATTAGATGTTGTTGCCGTTTCTATATATGGCACAACATTAATAATACTTTATACAATATCTACATTGTATCACTCCCTAACAAACGAAAAGGCTAAAAAGGTGTTCAAAGTACTAGATCACTGTTCTATATATTTACTTATAGCAGGGACATTCACACCAATGTGTCTTTCATGTATGCGTTCGCTTGGATGGAAAGCTATTTTACTTATAGTATTAATATGGCTTGCAGCAATACTTGGAATTGTACTTTACGCATGTTTTCCAAAGAAACTTAAAATATTACATATTATTTTATATATTTCAATGGGCTGGAGCGTTTTATTCCTTATGAAAGATTTAATAGCTGTACTTAAAGCTGTAAATGCAATGTCTACATTATACTTTCTTTTAGCAGGTGGTATAGCTTATACTGCAGGTGTAATATTTTATGTGTTTAAAAAGGTAAAATACTTTCACTCAGTATTTCATTTATTTGTATTAGGCGCATCAATATGTCATTTTTTTGCAGTGCTATTATATTTTGTATAAACATAAAACAGTAACAATAAAAACGAACAAGGTTTATTTTAATTAACCTTGTTCTTCTTTTATACCTAAACTTTTCCTTATTTTATCTATATTATTAGCAATTATGTTATATCCTCTATGCGCTAAATCTGTTGCGCTAGAAAAATCTAATAACGATACATTATTTAAACACAGCTTAACATTGACGTCTGCAAGTTCTACTTTATCTTTATTTGATTCGTGAGACATTATATTAAATGCTTGTGAAGATATTCCTATTACATTTTCTATTCCCAAATGATTCCCCTTATTGCAGTTAAATGTTACCACTATTATTTTATCTGCCCCCATTTTTCTTAATACATCAATCGGAGAGTTTACTCTTACCCCGCCATCTATATATATTTCATCTTTTATTCTCTTTGGAACAAATATTCCAGGAATGCTACAACTTGCTCTTACTATACTTGAAAGCTTTCCGCCTTTTATATATTTAGGTTCATCTTCATAATTGGTATTTTCTTCTATTAAGCACCATCTATCCTTATATATATTGTTATCGTCGTTCTTGTTTATATCCACATTACTAAAATATGTAATCTCACCAGTTTTAAGATTTACTGTAGGAATTGCAATAGGAAAAGATAAATCAGATATATCTTCTATACCTTTATCCTTTAATATGTATTCTAACATTTTCTCAAGCCTTATTCCTTTTATAAAGCCTTTTATACTAACTCTTTTCTTTAATGCAGAGCTAATTAACTTAAATCCTATGCCCTTATCTATATCTATTACTCCATCTTTATATCTATTTATTATTCTGAGCATTTCATTAGGCGTATATCCAGCTGCATAAAGGCTTGCAATTAAGCTGCCACTACTTGTTCCTGCTATATAATCTATATTTATACCATAATCCTTTAATGCTTCTAAAACGCCAATGTGCGCTAATCCTTTTGCGCCGCCACCAGATAATGCAAGACCGATACTCATAAAAATACACCTCCGGTTTTTAACCTTTAGTGTATTATATTCTTAATATTTATATTTGCTACTTAACGTATGATACAGCAATTCCATCACCTATATCATAAAGAGCTGAATCTAATCTTTCATCTTCTTCTATACGTTTTAAATATTCTCTAAGTCTATTTACCGCTGTTCTATGTTTATGTTCGTTGTATTCTCCAAGCACTCTGCCTTTAAATAAAACATTATCTGCTATTATTATTGAACCAGATTTAGTAAGCCTCATAGCTTCATCTAGGTATTTCATATATTGTCCTTTAGCCGCATCTATAAATACAACATCAAATTTCTCATCTAATGTTTTCATATATTCATATGCATCAGAATGCACAACTTCAATTACATTTTCCATAGCATTATCTTTAATATTTTCTCTTGCTATTTTTACCATTTCTTCATTTAGTTCTATGGTAATTATCTTACCACCTTCTGATAAATGTCTAGAAAAGCATAACGCTGAATAACCAACTGCAGTTCCTACTTCAAGTATTGTTTTAGGTTTACGTTCTTCTAGGATCTTTTCTATAAACTCTAAAGATACATCCTGAAGTATTGGCACATAATTTTCTCTGGCCTTTAGTCTTATTACTTCTATCTTGTTATTATCTACCATTTTCATCACCCATACTATATATAATATCCATTATTCTTTCTGTTTCCTTGTTTAGAAGGTCCTTGTCTTTTATACTCTCTTTATCTACATTTAAATCTATTGGTTTACCATATACAATGCGTATTTTTTTAAACAAACCTATTTTTTCTGTGATATGCATTGGCACTATTTGTACATCTGCAGCTGCTGCTATATATACAGCACCGTTTTTAGCTTTTACACCTTTATTTCTAGCATTTCGGGTTCCTTCAGGGAATATTAAAAGATTTTTGTTATGCTTTTTTATAATCTTTACAGCGTTAAAAACATGTCCAAAATCTTTCTTTCCTCTCTCTATCGGGAAAACGCCTTGAGAACTTAATATTTTACCAAATAATTTAAATTTAAAAAGTTCTGCTTTAGCCATTATGCCTAGTTCTTCTATGTCCGTATATATTAACATAGCATCTATTGCGCTTACATGATTTGCCACAAACACATATCTTTTATTAAAATCTATATTTTCTCTACCTTCAAACTTTACCCTAAAAAACGTTTTACATAGAATAAAATCTAGTGGTTTTCTTAAATTCATTTTATATTAACCCTTTCATTTTTACTAGTTCCATAGCTTTTTCTACAACCTCATCTATTGACAAATTTGTTGTATCTATTTCTATCATATCTTCTGTTTTAATTAGTGGAGAAACTTCTCTTGTCATATCTGCACGATCCCTTGTTTCGATCATATTAAGGGCTTTTTCGTAAGATATAATTTCTCCTTTTTCTAACAATTGTTTATGTCTTCTATTAGCTCTTTCTTGTACATCTGCATTTAGGAATATTTTTAATTCAGCATCCGGAAATACTGAGCTTCCAATATCTCTACCTTCCATAATTACATTTCTTCCTTCTGCAAGTCTTCTTTGACGAACAGCAATATATTCTCTTACTTGTTTTATACTAGCAAACTTAGATGTTGTTTTTGCTACTTCTTCATTTCTAATATATTCTTCTACATTTTCATTATTAAGATGTGGTAAAAGCTTACCATCAACTTCTTTAAGTTCAATCTCAACATTAGCTAAAGCTTCTTCTAATTTTTCTATATTATTTGGATCTAAATTCATTCTAATTGCATATAGTCCAAACGCTCTATATAACGATCCTGAATCTACATTAACGATTTTTAATTTTTCTGATAAGCTTTTTGCAAGTGTACCTTTGCCTGTTCCGGCAGGTCCATCAATGGTTATTTTATATCCCATATTTATTTACCTCTTTATTTTTTCCAGGAAATATGTTATCATATATTTGGATTAAAGTAAAGGGGTGCGTTATATGCAAAACACGGATATTTTTGATAAAAGGCTGTTAATATTATTGCTTTTAAGAGAATCTAATCACGAACTATCTTTAGAACAAATTTCTAATCTTTGTTCTGAGTTTGAAGACATTACATATATAGACATATGTATGTATATCGATTCATTAAAAACTAGTGATTATATTTCTGAAATATATGAAGGTAATAAAATATATTATACACTTACCCCGGCCGGCGAAGAAATTTTAAGCGAACTTATTGAATTAGTTCCAGGAATAAATCTACTAAATATAAAAAACATATTAAAAGATTCCTTTGAAGATTACAAACAGAATTATGAAGTAGATACTCTTATCCTTCCTATAAAGGAAGATGAATATAAAGTAAGCTGCTATATTAAAGACGGCAATGATGAGCTTATAAATTTAACTATATATGCTGGCGATAAAGAAACCGCTAAAAACATATCTAGTAATTGGAAAGAAAACGCAGATGATTTATATGGAAAAATTATAGAACTTATGACAAATTAGTCATAAGTTCTATCTCTTATTATTCCTTTATTAAATGTACAAAATCTTCCACAACCACACTTCCGTCTTTAAGACTAATATATGGAGAATATGTATAATTTATCCCCTTACGATTAAAATAAATCTCCGCATTAGGAAATATATCCGAGGCATTACATTTAATAAAAAAAGGCAACCTAGACATCATATAATATTCTTTGTCGGTTCCGCCATATTCGTTCATTAAAAGTTTGTTTATATGCGTTTTAGTCAAATATCTCGGAATTACAAGATAACATTCTTCTCCTCCCAAATCAATGATAGCAAAATTTTCTTGTTCTTGCTTTGTGTAATATCTATCCACCAATGTATAATCATAATCTGATTCTAACCCACCTAAATAAATTAGGCCCAATACTTCTGTATCTTTTTCAAAAGAAATTCCTATTGCGTACTCGCTTTCCATATTTATATAAAATAAAAATATTGATATTGCCATCAATATTACAAATATTATTATTGTAATAGTTAAGCATATTTTCTTTTTCATATTACCACTTCCTATTCAGTTACATTATATACCATATAACTAAAATATATCATATATTAACGTACAAAAAAAGATGTATTTCTACATCTTTTTTTAACACTATTTATTCTCTTTGATTTCTTTTTTATTTGGCTTGTTTTTTTCTTTGACAGGAGCTATTAAATGTATAACTCCACCAACCATACTCATTATTGTTTCGGCATTTTTCATAGATATTCCTTTGCCTAGTGCTTTACCACCAACTGTTATAGCGGCTGTTATCGCACTTAGTACAAGGCTCACTATTACAACATCTATTTCTAGTATCGCTGCAAGTTTTACCGCTATAAGTGCACCTGCACTACCAGATATAATACCACATATATCTCCTAAAAGGTCATTACATATGTTAGTTGCTCTGTCTTTACTTTTTAATAACCTTAACACTTCCTTTGCTCCGCCGTGTTTTTTAGCAGCTTTAGCGTGGAACGGAGCTTCATCACATGTTGCTATTGCCATTCCTATCATATCAAATAAAATACCTATAACAATTACTGCTACAAGTACACATATTGCTAATATTATATTTAATTTTTCTATTACTACGTTAGATACTCCTCCAAATAATAAAGCTAACATAAATGTTAGCATAAACGTAGTTATTATCCATTTTGTATTTTCTTTCATTTCTATCCTTTATACTATATATGATATGGCAATGCGATAAGTAAATTTTGTGGCTTGAGGTCAAGTCGGATTTCCCTACAAACTACTACTCGTTGCCTTGTAGCGGTTTCCCTTTAAAGCTCGCATCTAGGTGTCGCCACACTAGCTACATGATTACCACTTAGTCCACACTGTAATCCTTAACACACTCACTGTATTGTGACAGTCTAGAGGTTTTCCCTAACATCATTTCACTATCCTTATTCGCTTTTGCAAGACTAATTTCAAAAACATAGTATCATTTATCCCGAAGTCTCACGCACGACTAGCTACAATTATATAGTACTCTCTATATAAAGGTTTACACATTATGTGAAGCTGAAAGAGGATATTATATATATGCCATTATATCTTTACCTCGATCTTAACCCTAATACTTACGCCCCAATCTGGGCGAATGCAGCATAAACACTAGGTGCCATTAATATGCTATATGATGGATTTTTAAGCCCACCTTGAGATAGGTACTCTTTTGACTAGAATACTGTGCCATACAATATATATTATAACATTTTTAAAAATGATTGTCAAATTCAAAACAAAAAGCATAACAAAAGCACCCTTTCGGGTGCTTTTGTTTATCCTACTCTATTCTTTCTAAGCCAGTTTACCATATATTCTTTATTATACTTATCATAAAGAATTTCGTTAAGCAGCTTCTCTTCAGAAATACAGAACGCCGGAAGAAGAATTACATTCGCAATAACATCCAATTGCTCTTCATCAAAACTTTGTTCCATGATCCGTCTTGCGACCTTATATGACCATTTGTACTGATATCTTGAAAAGAGAGCTACTCTTTCTCTAATAGACAGAACTTTTTCTTTTCCAATACCAAGCGTTTCAACTTCTTCCAAACTAACTCCTTCTGTAAAAGCACGCGCTAGGATATTTCTATCACTCGAATCAGAAAAATTCCATATGAACTGTAATTCAGCGTCTGTAGGAACGGTATGAGGTTTAATTTCGAATTCTTTAGCCATATAAACACTCCTTATTTATTAAAATTTAGGCCTTTATTTTTACGCACCCGATTATTCTACCATAATGTTTTTTAAAAAGCAAATAAGTACGTAAATTTTACGTACTTATTTTAATAATACACTAATATATTTTATTACATTTTTTCTGGCGCTTCTATTCCAAGCATATTTAGGCCATTCTTTAACACATATCCAGTTGCCTTAACTAGGGCTAATCTTGCCTTCCTTAAAGCCTCGTCCTCTACTATTATTTGACATTCATTATAATATTTAGAGAATGCACTTGCTACATCTATTATATATCTTGTTATAACAGATGGTTCATTTTCATTTGCAGCTTGTTTAAGCATATTTGGAGCTAACGCTAGAAGTTTGATTAACTCTATTTCTTCTTGTGCAGTTAATAACTCTGCTTTAACATCTGCTTCAGTTGGTTCATATCCGGCTTTATTTATTATACTGTTTGTTCTTACATATGTATATTGTACATATGGTCCTGTTTCACCTTCAAATTTTAACATTTCATCAAGATCGAATATTTCATCTTTAATTCTGTTATTTTTAAGGTCGTTAAATATTACGGCACCAATACCAACTGCTTTAGCAATCTTTTCTGCTTCTTCTCCAGTTTTTCCTTTAGCTTCTAATACTTGTTTAGCTTTTTCTATTGCTTCATCTATTACATCTTTAATTGTTGTGCTTGCACCTTTACGTGTAGATAATTTTTTTCCACCTGGTCCTAAAACCATTCCAAACGGAACGTGTACTAAACCTGGTACATATTTTTCATCTACTATATATTTAGCAGTTTCAAATATTTGTTTAAAGTGTAGATTTTGTTCATAACCTGTTAAGTATAGACATTTTGTATAATCGTAAGTTCTAGCTCTATAAAGTATTGCTGCAAGATCACGAGTTGCATATGTAGTTGAGCCATTAGTTTTAAGTATCATACAAGGAACTTTTTCTGTTTCAAGTTCTACAACTTGTGCGCCTTCACTTGGAACAAGTTTACCACTATCTCTTAACATATCTACTACTTCGCCCATTTTATCATTATAGAAAGCTTCACCGTTGTATGAATCAAATGTTATACCTAAGATATCATAAATTCTTTTATATTCTTCTAGACTTAGTTCTCTAAATTTAGACCATAACGCTACTATTTCTTCGTCTCCTGCTTCAAGGCGTGCAAAGTTTTCTCTTGCTTTTTCTACTATAGCCTCATCTTCTTTAGCCATTTCATTTATCTTAACATATATTTCAACTAACTTTTTAATTGGCTCTTCTGTTAAATCTATATTTTGTCCAAATCTTTTATATCCTTCAATAACATAACCAAATTGAGTACCAAAATCTCCCAAGTGATTAATTCCTACTACATTATATCCTAGTGCTTTATATATTTTAACTAAAGCAGACCCTATAACTGTTGAACGTAAATGTCCAATATGGAAAGGCTTTGCTATGTTAGGAGAAGAATAATCTATACATATTGTCTTTCCTACTCCTTCTTCTAAGTTATAACAAGCATCTTTTTTATTTAATATATTTTTTACTGTTGTTTCTACTACAACTGTGTTATCTGCAAAAAAGTTTAAGTATCCTGCAACTACTTCTACTTTAGAAACCCCTTCTACATCTCCTAGTTTCTCTTTTATATTGTTTGCTATCATTACGGGTGCTTTCTTAAACACACTAGCTAGCTTAAAACAAGGATATGCAAAATCTCCCATTTTGCTATCTTTAGGTGTTTCTATAGCAGCAAATACTTCATCTGTTTCTTTTTCTAATACTTTTGCTATAGCTTCTGCTATATTTAATTTTATACTGTCCATTATATTCCTCCATTTTTAGCATATTCTTTTATTACATTAAGAATTTCTTCTTCATTATCATCTGATGCAACTATATTACGTACTCTTGCTTTACACTTAGTACATACATATTCTATTTGCATTTGTTTCTTTCCGGTGTTTAATACATTTACTGGCCTTAAAAGGCCTCTACATTCATTTAACCTGTCTCCTGGTTCTATATCCACATGTAACGAATACAAACATTTATTACAGTGATCCCTAGAAGTATAGCCAAGTTTTTCAACTTGGCTTCCACAGTGTTTACAAATAAATGAATCATCGTTTTTTACAAACATGTAGCCTCCTTATATCTTTAAGCTTGCATTTCCTATAAATTCTCTTACTATACTATCTCCTGGTATATCTTTAGTTTCAATTGGTAAGAACTTTTGTATAAAGTGATATAGTCTTCTTGATTCTGAGAAGTATTCACTTGATTTATCTACTTGAAGTAGTAATGGTTCTGCAAAAGTTTTTAATGCTCCAATTTCATAAACAAGACTTGTGTTAAATATATAATCTGCATATTTAATATTTGGATATATATATTTAGTTTCACCAGTTCTTAAATTTGGCCACATAGCAAGTGTTCTTTCTACTTTGTGTCCTCGTGTGTGGTAGTCTCTTACTATTCTTCTTAACATTCTTGTATCTGTCGTAGACACTTTAGAATAATCATCTATATTAAGAGTTGTCATAGGTGCAATATATATTTTATATTTAAGTTTATCATCTATATCTTTTAACAATGCTGGATTTAAAGCATGTATTCCTTCAAGAACTATAACATCATTTGGTTTTAATCTTAAAGTTTTACCTTTATATTCTTTTTCTCCAGTTACAAAGTTAAATTCCGGCATTTCTACAGTCTTACCATCATAAAGTGCAGCTATATGTCTGTTAAATAAATCTAAGTCCAATGCATCTATTGTTTCAAAATCATATTCTCCGTTAGGTAGTTTGGGATTATCTTCTCTTTCTTTAAAGTAATTATCCATAGATACAACTATTGGGTTATATCCAATAAGTTTAAGATTTATGCATAGTTTGTTTGCAAAAGTAGTTTTCCCTGATGATGACGGTCCCGCTATCATAAATAGTCTCTTAGTACCTTTTGTTTTAATATCATTCATTAGGTCTGCCATTCTGTTTTCATGATCAGCTTCCGCAACTCTAACTATATCTGGCATTTTACCTGTTATAACTTTTTCGTTTATTTCTGGCACATTTGTAACTCCAATTATTCTTAAGAAATCTCCATTCTTCTCAAATACTTCGTACAATGGACTTTCTGCAATCGTAGCATTAATTTTAGTTGGATCAGAACGTTTAGGTAACATTAAAACAAATCCACGTCTAAATTTCTTTATTTCGAAATCTGGTGTACATCCGGTAGTAGGAGCAAGTATTCCATCAGTTAGACCATATGTATCTTCTGCTTTGTATATTGTTACTGTTGGATGCATATACACAGAAATTCCTTTCAGTGCATTCGGATGTCCGTTATGTTCAAATAAGTATTTTGCTTCTTCGTAACTTACAACCATTTTTTCTATCTTAGAATTCTTTACAACTATATTTCTCATTTCTTTTAGAAGTTCTTCTGCCATAACATTTGTAAATTTCATATTTTCGCAAATGAAGTAAACAATACCATCTATTGTATTACAGACTTCTACATCAAGATTTGGATATAATCTTTGAAGAGCAATGTGTAATAAAAATTTAACAGTTCTTACATAGACTCTATGCCCATCTTGATCTGTTAGAGTTATCTTTTCAACCTCACAATCATCCACTAATGGCACTTCTGCGCTTTTTAGAGCGTTATTTACCTTTACCGCCAGCAGATCTTTTATATCCGTTTTGTTACTTTTAAGCGCATCTAAAGCACTTGTTCCAAACTTAACATTTGCATCTTTACCATTTTCAAATTTAACTTTTAATTTTTTGTTTTTTAACTCTTCTATCATAAAAAACTCCTTTGTATATTTAATCTATTCTTTTCGTTCGTTATTATGTCTATATAACTATATACCAAATATAGAGAAAAGTCAATTGTTGCTTTACTTTTTAGAACAATTAGTATATAATAAAAACTGCTTAAAAAAGGAGTGATTTTTTTGAAATTAGGTATTGTTGGATTACCAAACGTTGGTAAAAGCACATTATTTAATGCTATAACAAAAGCAGGTGCAGAAAGTGCTAACTATCCTTTCTGCACAATAGAACCAAATATAGGTACAGTATTAGTTCCAGACGAACGTTTGGAAGTATTAACAAAAATGTATGATTCTTTAAAAACAACTTATGCTACAATAGAATTCGTAGATATAGCTGGTCTTGTTAAAGGAGCTTCTAAAGGTGAAGGTTTAGGAAATAAATTCCTATCTCACATTCGTGAAGTTGACGCTATAGTTCACGTTGTAAGATGTTTTGAAGATAAAAATATAGTTCACGTAGAAGGTAAAATAGATCCTCTAGATGATATTGAAACAATATCTTTAGAGTTAATATTCTCTGATGTAGAAACAGTTAATAAAAGATTAGAAAGAGCAAATAAAGCAGCTAAATCTCATGATAAAGCCGCTCTTATGGAAGTAGATGCATTAAACAAATTAAAAGATGCATTAGAAAATGGCAAACCTGCCCGTTCTGTAGAGCTTTCTGATGAAGAAAAATCTTTACTTACAGATTTATTCTTGCTTACTTCTAAAAAGGTTATATACATAGCAAATGTTAATGAAGATCAATTACTAGATGTAGATAATGATGCTAATGTAAATAAAGTAAAAGAATTTGCTAGCCAAGAAGGAGCTATATGCATTCCTCTATGTGCTAAACTTGAAGAAGAATTATCTGAACTAGATGATGAAGATAGACAAGCTTTAATGGCAGACTATGGAATGACAGCATCAGGCCTAGATTTATTAGCGGTTAAAAGTTACGAATTACTTAATCTTATGTCTTACCTTACAGCTGGTAAAACTGAAGTTAGAGCTTGGACAATAACAAAAGGGACAAAAGCTCCAGGCGCTGCCGGAAAAATACATTCAGATTTTGAACGCGGATTTATTAAAGCAGAAATAGTTTCTTATGATGACCTAATTGCTTGTGGTACATATGCTGCAGCTAGAGATAAAGGTCTTGTTAGACTTGAAGGAAAAGAATATGTAGTTCAAGACGGCGATATTATACTATTTAAGTTTAATGTGTAACAAAAACCAAAAAAGCAAAACAAAAGCAGTGGATTTCCACCGCTTTTGTTTTGCTTTTAACGTCTTGTTCTAGGTTTTTGTGCAGTCATAGGATAGTACTGCGCTTGAGCAATAAGTTCGCGCTGTTTGCGATACTTTTCTCTTTTCATACGTGCACGTTCTTTCCTAAGTTTATAGCTTTCATAAATTACTGCAACAGCCCAACCTTCAAAAAGCATTAATGCAATTGAGACAAGTACTGCAATAATCTGCAACGCCTTAGGCAATTGGTAACTAAACCAAGATTTATAGCCTCCACCGAAGTAGAGTTCCTCTCTAGCTTTAGAAACCTCCTCATAGATTGCATCTGCAGCTCTCCTCATATGAGGGTCGCCGGATGCTGCTTTGAGTTCTGCCTCTGCTACATCCGAAGAAAGCAAACACATATAACCTGCAATGCAACAAGTATAAAAAGCACCTGCAAATAAAATTACTGCCACAACAATGGCTACGGACCGGACTAAAAAGTTTTTCATTTGGAAACATCCTTTCAAAATATAATGATACCTATATTATACCACTTTTGGGTATGTTATGTCAACGTGCAAAAGTTTTTTAAAAAATTTTAATTTTTTTAAGAAATTCTATTGACATTCGTTCGTAAATTAATTATAATAAATTTGTTCGCTACGATGTGTGGGCCTTTAGCTCAGTTGGTCAGAGCAACCGGCTCATAACCGGTGGGTCCAAGGTTCGAATCCTTGAAGGCCCACCACACATAAAGTAGTGAACAATATTTTATATGGGCGGGTGTCCGAGTGGCTAAAGGAGGCAGACTGTAATCTTTGGTTCAAACCTAAATTTGCAGCTCATGCAAGTGATTGTGTGATGATAATCTGGCTAATTCGGGGAACTCTTAACAGGTAATGCTGATGACAATCCCGAGCTAAAAGATTTAATCTTTGAGTGTAGAGACTTTATACCATGTATCTCCTATCGAGATAAAGAGAAAGTCCAGACTACAAACATTATTTAATGGTAACGAAAGTTATGGTAGTAAGAAATCTGTTAGCGTACGCTTACGATGGTTCGAATCCATCCCCTCCCACCAAATGCAAGTATTCAACATACTTGTATTTTTTTATTTTCAAGTAGAGATTTAATCAATACATCAACCATTACTATTACTTCAAAATATTCAAAGTATAAAAGAACTCTATTTTAGTTTTATGTAACCTTTTACTCTCTTTTATTGCTATTTACCTATTTCTGTGATATAATATTCTCACTTTGATACAAAGAACCAAAAAATAATTATTTAAAGGAGATTTAAAGTATGGAGTTCAAAGTAGTTCAAGTAGAAGCAGCAACATCTTTCGCAGGCGCAATCAAAAAGGTTGAAAAAGAAGTAAACGAACTTCTTAAGGAAGGCTGGCAGTTAAGAGGTAATCTTAAGATCGTTCCTCACACCGAATCTACATATTTCGTTGTATATCAGGTTCTCACAAAAGAATCTTAACCAAAGGAGTTCATATGGAATATCAAGTAGTTTATGCACAAGGCGGCGAATTTTACAAAGTTGCCGAAGAGCTCGAGAAAAAGGTCAACAAGCTTCTTAAGGAAGGATGGGCCCTTCAAGGTGGTGTTACTCAATCAATAACAAAATACGAGTGGCATTTTATGTCTCAAGCAATGGTTAAAATGTCAGCCCGCAATGAGATACGTCAACTTTAATCAAGGAGAGATACAAATGACAGAACCTAAAAACTCAATCATTTGCCCAGTATGTGGCAAAACCGCTAAGCGGTTACCCATTCATGTAAATCCACTTTACAGATGTGATGAATGTGGTTTTCTTTCAAGCGACGAAAACGTTGTAGACATCTCGTACAAAGATCATGTGTCCGCTCCACTTTCCAATCTTTATCCCCATAAATTTGTACTTTATGGATTCTATCCTACAAGTAATATTTCCGAGGAACAAATTACGATTCCTTCTATGGAATCTTTTTTGCAGGGTCTTAAGATTAAAGACGCTACTTTACAAAATATCTTTATGACAAGATATTCTGCTATGGATGCATGTAAAATGTCTGCAACCTTAAACGACTGGAAAGAAACACAGACGCTTTGGTTTAACGGAGAACCTTACAACAGATACAGTGATGAATACACCGACCTCATTACAAAAGCCTACGATGCACTCTTTGAAACAAATGTTATTTTCAGAGAAATCGTACTTCCTAAGTTCAAGGGCAAAATCTTGATTCACACAATTGGCAAAGATTCTGAATCCGATACAGTTCTTACCGAAGCAGAATTCAGACACCAGCTTAACAGACTTATGAAAAGGCTGTAATGTAAAACAAGCAGTAGTTAAAACTACTGCTTGTTGCGTTTATTGTTCAATTATTTAATTATACTAAAATCCGTTGTTGTCCCTATTTTAGCAGGAATATCCGCTTTTAAACATATTACTGGACGTACACAACGATAATAATTTGTTGTGTCATTAGCAGTTATTTTACCGTAATTTTCCACATACATAATGTAGCCATCCGCCGAAGATGGTGCCGCTAACCATATATCCGAATTAGCATCAGCACACCAAATATACAAATCATCTTCAGTAGATATATCTATAGTTACTGTATTATTTATATAATACCCTTTCTCTTTATATTCACTTAATACTAATTCATCAGCATATATTTCATATTTTTTAGTAGCTTCTCTTTTGGCATTCCAACTTGCAACAAACATCTCAGCTGATGGTGTACCTATAGCGCCGACCACATAATCACCATATTTTTCTGTGTTTTTATAAGCATCCCAAAGCGTTTCATCAAAAAAATAAGCCACATATTTGCTCATTCTAGTTAATGAATAATCCTTCCAATTCGCAAGCCATAATGATGAGTTTTGTATTGTTGCAAACTCTGTTAATTCCGTACCATATTTCCAATGAATTCTTTCGACTGTTCCCTTACTACCATCCGGCAATGTTATATCTGTCGATAATGTAGTTGCGCAAGATTTTTCTTTAAATTTTTCAGGCACCTTACCATAACTTAACGCTTCGCTCGCAATTAAGTATACATATTCATTTGTATGATAAAATAATTTCCATTTTGTTATTCCGTTTGCCACATAATCTACCGTTTTACCATAGTCTTCCGCACTTTCTATTAAGTCTCCCAATCCAGAAAACGTGGTTACATTTACTCCTTTGTCTGAAACTATAATATTCCATTCATCTTCCTTTATTCCTTGCTCTTCTAATTTGTCTATTACTTCATCTATTAGCACTTGTCCTCTTAAATTATTTGTATATGCATCCGCCCATATCAAAGATGCTAAATTTTGTACTTGGCTTTGATTTGCTAAATCCACTACAAGGCTAGCTCTATTTATTATTCCTGTATTAGATAATGTTATTACTACACTTGCTGCTAGTATTATCATAACTATTATTGTTATTACTAATACAATTAATGATACTCCTTGTTTTCTTTTCATTTGTTCTCCCCTTTATTTTTTATACGTTTATACTATTACATTTTTTTCTTTTTTGCAAGACAAATAAAAATGTTGTGCAATTATTTCACAACATTTTTATGTTAACTTTATTTGTCTGTGCTCATAAAATCTTTTAATTTTTTACTTCTTGATGGATGCCTTAATTTTCTTAAAGCTTTTGCTTCTATTTGTCTTATTCTTTCACGAGTTACCATGAATTCACGACCAACTTCTTCAAGAGTTCTTGTTCTTCCATCTTCTAAACCAAATCTAAGTCTTAATACTCTAGCTTCTCTTGGTGTTAATGTTTCCATTACTTCTTCTATTTGTTCTTTAAGTAGAACATCTGCTGCTTGATCTGATGGAGATGGTGCGTCATCATCTGGAATAAAGTTTCCAACGCTACTATCATCTTCTTCACCAACTGGAGTTTCTAAAGATATTGGATCTTGAGATATTTTAAGAATATCTCTTACTTTATCTACTGGTATTTCCATTTCTGCAGCAATTTCTTCTGGAGTTGGTTCTCTTCCCATAGTTTGTAACAAATGTCTAGATACTCTCATAAGTCTATTTATTGTTTCAACCATATGTACTGGTATTCTTATTGTTCTAGCTTGGTCTGCAATAGCTCTTGTTATTGCTTGTCTAATCCACCATGTAGCATATGTACTAAATTTAAATCCTTTTACTGGATCAAATTTATCTACTGCTTTAATAAGTCCTAAATTTCCTTCTTGTATTAAATCTAAGAAGTGCATTCCTCTACCTATATATCTTTTAGCTATACTTACAACAAGTCTTAAGTTAGATTCTACAAGTTTTTTCTTTGCGGCCTTATCTCCTTGAACCATTTTTTCAGCAAGTTCTGCTTCTTCGTCTAAAGATAATAGTTCTATTTTACCTATTTCTTTCAAGAACATTCTTACAGGATCATCTACACTTATATTGTCTATAAATGAGAAATCATTTATATCATCTTCTAGTAAGATATTCTTTTCTATTTCAGATATATCTTCAAGATTTGGTTCAATATCTAATTCAGCAAGAGATACTGATTTATCTCCTTGCGCCATTTTTTCAATCAAACTATCATCTTTTATTTCTTCATCTTCATCTGGTTCTTCTGGTATTGTGTCATCTTCTTTTTTAGTTTCATCCAACATTTCTACACCAGCTTGTTCAAGTTTTTGATATAAAGTATCTACATCTTCTGGAGATAATTCTTTTTCTCCCATAAAGTCTACTATTTCTTTGTATGTAAATCCTTTTTTTGCTATTGCCGCTTCTACAAACTCTGCTATAGCTGTTTCTTTAGCGTTTTTCTTTGATGCTTTAGTACTTTTTTTAGCTTTAACTTCTTCCACTACTTCTACTTCCTTTATTTCAGATTCCTTTTTTCTTCCCATTATATTATTCTCTCCCTAATATTAAATTTATACAACATTAAATTTTAAATTACAACCTTTTTTCTTTTTTTATTTCATTTTAGCAATTTTTAGCATTATTTGTTTAAGTTCTACCTCAAGAAATTCCTTTTCATCTTTAGATATATTTTCTTTTTCTAATTCTTTAAATATCTCTTCTCTTCTGTTTTGGTAATAATACTTCTTAAATGTTTTATCCATTTCTGTATAAAGCTTGTCTTTATCAAAATCAGATAAATTTATTGCTAAAATTTCAGTAATTAAGTTTAAGGTGTCACTATCAGAGATTCTTGTTAATACATTAATCTTTGTTATATCTTGCTCGTTATTCAATTCCTTTAGGAAGATAAATAAGTTTCGCACATCCTCGTATACAAAATCTCTTTCTTTAAATCTATCTAGCACTTGGTTTATCATTTTCTTATCTTTACCAAGTAACATAGCCACTATATATTCTTCTTGCTTCTTTCTGAGTGTCAAAGGGCCTTTTTCTTTTCGTTCAGCTACTTTTTCTTTAACTTTGACTACTTTTTCCTCTTTAACATTCTTTTTAATCTTTTTATTTATTTCAGACTCAATTGCCGCTTTACTTACGTTATATTTCTTTGCAATTGTATCTACATACATTTCTCTTTCTATATCGTTTTCAAGAGTTGCTAAAATATCTGCCGCTCTGCTTAAGAATTTAACTTTGTTATCAAAGTTGTTATCATCTTCTAGTAGTTTCTCCATTCTACTTATCTTGTATTCTATATGTGAAATACTTTTCTTAACACACTCTTCAAAACGTTCTTTTCCATATTTTTTAATATATTCATCTGGATCTTTTGCATCTTCTTTATCTAGTCTTAATACTTTAACTTTAAGTCCCTCTTTAACAAGTATATCTATTGCTCTTAAAGTCGCATTTTGCCCTGCGGCATCTTGGTCATATGAAATAATTACAGTGTCTGTGTATTTCTTAAGTAACTTTGCTTGCTTTTCTGTAAAAGCAGTACCAAGACTTGCTACAACATTTGTAATGCCAGACTTATGTGGCGCTACCGTATCCATGTATCCTTCAACAATTATTACAGAGTTTAATTGTTCTTTTTTAGCAACATTCATTCCATATAAATTGCTACCTTTATGGTATAACGCATTTTCAGGCGAGTTAACATACTTAGGTAAAGAGTTGTCTAACACTCTACCACCAAAAGCAATTACTCTATCTCTTGTGTCAAAGATTGGGAATATTAATCTGCCTGCAAAATTTTCGTATATGTCTCCACGCATATTTTTCGAAACAACGCCTGCAGCCAAAATATCTTCTTTTTTGTATCCCAACCTTGTTAAGTATGCCATTAGAGTTTCTGAACTCTTAGAACCATATCCTAGGCCAAATCTAGTTATTGTTTTAGAGTCCAAATCTCTTTTTATTAAATAATCTTTAAGGATACTTTTTTCTTTCTTAACTTCTTCTGTTAAAGCATCAAAGAAATATCTTGCAGTAGATTTATTTATTTCTAAAATTGTATCTCTTAAATCTTTTTTAGGATCTACTGTAGTATTTGTTTTATATTTTTCTAAATCTATATTAGCTCTCTCAGCTAATGTTTCTAGTGTTTCTCTAAAATCTAGATTCTCTAGCTTAGATACAAATTGTATTACTGTACCTCCTTGTCCACATCCAAAACATTTATATATTTGCTTGTCCGCTGACACAGTAAAAGAAGGAGTCTTCTCTTTATGGAAAGGGCATAAACCTAAGTAGTTTGCGCCTCTTCTTTTTAATGGTACATATTCATTTACTACTTCTACTATGTCTGTAGATGCTAAGATTTCATCTATTAAATCTTCTGAATAATATGCCATAATTTCCTCCTTCTATTTATATTTACATTAAATTAATCGTTTCTATCTTTTAATAATTTAATCTTCTCTTCTCTATTATAATATATATTACACATATTTGAAACTAGCAATAATATTAACGTTACATCAAATATTGTAGCTGTATATGTTGTGTCTTTACTTAATACCATAGATATTATTACTAATATATTTAATATCTTTACTGCTACCATTTTAATATCTAAATTCCTTTTTAATATTACTCCCATTATTTCTAGTAACACGACTAATATTATTAGAACTATGTAATAATTTCTAGATGTATTTAATGATTCTACTGTTCTATTCACAAGTTCTGATATATTTGTTGTAAACGCATAATTTGTAGGCGTTGTCGTAAATAAATCTATTATTGTTGACACTAAAGCAGTTATAAGCAATACTATTAAAAACGTATTTAATAATTTAGAAAAGTTCGTTTGCTCTATTTTATATAACAATCTTTTAATATTAAACGACATATTTTTCTTTATTTCTTCTCCAAAAGATATATGGGCTATATCTATATAAGTTGCAGAAGCGGTTAGAATTAATACTAAAAGCACCCAAAACAGCCAAGAGCCTCCTAATATAATATCTATACCTGCCATTATGCCTAATACCACAGACATATATATATATTTATTAGTTTTTAATTTATATTGTTTTACAAGATCTATAATATTTAACATTATATACAAACCTAGAAGCACAAATAATAAATTATAATTATATCTATTATATTCCACTACGAAGTATAAGGATTGCGGTAAGAATATATACAATGTTGCTGCGGTTGCAGATAAGAAATCGCTTTTAGTAATATTCTCAAGGATTTTCTTTATTAATATGACTACAACATACGTTATTGTAGTATTTATTATCGCGTTTGCAAAGGATGGATTGTCAACTATTCTATTTATAAGACTAAATATATATGATCCTAAACCTTTGCCAAATGATGGCGAAATAATTTCTACATCTCTTTTAGCAAACATATATACCATACCGACTCTTGTTACTAAGGTAAGTACCGCTAAATACATATACCTATATAACATCGAAATCTTTACACTAGTTATTTTTCTGTTTAACCTCTTTTTTAACCACATATATACAGAAACACTACCCACTACTACTAGTACATACAAAACTTTTATGCCAATGCTCAATTCGCTTTTTACAGTCATACTATTTCTTAACAAGCAAATAGCAATGTATATAAGTAATAGCATATATGTTATTGTGATAATGCTACATATAATCCTACTTCTTTTCAACTTTAACTCCCATACATTATTTGTCCTAGATTATACCACATACAAGTAACATTCTCAAGAATAAACTACATAATATTTACAAATACTTCTGTCAATTGTAACAGATTGTTATTTTTTTCATACTATGTAATATATACAAAATATGTATATAGCAAAGGAGTTTACATGTGGTGGCAAAATAACAATAATTATTCAAATTCTATTATTTGGTTTGTCTTACTAATATTAATTTTCTTTAAGCAGAATTCTAATGATTCTATTAGCCAAGGTGACTATTTTAAACTAACTGGGCCTACTCATATGACTAATAGTTTCTTTAATAGTTAAAGGAGGATTTTAATATGATAGATGAAAGATGTGGATGCGGATGCTCAAATCAATGTGGCGGTGGATACCAAGGCGGATTTGGTGGTTTCGGTGGAGGAAACTGTTGCTGCATATGGATAATACTTATTATAATAATTTTAGTATGTTGCTGCGGATGCTGCTAATATATAATACCTAAAATTAATTTGAAATAAAAAGATCCAAGGATAACTCCTTGGGTCTTTATTATTTATTTATACACTTGAAAATTATATTTGTCTTATTCTTTTTATTAGTTCTTCTATTCTTTCGTTTTCTACATCTATATTCAATTCTGGCATTTCATTGTCATTTAAGTTATATTTCACTTTTAAATCTACCACTTTTTGAACTCTATTATCTATTACCTTATTGTCTATATTTCCTTTTGAAATTTGCTTTTCTAAGTCGTCTAATACCGATTTCATTTTAGAAGCACTACTAACTATCATAAGCTCGTTTCCCGCCAGTATAGCTTTATGCACAGCGCTTTTTAAGCCATATTGCACTGTAATAGGAATGCTTGCCAAATCATCAGTTATGCTTAACCCTTCAAAATTATATTTAGCCTTTAAAGTTTTTTCTATCATTTTATGAGATAAGGAAGCTGGTGTAAACATATTTACTTTAGATACTTGTATATGTCCTACTAACATAGTTTCAATACCTTCTTCTATTAAATATTTAAAAGGTGCTATATCTTGCTGTTCCAATTTAGCTAAAGACTTCTTTGTGTATGGTATTACCAAATTACTTCTTTCAGCTTTTGTTGTAGCATGCCCTGGAAAATACTTTGGAACTGGTATTATACCATTATTTCTATGTGCATTTACTACTTGCACTGCAGTACCAGCAATTAATGTAGTATTATTTTCAGATATACATCTATCTCCCAATGGAATACCATTTACCATTCCTCCCATATCTAGCAATGGCGCAAAATTCATATTAACTCCTAGTTTTGCTAATATGTTTGCTGTGATATTCGTTGCATCATAAACAACAGTCTTGTCTGTATTCTCTATAATGTATTTCATTGCAGGGATAGTTCTTATTTCATTTGGTAGTACATTTCCTCTTCCCGTTTCTTCCGCTATTGCAATAAATAGTGGCAATGAATTCCCAATATTTGCGGCTTTTAAATCGTTTATTAACTTTTGTAGTTGTTTAACGCTTTCTATATTTTTCCCATCTAAAAATACTCCGCCTATTTTATATGCTTGAATTAATTCAATAATATCAGCATTCGTCTCAGTTCCATCAACACCTACTATAAACATTTGCCCTATTTTTTCTTTTAAAGATAAATTACCTACTGATTCTTGCATCTTATATACCTCCATTTTCCCATTTTGTTGTTATTCCACAAGGAAGAACAAATGATGATTTTTCCATTTTTATACCTATTTCATCTGTTATTATTCTACCACATTTAATCAAATCTTTTCTTGCATCTTCTAATACCATTGTTAATAAATTTGAAATTACAGTGCCTGAAAGCCCTCCTGTGTAGGTATTTATTATCACAAATGTAGCGTCGTTAGATAATAAGTCTACACATAATTCTAAAAGTCCTTCCAAATCTTTCTCGATGCTCCATACTTCCCCGTTTGCTCCTCTGCCATAACTAGGTGGATCCATTATGATCGCATCATATTTATTTCCCCTTTTTATTTCCCTTTTAACAAATTTAATTACATCGTCTACAATAAATCGTACTGGTGCATCTTTAAGTCCTGAACTAATCACATTTTCTTTAGCCCATGCTACCATTCCTTTTGACGCATCTACGTGACACACGCTAGCTCCAGCTTCTAAACAAGCAACTGTAGCTCCACCTGTATACGCAAAAAGATTTAATACTTTTGTATCTTTTCCTTGTTTCTTTCTTGTAAGTATTCTTTCTTTCATATATGTCCAATTAACCGCTTGTTCTGGGAAAAGCCCTGTATGTTTAAATCCCATTGGTTTTATATTAAAATTTAATTTGTTGTACGAAACTTGCCAACTATCTGGGAGTTTCTTTTTAACTTCCCAATGTCCGCCGCCCGTTTTACTTCTTATATATCTAGCATCTGCTTGTTCCCATAATTTAGGATTAGTTTTCTTGTTCCATACTATTTGAGGATCCGGTCTAATTAACAAATATTTACCCCAACGCTCAAGCTTCTCTCCTCCAGCCATATCTATTAATTTAAAGTCCTCAAAATCTTCTACATATTGCATATATTCTTCTCCTTTTTAGTAATATCTATTAGGTGTTTTTATGAAAGTAATTCTAACAAAAAGAACCAAATTATTTATTACTAATACTACAATTTATACTTGTATATTTCTTTTATTAATAAATTCAAAAACTGTTTTAAATAGCATAAATATATCCTTAGACTTATTTATACATAATTTAATACCTTCCTTATTTATATACATATTAATAACAGAAATACTAATTAACTCTAATTTAATGTACACCTTGTCTTTAGGTTTATCTAATATATTATCTAAAATCTTTAGAATACCTAAAAATACAACTTTTATATTAATTATTTCCTACTTACTTGGTTATCCCAATGCCGCTAAATGTATATATAAACTTTACTCTGATAACAAAATAAACTTAAAACTTGCTAAAAAGCTATTAGCCTTTACGAATAATGCAAGCCCTGCATATATACTTTGCTCCATAGGAATAGGAATGTTTAATAATGTTGATGTTGGCATACTCCTTCTAATTTCACACTTTTTCTCTAGTATAATAATTGGACTATGCTATCCAACCTCAAATGATATTATACAACAAAATATTACAAATTCAAATACTTTTACTAAAATATCTTCTTCA
This sequence comes from Clostridia bacterium, assembly GCA_017536445.1. Lineage (GTDB taxonomy): Bacteria > Bacillota > Clostridia > TANB77 > CAG-465 > UMGS1649. The sequence continues at coordinate 31,005 of JAFXHJ010000012.1, forward strand.
TCACAAATATTAACGACATCACTTTTAAATTCATTTAAGACACTAGGGATAATTTTAGGTTATACAATTATATTTTCCCTTATACCTAGCCTTATACTTACTAAACAAAACATTCCGGAATTAATAAACGGATTATTCATAAGCGTATTTGAAATAACAAATGGAATCAAAACGCTTTCTACGCTAGCAGTAAACACCACAACTCTTTTATGCGTCATTTCTTTCATACTGTCCTTTAGTTCACTTATGATAATATTCCAAATACATTCATTTGTATATAAAATTGGAATTAAATTAAAAGAACTTCTATTATATAAACTTATTCACGGAACCTTAAGTAGTATAATTACATATCTATTATTAAAACTGAATATAATAAAACTAAATTTAGTTTTAGATGTGTCGCTAAATTTAAGTTTAATAAAGGAATTAAACATACCTCTTAACTTTATGTATATTTTTATAATATTTTTAACTATCCTTCTTCTATATATAACATTAAAAAAGAAACGATAGCATGCTATCGTTTCGAATAAAAGGGGGATACTCATTTTATATATGAGGTAATCATATTATTCACCTAAAATTTATATAATATACATAAAGGAGATGATTTTTTTGGACGAAAGAGCATTTTTTAATCCATATAATTTTAATAATATTACACCAAATATGTCATTACCACCCAATGTAACTCCGCCGCCTTCATTCTTACCTTCACCTATGGATTTTTACAACAATCAGTATTATTATTACCGTTATCTAAATGAATATTTGGATTATTCTATTAAAAGTGCAGAATACGAAAAAAAATTCGGTAATACCAATGCACCTTCAAATCTTAAAGGGTAAAAAGGCAACAAAAAAAGAGGCTTTCGCCTCTTTTAATTATTCCTACGCTCTTTCAACTTTACCAGATTTTAAGCATCTAGTACATACTTTTATAGATTTTACTGTTCCGTTCTCATTTACTTTAACTGATTGAACGTTTGGTTTGTATGTTCTTGAAGTCTTTCTGTTAGAGTGACTTACATTATTTCCAAAGTTTACTTCTTTTGAGCAAATTTCACATTTTGCCATTTATATTCCCTCCCTTGTACTGGTCTTAATTTTACACATAGTATTTTAACACACTTTTTTTATATTTGCAAGTACTTTTTATAAATACTTTTATATTCTAATTACAGCTCCCATCGCTTGTGTAGATAAGTAGTTTTCAGATATATGATCATTAGTTGTACCGCCGCCTAGTATTACTATATCTCCTTTTTTAATATGTTTCTCTGTAATTAATGTGTCTACTCCTTTTTTTAGTATTTCTTCAAAATTGTGCTCGTCTGGGAAATAATATGCTGTTACGCCCCATTCTAAAGATAATTGTCTATATGTTTTTTCATTTGCAGTAAATACATATATTGGGCATTTTGGTCTATATCCTGAAAGAACAGCTGGTGTTTTACCTTTATCTGATATAGATATTATTGCTTTTGCTTCTGTAAATAACGCACTTGAACATACAGCAAAGTTTATTTGTCTTCTAAATAAGTTTGCATCTTTAGTTTCATCTTCATCATCTGCTTCTACATAAGCGCCCAATTTGCTTACATTACGTTTCTTAAATCTATTCCAATAATCTATGCTATCTTCTGTCTCTACTGCAATATTTTTCATCATGTTTATACATTCTACTGGATATTTACCAGATGCAGATTCTCCAGAAAGCATTATTGCACCTGTACCATCATATATCGCGTTTGCTACGTCAGATACTTCAGCACGAGTTGGTCTTGGATTAGTTACCATTGATTCTAGCATTTGTGTTGCAGTTATAACCATTTTGCCTGCCGCTGTAGCCTTCTTAATCATATCTTTTTGGATTTGAGGAAGTTTAGCTATAGGTACTTCGACACCCATATCTCCTCTTGCTACCATTACTCCGTCAACCACTTCTAATATATCATCGTAATTGTCTATTCCTTCCTGGTTTTCTATTTTAGCAATTATTTTAACTTTATCTCCATTTATACTGCTTAAATAACTTCTTAAATCTAAAACATCTTGAACTTTTCTTACAAAAGATGCAGCTATAAAATCTACATCGTTTTCTACACCGAATTTAATATCTTCTTTATCTCTATCTGTTAAAGCTGGTAAAGATAATTTTATACCTGGTATATTAACACCTTTTTTAGACTTAATTGAGCCTGTATTTTTAACAAGACATACGATGTCTTCTTTTTTAATTTTTACAACTTCTAATTCTATTAATCCATCGTCTAATAATATTGTTGAGCCTACTTTAACATCATCTACTAAACCTTTGTATGTAACGCTAACTTTTTCTGTATCTCCCACAACTTCTTTAGTAGTAAGTGTAAATTCTGAGCCTTGAACTAATAACACTGGTTCTTCTGCAAATACACCCAAACGAATTTCTGGTCCTTTTGTATCTAGCATTAAACCAACATTTTTATTTAATTTTTTATTTAGTTTTTTTACTCTCTCTATTTTTGCTAAGTGTTCTGGATGAGAACCGTGTGACATATTAAATCTTGCCACATTAAGTCCTGCTTTCATTAGTTTTTCTAACATAGCTTCACTTTCTGAGCTTGGTCCTATTGTCGCTACTATTTTTGTTTTTATCATAAATATCTCCTTTGTTTTCCCCCCCAAGTTTCGGGCACTATATATTACTATAGTTCTATAATAAATGCAAGTTTTTTTCAAGTATTATGTAAAATTTTATCGATTTTTTATATATCTATAGATATCTCCCCAGTTATTTACCTCTTTAACATATTCGTTTTCCTCTAATTTCTTTAAATTAGCGTCTCTAAAATATAACGTTTTAACTTTATTTTTAGATAAATGTTCTATTACTTTGTAATCATCATCTATCATAACATCTACTTTTTCCGTAATGTATGCGTTTAGTTTGTCTGAAGTGTGCCAGTAGTATTTATCAAAAGAAAGACCTTTTTCTTCAAATATTCTTATTGCATCATCTTTCATTTCGGGAATCCATCCACCTCTAGCTGTTATTACAACGAATGTATGTCCCTCTTCTATTAATTTTTTATATACCGTTTCAAATCCTGCCATTAGAGGGCTTACTTTTGAAATTTCTAAATAATATTTATCTCTAAACACTTTCGTTTGCTCTTCCGTCCAATTATATCTTCGACTATGTTTTGGTTCGCTTCTATCTATTAAATTATTTCCATTTAGCTCTTCTATATCGTATATTTCTTCATATGTTCTAAAAACATTTTCTGAATCAAAAACAACCCCATCTAAATCTATTCCTATTACCATATATTATCCCTCATATTCTTCTATAGCTTGTACAACATCATCTATTACATTTTTAGGTGTAGACGCCCCAGCCATAATTCCAACATCTAACTTTCCTTCAAGTACGTTAAGATTCAACTCATCTTTTGTTTCTACCCAATATGTATTTTCACACTCTTCCTTTGATATATTATATAATTTGTGTGTATTTGAACTATTCTTTCCACCTACTATGATCATTACATCTTTAGATTTTGCCATTTCTCTTGTTTCATTTTGTCTTATGCTAGTTGCATTACATATTGTATTTTTAACCATTACATTTACATCTTTACATACATTTCCTTTTATATATTCTGCATATTCTAAAAACACTTTTTCATCAAATGTTGTTTGTGCTATAACAGCTACATACTTATATTTATTAAGTTTATTTACTATTTCTTTTAATTCGTCTTCATTTTCTATAATACTAGCATTATCTCCTAAAAAACTTATTGTACTTTTTGCTTCGGGATGGTCTTTTTTAGCAACAAGAATTATATATGATTCTTCGTTTATATATTCCCTTACATCCTCTTTAATTTTTGCTACTTTTGGACATGTTAAGTCTAAAACTCTCATCCTTCTTTTTTCTGCAAGCTCATATGTATGCTTCTCAGCCCCGTGTGCTCTTATTACTAGTTTAGAATTATTTGGTACCGTTTTTATGTTGTCTACAAATATTACACCCTTATTTTTAAAACTATTTACCACATCTTTGTTGTGTACTAATTCCCCTAAGCAATATATTTTTTCGCTACTTTTTTCTAGCTCTTCGTCTAATGTCTTTATACACAAATTAACTCCTCCACAAAAACCAGCGTGTTTACCTATTTCAATATTTCTTTTCATATTCCCTCCATGAGTTATATGTAATATATCACATGAGAAAAACTTTTTCCACTCTTAAATATTACAAATATATATCATTTTTGCTTTTTGTTTTCTATTTACAATATTTCGTTTTACATTTTTTTAGCTTTAATATATACTTATTCTATATATTAACTTAGGGGGAAAATATGAAAGAAAATTTTTGGATATGGCTTTTTGTACTTGTATACTTTTCGCCAGTTATTTTTGGTTTAGCTGAAGCATTTGTGCCAGAAGACTTTAATATTAATCCATTCGACTATGCTAGAATAACCGATGTGGATTATAAAGCGGTATTGATAGATGAACCAGGCTCTAACGGGAAAGTAAGAATTACAGAAAAGCTTACATTTGACATACACGCCTTCTCTAAAGGCAACCTATTCTGGGAACTTTGGAGAGCATTACCAGAAAAGTATGAAGATGGCGTAAAAATAGAATACGACGTACTTCGTGTTGAGGAAATATTACCAAATGGTTCAAGAACAAAATATGATCACGCGAACAAATTGTATTGGGACGATTCAGACTATGTGAATGGTCCACGACATTGGTATCACAGCCCAGGGCCATATAATCCAGATCGAAACCTTTATGAATGTGTGTTGCTATACGTAGACGGATTATATAGAGAAAAGGTTCAATTTGAAATCGAATACGATATGTATAACGCGGCTTTAAGATATGCAGATTGCTCTTCTTTATACTTAACTATGTATTCTGAGTCTACAATTAAATATCTAAATTCATTTAAAGCTGAAATACTAATTCCAGACAAAGATATGCCAAGTATAGGAAATTATAAAGCAGGCACATATGGAACTAATTCTCATACATTTAACTTTACAGAATCAGATTTCAAAAATCCAGGATACCATACATTCATTATTGATTTGGATGAATCCGAACTTAAATTTAGACCATATAATCAATATATAGAATTTACTTTACTTTCATATGGTAAGGACAGACATAAATTTACAGATCACGCTTCAAGAAATAGATATTATAACGCTCCTGCGCTTCAAGAAATATTAGATGAACAAGAAGAATATGACGCGCTAGTTCCGGCAGCTCGTAGCACTAAAACAAAAGTGCTTGTAATTGCTATTATAGTTTCAGTAATTATATTGTTCTCTACAACACTTACAATTAACAAGTTGTATAAAGATAACACATTCTATAGGCCAAGTATAAATGTTCAATATTTTAGAGATATACCTAGTAACTTAGACCCATATTTTGCTGCTACTCTAGTATTCTCAAAAGAAAGAAAGAAAAAAGAATTAAAAGAAGTATATTCCGCATTAATGTTAAGTTTGGTACGTAAAAAATATATTTCTTTAGAAAAGAAGGACATGAATATAGATTGGACACCTAAAAATACTGTGTTCAAAATATTAGCTAAAGTAGATAACAGACCAACCGAACCAGCATCTAATCCTAATACTATAGCGTATAATTCTACTACTCCACGCCCTAGCATTATGGATAGAATCGCTGAGATGGAAAAAAATCCAGTAACAGCCACAAAAATCTCTAAATATTATTCAGATACATACGGCGAATTAGAAGAACTAACTCCTTCTGAAGAAGCATATCTAAATCTTATATATAGATATAATCGACCTGATGGATTAACAATGGAACAATTCCAACAAAGAATTAAAGCGGATTATTCTAATACAGATTCATTTGTTAAGAAGGTTAAACGTTCTGTAAAAAATATAGGTGTGTTACACGGATATTTCCAAACAGTAGAATATGATAAAGAAAAAAATAAAATGCTAGTCAAAGCAAAATCTTCAAGAAATTTGGGTCTAATATTTATTATTATAGTAAACTTCATTTCTCACTTTACTCGTTTAGATTATGCTTATGGTGCATTTACACTAATTGGTATAGCGCTTCTACTTAAAGCGTACAAGATAAGTAAAATTGGTCGCACAGCACTTCTATATACACAATTTGGTGAAGATGAATATGCAAAATGGAAGGGCTTATACGACTTCTTAAACAGCCAAACGCTAATGAACGAAAAAACAGTTGTAGATTTAGTGCTATGGGAAAAATATTTGGTTTATGCTACAGCTTTTGGAATTTCAGAAAAGGTTATTAAAGCATTGAATATAAGATGCCAAGAATTCGAATTAGCACCTAGTCCTATGTTCGAAAATAGATACTATCGTTCAACATACTTCCGTTCTAGCAGTCGTTCATTTAGTTCGAGTGTACGTTCTGCATCAAGATCATACTCTAGTCACATGGGTGGCGGCGGATACTACGGAGGCGGTCGTGGTGGCGGCGGCGGTGGCGGCGGTCACTAATAAATAACAAATAAAAGAGTTCATTAAATATGAACTCTTTTTATTATATATATCTAATCTATCTCTTTTTTTGCTTTCTTTATCTTTGCTTTAACTGGTTCCTTAAAACCATCCGTATGTAATATTTCTAAGCCCTTTATTTTATACGTATATAATAGCTTGTTTGTATCTTTCCTTATCTTTTCGCTATCCGAAACAAGAATTACTTTCTTTATTCCATTATCTAAAAGATATTTAGCGCTTGGCATATCTTGTTCATATACATACCAACTATTATCATATACAGTTCTATCTTTTCTAAATAAATTCATTCTAGTACTGTCAAACAAAAATGCAGGTGGCGCATCTTCTTCAAAAGATATCTCTTTAAGAATATTCGCTCCCCATAAAACAGCTAATTCTAGTGGAGAATTGTCTACATTTGCCGTGGAACCTAATTGTTCATCCGGTCCATTATATATTACAATAGGTCTTACTCCATATTTTGCAAGACTAAGCCCTTCTCTTACACTTTCTGCTCCTGGTAAGTCTATAATAAAAGCTGTTTCCTTATTTATATACTCTTTATAAAGTATTTCATCTAAGTTTTTGCTAAAGTATTCTTCCTTAACATTATCCATGTCTAGTCCTACAAATATTACCGGTCTAACCCAACCTTGCCATTTGCTTTTAGGAGCCCAAATTTTATATATTTCTTTTCCTACCATTAATTTATGCCCCCTTCTATTAAAACTGGAATATCTGCCGCATTAGAGTCTATACGAGGCACATTACTAATACGAGCATAGAATCCTGCTTGTTTACCATCTACTGTATACGAGCCAACGCACACGTGACATTCTTCACCATTTATTCCTTCTAAAGGTTTACTAATAAATTTCTTTTGAGCAAGATAACGTTTTGGATGCCACTTTACTTCTTTTAGTATTTTATCGTATTCGCCTTCCTCACATGCTTCTTTAATGCCTATCTTTTCTCCCACTCTGCCATACACTGGTTTGTATATATATCCACTTTTGTCTTCTAGTTTTTTGTAGTCTTTAATAAGTTTCGTGTCTGGCAGAAGCTCTCTCCAATATTTCATAGATATTCCTGCTTTTTCTAAGTTATCCCAAACAAGTGGAAATCTTTTAGTTTGAGCAAACAATGCTATTGGATGGTTACAAGACATAGTTTCTGTACTAAAATATCCTCCCCATTTTTTAGGTTTAATTCTAGTTACCCATTCTAAAGGATTAAATCTAACAATTCCATCTAATTTACATTCATTCCCTGAAAGTATACTGTATGGTACTCCTTCTTTAAATATAATGTGGTCTGCCGCTCCATATATTATCTTAAACCCCATATTAGCAAGTTTATCCCCCATATATTGCATAACTTGTCTATCATCGCTAAAGCAAGTACAATGTACCATCATAATTGTTCCGTTTTCTTTTGTTTTAGTTTTAATTGCGTTAGCTAAAATATCTCCAAAGCATTTTACAGAATATGTATCGTCTAAACCAATTATTTCTTTAGCAAGTTTAGGAAGCAAAGATGCTTCAGCAAAACCGCCTGGCACATCACTATTTACTTCACTTACTGCCCATTTTCCGTCAATTGTTGGATGGAAATCATAACGCATAAGTCTAACGTGTTTTGTTTTATCATAGTTGGACATAGATTCTATGTCCTTTTTTAGTCTTCTTGCTAGTCCTAATGGTTTTGCTTTATCTAAATTTGCATTTAAATATTCTTCTGCTGCTATTGTTTCTTTATCCATCGACTCCGTAAGAAATACTAGTTCTTCATATTCTTCTTTAGTTAATACTAAAGCATATTTTGCTACTGTATTGTTATCTTTAAACTGTGGATCCCATTTATAGCAGTCAAATATTGCTCCTAGTCTATATTCATCATATTTATCCTCTGGTATAGGTACAAGTCTCATATTTCACCTCTTGTATATTTATTATTATCTAATATTTTAAGAACCATTTAGCAAATCTTTTTGCTACTTTGTATGCTGGCCCTTCAAGCTCACGTTTAGCATCTTTAAGATGTTTTCTAATTTCTAATCCCTGTGGACAATGTTTTTCGCATTTACCACATCCTACACAGTTAGAAGCAGATGTAGAATCTTTTCTAAGTAGTGTACACATCACATACTCTTTAAGCCCAATAAACTTACTATCCGTATGTAGCTTGTTGTATGCCGAGAAAGTTCCTGGGATATCTACCTTCATAGGGCATGGCATGCAATATCCACAACCCGTACAACCAACTTTCATACTTCTATTTATTTCTTTTACTACATCTTCTAGAAGCTTAAAGTCCTCCGAGTCAAACTCACCTACTTTTGCAGTAGAAGCATTCTTAACATTTTCTTCTACCATCTCTATAGAATTCATACCAGATAATACACAAGTAACTTCTGGTTGATTCCATAACCATCTAAATGCCCACTCAGCTGGTGTACGTTTAGTTTTGTAGTTTTCAAATAGTTTTTTAGCTTTTTCTGGAAGATTATTAACAAGTCTTCCACCTCTTAATGGTTCCATAATTATTACTGGTAACCCTTTAGCATTTGCATGTTTAAGACCTTTTACTCCTGCTTGAGAAGTTTCATCTAAATAGTTATATTGTATTTGGCAAAAATCCCAATCATATGCATCAACAATTTGGCAGAACATATCTGAATTCCCATGATAAGAAAAACCAATTTGACGTATCTTGCCACTTTCTTTTTTCTCACGTATCCAATCTGCTATTCCAAGTTCGCATAATCTTTCCCAGCTCTTTACATCTGTTAACATATGCATTAAATAATAGTCTATATGATCTGTTTTAAGACGTTCTAGCTCTTCATTAAAACATTTCTCTGCACTCTCTTTAGATTTAATTAAATATTGTGGTAACTTAGTAGCTATATATATTTTATCTCTAGCATTATTCTTTGCTAAAACATATCCTAAGGCAGCTTCACTTCCTGGATAAATGTATGCTGTATCAAAATAATTGACACCTGCATTAATAGCAGTCATTACCTCTTTATCCATTTTATCTAAATCTATTCCTGTTCCTTTTTTGGTAAATCTCATACAACCAAAACCTAAAACAGATATATCATTTCCGTACTTATCTTTTCTATATTTCATACTACACCTCTTTATATTAACTATGTTATATCACAAGGATACTACTTTAACAAGAAAATTATATTTTATTTATAAAAAGCTAGACATTTTTAACTAAAAATGTTAAAATGAACATATGTTCTTTAGGAGGTATTTATATGAACACTAATTCGAAGCATAACGATACCGAATTATCTTCAATCAATCTAAAAAATCTTAGTCTTAATCGTTTAAATCAATCTTTTATTAAGCATATATCTGCAGGCGAATATAAAAAATCTGATTTGTTGGCATATTGGATAAATGATTTTGCCAATTACCATGATAATGAAGAATGTTTTAATTCCAATGAACTAAAACGATATAAAAGAGGCGATATAATAAAAGTCGACTTGGGATTTAACATCCGGAAACGAACTTGGCGGCCTACACTATTGCATTGTGATAAGTAAACACGATAAACCATCATTTGGAACACTAAATGTAATTCCATTAACATCTATAAAAGAGGATAAAACTTATTTCAATGATACTGTTAATCTTGGTAGCGAATTATATGATTTATTATATTCTAAATTAAAAAAACATATTTCTAAATCTTCTTTATATACTCCCTTAAACACTTCGTTTTATCAAAATAATTTAGTTAGCGAAAATTCAAAAATGATACTAAAACTCCAACATGAAATAAACAAAATGAAAAAAGGCAGCATAGCACTTTTAAATCAAATTACAACTATTAGTAAACAACGTATTTTTAACCCCAAATCTTCAAATGATTTATTATCTGGCATACATATTTCTAATTCAAGTTTAAATCTAATTGATACAAAACTCATCGAACTTTTCACAAAATAATTATAATATCTTGATTTTTCACATATTATATATTATAATTAAGTTATTATTGAGCTATGCGTTTATACGCATCGGCATTTAAAACATTTGAGAGTAGTCCAATGCGGACTACTCGCTTTTTTATTTATTATTATTTTATTTGCCAATTATAATAGCACCACTCCATTTAAATGAGTCTATCCAATAACGTGTGCCTATAAAATTAACCTTTTCTTCTACTAAGCCATAATCTTTATGTTCATACTTAATATTAAATGTTAAAAATATTTTATTTTCGTCCCAGGTAGCACTTTGTGTACCTCGCAATGAATTAATAGAAATAATATTTTCTTTTTCTTCTCCCATTCCATTTAAGAAAACTTCAGTTAAATCTTTATTGTATTTATCAAAAATCCAAGTAGCATATCCTCCACCACAAGCGCCAGCATCCCAATCCACAGGTCTAGTATAAATATATCCAACTAAAGTTCCGCATACTATTAATAATACACAAACGCTAATTATAATACCTATTTTTATTTTTTGTCTTTTAGACAATTTTTGTTTAGACTTACTCGTATCTACTGTTTCTTGTTTACCAGATGCAATGTATTCTACTGTGGAATTTAACAGTTCTGCTAATTTAATAATATTATTAGTATCCGGATTTGATATATCTTGTTCCCACTTTGATACTGCTTGTCGACTTACTTCTAATTGTTCTGCAAGATACTCTTGAGAATAGTTAAGGTTTCTTCTTAAATCTCTAATTCTGCTTCCAATGGTCATAATAATTACCTCCTTCTAGGATAATTATATAAATTTTAATAATTGCGTTCTACCAACTATTTGTCAATTATAGGTTGCATGCTACAAATTATTATTTATTTATGTATTACTATCTTTTTAGGATTAATCACATCACAAACAACCTTTAACTTATCTCCAATGTTTATTTCTTTATCTCCTAAATACACAAATTTGTTCTTTTCGTAAGTAGTGTCATTTACAGTGTATTCAACAGTTATTATATATGGAAATGTTGCTCCATCTAATGTCGATGTTCTAAAAGCTTTTGTATTTATTTTTATCCACCACATTTTCTTTAATTTAATTATTATTCCTTCTACTTCTATATTTCCTTGTTTATTCATTTTTACCCCAATTCTATTTTCCTATATTTACAATTTTTGTTGCTAGCTTTTCTATAAATCTTTCATCGTGCTCTACAAATATTATTGTTGGATTATATGTTAAAACTGCATCTTCAATTTGTTCACGTGTTAATATATCTATATAATTTAGTGGTTCATCCCATATATATAGATTTGCTTGTTCTGAAATGCTTTTAGCGATTAATATTTTTTTCTTTTGGCCTTCACTCATCTCTTCAATGTTTGTGTCAAAATCTTTATCTGTAAATCCCATCTTTGCTAACATAGATTTAAATATACTTTCATCCACAGAGTTATCTATTGCAAAATCTTTTAAATTACCATTAAGATGTTCTGTACTTTGAGATACATAAGATATTTTTATTCCGTTTTGCACCTTTATGTTTCCTGTATATTCTATATTCTCACCTAATATTAATTTCAATATACTAGATTTACCAACTCCATTTTTACCAACAAGTGCAATTCTTTCTTTAGAATTTATTTCAAATGTAATAGGGTTAAATATACTTTTACCATCATATACCACTTGAACTTTATTTAAACTTACCAATGGATTTCTTGCACTATCTATTGGGATTATTTTTAATTTATCCGTTCTATCTATATTTTTAAGCAATTCATTTTTCTCATCAATTGCTCTTTCTATTCTTTGTTCCATTACCTTAGAGCTTTTCATCATTTTAGCAGATTTATGCCCAATATATCCAGTATCTATAAATTCGGCAGTGTTGTGTTTTCTGCTCTTAGCCTTTTCTGATTCATTTGACCATTTAGCTGTATTTTTAGCAGCTGTTTCAAGTCTTGCTATATCTCTTCGTAGTCTTTCGTTTTGTGTAAGTTCAAAAGCATCTTGTCTATCTTTATTTTCCTTCCAAACACTAAAATTACCTTGTCTAATTTCAATATTAGTGTTGTTTATAGCGATAATATGGTCTACTACTCTATCTAGAAAGTTTCTATCGTGTGATACTAATATATACCCTTTTTTCTTAGCTAAATATTCTACTAAATTTTCTCTTGTTTCGGTATCTAAATGATTAGTCGGTTCATCAACAAGCAAAAAGTTATTACCCTTCAAGAATAAGCTTATTAACAACACTTTAACTTGTTCTCCACCACTTAATGTATTAAAACTTCTATATAATATTCCAAAATCTGCATGTAGTAAATTTATTTCTTTTATTATTTCCCATTCTTCTGCAAGTGGTGCAATCTCTTGTATAACATCCATTACTAATCTATCTTTGTTAGATATATCATAAGGGAAATAATCCACGTCTACATTTTTAGATATACTTCCTTTGTATTCATATTTGTCTTGTAATAATTTTAAGAAGGTGGTTTTTCCTTTTCCATTTCTTCCTATTAAACCTAGTTTCCAGTCTGTATCTATGTTAAAAGAAACATTCTCAAATATATTAGTATAACTTCCATCATAACCAAAAGTTAAATTATTTACACTTATTACTGACATATATTCACCTCCATACTCAAAACAAGGCCTAAATATTTTCAGGCCTTGTTATTTATACATTATCTTAAATTACTTAGTACCTTTCTAGCTCTTAATATATATTCTTGTTTGTTATCTATTAGTCTTTGTAATTCATCTAGATATTCTTTATACTTTTTATCTTCTACATACATTTTAGTAGTAGCATAACCATTCTTACCAAATTTCTTTATAGCGAATTCATAAGATTCTTCTATTACCTCTTCATCTGTAATATCTGGATTCTTCTTTATGCTAAATCCCATAGAAGATGTAAGATAAATATCTATGTCTATTTTTCTATCTGCAGAAGATAATATTTTTCCATATATATTTCTTGGAACATATTCTAAAGAAGCTCTATGATCTTCTATTGCTTCTTTCATAATTAATCTTTGCTCTTCTGTAAAGAACTCTTTTAACTTTTCATCTTCATACATTCTTTTAGCAGAAAGTATTTCATGTTCTTCTCTATTTATATGACAAGCAATATCATGAAAAGAAACTACTACATATAACATATCTAGGTTAAGGGCATAGTTTTCAGATATTTCATATGCTCTGTTTAGAACAAATTCTATATGTTCTAAGTTATGACCTTTATCATTTAGGTTGTATTCAGGATATATATTCTCCTCAATGTATTTTCTTAAGTTTACATTTACTAATTCTTTCATACAAACCTCCTAAAGCACTATGCTTTTTTGATTTCTTTTTTAGGTTTTGTTTCTTTTATTTCTTTTTTGTTGTCTTTCTTAGTTTTATCTTTAATATCGTTTTTAACTAATGTGTATATTACTACTGCTGTTGGTACACTTAATAACATGCCAAGTACACCAAACATATTACCACCTAATGTTACTGCTACTAGTACTAATATTCCCGGTAGTCCTAAAGATTCACCTACAACTTTTGGATAAATTACATTACCTTCAAATTGTTGTAACACAACCATAAATATTATAAATGGTAATGCTTTTGTAGGTTCAACGGCAACTATTAATATTGCACCAATTATTATACCAACAATTCCACCAACTATTGGTACTAATGCTGTTACAGATATAAGTACACTAATTGGTATTGCATATGGTATTTTGAGTATTAACATACCTATATAGCATAGCACACCTAATATTATTGCTTCTAAACATTGTACCGTAAAGAAACTCTTAAACGATACATTTGTTAAACTTCCTAAATCTATTATCTTTTTAGCTTTCTTTGGAGCATATACATTAAGTAATGTTTTTAATGTTTCTGCTATCTTTTCTTTACTTGCTAAAACATATATTGCAAATATTATTGATATTATTGCTGTGGAAACAACTCCAAATACTGAGCTTACTAAAGATATTGATGATGTAAACACATTTGATGCTATAGATAATATTTGTGCTTTTAAGCTTGTTTCATCTAAATTTAATTTCTCTATGTATTCTGTCAAATCCCATTTTACGGCAAGTTCTTTTACTTCTGTTATATAATATGGAATGTTTGTAATTAACATATTAATAATAGCTCCTAATTCTGGTACTATTAAGTTTATTATTAAATATATAATTAAAGATACTATTGCTATAGATAGAATAATTGATATTATTCTTCTAATTACTTTCAATTTAATCCAAGACATATGCTTTTCAAAAAATGTCATTGGTATATTTATTATAAACGCAATTGCTCCACCAATTATAAATGGTAATAATATATTTGCTACTTTAGATAATACTGCTCCTAAAACTTTAACATTATTTATTAACCACCAAGCCGCAAGTATTAATACTACATTTCTAAAAAATCTAGATAAAGTATCTCTTCCTTTTTTCTCTTCCATTTGTTTTCTTCTTCCTTCCTAATATGTAATATGTATTGTTCTGTACATTCCATGATTTACTACTTCATATTCTTGTATAAATACATCATCTTTCATATATCCATATGTTGATTCATCGTCAAAATACTTAAAATCTTTCATATAATTTTCTATTTCTTCTTTTAATGCGCTTTCACTTCTTAAGGAATAAAATATAGCCGCTGTCATACAGCATTCGCTCTTAAAATATGAATATTTTGGTATAAATCTAATTTTACCGTCTACCCCTTCATATTCTTCCTTAAAGAATGTTTTATTTGTACCAAGTGCTACAACAATAGTACTAGCTATAATTAAAATTAGCAATGGTATCACTACAAATAATACTTTTAATTTTTGTTTAGTCATATAACCACCTAATCTCTTATTCCTGTTTCTATATGTTTACCAAAGATGTAGAAATCATATCTAGTTACACCAGGGAATTCGTCTTCTGGCATAAAATTTCCTTCTATATCAAAAGAATAACCTATTCCTGTATATTTACCACTTCCACCATCATCTTTAAGTTCTGTACCTATACAAAATATTGGTTTCTCAAATCTTGATACAGTATAATAATCTGTAAGTCCAAATCCTATTATTACAAATATTACTAATGTAATTGTTATTTTTAATACACCTTTCATTTGTTTTCTCCTTAATATTACTATTTCATAATATCACAACAAAAAATAATTATCAACTAATTATTTCTAAAGTATAGTTATATATAACAAAACAACTCTTGAAAATATTCAAGAGTTGTTTAAGTGAGTTCTTTGTAATAAGTAGTTTGTTGTGAGTTTTATTCTAGAACGTCGATTGGTATTACTTACTCGGTTTTAGTTACAACTTCTCCCTCAGTTGCAACAGGAGCTTCAGAAGCATCAGGCTTTCTAAGAGCGCCAAGTCCAGCGCCGATTGCCTTAGAAAGGTCCTTTACTTCGTCGGTGACAGGGCGGCCGTTAAGAGCCTCATTCTGAACGTTGAGAGCCTTCATAAGCACGGGGAACTGTGCAAGAGTATCAACAAGGACGTTACCAGTACCACCAGTTCCGCCAACGCCGGGGATGTTTCCACCGCCGATATTGATAAACTCAGCGTTCTGACCAACGTTGGCCATAATTTCAGCCTGAGCGATCGCAATCTTGATTTGAGCCTCGGTCTGGATCTTGAGTCTTTCAATCTCGAAGTTAACCTTGCCGTTAGAAGCTCTTGCTTCTGCAAGTTCTCTTTCACCTTCAGCCTGAGCATGCAAGGTAGCCTTAAGACCTTCTGCCTCTGCAAGCTTTTGAGCTTTGATACCTTCAGCTTCTGCAAGTTTCTGCGCCTTGATACCTTCTGCTTCAGCGATAGCCTTTGCCTGAGCAACAGCAGCCGCAGCTTCACCTTCTGCACGCGTCTTGTGTGCCTCTGCTTCTGCAGCCTTCTTAACTGCTTCTGCATCGTTGCTTGCAACCTTTACACGTGCTTCTGCTTTGGTGGTTTCTACGTCAGCTTCACCCTGTGCAGCCTTACGCGCAGCATCTGCCTCACGTTCTGCAACCTTGATTTTAGCTTCCGCCTCAATAGATTTTACGCTTGCCTCCGCCTCTGCGTTAACACGCTTAGTTTCCTTCTCAGCTTCAGCACGGGTAATCATAACCTCACGTTCCTTCTGAGCTGCAAGGTTGGCTTGCTCCTGACGAGTAATTTCAACAGCACCCTTACGTTCTTCGACTTCCTTCTGACGGATGGTCATCTGAAGTTCCTTCGCAATCTCTGCGTCAGCGTTTGCGGTATCTGTTTCGATCTTGAACTGCGCAAGTTTCATATCTGTTTCCTTACGCTTTTCCTTCTCGGTCTGCTCTGCGGTCATACGGGCAATTTCTGCATCCTGCTTAGCCTGAGCTTCGGCAATTTCTGCTTCCTTCTTGGCAACAGCCTGCTTCTGGCGGGTAATTTTGTCTACCTCAGCACGCTTGATGTCTGCCGCCTGTTGCTTGTCTGCTGCATCGATGGCGGCAATGTTGTTGAAGTAATCGTTGTTGTCCGTAATATCCTGGATATTAAGAGAAACCAGTTCCAGACCCATATTGTCAAGCTCATCGCTTACAGCGGTCTGAATAAGCTTCTTATATTCTTCTTTCTCACGAAGGATCTGCTCAGGAGTCATTGCAGCAACAACGTCACGAACTGCACCCATAAGGGTAAGTTTAACGTCATCGATAATACCCTGATTACCTCTTTCTTTGAAAGAAATAATCGCTGTACGAAGTTTTACAGGATCAGACACACAAGGTCTAATTTGAGCAGTCCAGTCACAAACGACCGGTACAGCCGTAGATGTTTTGATTTCATCCGCATCCGCAGTAACGGTCAGCATACAAAGATCAAAGTAGCTTGCCTTCCGGAAAACCGGGATAACGAAAGCACCACCAGAAACCTTGATAACAGGTTCCTTACCACCGGTGATAATAAGCGCCTTATCTACATCGGCAACCTTGTAGATGCACGCAAGGAAAATGATGAGTGCAACAACGAGGCCAACGCCAATGCCTATAGGGATAAGAATTTCCATAATGTTTTGTCTCCTTTAACTATTTCTACATATTGTTTCACAAACTACTTATTACTATTTTTTGTCAATCTTCATCATAATTATACGATTGAACTAGCAATAAAACTCGCACATAATTATATTATATTTTACATAAAAAGTCAATGTTTTATGTAGACTTGTGTAGCAATACATATATAAGAAGCTGTTAGCATATTATGCTAACAGCTCATATTATTTCTCAATTCCTACATAGCCTGTTTTTTCTATTATTTCTTGGCCTTCTTTAGATAATACCCATTTTATTAATTTATCCACATTTTCGTTTGGATTATCTTTATATGTTACTGCATATAAAGAAGTAGTAATTGGATAACTTCCGTTTTTAATGTTTTCTACAGTTGGTGATATACCATCTATGCTTACCATTTTAACATCAGGATTTTTAATAATACCTTCTAAATAATATCTAAACGAAAAACCTATTGAATTTGTTTTGTTTCTATAATTAGATACTCTTTCTATTATTCCAGACATCATATCATTTACTTGTTCTGTTGGAGCTTTCATTATCTTTTTACCATCCATAAAACGAATTAGCATACTTTGGCTACCGCTTCCTTCATTTCTTTGGAATGCAACTATTTCTTCATTCTTTCCACCAACTTCTTTCCAGTTTGTTATTTCACCAGCATAAATCCTTCTTATTTGATCTGCTGTTAAACTTGTAATTGGATTGTCTTTATGTACGAAGAATACAAAAGCTTCTGTACCTATTTTTGTATACTCAAATTCAGTGTTATTTTCTTTCGCATCTTCTATTTGTGTTTCTGATGGATATGCTCCAAAGAATATATCTATTCTTTTTTCTCCAAGCAGTCTATATCCTCTAACTGTATTGTTGTACTCAAATACGCCATCATTTAGAGTAGTTGTATTTGGATATACAGCATTTACAAAAGCAGAATATACAGGGAATACTGCCGCTGCTCCATCTACAATTGGTAAATTATCTTTTAACTTTAGACTTGCCTCATGATCTAATTTTACTATTTTAGAGTTATTAGTAAACGGCAAATATTCGCTTGTATTAATATTAGGATTTGTATTTATGGTAATACTTTCATCGTATTTAATAACACCTATGTTTACACCTAAACATACAGCTAATATTAAAACACATACAGTCCATATCTTAAACACTATCTTTTTCTTCTTAGCGTATATTAATGGTAGTAATAGTCCTGGTGTTACTAACGTACTACAAAACGTCAATATATCTATAACACCAGACGAACTGCAAAGTAGCAGTAATATAAATCCTATTATCCAGCTCACAAATAATACTATTGCTGTGAGTATAAGTTTTAGTAATATCCTTGCCGTTTTATTCTTAAAAAAGTTTTTCTTTTCTTTTTCCATAAACTATTTCTCCTAAATTTAGATTTTATTTCTTTTTTCCCTTATTCTTCTTTTTGTTTTCCTGTATTTCTGCTATTTTATTTGCTATTTTACTCTTTACCATTTCTGCAATTTGCTGAGTATTCATATCTTTATACTCATCATAACATATTGGCTCTAAATAATGTACTTCTGTTGTTACTTTTCTTAAGCTCCATGAATTGTATGGTATATGTGAGTTTACTAAAACAACCGGTACAATTGGCACTCCGGATTTTAGTGCTATCTTAAAGCAACCTGGTTTAAATTCTAAAAGATCATTAGGTTTTTTACCATCGTAAGTACCTTCTGGGAATAAGACATATTTTCTGCCCTGTTTTACTTCTTCTGCTACCGCATTAATAACCTTCATAGCTTGTCTATTATCTTTTTTGTTTAAGCGTTTTGCTCTAAGCAATTTTACTAATTGATTTACACCTAATCTATATGACTTTTCTATATCCATTACAAAGGTACAAGGCTTTTCATGAACAGAAACAATACCATAAACATCATATTTGCCTTGATGGTTAGGATACATCATATATCCACCCTCTTTAGGTAAATTCTCCTTACCATATACTATTGTTTCTATACGTCCTGTTCTATGCATTACAGACAATATATTATCCTTAACATATTTATATATATATTCATCTGAATATTCATTTGGATTGTTTTCTAAATCTTTATTCATCTTATTCATTGCTTCTACTTCATTTAGAATTGTAAAAGCGTTTCTAATAATTGAGTAATAATATCTAATCATTTTGTATATTCCTTATTTTTTACCTTTCTTATTTCTTAAGTTCCAATACACAAACACATTCTATATGGCTTGTCCACGGAAACATATCTACCATCTTTATTTCTTTTATATCATATCTAGTAGATAACAATTTTAAGTCCCTTGCAAGTGTAGCTGAATTACAACTTACATATCCTATTTTAGTAGGAGCAAGTTCTAATATTAATTCTATACCTTGTTCATCTAGTCCTTTTCTTGGGGGATCTACTACTATGTAATCAAAAAACTTACCTTCGTCTTTTAATTTTAATGTTTCTTTTGTTGCATCTCCTAATACATGTATTACATTTGTTACATTGTTTATTCTGGCATTTTCTTTTGCAGCTTCTACTGCAGATTCTACTATTTCTACTGCATATATATCTTTTACAGCATCAGATAAATATATTCCTATACTTCCAACTCCGCTATATAGCTCTAATACTGTTTTGTCTTTTTCAAGTTCCATCTCAGTTTTTAGAAGATTGTACAATACTTCTGCTTGAAGTGTATTTACTTGGAAGAAGGAATCTGCTGTAATCTTAAATGTATAATTACCTATTTTATCTGTTATATATTCATCTCCAAATATACAAACATTTTCATCAGATAATATTACATTTGTATTTTTAGCATTTATATTTAGTACAAAAGATTTAATATTTGGATATTCTTTTGTAATTTCTTTTACTACCTTATCCATTCTTGAATCTTTTGCGAAACACCTATCTGTTACAACTAATACACACATAACTTCATCTGTATGTATACCACGTCTAACCATTATATTACGTATATCTCCAGTTAGTGTTTTTTCATTGTATCCTACAAACTTTTCTTTGTCTAAAAGTTCAAACAATCTTCTTGCAACTTTATGTGTTGTTTCATCTTGTATGTAACATTCTTTGTTGTTTACTAAATCGTGGCTACCTTTTTCGTACATACCAACATAGTTTCTACCATTACGGTTTATCATAGGATATTGAACTTTATTTCTATAATAATATGGTTTATCCATACCATATATATCCTTAACTAACGTTTCATCTAACCCTTGTTTTTTTATGTTGTTAATTACTTTTTCTTTCTTTATTTCTAATGTATTTTTGTAGTCTGTATGCATAGCTTCACAACCACCACATCTAGAATAATATTCACATACTGGTTTAGCTCTTCTTTTAGAAGCTTCTTTTATTTCTTTTAAGTCTCCAAGTGCATAATTCTTATTAAGTTTTATTATCTTAGCTGTTACTTGTTCATCTTTAAGTGTTCCTGGTACAAATACTGTAAGTCCATCATCAGATTTAGCAATACCTTCAAAATTCATGCCAACATCTTTTATTTTGAAATTATACTGTTTGTTCAGCTCCAACATTCTTTTTCCCTTCTTTTTTAGCTTTACTCTTTAATTTTGTTTCTTCTACAAAGTTATCTTTCATTATCTTAAATAGTATTGTTATTGTTTTTATAATCATATCCTTAGTTTCTTCATCTAATTCTTTATATGATCCAAGTAATATTTTACCTTTAGCTATTGGATTTTTCATAAGTTCCTTAAATGATTCTATATTTGTTGTATTTATTATTTCAAATACAACTTCAATTACCTTTTCACGTTTCTTAGGATCGGTTTGTTCCAACCAATCTTTTAAGCTCTTATCTATAAACTTACTTCCGTTTGTTACTTCTTTAAGTTTTATAAATTTATTGCCTTCTATTTCCCAGCTGTATAAATCATGTTGCATAACGCCAAATTCATTACTTTTTACTACTGTATATCTACCTTCGTTATATAACATTCTTCCAAAGATTGAATCTTGTGGAATATACGTTTCAACTTTATTTATCATCTGCTTATATTCTTTTGATTCAATAATTTCTTTATTAAATCCTGGGCCTTCATTGTTATATACAGTTACAATTCTATCTTGCACTTCTTTGCTAGCATATATAGCAGAATACACCGCTACATTTCCACCTTTAGAATGTCCGCCTACTAATATCTTTTTATCTGGATATTCTTTAGCAACTTGTTCTAAATATTTCACGCCTTCTATTTGTGATGCAACGTGAGTCATAAATGTCATATTAAGGTCTTCTTTCCAACCCACTACTGTACTATCTGTACCTCTATATGACACATAGATTGTACCATCTGGCAGTATAATAGTCACTGCGGCATATTGTATGTCCTTTTCCTTTATAATCTTATGATCGTATTTAGTTACTAACATTTCTCCAAATCTTTTTGAGCTTCCCATTGCAGGAATTAAGTATACATCATCCGGCCAAAGGATATTTAATGTCTTTACATCAAGTTTAGAATATCTTTCACCAATTTCCTTAAATGTAACTGTTTCATTATCTTCCATTAAAGATTCAAAAGGGAAATATGACGCTCTAGAAAGTATTAATCCATCTACTTCATTAAAGCCATCTATACTTACGCTTAAATCGCCTCTCCATTTTATATAATCTATTACATTTGCCATATATACCACCTCAAATTTTACATATAGTATTTTATCAAAAAAGAGAAAATGTTGCAAGGAGTAACAAAATATACTTTTTGATTCCGTCAGAAGTGAGCATTACCGTTCTTCCGAACAAGAGATTGTGTGTAGAATTCACCTCCGTCTTGTATATTCTTACGTAATTGCTCAATGCGAACACCCTAAAACAAAAATATCAATTGAAATAGTAAACGCCTTTACTATTTCAATTGATGTTAACTACTTTATAACCCACTGTCCATTTCGTTTTCCGTTTTTTCTTTCAATTAATCCTTTTTCTTTCATCTGAGACATATGTGATTTTACAGTTCTTAAAGATTTATTAATTTCTTTTGCTATTTCATCTTGTGTTATTGTTGGATTATTTTTTAATATATTTATAATTGCTTGTTCTTCTAAAGTGCAATTTTTGCACTTTGAATCGTTATTGTTTGCACTTTTTTCATTATCTATATGCGTATATCTATTTTTCAATTCATAATTTGTATTGGTTAATAGATTATAAAAGAACTTTTCTAAAAACGATGTGTCTTCAAATATATTTTTTTCAAAGTTTTTGTAATTTGCTCTAACTAACGAATTTCTAAAATACCAAGAGTTTTCAGCAAAAACATCATCGTTGATCTTAAACCCAAAAGTCCTTAAATATTTTATTATAAACACAGCTGTTGTTCTTGTATTACCTTCACAAAACGGATGAACTTGCCAAATATTTGAGGTAAATCTACATAGGTGTTTTATAGATTCATCTATGCTTAGGTCTTTATATGAAAATGCTCTTTCTTGTTCAAAATCATAGTTTAAAGCATCTATAATTGTTTCATAAGAAGAGTATATTACTGTATCTTTATTTAATACCCATTCTTTTTTAGTAAAGTTATAATCTCTAAATACTCCCGCATTTTTATATATTCCATTAAATAATCTTTTGTGAATGTTTAATAATTCTGCTACTGAGAAATTAAATGTATTTTCACTTAATATCTCTGTAATTCTAACCGCTACTTTATCTGCTTCTTCGTTTTCTCTTGTTTCTAATTTTCTATTATCTATTTCTTTATAATATTCATCTATCCTATCCTTAACTTCTTCAATATCTATATTCCCTTCAATATGTTCTTTTGCTGTTTCTATTAAATATTTTGATGGTTTTAAGCCATCAACATCTTGAAGTCCTATAGCCGTTTCCCATACCTTAGTTTTTTCTACTTTATTTGGTTCACCTTGTTTTATATATTCTATTAATTCCAAATTCCAATCTTTTTTGTTGTTCATTATATACATCCTCCACACATATTATTATAGCATTTTTAATACACAAAGTCAATTTCAAAGTGCAAAAATTGCACTTTGAAATATATGAAATTGCACTTTGAATATTAATTTATATATAATAACTTTTCTCTTCCAAAATCATGCCTACTCACTTAAATTTACGCAAAAAAGGGCTAACACCTTTAGGTGTTAGCCCTAATTTGAGACTTAAGCTTAATAATACTTTTTGATTCCATCAGAAGTGAGCATTACCGTTCTTCCGAACAAGAGGTTGTGTGTGGAGTTTACATCCGTCTTGTATCTTCTTACATAATTGCTCTTTGCTTCTACAGTGCCGTGGTTGAAAAGAAGTGCTTTTGCGTTTTCAAACCTTGCAAGGAACTTATCCAAGTCTTCGGGAGGGATGTGCGAAGAGTAATAACCGAAGTTATACATCTTACACATGAGTTTTACTTTCTCACCCATATACTCGATTTCAGTTCCACGAGGCAGATTTACGATGTTCCTTACATTCTCCGGGATATATGCTACAAAGATAAGCGTTACATTTTTGTTTGCAAGCATCTTTGCACCATACGTTACAAACGAACCTTGATAAAGTCTCGGCGATGTGCAGATAATCATCTTAGGTCCTTGCTCGGCTGCAACCAACTCGCGGTCGGTCTTGTCGATAATCCTGAAGTTTTCCGGAACATAGTCTGTGCCGTAAAGCTTTACATACTTGGAATGGCATTTGATACCAAAGGTAGAATCGAAATAGATTTTGAAATCCTTGATTCCTTCAAATACATTTTCCTTTTGCATGCTTACAAGGTCTGCACAAACTTTCTGAGGTCTTTCAAGAGAGTTGGACATATACATTACTGTTCCACGCTTCTTGCGAACGTTTTCCAGAATCTTGATGTGTCTTTGTCTCTCTGCTTCATCATCGCGAGGCCCATCAGATGCTCCGTAGGTAGCTTCAGATACCACAAAGTCAATCTTTTTACAAACCTCGTCAGGAATGATTGTAACTCCGCCGGTGACAGGATTTGTCATTCCCAGGTCTCCAGTGAACAAGAAGTTCAACTCTTCACTTTCATCGAAAGCCCTTACGTGTACAAGAACTGCACCACCAATATGAGCATTCGGATAGAATGTGATTTCCAAACCTTCCGCGGGAGAAAACGTTTCAAAAGGTGCTACAGTGTTAACTCTATCTAAGCAGACATCAATGTCTTTTCTTTCAAAAATTAAAACCGGCATATGAGTTTCAGTTTTGGGCTTATCCTTGGTATATTCCCTACGCTGTTTATCTCTCTTGCCACGACCTTTCGAGTCCAGCTTTGCCTTACGCACTGCCTTCTTCTCCGCTTTGTACTTCTTAAGTGCAACGTCATATTCTTCCTGAAGTCTGTCACTTGTCTCGGACAAGATACAAGGAAGGAGTTGCTTAGTTTCCTCGGTAGTATAAATTCTACCCATAAATCCTTTCTTTACCAGGTACGGGAACCGACCAACATGGTCAGTGTGTACGTGGGTTGCGATTGCAAACGCGATGTTGCTTGGTGTAAAAACGAACTTTTCAGCATTCCTTTCTAAATGTTCTTTTTCCTGGAACAAACCGCAATCGATTACAAACGAAAGTTCCCGACCATCCGGCCAGACAACCTTCACATGGTTGCAGCTACCAGTGACTTCCTCAGAGTACGATGTTACATAAGCTTTGATTTTTAGTCTACTGTCCATATACTATTCTCCTTTAATTATATTAGAGTAATTTTATATACTACTGCCTTTATTTTAACATCCACAAAAACATATTGCAAGGAAATTTCACATATTTTGTCACATATTTCTAAAAAACTTTAAGCACTCTAAAAAGCTAGCGTTCCCACGCAAACCGCAGCTAATAATTACGGCATTTTTAATCTCATCTAAAACCTTTTTATCTACCCTTCCTATTCTTTCCTTTAACCTACTTTTATCTAACGTTCTAATTTGTTCTACAAGAATAATAGAGTCCTTCTCCAAACCATATTTATTTTTACTTATGCTCACATGCGTTGGCAATTTCTTTTTAACTCTAGAGGTTATAGGTAAAACTATTACTGTATTACTGTATTTGTTGCCTACATTGTTTTGCACAACAACAACCGGCCTAATTCCGGATTGTTCGCTTCCTACTACCTCACCTAAATCTGCATAATATATATCTCCACGTTTCATAATCCACCTAGTGTATTATATGCAAAAACATAAAAAAGAATAGACAAAAAGTCTATTCTTCATAATTATTATGTTAATTATTCTTTTAATAAATTGTGTGCGCTTACGCTGGTGGTACTTGCCCCCACTTGCGCACGCCTTGCATTAGTGCCTCAGTTATTTTGTTAAGCTAAAATCATAGTCTCCTGTTCCCGCTGTTGCTGGGATACTAGATTTTAGACAAACTACGGGACGCACGCCATAAGGACCGTCGTAGAGGCTAAGGCCCACACTGTCACTTCCCGCAAGCACAACATAGTCATAGTAGTCAGCAGACGGAGACGCCAACCAATAGTAATAACTTGACGGTACATATAATCCATCACTTGTTACTGATACATAACAGGTATTATTTATCTTGTATCCATATGTGTCTGTTGTTAGTGTCATTGTTGGCGTATAGCCTTTCGAATTCCATCCTGCTACTAATAGTTCTAATGTAGGGCTGCCTATTGCTCCTACTACATTTGTTCCATATGTCGTTGTATTTGCAAAGTTTGAATAATCTTTTATTAATTGTGCTACTGCTTGTGAGTTATATGATGTGCTTCCACTTACTGTATCTACTAATGTGTATTTATCTGCATCTCCTACTCTAAATTTTTCGTATAGTGATAGCTCATCACTTGTTAGACTTGCTACTGTTGTTCCTTTATCTAATGTTGTATCTCCTATTGATTCTGCTGCTATTAGATATACATAGTCGCTATTATGATAATATATTTGCCAATCGCTATATGTTGTTCCATCTACTGTTACAGAGTAATCTACTTTGTCTCCATAGTTAGCTGCTGTTATTAACGAACCTAATCCTGTTCCTGATGCGGAGTTTTTATTTGTAACGCTTACTCCTGTATCTGTTACTGTTATATTCCAGTCATCTGTTGTTACTCCTCGTTCTGCTAATTTTGTTGTTACTTCATCTATTAGTTCTTGACCTCTTAGATTATCCATATAGGCATCTGCCCACACCAATGCAGCTAAGTCTTGTACTTGTGATTCATTTGTTAAGTCTACTGCTTCATTTGCTCTGTTTATTACACCAGTATTACTTAGTGTTATTACTACACTTGCCGCTAATATTATCATTACTATTATTGTAATGACTAAAACTATTAAGGATATACCTTGTTTCTTTTGCATATTTTTCTCCTCCTTTTTGCATGCAAAAAAGCAAAGCAGCACATACCTTTAAGTATGTGTTACTTTGCTAGTTTCTATTTTAATTTGAGGTGCAAAAAACGCCTCTAATGTTTGTTCATTAGAATTGATTGTGTGTGTATATGTAATCTTATAACTTTCAACGTTTTTCATCTTTTGTTTACCCCTTCTTTATGTATTTAATCTTATTATATATTTTATTTTTTGTAAATATTTTTCTTATTCTTTTATTATTTTGTCTATTAAAAAATATATAACTACCATAATTAAAGATATTCCCATTCCAATATAGAATTCTGGAAAAGCAAATTCTATACTGTTTGCAAGGCTCATTTCTCCTGTTATGTTCATAATATGCCAAGTGAAAAATTTATATATTTCAGATGCTACAATTCCTATTACACCAACACCACCTAATATTTTGCCTATTATTTCTTTCTTAAACGGTAGCCATACACCTAGTAAAAATAATATTACAGATAATATCCCTATTGGATTTAATAAATTAATTAGTCCTGTTATTTCTTGTACACCTTTTAGCCCGCCATATTGATTCATTAACATTGGTAGTAGGCTCATAAAGAATAATATGGTTAGTATTATTCTCTTGTTTTTTCTTTTTATATAGTTTGTGTAATCTAAAAGTGTTTTTGCAGATAAATTAATTGATTTGTTTTTGCTAGTTATTTTTTCTCCTTTTAATAGTTCGTTAACTGTTATATTTAATTCTTCACATAGTATTTCAAATAACGAAACATCTGGCATTGTTTTTCCGTTTTCCCAACGACTTATTGATTTACTAGATACTCCTAATTTTTCTGCCATTTGTTCTTGTGTCATATTTTTATCTTTTCTTCTTTCTGCTATAAATCTTCCTATCTTTTCTTGATCCATAATCCACCTCTTTCTAGTTTTTATTCTATAATATCTAACTAAAAAATAACAGGACACAAAGTGAGAATTGACTAATTCTTCTATGTCCTGTTTGGTTTATTCTTCCCTCTTTAACATTTCATAATATTCATTTAGAATGTTTATTACACCTTCATATGTGTTTTCTTTGTTTATTCTATCTCTTGCAATACTACTATGTTTTAATCCTTTAAAATACCAAGCAATATGTTTACGCATTTTAGGTATTGCTACTTCTTCTCTTTCACGTAACACAGCTAAATCTAAATGTTCACGTATTACATTAAATCTTTCTTCTAAACTTGGTATATATTCTTTTCCTTCTATTATGCTTCTAAATATCCAAGGATTTCCCATTGCTGCTCTACCTATCATAATTGCATCTACGCCAGTTTCAAACATCCTTTTAGCAGATTCTACATCTACAACATCACCATTTCCTACTACCGGAATAGATACGCTTTCTTTAACTTCCTTTATACCTTCTAAATCCGCTATACCTGTATAATACTGATCTCTTGTTCTACCATGAACTGTTAGCATGCTAACTCCATATTTTTCACAAAGTTTAGCAACTTTAACAGCAGTCATTGTATCCTTGTTATATCCAAGTCTTGTTTTTATTGTAACTGGTTTAGTACTAGTTTCTGTAAGCGTCTTAATTATTTCTTCTACTTTGTCTAAGTCTTTTAGTAGTTCACTACCATCACCATTTTTTACTACCTTGGGTGCCGGACATCCCATATTAAAGTCTATAATATCTATATTCTTGTCTTCATTTAATCTTAACACTACTTGTTTTATAATATCCGGTTCACTACCAAATATTTGTATTACTTTAGGTTTTTCGTTTTCATACATATCCATTATTTTATGTGTCTTTTTATCTTGATATACAAGTCCACGAGTACTAACCATTTCTGTTGGAGAATATACCACGCCACCATATTTGTTACAAATATATCTAAATGGTAAATCTGTAACTCCTGCCATTGGTGCTAAAAACACATTATGTTTTACAGGTATATTCCCAACTTTTATTTCCTTTATATATTCTCTTAGTTCCAAACTAATTTCTCCTTTATGTTTGTTTTCTATTCTACAAATAAAGATTTTTGCCTTCTTCCGCTTATGCTTAAAAGAAGTCCTAAGCAAGTAAAGTTTGTAAGAAGACTACTTCCACCATAGCTTACAAATGGTAATGGTATACCTGTAATAGGCATAAGACCAATCGTCATACCAATATTTTCTACAAAGTGGAAAAAGTACATTCCAAATACTCCAATTGCTATTAAACTTCCAAATCTGTCTTTAGAAGTTTCTGCTATCTTTAATATTCTAAGTAGCATAAATACGTATGCTATAACTATTAAAAAGGATGCAACAAATCCAAATTCTTCAGATATTACTGAGTATATAAAGTCTGAAGATTTAACCGGCAAATATCCCCATTGAGTTTGTGTTCCTTTACCTAAACCTGTCCCAAATAACATTCCAGAGCCAACCGCTATTTTAGATTGTATTGCGTTATATCCTGCTCCTAGTGGTTCTCTTTCTGGATCTAAGAACACAAGTATTCTTTGTTGTTGGTAATCATTTAACACAAAGAAATATACAATTGGTACAAGTATTATTACTAGTAATATTAATGCTATAACATATTTATAACTTAACCCAGACTTAAACATCATAAAGAATGTTATACTAGCAAAAACTATAGCTGTACCTAAGTCTGGTTGTAACATTATTAGTATTACTGGAATTGCAAACATAGCTCCTATTACTAATATGTTTTGCCATTTGTTAACTGCTTCTTTACCTTTACCCATATATTCCATATATTTTGCTACAGCAAGTATATATGCTATTTTCATAAACTCAGATGGTTGAAGTAAAAAGCCGCCAAGATTAAACCAGCTGGATGCTCCGTTAATCTCTGGCATAAAGAGTACTACAACCAGGGCTACTAAAAATATTGGATAAGCCACAATTCCTATGCTTCCTGTTAAATGGTAATCTAGCATCCATGCAGCAAACATAACTGCTAAAGATATACCTACCCATACTATTTGTTTTACCCACTCATCGCTAGAGCTTGTACTATTCATCCCTGCACTATATATTCCGATTACTCCAATTACTACTAGGACTATTACAAGTCCTAGTAATATATAATCGGTATTCCTAAATAAATTTTTCATATATCCCCCTTATTTATTATCCCTTAAAGAATGCCTTGTATGCTTTGTATGTCATATACACATCTATTACAGATGCTACTTCATAAGGAGAATGCATAGATAAAAGCGCTGTACCGCAGTCTACTACTTCCACACCTTTTGCTGCTAGTATGTATGCAATAGTACCGCCGCCACCTTTACCAATTTTACCTAATGTCCCTAATTGGTAATTAACATTATTTCTTTCAAATAAATTCATTACATAAGACATATACTTTGCTGATGCATCATTTGCAGAATATTTACCACCGCTGCCAGTATATTTTTCTATAGATATTCCGCATCCTGCAATATTACCATTTTGTATATCACTTAAATGGTCATGCATTGGGTCTACCGCTGCTGATACGTCTGCAGATAACATATATGAATTATCTAATGTTTGTAACAAGTCTTCTCTTGATTCTTTTCCTCTAAGTCTTAAAAGCTTAGTCATAAATAGTTCAAAGCCCATAGAGTTCATTGAAGTATTTCCTTCACTACCAATTTCTTCTTTATCTACTATTAAAGCTATAGCTGTTTTATTTAATGTTTTTCCTTCTTCAATTAAATTTAGCATAGCAGTAATTGTTGCATAAGCACATACTCTATCATCTTGGCCATAGCCTGCTATCATACCTTTGTCTATACCAATATATTTAGCGTCAAATGCTGGCACAAAGCGAATATCACTTCTTGCAAAATCTATTTCAGTAATACCGTATTTTTTATTTAATGCCTTAAGTATTTTAGATTTAACTTTATCTTCTTTTTCATCTAAATCTGGAATTGAACCAACTAAAACATTTAAGTTTTCTGGGTCAATAAATTCTGATGCTTTCTTTTCAGATTCTTCGCGACCAAGGTGTGGTAATAGATCAGTGATTACAAATGTAAAGTCGTCATCTTTTTCTCCTAATACAACATCTATTTTTTCACCAGATTCGTTATATACAACTCCATACATCGCAAGAGGTATACTTAACCATTGATATTTCTTTATTCCACCATAATATTGTGTTTTCATTAGAGCCATACCATGTTTTTCAAATAACGGCATTGGTTTTGTATCTAATCTTGGGCTATCTATATGTGATCCAATTATATTTACACCTAGTGTTTCTGCGCTCTCTCCAATTATTGCTGCATATATACTTCTATCTTTATTTATATAATATATTTTGTCCCCTGGAACTAATACTTTAAAGCAAGAAATATCCTTAAAGCCAGCACCTTCTAATTCAGACTTTATAGCATCCACACATTTATATTCTGTTTTAGCTGCGTTTAGAAATTTAATATATTCATCTGCATATTTGTACATTTCTTCTTGCTCGAATTTATTTAGTTTTTCATATGAATTTTCTTTTTTGTACTTAACCATATTCCACCTCACATATATTATTTTATTCTATGTTACATATTATACCACAAAAGTGTGATTTTTCAACGAATTTAGGTATAAAAAGAATGAGCATAAGATAAAACTTATACTCATTATTTTACTTTACATTTTGTTTTCCTTAAGGACATCCGCAAGATTGATTTTACCAGAACCTGCTCCCACAAGTGTTACTTGTGTTTCTGCTCCTTGGCCAATCCAGGTAATCATCTCAATAGTAGTCTCATCATCCAAGTTGATAACTACCATAAGCCTTACAAAACCATTTTCACTGCCTTCGACTTCAATTCCATGTTTCTCACAGTATCCGTGAACAAGATAAAAGAACTTAGAAATTTTATATATTCTTTCTTGTTCTTCTTCAGATGCTGCTCTGTTTTCTGTGGCATTGGGATTGTCTGTAAAAAACTTGTGCTCCTTTACATACCTCTTAAGCCAAGAAATATACTCAGGCTTAAGTGTAGAATAGAGACTTTCTAAATAACCTTCTACGAAACTCTTCATGCTAATTCTCCTTACATTAGTAATGTGATTTGTTTTTCTACCGACAAGAATTATATCACAAAAAGGTATGTTTTACAACAAAAAGAAAGAACCCAACAAGTGGGTTCTTTAAGATACTGTATTAATTATTATTTGTTAACAGTTTCTTTTAAAGCTTTACCAGCTTTGAATACTGGAGCTTTAGAAGCAGGTATTTTTATTTCTGCTTTAGTTTGAGGATTTCTTCCTTTTCTTGCAGCTCTTTGTCTAACTTCAAAAGTACCAAATCCAACTAATTGAACTTTTTCTCCTTTTTTTAGAGCACCTTCTACTGATGATACGAAAGCGTCTAAAGCAGCTTCAGCAGCTTTTTTAGTTAATTTGCTTTCTTCAGCGATTTTTGCAATAAGTTCACCTTTATTCATATTTCTTACCTCCTGTAATAAGATTACAACTAAGTTATACTTCATGAATGGCTAAAAGTCAACACTTTTTGGAAACTTTTTTATTTCAAAATTCTCACGTTACATATTAAGTTTCCATAATTATTAAACATTGATGAAATATTATTAATATTATATCTTAAAACCCTTTATTTATGCGCGTTTTGTAAGATTAAAGCTTCTTTCCTTTATATTTTATGTATACCAAATATTTTTTTAAAAATTTTCGCCGTTTTTCTTCTTTTTATGCACTTTTTAGATACATTTTTCCCTTAAATTCCCTATTTACATTGTATTTTTTATATATAAATAGTATAATATTTTTGGTGAAAATAATGAAAATAACAACACATTCAGAAAAAGAAACAGAAAATTTTGCATATGAATTTGCAAAAAAATTAGATAATAACAGTATAATAGTTTTAACTGGAGATTTAGGAACTGGTAAAACAAGATTTATGCGTGGAGTTGCAAGATACTTTGGAATAGAAAACGATGTCTCTTCTCCTACCTTTACCATAGTTAATGAATATACTCCAAAAGAGAATTTAGATAAGGTAAATAGAATATTCCATTTTGATACATATCGTTTAACAGATGGTGAAGATTTTGAAAACACAATAGGAACCGACTACTTCCACTCTGGGTTATGTATTATTGAATGGGGCGAAATAATTAAAGATATATTACCTAAAGATACAATATATATAACAATAACTAGAAATAACGAATATGAAGATAACGAAAGAACGATAGAAATCTTAGGAGGAAATATTTAATGAACATATTAGCAATAGATAGTACAACTAAAAAAGCTGCAGTAGCATTAATGTTAAATGATACCACTTATGTTAAAGAAATAGATAATGAAATAACTCACTCAGAAAAGCTTCTACCTTTAGTAGATGAAGTTCTTAATGAACATAATGTAAAAGTTAAAGATATGGATCTATTAGCATGTACTTTAGGTCCTGGTTCTTTTACTGGTGTAAGAATTGGTATAGCTACTGTTAAAGCTTTAGCTAAAGTATTAAATAAAAAAATACTTGGTGTAACAAGTTTAAAGCTTATGGCACTAAATCATTTAGATACAGATCACAAATATATATTATCTACACTAGATGCAAAAAATACTAGAGTATATTATGAACTATTTGAAGTTACAGATAATAAAGAATTAAAAGAAACAAATGTATCTGGCAACCTTCCATACGAAGCTCTAATTAGCCTTCTAAAAGGAAACGAAATAGCAGACATGTTAGTTGTTACAGATAATACAGAAATGCTTAAAAATCCATTTACTGAGCAAATAACAGGTACAGAAGTTATATCTTCTACCTTAGATTTAAGAAATATATTTAAGGAAGATGTAAATGAATCTAATACATATACATACGAAACATTAGACGCAATGTATTTTAGAAACAGTGAAGCTGAAAGAACTCGTGATGGTGAAAAATAATGGAAAACATATCTATAACAAAAGCGGACAGTTCTCACCTAGAGCAAATTGAAGCTATAGAAAAAACATTAGAACATAGAAATCTTTCATATGATTCAATAAAAAAAGATTTAGAAAGAGATAACGCGTATTATCTTGTAGCAATAGACAATACTACAAACATTGTAGTTGGATATATAGGATGTGAACTATTAGTAGATCATGCAGATATAGTCTCAATAGCAACAGATAAAAACCACCTAAAACAAGGTATTGCTTCTTCTCTACTAAACACTTTAGAAAAAGAATTAAAAGAGAAAAAAATAGAAAGTATATTCCTTGAGGTACGTACATCAAACCTTCCTGCTATTAACCTATATACAAAACTAAACTATAATAAAATATCTACTAGAACTAAATATTATGATAATCTAGAAGATGCAAATATAATGAAAAAGGACTTAATTTAATAAGTCCTTTTCTCACATTTTATACAAAATATTGCATTATGTAACATAATGCAATATTTTGTGCGCTTACGCGGGTGGGAATTAGCCACCACTTGCGCACACTTTGCATTAGTGCCTCCGTTATTTTGTTAAGCTAAAATCATATTCTCCTGTTCCTGCTATTGCTGGGATACTAGATTTTAGACAAACTACGGGACGCACACCAATAGCACAGTTGCAGGAGTCATCGCCCACATTGCCAGAGCCCGCAACCATAACACTGCTACCGTGGCTAGCAGACGGAGACGCCAACCAATAGTAATCTGACGGTACATATAATCCATCACTTGTTACGTATACATAGTAGGCATTATTTATCTTGTATCCATCTGTGTCTGTTGTTAGTTCCATTGTTGGTGTATAGCCCTTTGCATTCCATCCTGCTGCTAATAACTCTAATGTTGGTCCTCCTATTGCTCCTACTACATTTGTTCCATATGTTGTTGTATTTGCAAAGTTTGCATAGTCTTTTATTAATTGTGCTACTGCTTGACAGTTATGCATTGTATAATTATTTTCATCTGTAGATGTATCTATTAATGTATACTTATCTGCATTACCTACTCTAAATTTTTCATATAATGCTAATTCATCGCTAGTTAAACTTGCTACTGTTGTTCCTTTATCCATTGAAACTTCTTCAACATAACTTTCAGATATTAAATATACATAGTCGCTATTATGATAATATATTTGCCAATCATCATATGTTGTTCCATCTACCGTTACAGTATAATCTACTTTGTCTCCATAGTTAGCTTTAGAGATTAATGAACCTAGTCCAGCCCCTGATTGTGTGTTGTCTCCACCGCCATTGTTTTTATTTTCTATTGTAACTCCTGTATCTGTTACCGTTATATCCCATTTGTCTGCCGTTACTCCTTGTTTACCTAATTCTTCTGTTACTTTATCTATTAGTTCTTGGCCTCTTAGATTATCCATATAGGCATCT
>JAFXHJ010000013.1 GCA_017536445.1 Clostridia bacterium
ATTGCGACATTACAAGCAAAACTAGTAGATGTAGGATTGACAGAACAAGAGTCATATGGTGCAATAATAAATTATGCAATAGGAAATGGAAATTATTTTAGGGCTTTGGGTGGATTGATAAAGTATGATAGAGATACTAAAGATGATATAGAAACAAGTATAAGTGAAAATGATATTAACTGGTTTACAGGGAAAACACAAAAAAGAAATAGTGAAATATTGCAAGAACTGGGTGTATATGCACCGGATGTAGATGACAGGAATATAGATTATGCATTAAGAATAGTAAGTGAATATGACTTTGAAGGGGTAGTGGGACGAGAATTAACAGATGAAGAAAAGAAAGCCTTATTAGAAGCACTCGTTGGCAATAAAAGTTTAAATAAAGGTAGAAACATTTGCATTGCGACATTACAAGCAAAACTAGTAGATGTAGGATTGACAGAACAAGAGTCATATGGTGCAATAATAAATTATGCAATAGGAAATGGAAATTATTCTAAAGCTTTGGGTGGATTGATAAAGTATGATAGAGACATAAAAGATGATATAGAAACAGAAATAATAGAAGAAAGCATAACAAAAGCAGTTATTAAATACCAAAAGAAGGCTGCTAAATTAGCAAAGAGTTCGGTGTCAAAAGAAACAATAACACAAATAGATGATACACTATCTGCTATAGATGAAATGGTTGCTACAAGAGAGCAACAAAAAACAATTGAATAAAATTAGTTAAAAGTCAGCAGTTTGCTGGCTTTTAATTTTGTAAAAACAGATTAATATAAAATTGTGATTGTATTTGTTATGTTACACACTTCTTTTTTGCATACATAGAAATATTTAGTAAATAATATATTTAGGTGAAATTATGCAGTTTAGTAAAAAGAAAATAGAAAACAAATCAAAACTTATGGAAAGCATTGCAGATACTCTCAAAAACTGCAGTGATTTTACTATGCAAAAAATAATATCAGAAAACTCTAATACGGAAATATATAAACTGTATTTTAATATGTTAATAAATGTTCAAATTATAGACGAAGAGATATTAAAACCTTTAGCAAACAATTTAGGAGATATAAATAACACCCAAGATTTACAAAAGCTAATAACCGAAGGAAAGATTTATCATTCAGATATAAAGGTTGAAACAGATAAAGATAAAATAATTGAAGCAATGTTAGATGGATGCTTTGCACTTGTTTGTGAGGAACAAGGTTATGTTTTTGATACTCGTAATTACAGTAGAAGAAGCATAGATGAACCACAAAACGAAAGTGTTGTATTAGGTCCACGTGAAGGCTTTATTGAAGCAAGAACAACCAATATTTCATTAATTAGAAGAAGGTTACAAACACCTAAACTTAAAGTAATAGATGAAGATGTAGGAACAGAAACTAAAACAAAAGTATCTGTTTTGTATATGGAAGGTACAGCAAACCAAGAACTAGTTAATGATGTGCTTGAAAGAATACGAAGTATAGACATTCCTGCATTAATATCCATAACAGACTTTGAAGAAAATATGGTAGAAAGAAAATATTCCGTATTTCCGCAACTCGTATCTACGGAAAAACCAGATAAAGTTGCAGCTAATATTATAGAAGGAAAAGTTGCAGTAATAATTGACGGATTCCCTATGGTGTATATAATGCCTGCGGTATTTGCTATGTTTATGCAAGCACCAGAAGAATATAATATTAATTATTTTGTAAGTTCATTTATTAGGCTACTTCGTTATTTATCTACATTCATAACTCTAACTCTACCCGGGTTATACATATCTGTTATAACATTCCATCAAGAGATGTTACCAACCACACTTGCTAAAAGTATTATAGCAAGCAAACAGGATGTGCCACTACCGGCTTATCTTGAGATAATAATAATGTTACTCGCATTTGAGATACTGCTTGAGGCGGGAAATAGGATGCCTAAAACCGCTGGCCAAACAGTATCTATAGTAGGCGCGCTAATAGTTGGTGAAGCTGCTGTTAATGCAAAGTTTGTATCACCAGCAGTTGTAGTTATAGTAGCAGCATCTGCAATATGCGGTTTTGTAATACCAAGTCCAGATATGTCTAATGCAGTAAGACTGGGTAGAATGTTTTTAGTAGTAACAGCATCCTTAGCAGGACTCTATGGAATGTCTTTAGCATTAATAACAGCAATATATTATCTAAGTGGAATGACTTCATTTAAAACAGCATACTTAAAACCTTTTGCAGATAATGGTGGTAAAGCACTTCTTGCAGATACATTAATTAGGACGCCGAGTACAAAGAGAAAAGATAAAATGGTTAGGTGGAAAGTATGAGAGCAAAAATTATAACAATTGTAACAATTGTACTTTTAGTTACGGTAACTTTGTTTAACATAGATTTAATTCCATTAAGACGTGAAATTTCGGATATAGAAGTGGTGATGGTAGCAGGATTAGATAAAACAGATACTGGTTATGAAATGTCTTATCTAAAAGGCGATGAAATAACTATGGGAAGTAATGGTGAAAGTGGCAGCGAAACACTAAAAGTTATATCCATAGATGCAGACAACTATAACTTTGATATGCGTCATATACAAACAACAACAGACAAATATATTACATCAAGTCATATTCAATATTATTTCATAGGAGAAGAAACAGCTAAAACAGATTTTTATCATGCGATAGATGCAATAGTTAGAGGCTACCAAACAAGACTTAATGCAAGAATATATGTAGTTAAAGGTGCAACTGCAAAAGAGTTTTTGGAAAAGGCAGCATCTTCAGATTACAAGTTAGAAGATAAACTAGAACTTATGCAAAATGACTTTTGGGCTCAGAGAGTAAGTATGGATATTGAAGTTTTAGATGTAGTAAAAACTTTGTTTACTAAAGAGGAAATAGGAA
Source organism: Clostridia bacterium (assembly GCA_017536445.1). Taxonomy (GTDB): domain Bacteria; phylum Bacillota; class Clostridia; order TANB77; family CAG-465; genus UMGS1649. Next base: position 2,894 of record JAFXHJ010000013.1, read on the forward strand.
TGATCCCTTTAATAGAATTTACAGATTATCTAGGTGCCTTTGATGAAAAAGTGGAAGAGTACGATAGTATGCATAGTGGGGAAAGTGTGGATAATATATCCACGGAACATAGTGGAATAGAAGAAACACACGTGCCTTTTAGTTATGCTGGTGTTGGAATAATTAAAGATATGCAAATGGTAGACATGTTAACAGAAAAAGAAACAATGGTAGCCAATTATATTTTAACTAAAAACAATGCATCTGAAATAAATATAGAAAAAGGGGACACTTTTGTTTCTTTTGGAATAGATACACTAAATGTAAAAGAAAAATTTAAATTTGATGAAAACGACATATTAAATGAAATAATATTTACGGTTACATTTGATGCTAACTATGAAGAAGTAAAGGCATTAGAACCAGTATTTACACTAGCTAAAGTAGAAGAATACGAGAAAGCATTAAATGAGACTGTAAAGAAACAAATAGAAGATATAATTAAGTTAGAGATAGACAAAGATATGGATTTTTTAGCCTTAAAAGGGAAACTAGAATTTAAAAATCCATATAAGTATAAAAAGAATGAAGAAAATTTTAGTGAAATACTTAAGAAATGTAAAATAACAGTAGAAGCAAAAGGTCAAATAGAAGCAACATATGATGTAGTTGAAAGTAATTATAAACAGAAGGGAAATAGCAAATGATATATTATGTATTAGTACTTGCAGCAGGAATATTAATAGATGTAAAAGATTTAAAAGAGTCAAATAATAAAAGTGACTTAATATTTTACATTTTACTAACAATACTAGCATTAGGACTAGGTATATATTATTACTTAGATCCAACAAGACATGGAATTTCAGAATATGTAATAAAGATGCTAAATATGGAAGGAGTGTAGGTATGAGTAAGAATAAAATATCTATGTTCCAAGTAACAGCTATGTTTATGCTTTTAGTTATAGCACCAATAGTAAGAGGATTCCCTGTAAGAGCAGCGGGTATTGGTGGTAAAGCTGCATGGGTAGCTGCTTTAGTCAGTATAATTCCAAACATATTAATTGTACTCATAGTACATAACTTAATGAATAATGTAAAAAGGAAAGATGGAAAAATATTAGAAAGTTTAACAGATGTATTTGATGCTGTATTTGGCAAAGTAATAGGGAGTATACTTGCTGTAGTTTATGTAGTTTGGTTAATACTTTGGGCTGCGATAGAAATAAGACTTGTAGCAGAAAGACTTACTTCAACTATGTTAATATATACGCCATATAGATTTTTCTTAATTACAATGTTAATAGTAATATTCTTCTTTGTAAGAGGAAATATAAAAAGCTATGGTAGATTTGCAGAAGTAATGTTAGAACTATTTGGACTAGTTTTAGTATTTATTTGTTTTACTGTACTGCCAAATATAGAGATAAAAAACTTATGGCCAGTTACAACTTATGACACAAAAAACATACTTTTAGCAAGCACACAAAGCACAGGACTTTTTAGTATATTTACATTCTCGATGTTTATAGGGAACAAGATAGAAGACAAAGAAAAAATAAAGAAGTTTGGAATAGGCGCAGCAATAGCAACAGGTGTAGTTGGTGCTATTGGAACTGCAATAACAATAGGAATATTTAGTCCAGAGGTAGTAGCTTCTTTATCTCAACCATTCTTTATGGCACTTAAAGTAATAAATGTATTTGGAGTACTAGAAAGAATAGAAGCAATATTTATAACTTTCTGGATAGTAGCAGACTTTATGGCAGTATCTTATTGTATACTAATGGCAACAAATATATGCAAGATAAAATGTAAGCTAAGTAACAGAAGAATAACAGTAACACCAATAATGTTAATACTATATATACTTTCAATTATGATAGCAAACAGTTACTTTTCACTTCAAGTATTTTCAGCAGATATATGTTTAACGTTACATCTAGTATTTGGCCTAGCAATTCCATTCATTGCATATATTATAGCTAGGACAAGGAAGATGATAGTACAAAGATAAAGTTATAAAATAGAGTAGTAGATATAATAAATCTGCTACTTTTATTTTATTTACACTTATAGTATAATGTAGTCTGGAAACAAGAGAAATGGAGAATAGCATGTTATTATATAGAGATTTAGGTGGAATAAAAAACAAAGAAGGTAAGACTATAAAACCCAATATGATTGTAAGAGGAAAAAGTCTATACAAGATAAATAGAAAAGAAATAGAACAAATAAGAAAATATAAATTATCTAAAGTAATAGATTTAAGAACAGCAGTAGAAGCAGATGAGAAGCCAAATACAATAATAGATAATATAAAATATTTACATATGCCAATATTCAAAGAAAAGACAGCGGGTATAACTCACGAAAAAGAGGAAAACAAATTAAAAATGCTAAAGAATATGGTGAGCATAGAAAATCTATATAAATTAATGGTTACAGATGAGTATTCAATAGGGCAATTAAAAAATATAATTCACGAAATAATTAATTCAGATACATATCCAGTACTTTTCCATTGCACAGCTGGGAAAGACAGAACGGGTGTAGTAGCAATGTTGTTACTAAATATATTAGATGTAGATGAAAAGATAATAATGAACAACTATTTAGAAATAAACAAAACACATAAACCTAAAGCAAATTTATTCTATGTATTAATAAATATTCTAATGTGGAATAAAGAATTAGCTGTAAAAGCTAGAAGTTATTATATGGTACATGAATCATATTTACAAACTGCAATAGAAGCAATAAAAGAAACATACGGAACAATAGACAACTATATAAAAGAAGCACTAGGAGTTACAGATGAAATGAAACAAGCATTTAAGAATAAGGTGTTAGCATAGTAAATATAGGAGGTAAGATGAAAAAGGCAGTAAAGATATTAGAAGTAATAGTAAGATATATACTTGCGGCAATGTGTCTCCTAGTCGCAGCATTATTTATAGATAAAAGTGACTGTGTAATATTTTTTGCTCTTGCTTTTATGCTACTTCCAACATTTAAGATACTGTGTAAAATAACAAACAAAAAATTTACTGGCTGGAGAGAAGATTTGTTAGGAATAGGTACATTAATAATACCAATACTTCTTTGTGAATTACCTGAAAAAGCTGTGTTTGAAGATTACCTAGAGGTTATTATAGTAATTATATGGTATTGGGCAACAATGTTTGCGTTTAATGAACAAGAATATGAAAGCAAAGAAATAAAAGAAGTAGATGAAGAAAATAAAACTTGCTAGATAAACTGGCAAGTTTTTTCTTTGTGAAATTATGTAAAACTAGTTAACAAATAGCCTTAAATATGGTATAATTAAAGATAGGTGACTTTAATGAAAAAGAATATTGTTATACCAGCTATTCTTGCTATATGGGTAATCATAGTATTAGTTATAGCAAGTATGGTAGAAACTAAGAGAGATGAAAAATTAAATATTACAACATCATTTTATCCAATGTATGTTGCTACTTTAAATATAACTGATGGGGTAGAAGATGTAGAGGTGACTAACCTAACAAAAGGAACAACATCATGTCTTCACGAGTATTCCCTTACTACAGAGGAGATGGTATCGTTAGTAGATAGTGATGCTCTTGTTATAAACGGTGCAGGAATGGAAGGATTCCTTTCTAATGTTATATCTAATTATTCCAATTTAGAGATAATAGATTCTTCTAAAGGAATAGAGTTAATAGAGATGGAATGCCATCATAATCACAATCATGAAGGGGAAGAGGAAGAACATAACTCACATATATTTGTAAGTGTATCAAATTATATTAGACAAATAGAAAACATTACAGAAGGATTAGTTAGAATAGATAGTAAAAATGCAGAAGTGTATTTAAATAATTCTAGAGAATATATAAAAGAACTTGAAGAATTAAAGAAAGAAATAGAAAATACAATTAAATCTTTACCTAATAAAAACATAGTAACATTTCATGAATCTTTTGATTATTTTGCTCATGAATTTGGACTTAATGTAGTAACTAAAATAGAAAAAGAGCATGGTGAGGCAGCTAGTGCTAGTGAAATAGTACATATAGTAAAAGAAATAAAAGAACATAATGTAAAATGTATAGTTGTTGAAGCTGGATATAATGTAAACATAGCAGCTACAGTTGCTAAAGAGGCAGGCGTTAAGATATATGAATTAAATCCAGTAACATCAGGCAAGAATAATAAGGATGAATATATAAAGATAATGAGAGAAAACTTAGAAGTTATTAAAGAGGCTTTAAAGTAGGAGGGAAGACGTTGGAAAGAAACGATTGTAAACATTGTTGTACAAAAGTAGATAAATTAACTGTAAAAATAGAAGATAATACAATACTAGATGAAATATCAATGCATATGCATTGTAACGAAACAACAATGCTAGTTGGTAAAAATGGTGCAGGTAAATCTACTTTAGTTAGAGCAATTCTAAATGAAGTACCATATACAGGTAACATCAGCTTTTCTAGTAAACACAACAATAGTACAAAACTAACAATAGGTTATGTACCACAAAAAATAGAAATAGAAGCATCGCCAATGAGCGTGTATGATTTTATAGCAAGCGTAACAGGTCGTGGACCAGTTTGCTTCTATAAATCTAAAAAGCAATATGCAAAGATTAAGGAACACTTAAAAGAATTTGGTGCAGATAGTCTTATAGATAAAAGAATATGTGATCTATCTGGTGGACAAGTCCAAAGAGTGTTAATAGCAGCAGCTACAATGCCTTATCCAGAATTGTTAATAATGGACGAGCCTGTATCTGGAATAGATGCTAGCGGTAAGCAAGAGTTTTATAAACTAATTAATGAAATAAAGAACACAAAAGATATTGCAATACTAATAATATCTCATGACTTTGAATATGTAAGACAGTATGCAGATAAAGTAGTACTAATAAACAAGAAAGTATTAAAATCTGGAACACCAGAACAAGTACTAACAAGTTCTGAATTTAAGAATGAGTTTGGAATGGAGGTAGTATAATATGGAATTAATATATAACATAATAGAATTTATATTACCTTTGGAGTTCATGGAATATGACTTTATGAAAAATGCATTACTTGCAATATTCATAATTTCACCATTATTTGGTCTTGTTGGAAGTATGATAGTAAACAACAAAATGTCATTCTTCTCGGATGCATTAGGACATTCTGCTTTAACAGGAATAGCAATAGGCGCAATACTTGGAATAAGTAATTATTCTTTATCTATGGTAATATTTGCAGTAATATTTGCAATACTACTTAATTATATAAAGAACAAAAAGACAGCATCAACAGATACAATAATAAGCGTATTTTCATCTGTATCTATTGCATTAGGGTTAGTTCTTTTATCTAAGTATGGTGGAATAAATAAATATTCTCAGTACTTAGTAGGAGATATTCTAAGCGTAACAGCAAGTGAGATATTAATGCTGTTAATAATGTTAATAATTACACTGCTTATTTGGTGCAAATTATCTAACGAGTTAATAACTATAAGCACAGACGTATCTTTAGCAAGAGCTAAAGGAATAAAAGTACAAGTTATTGAAAATGTATTTGGAGTGCTTATTGCAGTACTTGTAATGCTAACTATTAAATGGGTAGGTATCCTTTTAATAAATGCGCTTCTAATATTACCGGCTGCAGCAGCAAGAAACATTTCAGGAAATATGAGAGAATACACAATATATTCAATATTATTCTCATTAGTAGCTGGATTTACAGGATTAATTCTTTCATATATATTTGCAGTAGCAACAGGTCCAACTATAGTTGTTATATCTGGAATAATGTATGCAGTAACATTTGTATTTAGAAAGAAATAGTAAGAAATCAACATAAAGAAAAAATAATATAAAAATAGGCAAAACCGTGTAGGAAATATCCTACACGGTTTTTAGTATAAGTTTTAGTTTAGCAAAATTGTATTAACAATGTTTAACCGTTAACTGCCTTAGCAAAGAGCTTAAGCAGAGAGGTTATAGCGAGTCTGTTGTAAGGGGCAAGTGTTGCGTTAGAAGCTACCCAACTTCTGAAGACTTCCTTAAGCCCATCCTTTACGGTATCTTCGGTAAGTTCAGAATTTGTTTTCATAACTTCAGCGATGATATTTTCGTAAGTGATTCGCTTAATAGAAGTAGAAGCGAGGAAGGCTTCATTAATAATCGGATTGTCCGTAGGCAAACCAATTGCAGTAAGGAAGTTGCGGGTGTTCGCAAGAATAGAACCGCCTACTTCAATATCCTTCAAGGCATCGCCGACTACCGTAAGAAGAACATCTTCTGCGGTTTGGCCTTTAGGAAGGGTAGAGGAAACTACTTCAGAAGAAGCTGCTTTAGGTGTACTTTCACTTGATGCACCTGCAACTTCATCGACAGAAGTAGTGGTATCTTCTTCGGAATCGTCTGTGAAAATCATTTCCGGTTCGCTGTCATCGATATCCTCGAAAAGATGCTCAAAGTTTGCACTGTAATCTCTCGCTTTAGGAAGTAAGGTTACCAAGTTGTACAAGAAGTTTGGCTTAGCCTTACCAACAACAGATTGAAGTCTTTCTGCACGAAGGTAGCGACCTTTGTCAAGAAGCGCTGTGCCGCCGTAGTACTGCTCGTAGTAGTAATCTACATCAATATCTCTGTGGAAGGTAATGTATACCTTTGCATCGATATCTTCGAGGGCTTTGGTAATCGGAACAACGTATACCATCTTATCTGCGGTGATATCGAGTACGATACCAAGAACGTGGCTGCCGTTGATTTCGCGGGGAAGATGTGTACCAAAGTAACAGTCGACAACATCGCCGATAGAAAATTCAATGATGTTAGGGTCGGTGAACTTGAGGCTCATCTCACGAATCGCGGTCCAGATATGGTTTACGATTTCTTTCTCGCTACTGCACTGCTTGTACATTGCCCAATAGGCAGTGCGAAGCAGCTTGTTCATTGCTGCCTCAATAGCAGGATTCTGGAATTCAATCTTCTTGATAATGAGGTCATCTTCACTTTGAGGGCCAACTTCTTTGGGCGCGGGCGGGAATTCCTCAACAGAAACGATAACAGTGTCATCAGCAACTTCTGATTGGTATTCCTCGGCTGGGACATCGCGTCCTTCAGGACATTCCTCAGAAAACTCTGTAACAGAAACTACAACACGTTCTTCGCTAGGTTCCTGAACAGCTTCTTCTTCGCAAGTTTTTTCTTCGAATACTTCTTCATCTTCTACGAGATTGTCCACCTCTACACCAAGAAGTACGTAGTACTCGTTGATGAGGTCGATAACGGAGTCGATAAGTTCATCATGAACATTTTCGACGGTTACGAAGCCGTTTTCTACATCGAGGTAGATTCTGCAGCGGATTTTTGTAACCGCTTTGAGAAGTGGAGATATGTTTCCATCTTTGGGGCCATTTACTTTAAATGTGAGTCTATTCATTAACTAATTCTCCTTTGGTCTTTATTAAGTTGTTGATTAAGCGAATGAAATCGCTAGTGGGAGCTTTTTTCATCTTGAAGTTTTCCTTAACTCTTGCAACGATTAATCTTTGGATTTCAGAAGGAACAATTTCAGAATGAATCTTATGAATAAGATTTGAAAGTGTTTCCAAATTGTAATACTGACATCTAAGACTTGCAAAAATTGCATCGTTCAAAAGGTCTACACCTCGTCTTGTGGAATCAAAACCGAAAATCTCAAGCAGAATCTTTACCTTATCTTTGTCCGACATAGCATCGCTACAAATGTTATATACATCTGTAAGATTAGCAAACTTTAAGAGCTCGCGTTGAACATCATTAAGTTCCTCAATGCTTTGTACGACCGGGACAGGTTTAGGTGGTTCTTGCTTGATTTTAGAGATTTGTTTTTCACGCGGGTCGTAATCCGAGTCCTTCCTAAAAGTACTTTTTTTCTTCTTTTTAGGAGTAGGAGGTGGAGTAGGTTGAACCTTTGGCACTGCTACGGGTTTTGCAGGCTGAACGACAGGGGCTTTAACAGGTGCTGAAACAGGTTGTTCCTTTGTGGCTGCAGGTTTTGTTTCCTTAACAGGTGCGATAGCTTCCGAGGCCTCATTTTTTTCTTCAGTCGTAAGACTTAAAGAAGTACAAATGAAACTTGAAAGTTCGTCCATAAAGGAATCTGTCATTGTACCCAAATACTGCATAAAGCGAGTTTTGTCTACTGTTTGGATTTGTTCTGCAAGAGCAGTACTGTAACCAGAAGTAAGACCGGGATGAGCCTTGGTATAATCCGCCATTGTTTCTTCTGTGAATTTGAAAGTGAAATGGGTGGGAAGATACTTGGGCTTATACTTTGTGGTGAAAGGAATTACAATTGTGGTAGGGGAGTATTTATTACCCTTATCGTTTTGGATAACAATAACAGGTCTAATGCCTCCCTGCTCAGAGCCAACTGCATCTCCTAAATCACAACGATATACTTCGCCGCGTTTTACTCTCCTTACTTTACGAGAAGGTTCGGGAGTTTCGACTATAACTTCATCTGTTTCCGCGTTCGCTGCTGCAGTACTTTCTGATTCGTCGGTAGTTTCAATCACTTCTTCTGTAGTTTCAATTGTGCCAGATTCTGTGGAAACTTCATTGCGTTTTTCTAAAGCAGGAGATTCTTCCTTTACAGAAGCTTCTACTACTTGTTTGGGTTTGGTTACTTTAGCTATAAACATTGGTGTGTGTGTAAATCTGTTACTTGAGTAATTGGTAAAGCAAGTTTTACTAGTATAGTTCTGCACACCAACAACAGTTACCATACTAGACAGGGTGTCTAAAAGTTCATCGGGTAATGTGCCATCAAGGTAAATGGTGTCTCCATCAATACGTGCTTTGATTTTATACTTTACAAGCACTTTAGAGATTTCGCACACATTTACATCCTTTGAAAGTAATAGTAACAAAATCTGTTCCTCCATGATTTTATTTGGTCGTCTTGTTTGTTTTTGCTTCTGCTACAACATAATATTTTTTCTCCTTTTAATATATATTTTTTGCTGTCTAACATAGTAAGTTAGACCAAAGACAAAATTGCTTATATATTATACCACAAAGTTATGTAAAATACAACAAAAACGCATACTGTAAAGTATGCGTTTAAAATCTCATATAAATTATTTGTTATTTAATAACTAATTTAATAAATACTTTTTTGCCTTTTTTAAGGACAACATATCCTTTTTCAAAGTCTGCTAAGTCTAATTTCTTAAATATGTCTGTAACTTTTTCGTCATCTAATGAAACACCGCCACCAGCGATTAATGTTTTACCTTCACCTTTAGATTTAGCAACATTTGCAACAACCATAACATCTAATAATCCTATAACTCCATCAACAAATGAGTCTTTTGCTAATTCTACTGTTGGCATATTATCTGCATTTTGTCTGTTTTCAAATAACTCTTCTGCAGTTTGTTTAGCTTTTAAAGCTTCTTCTTCGCCGTGTATAAGCTTAGTTATTTCAAATGCAGCTATTTTTTTAGCTTCGTTAATCTGTTCATCTTTTAAGCTAGATAGTCTATTAACTTCATCCATTGGAAGGTAAGTTAAAGATCTAAGTACTTGGTTAACTGATGCATCTTCAATGTTTCTCCAGTATTGGTAGAACTCATATGGAGTAGTTTTTTCTGGATCTAACCATAAAGCACCTTTAACTGTTTTACCCATCTTAGTACCATCTGAGTTAAGTAGAAGTGGGCAAGTTACACAGAAGCTTCCGCTTTTATGTATCTTTCTAATTAGGTCTACACCTGCTAGCATATTAGACCATTGGTCATCGCCACCAATTTGTACTCTACAATTTTCTGTTTCAAATAACTTTAAGAAATCGTAGCTTTGCATTAACATGTAGTTAAGTTCAAAGAATGTAAGACCTTTTTCCATTCTCATCTTGAAACATTCAGCATCAAGCATTCTATTTACATTAAAATGAACTCCATAAGTACGAATGAAATCCATGTAGTTTAGATTTAATATCCAGTCAGCATTGTTAACTATTATTGCACCGTTTTCTCCTTCGAAAGAAACGAATTTGCTAACTTGTTTTTTAATTTTCTCCACATTGTTATCTATGTCTTCTTTTGTAAGCATTTTTCTCATATCAGACTTACCAGATGGGTCTCCTATTAAAGCAGTACCACCACCCATTAAAAGTATTGGTCTATGACCATGTTTTTGGAAGTATGACATAATCATTAAAGGCATAAAGTGACCAATGTGAATACTGTCAGCAGTTGGATCAATGCCTAGATATACTGAAAACTTCTCCTCCTTTGCTAATTTTTCAAATTCATCCTCGAAAGCTATTTGCTTTATAAGGTCACGAGATTTTAATTCTTCGTAAACTGTATTCAAATGTATCACTCCTTTCATATAATTGTACATATCTGTAACAATTTACTTAAAGAGTATATCACATTTTGCTTTTTTTTCAACGATTTAATTGAAAAATACCTATATAAATGATAATATATACAAAGTTAAGGGAGGGCTAATCTTGAAAAGATTTAAACCAACATACAAAATAGACAAAGTTTCAAACATACCTTTTGTTTTGCTTGAAAGAGATAATATAAAAGGCATTATGTTTGATGTAGATAATACACTTACAACACTTGGTAAAGGCATAACTGAAGAAAACAGAAAATGGATAGAGGAAGCAAAAACATTAGGATACAAAATATGTCTTGTAAGTAACACATTAAATGTAAAGAAAGTTAAAAAAATAATGACAGATTTAGATATTTACGGATTATACTTTGCTAGAAAGCCAGGTACAAAAGCTATGGCTATGGCTTTAAATATAATGGATGTAAAAAAAGAAGAAGTTGTTTTAGTTGGTGACCAATTATTTACTGATGTATGGGGAGCAAATAGATTTGGAATAAAATCTATTTTAGTAAATCCATTAAGTAAAAAAGAAGGAATATACACATCATTTAAAAGACCATTTGAAAGAATGGTAATGAAGAAACTTGAAAAGGAGAGTGCAAATGATTAACTATATCATAGCAACGATACTAGCGCTAATACTTGGACAAGTAACGGCGCATTTAATTTATAGACTACCAGAAATAATAGTAGACGAAGATGAATTGAAGAAAGTGATACCAACGCTTAAAACAGGATTTAAGTGGAATATTAAATATTCAATATTATTTGTAATTTTGTTTAATCTAGTAGCATACTTTGTACAAGCTACATTTCTAAAATACTTGTATATGATTGTCATTTCAATGCTTATGGTAGCGTTAGTATTAGATTTTAAGATGCAACTAATACCAGATACTGTACAAGTGGTGTTACTTCTATTAGGAATAATAGCAACAGCGGTAGATCATACAAATTGGTTAGGACATATAATAGGACTTATAACAGGTGGAGGAATATATCTTTTAATTGCGCTATTCTCAATTTTAGTATTTAGAAAAGAAGGTATGGGAATGGGAGATGTTAAACTTATGGCATGCCTTGGTTTAATATTTGGAATAAAAGGACTTCCAACAGGATTCTTAGATTTCTTTGCTCAGGCAGATATAATCTTTACTATTACAATACTTGCTTTCTTTATGGCAGCTATTGTAGCAATTATATTAATAGTATTAAAAAAGACAGAACACACCTCATATATGGCATTTGGACCATATATAGTAATTGGAACAATACTTGTAATGTTGTTTGGTACAGAACCATTCTTAAATGGATATTTAAGTCTTTGTACAGGGCTTTCAGATTTGCTTTTAGGATGGATGTATAAATAACAACTAATAATGAAAGATAAAAAATAATTAAAGAAGGAATATATAATGAACGAAAGATATTTAAAATTTGCTTTAGAAATAGCAGAAAAAGCAAAAGAAATAATGCTTGGATACTATGGATATAAAATAGATTCAGAATATAAAGTAGATCAAACAATAGTAACTAAAGCAGACCAAGAAATAAACCGTTATTTAATAGAAAGAGTAAGAGAAGAATTTCCAACTCATTCAGTAGATGGAGAAGAAGAAAAAATGGGACATAGCAACTATGTTTGGGTGTGTGACCCAGTAGATGGAACAGCTATGTATGCGAGACATATACCAGTAGCAGTGTTTTCACTTGCACTTGTAGTAGATGGTAAATCAGTAGTTGGAGTAATATGTGATCCGTTTAATAGTAGAACATATTATGCTGCTAAGAATAAAGGTGCATATGTAAATGGAAATAGAATACATGTAAATGATATAACTTTAGAAGATAAAAGATGTATAGGCAACTATGATATGTGGAGTCTTTCTAAATACGATATCTATGACTGTATGAGAGAATTAAGTAAGAAAACATATTATACAAGTATTGGTAGTGTGGCAAGAGCTTGTACATGTGTTGCAAGTGGAGAATATACAGTAGTAATATTCCCAGGAAGCAAAGGTAAAAACTGTGATGTTGCAGCAGCTAAAGTAATAGTTGAAGAAGCAGGCGGTAAATTTACAGATTTATTTGGTGAAGACCAAAGATATGATGAAGATATAAACGGAGCTATTGCAACAAATGGAATAGTTCACGATGAAATAGTAAAAGTAATGAAAGAAAAAGTAAGAGGTATGGAGGAATAATATGAAATTTGGACCAGCAGGAAATGATGATGCATTCTATAATGCAGGATATAAAAACTCAGAAGAGATGCCAAAGTATTTAGCAGAAATGGGACTTGATGCGTATGAGTATCAATGCTCAAGGGGTGTTAGAATATCTGATGAGAAAGCAGCAAAACTAAAAGAAGCAGCAGAGAAATACAACATTTCTTTAAGTGTTCATTCGCCATATTATATTTCGCTTTCTACACAAGAAGAAGCAAAGAAAATATCTACAATAAAATATATAACAGATTCTATGGCAGCAGCTAAGAAAATGGGTGCAACTAAAGTTGTAGTTCACGCAGGAGCACTTCTAGGACTAGAAAGAGAATATGCTGTAGATAGTGCAAGTGCACTTCTTAAAAGGGCATTAGAAGAAGCAGACAAGCTAGGCCTAGGAGATATAACATTATGTCCAGAAACAATGGGTAAGATAAACCAACTAGGAGATAGCAAAGAAATAATAAAGATGTGTAAAGTAGATGATAGACTAATACCAACAATAGACTTTGGTCATCTTTATTGCAGACATATAGGAGCACTTAGAACAGAAGAAGATTTCACAAAAGAACTTCAAATGTACATAGATGAACTAGGATATGAAAGAATGAAACACTTCCACAGCCACTTTAGTAAAATGGAATACACAGAAAACGGTGGAGAAAAACAACATGTAACATTTGCAGATGAAGGTTTTGGACCAGACTACAAAGCGGTAATAAATGCAATAAAGAAACTTAAACTAGAACCAACAATAATCTGTGAATCTGCAGGAACACAAAGCCTAGATGCAAAAGAAATGAAGGACTATTCGGAGAGTATATAAAATGTAAATAAAGGAGAAAAAGTTTTATGAGTGAGAATAACAAAAATATTGAAAAGAAAAATAAATACGTAAATTTAATGTCAAAATTAACAAGAGCTACAAATAATGAGTATTATTATGAAGCAATATTTATAGTGTATTCGATACTAGAAGATAGAACAGAATCTCTATTAAAACATGCAAAGATAAACTATGTAGATGATAAAGGGCATAATTATAAATTATCTAAAAAGTTAAATATGATAAATAGTAGGGAAGAATTCCAAGATAAATATATCAGAAAACATATTACAACTGAACTAATAGAAGGCATTGTAGAATGGAAAAGAAAAAGAGATAAGATAATGCACGATATAATCAAAATAGAATATGACAATGAAGATATAAAAAATATTGCATTAGCAGGAGAATGTTTGGTTAAAAAACTAAATAATAAAACTAATTTTGTAAACAAGTATTTAGATAGAAAGATTTAAAAGGTGATGTTATGTCTAACGGTGAATTTGAAAGCACAAACTTGGATGAGCTTGAAAAATTAGAAGGTGTTAACTTAATAGCAGAATGGACAGAAAAGGACAAATCAGATGAGTTAAGGAGTAGATTAATGCTATTAGAATTGAATCGAATATATGGCTCAATCTGCTATTCAGGCTATTTAATAATCTGCAGGACTGCGAAAGTATTACCTTTTTCGAGGGCTATAGGGTATTCTCGTCTCCACATTGATATTAATGATATTGAAAAAATAACAAAAAAATATAATACATTGATGATTGAAACGAAAGATTTATTTGGTATGAATGCAATATTGGTAGCAGTAGATTTGGTTGATGAAGCATATGAAGAGATTAATAAATATATTTCGATTGCTAAAAAAGCGGTAGAACAACATAAAGAGAAAAGAATACAGCTTATGAAGAAGTATGGTTGGAATGATCAAGAATATTATATTACAACTAAAAAAGATGAAAGATTTAGTTGTTGGAAAAATGACGGTATCTTCTATATGGTTGAGCAACCTAGAGAATGCGAAAAAGATTATGTTCAAAACGAAATAAAAATAAATGAAATTAAAATCGACAACATATTGTTTTATAGAGTACACTATCAACATGATTATAAAGCAAATATGTATGATGTTGTTAGCGAAAATTCTATTAAATCAGTGGATAATAGTTTTATCGTATTAAAGACTAAAACCGAAACGATTGAACTTAAAATTAGTTCATTAGAAGCGCTAGAAGCTTTAATTCCAGAGAAAGATTATGATAGAATCGAACAATCAAAGGAGAATAATACAGTTATAGATGCTCAAGTAGATGAAATTGCAGAAATAAAAAAGTATAAAGCATTATTAGATGAAGGAATTATTACTGAAGAAGACTTTGAAAAAAAGAAGAAAAAGCTTATGGGGATATAATAAAAAAGAAGAGTAAATATTATTTACTCTTCTTTTTCTCTACACTAAATCCAAACTTGCCTAGTTCTTCACCAAGACTGTAATAATGTCCGTGAGAATATGCTAAAAGGTTGCAAGCACGCATATCAAAACGACCTGTTTCATCTAGATATTTTTCGTCTACATTTACAGCAAGTATATCTGCCATAAACATATCGTGTGTACCTAGTTCTTTTATTTCTTTAACTCTACATTCAATAGATATTGGACACTCTTTAATCATTGGGACATTTGTTTCAGTTCCTTGCTCTTTAGTAAAGTTACATTCTTTAAATTTATCTACTAACTTGCCAGATTTAACGCCGCAGTAATCTACATATTTAGCAAGGTCTGCACTTGCTAGGTTAATTACAAATTCTCCGCTTTCTTTAATAATATTGTATGAATATCTTTCTTTACGTATAGACACATATGTCATTGCTGGATCTGTACATATTATTCCAGTCCATGCAACAGTTAATATATTACTTTTATCCATTGTACCACAAGATACTAAAACTGGTGGTAGGGGATATACCATTGTTCCTGGTTTCCATTTCAATTTACTCATAAAACACCTCTATATATTTATTTCTTTAAAAAGTATACCACAAATATTTTAGATTGTATACTAAAGATTATCTGGTGCTTTTACAAATGTATTTGCTGGTGCTGCAATCTTTTTAATTTTATCTACCTTTATTACGGGCATATCTCCCATATAATAGCCTTTTGTTATTACACCGGAGATTTCTATCCACTCTCCTTGTGCAAGGTCTAAATCTCCGTTGTATTCGCAAAGAAAACCAACTACTTTTTCTTCGCCGTCTAACATCATATTTCTACCACAAACAAAGTTATTTTGTTTGAAATCATAAAGAGTAAATACAAAACCAGACGCTTTTACAGTTTTACCAACACAGCCATCGATATTGTTATGTGCCTGTTTTAGAATAGTTGTAAAGTTATCTTCGTTTAGTTCATAGTCATATGTTTGAGCAGGAAGTGGAGTAGAAGAATTGCCACCAAGCTCTAAAACTAATGCTATTCCTATTGCTATTATTAAGCAGATTATTAGAATCTTTTTAGGATTTAATTTTATATTTTTAACGTACATAATTCACCTCTAAAATATATTACATATTATTCTTAACATTCAATTTTATGCATGGATTTAACGTATGTAAAAGAAAGCCACCCCTAAAATTAATTAGGGGTGGCCAGAGTTGTTTAGTTAGAATGACGCTTGCGATATTCTTTTATTGCTTTTCCGTGTCTTGACCAAAACTGTCCGTACTTTTCTTCGTCTGAAAGATTCTCCGTGCCATCGGTGAACAAGAGAGTGGCGTTAAAAGCCATATATTTGTTTTTGATATACACTGTGGGGACATCAAGGAGTAGGATTTCAGGAACGAAATCGCAGTCCATAGTAAGGTTGTAGGGATATTCGCTACCAACACCTTTAAAGTGACAGGGGTTGATATACCAATCCGTCTGTTCTGGTGCATCATCTTCTTCCCCCATACATATAACAAATTTGATACATATGATGGAAGTATCGGCGAAATCCGGACGAATTTCATTTTCGGTAAATTTCAACATCTCGTCGTAGGAAGATTCTATGGTTATCCGCTTATCTTCCTTTGCGACTATTTTCTTTACAACATAGTCTAACATTTAGGTTCTCCTATAAAAATTATTTTGAGGTACTAACGTACTACAATGCATATATTATACCAAGGAAAAGACTTGTAGTCAACATAAAGAAAAGAACCCCGAAATTACTCGGGGTTATTGTTAAAATGTTGGTACTAAGGATTGTGCTTAATCGATACTTTTAATCTTCCTTAAGAAAAGTTCAAGTCTTTCGCGGTCTGTTAATCCATTTAAACCTTCAATAAGCATAGAGGCGTGGAATGATTCGAATTTTTTGAAGACATCTGTTTCAGGCAGGTTGATGATTAAGAGCTCGGGAATAAATGAAGAATCCATCCGTGGACCATACGCAGAATAACCAGAAAAGTATGGGGCGGAGCAGTAGTATGGATTAACATACCAAACACTTTCTTCGGGGTCATCATCATCCTCGCAAACGCAGTATAGAAACTTGACTGCAAGTACGGCTGTATCGTCAAAGCAGGGCCGTATACCCTCTACAATAAACCGATGCATTTCTTCTTGGTCAGATTCAACCACTTCTCTTTCGCCATCATAAGCGATGACTTTTTTTATTAAGTACTCATTCATGCTAAATACACTCCTTTTAAATTATTTTTGTTGGACTATGGTACTTTACTATGTCCAAATATTATATCATCCGTACACATTAAAGTCAACATAAAATTTTAAACGGTGGGAGATTAAGGATATTTTACACTTTTACTTTAAAAATTTATATTCCTGTGATATAATAACACCACCGTTTAAAAGGGCAGAATTAAGAGGAGAATAAAATGGGAATAATTAAGAAAATATTTGGTTCATACAGCGAAAAAGAAATAAAGAGAATAATGCCACTTGTAGACAAAATCGAAGCGTTAGAAGAAGACTACAAGAAACTTTCAGATGATGAACTAAGAGCAAAAACAGATGAGTTTAAGAAAAGATTAAATGATGGTGAAACATTAGAAGATATATTACCAGAAGCTTTTGCAACTGTTAGAGAAGCTTCAAGTAGAGTGTTAGGAATGAGACACTTTAAGGTGCAATTAATAGGTGGAATTATACTTCACCAAGGAAGAATTGCAGAAATGAAAACAGGTGAGGGGAAAACGCTTGTTGTTACACTTCCTGCATACTTAAATGCACTTACTGGAAAAGGTGTTCACATTATCACAGTAAACGATTACCTAGCTACATACCATAGTGCGTGGATGGGTAAATTATATAAATTCTTAGGATTAACAGTAGGACTTGTTGTACCTAATATGCCACCACATGCTAAACAAGCGGCATATGCAGCAGATATTACATATGGTACAAACAATGAATTTGGTTTTGATTACTTAAGAGATAATATGTGCTTATCTAAAGATGAGATGGTACAAAGAGAGCTAAACTATGCAGTTGTGGATGAAGTGGATAGTATCCTTATAGATGAAGCTAGAACTCCATTAATCATCTCAGGAATGGGGAAAGAAGCAACAGATTTATACACAAAAGCAGATAAGTTAGTAAAAAGGATGAAAGCAAAAGTTATTGTAGAATCAGACAACAAAACTTTTGATGAATCAGATGAAGAATACGATTACGTAATAGATGAAAAAGCAAAAACTACAGCATTAACAGAAAAAGGTACTAAGAAATGTGAAGAGTATTTTGGAATAGAATCTTTATCTGATGTAGACAATATGGAAATATCTCATACAATAAACCAAGCATTACGTGCTAATGGTATTATGAAAAAAGATACAGACTATATTGAAAAGAATGGTGAAATATTAATTGTAGATGAATTTACTGGACGTATAATGGAAGGTAGAAGATATAGCGATGGATTACACCAAGCTATTGAAGCTAAAGAGGGGGTTAAAATTGCAAGAGAATCTAAAACTCTAGCAACAATAACATTCCAAAACTACTTTAGATTATATAATAAGCTTGCTGGTATGACTGGTACTGCTAAAACAGAAGAAGCAGAGTTCAAAGGTATATTTGGACTAGATGTTGTAGAAATACCAACAAACAAACCAGTAGTAAGAATAGATACAAATGACCAAGTATATAAAAATGAAATGGGTAAATACAATGCTATAGTAAGAGATGTTAAAGCTTGCTATGAAAAAGGTCAACCGGTTCTAGTTGGTACAGTATCTATAGAGAAATCTGAGTTAATTAGTAAACTTCTTAAAGCAGAAAGAATACCTCATGAAGTACTTAATGCAAAGCACCATGAAAGAGAAGCAGAAATAGTAGCGCAAGCAGGTAAATTTAAAGCAGTAACAATTGCTACAAATATGGCTGGTCGTGGTACAGACATACTTCTTGGTGGTAACCCAGAGTTTATGGCTAGACGTGCTCTTGAAAAAAGAGGAGAAGAACTAGAAAAAGTAGAGTTTGCAATGAGCCCTCTTCCAACAGAAGACGCAGAAATACTAAAACTTAGAGAAGAGTATAAAGCGTTAGAGCAAGAATATAAAGCTAAACTTAAAGATGAAAAAGATAAAGTTATAGCTGCAGGTGGTCTTAAAATCATAGGTAGTGAAAGACACGAATCTAGACGTATAGATGATCAGTTAAGAGGTCGTGCTGGACGTCAAGGAGACGTGGGTGAATCTACATTCTATATTTCTCTTGAAGATGATCTTATGAGATTATTTGGTACAGATAAAGTGCAATATTTAGCAAATATGCTAGGCATACCAGACGATATGCCAATAGAACAAAAAATGCTAACAGGTGCTATTGAGACTGCTCAAAAGAGAGTTGAAGGACGTAACTATAGCATAAGAAAGAATGTCTTAGAATATGACGATGTTATGAACAAACAACGTAATATAATCTATGATCAAAGAAGACAAATATTAGATAGTGATAGTATAGAGTTAATTGTTAAAAATATGGCTACAAATAAGGTTTATGAAATTGTAGATATGTATACATCAAATCTATCTAAAAAAGAAGATATAGATAAAGAAAGTCTTAATACAACTTTACAAAGTATATTTGGTTTTGAATTAGAGGATAATGAAATATCTAAAGATACATTAGAACAAACATTATTAGATAAAGTGTTTGATGTATATAATGAAAAGAGAAACGTATTCAAAGAACAAGGTATTGAGGAACAATACAATATAATAGAAAAACTTATGATGCTAAGAACAGTAGATGAAAAATGGCAAGAACATATGGATAATATGACTCAACTTAAAGAGGGCATCTACTTAAGAGGATATGGCCAAACAAATCCAGTTGAAGCATACAAACAAGAAAGCTATGATATATTCTCTGAAATGACTCACAGTATCAAAGAAGATACTATAAAAGCAATATTTAGAACAAGTTATAATACAAGCAACACTAAAAACACAGTGAATAAATTAGGCCAAAGTATAAACAGAATAGATGATGCGTCTAAAGCAAGTATTAATGTAATGAACACAGGAAATCCAGAAGTGGTACAAAAAAGAGAACCTGTAAGAGTAGAAAAAACAGTTGGTAGAAACGAACCATGCCCATGTGGAAGTGGTAAGAAATACAAACAATGTTGCGGTAGAAATCAGTAAAGGGAACAATATGAAGAAAAATTATATATACAAAGAGTTAGAAGCAATAACAAGCACATTTCAAAATAAAACGAATGTATTATTAGCAAAAATAGAAATGTTATTAGCATATGCATACGATATGTGCAACTCAGCTAACGATAATGAATTGGAGAATATGAGCGAACTAGTAATTGGAGATGCTTTTAGCAAAGCAATTGCATTTAGGTATGCTTATGAAAAGCAACAAACATATAATAAGAGTTTAGATGATGTAAAAAGTATGTTAGTAAAAGCTATAGGTTCATATATTATGGTGTGTTTTTATAACTGGTTTTCAAATACTACTAATTTAAACGTAGAATTTGTTCAAAAACAATCTTCTATAGAACTTACAGATTTAGTTTTGAAAGTAGGTAATGAAATACTTGATTGTTTTGAAATTACTAGAAAAATGATAGAAAACGATTTGGATTTTTCTAGCGAAGAGTCATTAGATATGAATTTTGAGAATTTTTGCGAAGAATTAATAGCTTTTCAAAACAATGTAGATAAATCTATTGAAACGAAAACATACAGATGCATTACAGAAGAAGCTAAAACTATATATTTAGCAAATTATGAGGAAGTTAAAAATAACTGTGAACTTATTACTGAAGAAATAAAACTAGTCAATAATACAGAAGAAAGTAAGAAATTTGCATCAGTAATAAAAGAATATATTGCAAGAATATTAGAAGCAGCAAATAATAAAGTATATGGTTCAGACGAGCAAATTGTAATGCGTTCAGAAAAAGATGAAATTGGTCTATTTGAAATTAAATTACATATAGATGATAATTCATATGAAAAAGATTTTAGGAATAATAGATTTTCAACAGTTATATCATATAAAACAGCTAACTCATTAAAAGAGGAATACGAAAAAATCAACAATATTATTGCTGAAATAGAAAATGCAAAGAACATTAATATTTATTTAGATTATGAGATTGAAGGTAATATAAAAAACTATTCATTAAAACATTTTATTAAATATTTGGATAATACTCTAGAAAATAATTTAGTATATAAAGTAAACAATTATAATTTGGATTTGGAAATGGGCGATGTTTATTGCTATAACAAGTTTGAAAAAGATTTGTTTAATAATTTTGTAAAAAGAGAATGGTTTGTTACAAATACTAGTAATAAAGAATATGCAATATCAGATTGGGATTTAAGAAATGTAATATTCAATCTTAAAAATACGCCGGAAATTGTATCGAAGCAAGTAGAAAATCAAATCAAAACATATCTTGATACTATGAGAAACTTACATACATTAACTGGATTTGAGAGCGTAATAAAAAAGCTATTGTTAATTCTAAATAATAATAAATTAGAGTTAAATAATTTAACACTTCAATTGTTATCAAAGAGTACATATTCTCAGACGGAGTATTCTTATGATTTTGGAACAGATAACATTGTATATAATATTAGAAGCGCATTTTATGATGGTTATACTAAAGAGGCAAAAGAAATTAAAGAAAATAAAATTTCTAAAGTTCAAATGGATAATGAAAATGCAATAACAATTGGCAGAAATGATTTGTGCTCATGTGGAAGCGGTAAGAAATATAAAAAATGCTGTGGAAAAAACAATTAAAGATTAAGGAGCAAAACACATAATTTTGCTCCTTTTGTCGTTATTGTGTGAATGTGTGTAAAGGACTTGCAAGAAATAGTTTAGTATGATAATATCTAGCTAATAAGTGTCACACACTTATTTTAGGAGGTTTTATATATGGAAAGAAAACTAAGAGTTGCCCAAATAGGCACAGGAAAAATGTCTGTATACACAATGAGATATGTATACGAGAAAGGTGCTGAAATAGTAGCAGCATTAGATGTTAATCCAAATGTTATAGGAAAAGACATTGGAGAAATAATAGGTTCAGATAATAAAGGTGTTGTTATAGGACACATGGACAATGCTAGAGAAATATTAACAGCTGCAAAACCAGATGTAGCTATTGTTACAACAATGAGTTTAATTGCAGATCTAGATAATCCATTAACACTATGTGCTGAACTTGGAATAAATGCAATCACAACTTGTGAAGAAGCATTTTATCCTGCAAACTCAAATCCAGCGTTAACAAATAAATTAGATGAAATAGCAAAAAGAACTAACTGTACAATAACAGGAAGTGGATACCAAGATATATATTGGGGACAATTAATTTCTTCAATAGCTGGTTCTACACAAAGTATTACAAAAATAAAAGGAAGCTCTAGCTACAACGTAGAAGATTACGGTATAGCTTTAGCTAAAGCACATGGTGCTGGTTTAACACTAGAAGATTTTGATAAAGAAGTTGCAGCAGCAGATAGAATATCTGACGAAGCAAGACAAGAACTTATTAACAAAGGAGAATTCTTACCTTCATATATGTGGAATGTAAATGGATGGTTAGCAGATAAATTAGGCTTACATATTACTGCACAATCTCAAAAATGTGTTCCTCAAACATATCATACAGACTTAGAATCTTCAACATTAGGTATGACTGTAAAAGCAGGAGATGCAACTGGTATGAGTGCGGTTGTTACATCTGAAACAGCAGAAGGAATAGTTATAGAAAGTGAATGTATTGGTAAAGTTTATGGCCCAGATGAATTCGATAAAAACGAATGGACAGTAATTGGTGAACCAGAAACAACAATAGTTGTAGAAAAACCTGCAACAGTTGAACTTACATGTGCATCTATAGTAAACAGATTACCAGATGTAGTAAATGCAAGAGCTGGTTATGTACCAACAGCTGAAATTGGAGAATTAAACTTCAAAGTTAGACCTTTAAATGAATATGTAAAATAATATTTCAATTAAATGTATCAACAGTTAAATATTTAAGGAGCAAAATATATAAATTTTGCTCCTTTTGTTGTATAATAGAGGAAATTAATTAAAACATAAATGTAAGGGTAAAAGGTGAGGGTATGTCTAAAATAACAGTAGAGTTAGAAAATAATATAGATAGTTTTTTAGATTTGCTTTATGTTGTTAACAAAGAAAATAAACTAAATACAATAGAATCTAAATTGGATGCTATAAAAAATATTATAGAAAGCAAAGAAAAGAATGAATATATTCTAGATTGTAAAAGAATAATAGATGAGAATATTGGCATAGAAAAGCTTTTAACATTTATAGAAGAAATACAACAGGCATCAAAAGATAAGAACGAAGATGAACTTAATAAACTAAATAATGTACTAGGAGAGTATATAAATAGGATAAAAGATAACAACACTCAGCTCTCTGTAAAAACAAAATGGTCGGCTATAGACAACTTATTAAAGAATGAAGAATTAAATCCTAACAACCTTTTAAGGAGTGAACTATTTGATGAGCCAACATCAGATACTTACAAAGCGATAACTGCTTATGACATATTAAATCCAACTATAATATTTACAGATGAATATGATCCATATTATGCGTTTGAGGGCAGCTATGATATTCTAGAAACTATTAGTGAGAATCAAATATATACCTCAACGCCAGTATTGGAATTTCTGCTAAATATGCGTGAGGGGCTATTAAAAACAGATAATGTATTAGAAAACTTTAAATATTTATATATAAGAAGACATCGAGTATATTTTGATGAATTAGATTATTACAAAATGGCAGAAAATATGTTCAATATGTCTAAAGAAGAATCAAAAAACATGTTCACGGAATACGCGGATGACTTCTTAAAGAATAAAAGATATAAAGAGATATACAAGGGACTAATAATATCTGAAGAAGAGATAGCAGAAATATTTCATCAAGACATATCAGATGAACTTAAGCATAACAAAGAATTCATATTGTCTATACTTGAAGACTGTGCGGTAATATATAGTGATTATTTAGAAATAGAAGAACAAAATGATAAAGATATAGTCTTAGCTTATATAAATAATGTTAATACAGAGAAGACATCTATAACACTACCAGAATATTTAGATAATAAGCTTTTTGAAGATAAAGAATTGGTTATGAAATGTATAAGTAAAAACTATATGGAAGCATATAATAGATCTTCGCTCAAGTTGTTATCAGATAAAGAGATGCTAAAACTTGTCTTTGAAAAAGCACCACAAAAAATATCAAAAATAGCTTGGGAAGATAATAAGGAATATTTAGAGGCGTTGCAAATAAGAGATGTTAAAGAAGCAGAAAAAATCTTAGGAAATGCAGAATATGAAACTGTTGTAAGACCAACATCCTTGCTACATTTTAGTGAAGAGCTAAGAGATAATAAAGAGTTTATGCTTAAATATTTATATCTTTATCCTAATGATTACAAATACTTAAGTAAAAGGCTACAAGTAGATATAGATATGGTAATTCTAGCTCTGAATAATGAAATGATACCGTCATGTGATGCGCATTATTACATATCTTGTCTTGCAGAAGAAGAACTTGCTGATGAAAAGATAATAAGAAAATTATTAGAAACGCCACAACTTGTGAATAACAATAAATTTTTATCTTTAGTATTAGATTTACCTAATGATGTATTCAAAAAGTATATGCTTAATGCAAAAATTGTAGAAAGCATATTAGCTATCAATAAGCAGGGATGGTGCTGGCCACAGATTGAAGATATCGTTTCTAAAGTTTATGAGGTTTTTGAAGGAGTCCCAGATGATGAATTCTTAATAAAAGCATTAATAAAAATGTTACCAGGAGATTTTTTAATTACAGGAGAAGATTTAAAAGCACAAGGTGGTTTTGAAGGAAGTATTTATGAGAAGATAGAAAAGAACGAAAAGTGCAAGAAATTATTAAAATCAGTACTATCTAATAAGGAAGATATAGAATATATAATTATAGAAAATCCATGGGTATTTAGATATATAGATGAGAAACTAAAATATGATGTTAAGTTTATAGTAGAATGTATGAAAATAAATAGAAATGTATATCAAAATATTCCAAATGAATTATTAGAAAACGAAGAAATAAAAAATGCTAATAAAGTAAATCCAGAAGACGAATGGTTTGACTTTGAAGTTGATGAAGAGTTACCGTTTTAGCTTAATATAAACAGGAGGTGTGTTATGAGTTGGGATGAAACCTCACGAGATTATAGGGTGTATGGGAAAATATCAGAAAATAAGAAAAATGAATTATTAGACTATTTAGAAGAATTAAATGAAACTTTAGGAGAAGCTTTGGAAATCGACACAACATATTTACCGGAAGGTGCTATAGTAGAAATAATAGAGGAAGGATTATATAAATATGGTTGCTTTAGAGGAGTAATAAATGATGAACAAAAATTCATCAAGAATATTCTAAATATAGATAAAGAAAATATTGAAGTTGAAATGACGACTAATGGTTGGTGTGAAACGGATTCTGAAATATATTATTATAAAGATGGAGAAATAAGACGCACAACAAGACAAACAAGGGAATTTGAAAAAGTTAAAAATAATAGAGAAGAACTCATTAAAAAAATAAAAAAAGATATAAGTTATTTTGAAAGCTTGTCTAAAGAAGAAAGAAAAGATATAGAGTATCAAAAAGCATCGATGTACGCGGATTACCCAAGTATTACTTTGGAATTTGGAACAGATGGATATGATAAAATGTATTCTGAAGAATTTGTAAAAAGTGAAGATGCATTAAGACTTGCTTTTAAGTTAGGAACAAGAGATAGGCTTCTTAAGAAAAGAATATTACCGAATTTTATAAATAATACAAAATTACTTAAAGAACTATTACCATTAAAACCAAGATATATTAGATATATGCCTGATGAATTAAAGAAAGACAAAGAGCTTATATTAGAGCTAATAGAAAAAGATAAGACAACAAGAGGCACCAAAATGGATGCCGAGGACATAGATTCTAGTTTATATAAAGATAAAGATGTAATGCTTAAATTTTTAGATATATCTACGCATTCATTTGAGTATGCAAGCGAAGAATTAAAGAAAGATTATGATTACTGTAGTAAAGCTGCTAAAAAAGATATGTTTAATATGTTTGCTAGTATAAATAATGAAAAGGTACTAAATGAAAATATAGTTAAAGTAATTTCTAGTGTAGGTGTATTATTAAATGATACTAAATTACCTAATATAAAAATAACGGATGAATTAAGAAATAATCTAGATATGCATAAAGAATTATTTAAGAATTTTATAAACAGATATGATTGGAGCTTATCTAAGGAAAAAATAAACAAGAAAGAACAAGAAATAGATAATATAAATAGCATAGAAGAATTGTTTTTGCTTTGCTATAGAAAAAAAGAATTTAACATCTCCGATTTATATTATGCTATGTTACCAAATTCATTAATAAAAGATGAAAACTTTATTAAAAATGTACAAGAACTAAATAAAACAAGACGTCCAAAGATGCGCTATGGAGGAGAATTTGGAGATAAATTAAAAGTTATATTAAATGATGAACTTTTGCAGGATGAAAACGCTATTGAGCTGCTAAAGAAGAATAAAGTTGAGATTGTATTTAGGCCGGAATTTATTACAACTAAGGAAGCAGTAGTAGCAATGTTAAAAAATAAAAGCGGAGACAAGTGGAATAAAATTGCACTTAGAAATCTAAACGAGAATTTAAGAAATGATTTGGAAGTTCAAAAAGAATACATTTTACAAGATGGAGCTTATTCAATTGAAGAAATAAATCCCGAGCTATTAAAAGATAGAAAAATAAGAGAAATTGCTTTTGGAAATCTATCTTTATTCTTAGAGGGATTGTTAGATGGAGGTTACGGCTACTTTACGGATGAAGAATATTCATTGGAGACATTGAAAGAGCTGCTGTACATAAAGGAATTAACTAATTTTAATTATGAAGATTTGTTAATCTTAGTAAGAAACAATCCGTTAATACTGTTATACACAAAAGAGAACTATTTTGGCGACAAAAAAATGATATTAGAAGCAGTTAAAAGTAATATGGGTATACTTAGATTTGCAAATAAAGAGCTTCTAAAAGATAAAGATATTCTTAATGCTGCTATAGAATCTGAATTTATTAATCATAGTGTATTAAAGTTATTTGATAACACCGTATTTACAGATAAAAACGTAGCACTAAAAATAATAAAAAAAGCGCCAGATATGTATGAAAAGCTAAGTGACGAATTAAAACAAGACAAAGAGATAATACAATATGCTAAAGCTTATTTTTATAACTTAAGATATTTTCCAGAAAAATATAAAGAAGACGAAAAATTTGTATTTGGGATCTTAAATAAAAATATTAGTACAGAATGGATAATTCAAAATTTCTATAAAATAGAATATAAAGATAATGAAGAAAATAAGATACCATTGTTTTCAGAAAAGTTATTAAACAATAAAGAATTTATGCTTAAACTCTGCAAAATAAATTCAGGTGCATATGAAGCTAACGAATTACATATGTTAAGTGGAGATGACCTTATTAAAGATCCAGACTATCTAAAGGAAGTTATAAACATAAGAGCTGAAAGATATAAAAAGAAAAAAGCAGAATATATACGTCTCCCTAAAGATTGTATGAAAACTATAGGTGAAGATGAAAAGTTATTTTTAGAAGAAATGTATTTTATGTTATTAAATCAAGACATGAGAAGAGTATACTTTGCAGAATATATGAATAACAATATAGAGTATTATAAAAAATATCTTGCAAAACAGGAAATAATAAATAGTGAATTGGACTTGGAAAACTGTAATACATTTGAAGAAATTATAGATAATATAAAAGGTGTAAGATATATATACGCCGGACAAGCATTTCCAGCAAATCTTCTTAAGAATGAAAGAGTAGCAAATTATGTTTTATCTAAATACGATAACTATGTAATAGAAAATGGTGAAATTGTAATAAAGTTAAAGAATGAATTAAAATACACACCAACACCCATAAAAGATACAGGAAACGACGAGAATAACGAAGAAAACGAAACATATCAAAAATATCTAAAGCAAAAAGAGCTTATACTTGCTGGTGAAACGGATGTAGATAAAATTGTATTCAAAAGGAGTAAAATTGATTGTGAAGATGATGAATGCGAAGACGAAGAATATGAAGAAAATATATCAGAATACTTTGATGAAGATTGGAAATCTGCAGATATAGATGAAAATGATGATTGGCGCTCTATAGATATAGATGAGGATGATGAATTGCCATTCTAAAAACTAAATATATAAAAGACATATTGTTAATAGTTAAGACAATATGTCTTTTTATGTGTTATATATAAAAACATCTTGCAGTTTTTTTAATTATTAGATAATATAATAGTATTGAAAACATATAGGAGGAAGCTATGTACTATAACAAGGGTGTAGAAGAAGTAGAAAAAGAACTTAAAACTAGTTCAAAGGGACTAACTAGTAAAGAAGTAGCTAAAAGACAAGAAAAGTACGGAATGAATGTGTTACCTAAAAAAGAATCAGATAGCATAATAAAAATATTCTTTAGTGAATTTAAAGATCCTATGGTAATATTACTACTATTTGCTATTGTAGCTTCGTTAATAGCAGGAGAAGTTGTCGATGCAATAGCAATATTTGTAATTGTATTAATAGATGCTGCTATGGGTGCATATCAAGAAAATAAAGCAAATAATACAGCAGAAGCATTGGCAAAGCTTGTAACAACTAAAGTAAAAGTTGTAAGAGATGACGAAGTAATATCTATAGATGCAAAAGATTTAACAATAGGAGATTATGTACTATTAGAATCTGGAGATAAGATTAGTGCAGATATGAGAATTGTAGAAGCACATAACTTAACTATAGATGAATCAATATTAACAGGAGAAAGTGTACAAGTATCTAAAAATAGTGATACTGTAAATAAAGAAAATGTTCTAATAGCAGAACAAAGCAACATGGCTTTCTCTGGTACAACTGTTGTAACAGGAAGAGCAAAAGCTATTGTTGTAAGCATTGGATTACAAACAGAAATAGGTAAGATTGCAGATAGCATAAATAATGCAGAAGAAGAAAAATCTCCTCTAACAATAAGAGTAGAAAAATTATCTAAACAAATTAGTATGTTAGTATTAGCAGTTGCTGTTTTAATAACAGTACTATTAATAATAAAACAAGTACCAGCAAATGAAATATTCTTATCTGTAATAGCACTTGCTGTGTCAGCAATGCCAGAAGGATTACCTTTAGCACTTACTATGGCTTTAACTATAGCATCAAATAAGATGGCTAAGAAAAATGTAATTGTTAGAAAATTAAAATCAGCTGAGTCACTTGGAAGCTGCACTGTTATAGCATCAGATAAAACTGGAACATTAACAGTTAATGAACAAACAGCAAAGAAAATACTTTTACCTAATGGTGAAGAATACAATGTTTCTGGAACAGGATTTAGTTTTGATGGTAAAGTAACAGGAAATAATTTAGAACTTGCAAAAGAAATATCAATGCTAGGTGTTATAAACAACGAAGCAACTGTAAATGAGACACAAGTTATAGGGGACTCAATAGATATAGCATTTAAGGTATTAGGAAAGAAATTAAAAGTTGAAACACATACAATAAAAACATTAGAAACAATACCTTACGAATCAGAAAATAAATTCTCTGCAGTATTCTATGAAAGAGACGGGGAAACATATTGTACAGTTAAAGGTTCTTTAGAAGTTGTTAAGTCTTTCTGTAAAGATATTAATCTTGTTAAAGAAAAACTTACATCAACAATATTAGAAGACCAAAACGAAGGAATGGCAAAAGACGGCTATCGTGTTATAGCGCTTGCTAATGGAAAAATTAAAAAACAAGAACATTATACAATAGACGATATAAAATCATTAACATTTATGGGAATGGTTGGATTTATAGATCCAATAAGAAAAGAGGCAGTAGCTTCAATTAAAGAATGTCGTGGTGCTGGAATTAAAGTTCTAATGATTACAGGTGACCATCCTTTAACAGCATTCTCAATAGCAAAAGACTTAAAATTAACAGATAAATTTGAACAAGTAGCAACAGGTCATGAAGTAGACGAAGAATTTAACAAAGGCGAAGAAAGCTTTGATAAATTCGTAAGTAACAAAGTAGTTTACGCTAGAGTTACACCACTTCAAAAATTAAAAATAGTAGAATCGTTAAAAAGACAAGGCGAGTTTGTTGCGGTTACAGGTGATGGAGTAAACGACGCACCGGCTCTTAAAGCAGCTAACATCGGTGTTGCAATGGGAAGCGGAACAGATATCGCTCGTGAAACAGCAGATATGATAATAGTAGACGATAACTTTACATCAATAGTTGATGGTATTAAAGAGGGACGCGTAGCTTATGCTAATATTCGTAAGATAATACTATTCTTAATATCTTGCGGTCTTGCAGAGGTTGCATTCTTCTGCCTATCTATAGTATTAAATCTACCAATGCCACTAGTTGCAATCCAACTTTTATGGTTAAACGTTGTAACAGATGGTGTACAAGACTTTGCTTTATCTTTTGAAAAAGCGGAAAAAGGAATACTAAAAGAAAAACCACGTGATCCTAAGGAATCAATATTTAACAAAGAATTATTACAAGAAATATTGGTTTCAGGAGCAGTTATAGGTTCAGTTGTATTTGCAGTATGGTATTTATTATTAAATAAATTAAATATGGAAGTAGATATGGCTCGTGGATATATAATGGCACTTATGGTATTTATACAAAACATACATGTATTCAATTGTAGAAGTGAACATAGATCGGCGTTTGCCACACCTTTAAGCAATAACTGGTTCATATTATGTGGTGTTGCTGCATCTGTTCTATTACAAATAATAGTTATGGAAGTTCCATTCTTCTCAGCATTCTTACAAACAGTATCTATTCCAGTAGGACATTTAGCATACTTGTTTGCAACAGCGGCATTAATACTAATTGTTATGGAATTCTATAAGCTAATAAACAATGCCATTAGAGGAAAGAAGTTAAAGAAAGCATAAAATGTAAATAAAAAATAAAGAGACTTAGTTTATATACTAAGTCTTTTCTTTTTATATATTTATATATGTGATATAATGAGATTAATAATAAAGAGGAGATGGAGTATGATAAATTTTGTAAAAGGGTGCAGTATAAAAAATGCAAATAATCTATATGAAGAATATGAAATAAAAGATAATATGATACTTGCGAATGTAAATGCGGAAAAAATATTAAATCTAATATTTGAATTTATTGATATGCAAAAAGATGATGAAGATTTGTTTTTCTTTTTAGAAGTTCCGTGTAATGAAGAAGATGAGAGTGTAATAAAAGAAGCTACGGAAACGGGCGTAGGGGTAATATCAGAATTCCATAAGGATGTATATTATTTAGATTATGTTTCAAAACAAGATATGAAAAAACTCATTGAGCCTATTAAAGAAATATTAATAAATGATGGTATGACTGGATTTGGCGTGGGTAATCTTGATATGGGAGATGAAATAGGTAAGTACAAATATAATCAAGTAGTGTTATATTTTAAGGATAAAATAAAAGAATATGAAAATATTTTTATTGAAAATGGTATAAAGAAAAATCAAGAAAGAATAGCTCCGGAAAAAATAATAAATGAAGAAAATTTTGGCGTGTGCGAAATTTACACTTCAGAAAATGGAGAAAATATTTATAGTATTATAGAAAACTTTAAGAAAATGTTTAAAGGTTTTTACAAAGC
Source organism: Clostridia bacterium (assembly GCA_017536445.1). Taxonomy (GTDB): domain Bacteria; phylum Bacillota; class Clostridia; order TANB77; family CAG-465; genus UMGS1649. Next base: position 34,677 of record JAFXHJ010000013.1, read on the forward strand.
AGAAACGAGGGTAGAATGAAAAATATAGGAAATAGATATGATTGGCAAGCGCTAGTTATAGTAACAGTTTTAATGCTAATAGGAGTAGGTATATTATGGGGCGCGGGACTATTTAAGATAACCAGTATAAGTATGTTTATAGAATGGTTTTGGCAGTTTGGGATGGTGTTAATATTTGCTGGATTTTTTATAGGTGTTGGAATATATTGTTGGTGGTTATATATATGTAATGTATTAATAAAACCAAAAGAAAGAACATTGTATTTAAAAAATATAGAAGATGAGATGTGTACTTTTGTAGACAAAAGAGGAAAAGTATTTTATTTTTCAAACGATAACTACACAGTTGATACATATTACGCGGTACTAAAAACAAAAGACCATATACATAGTATAGTTGGGCCAGCTATAGATAATTTTGAAATAAAAAAAGAAAGACCAAGTTATTGGTTAAACTTTTACTCACCAATAGGAGATTTCGAAAATATATTTTTACTTCCTATAGTGTATGTTATTGCGTTACCAGGTATATGTATACTGTTTTATCCTGGATTAATAGAAAAAATAATTGGAACACTTATGTCTTTACCATGTGTTTTAATAATACTGTATGATTTAAAAGAAAAGATAAGAAGGAGTAAAGATAAATGATAGATATAACTAAGGCAAAGAAAGCATTCAAATTGTTTTTAGAAAGATATAAAACAGATGAAGATGTGCTAGGCTTTGAACTTAAAATAGTACATACATATCATGTGGTGGACAACGCAAGATTAATAGCAGAAAAGTTGAAACTTAGTGATGAAGATATAAAACTTGCAGAACTTATAGCATTACTTCATGACACGGGCAGATTTGAAGAGATAACATATCTAAAACAATTTGATAACGCTACATTTAATCATGCAGAACATGGAGTGAAAATGCTTTTTGAACAAGGTTTAATTCGTGAATTTATAAAAGATGATTCGTACGATGAAATAATTAAAGTAGCAATAGCAAATCACAACAGATTAGCTATAGAAGATGGTTTAGATGAAAGAGCGTTACTACACGCGAAGATTATTAGAGATGCAGATAAATTAGACAATTTTAGGGTAAAGAAAGAAGAAAAAATAGAAGCAATATTCCCTGGTAGAGTAAAAGATAAAGAGCATATTGAAACTTCTACTGTTTCAGACAAGGTATACGAAACTGTATTAAATAAAGAGTGCGTAAATATATATGATAGACAAACAGCACTAGATTGTTGGGTATGTGTACTAGCATTTGTATATGACTTAAACTTCAAAGAGACATTTGAAATAATTAAGGAAAATAACTATATAGATGTATTAATAGACAGATTTGCATATGTTAAAGCCAAAACAAAAGAAAGAATGGAAACTATACGTGGAGTAATAAAAGAATATATAGAAGAAGGATTAAAATAGAGGTGTATTATGGAATTAAATGAAAATGGATTTATTAAAATAGAAGTAGAGAATCTTATAGATTGGAAAGAACCAAATGGCGAAGGTTGTATGGTATCAGATAAAATCACAAAAGAAGGATGGAAAGTAGGATATATGTATAGAGAAGAACCAAGTCCTAATAATCCAGATAGTGGTTGGAGATTTTTTAAGGGTGATGAGGATGAAGAATATACATCTAATCCAGATAATGTACATATATTTGCATTAAATACAATTTGTAATTATGATAAAGATATAATACCATATTTAAATTCTAAAATAGGAAGTGCATACATAAGAGTAAATGAAAATACATTTGAACTAGATGACGGAACAAAAGAAATATATTTTGTAAAACAATAATATATATGATGTTTAAATACTAATTTGAGTATATATGAAGCAAATTAAATTATATACTTGAGTTAGTATTTTTTCGGGTGTATAATACACATATAAAGGGGGAAAGGGTATGAAAAAACTAATAGTAATACTTTTAGTATTTGTATGTACTATTACTACTGTTTTTGCGGCTGAAGTGGATATCATAAAAGACACAAACTTAAGAAACGCATTAATAGATATAGGCATAGATACAAATAATGATGGAAAGATAACAGCCAAAGAAGCAGCAAGTTGCACATGGGGGTTAGCTCTTCATTCAAAAGGAATAGAGTCGATAGAAGGACTTGAATATTTTGATAATGTAGATACGCTACACCTAGATAAAAACAACATTTCAAATATCGAGCCTTTATTTGGTATGGATAGTTTAGCTTATGTATCGTTAGGTGCTAATAGAATAAATGATACTTTTATGAGAGATCATTCATATCATGACAAAGTAGAAGAATTAAGAGCAAAAGATGTGACTTTATATGTTGGAAATCAACAAGTGGATTGGGATGGTACAAAGATAACATCTAACACACCAAAATACAGAGTGCTATTTGTTATAGCAAAAGAAACAGACTTTACAGTACCAACAGTAGATGGAGGTACAGTTAGTCAAAAATATACAATGTCAGAAACGGATATTGCATTTTTAAAAGAATGCGCAAGACTTTTTGAAAGATATACAGAAAAGTTAAGTGATTATGCAATAGATGTTGTAGTAGATGTCTATGTAACAAAGAACAAAATAACAGAACCTAGTGAACCTGGAATTGCATATTCAGGAATGTACACATATCCACTTTGGGGAAGTGATATAGAGGAAATTGCAAGTATATATTCACATTATGATTCTACAATAGTAAATGCATATATGAATGATAAAATGCACGATTCTTCAGGTGTTACATTTTGGAATGCAGAAACTAATAGAGGGGACATATTTATACCATATGATAGCACAATATACCCAATTGAATTAAATAACGAGTCTTTAGAAACATATTTAGAAGAATATAAAAAAGATATGGTAAATGGCGCAGAAATAGATACTTTTGTTCATGAGTTTATACATGTATTAGAAGGATATGGTACAGCAAGTGGACTAAAAATGTGGGAATTCCATGATGCGTTAAATCACGAATTCAAAGAAGTAGACAGTGTTTACGAAGATACTTTTGATAGAATGGGAATGTATCTAAGAGGCGCTGAACATCCAGAGCATCCTGGTGAAACAGGCATAACACCTTGGATATATGAAAATTCACCAATAAAAGTAGAAGCTGGCAGTACAGCAAAACCAACAATACCAGAATTAAGTGTAGAATTAGATGTACCAACATCTAAAGTAACATTAAGTTGGACAGCATCAGATTCAGTAAGCTATTATAGAGTTTATCGCTCTACAAAGCCTACAACAGAATTTGAATTAATAAACAAACTTCCAACGACTACATATTATGAATATCGTACAGAAGGAACATATTATTATAAAGTAGAACCAGTATTATCTTATCCAGATAAGGTAATATACGGAGATGAGTCAAATGTGGTTAGTGTTACAGTAAGAGCAATGGTACCACCTCAAGCACCAACTATAGCAATTAAACAAGGTGAAAGAAGAACATTAGAGATAAGTTGGGAAAAAGATGTATATGCATCAGGATATTATTTATATAGATCAACAAGTAAAAACGGAACATATACAAAGATAGCAACAATAACAGATGAGAGCAGCTATATAGATAGAAGCTTAACATCAGGAACAACATATTATTACAAATTAATAGCATACAATGGATATGGCTGGAGTGAAGAATCTAATATTGTCTCTGAAATAGCAGGTGTATTAGATGCACCGGTATTATCTATAGAAAAACAAGGAGAAAATACTTTCAAATTAACTTGGAATGCAGTAGAAAATGCTACAAATTATGCAGTACTTAGATCAAGATATAAAGATGGTGAATACGAATGTTTATGTAGTCATACAACGTTAGAATATATTGAACAAGATGTACCAAAAGGCACAAGATATTATTATAAAGTTCAAGCAAGTAACGCTAACGAATTATATGATCCGAGTGAGTATTCTAATATTGTTACCGAGGCAGTCCCTGGAGATAAAGTTGAAGGAAAACCATTAGTAATAATATTAAGAGATGGTCCAAACTCAGTTAAACTTATGTGGAACTGGATTGTAGGTGCAGAAGGATATGTTGTAAAAAGATCAACATCAGAAAATGGAACATATGTAAACATAGGAACAGCTACTCAACAACAACTTGTTACATTTATAGATGAAGGATTAAAAACAGGAACAACATATTACTATAAAGTACACGCATATAACGAATGGGGTGTAAGTGAAGATTCGGATGTTGTATATAGGTTAATACAACCATTACCTGCTCCAAATGCATACATAGAAGTGTATGAAGAAAATAACTTTAGAGTATATTGGGATACGGCAGATGGTACAGCAGGATATAAAGTATATAGATCAACAAGTAAAAATGGAACATATAAATTAGTAGCGACAACACCTGATACAGTTCAAGAATATATAGAAGAAGCGGTTCCAAAAGGAACTACATATTATTATAAAGTGGTAGCATATACAGACAAAGAAACAAGTGCATATTCAAATATAGTATCAGCTTCTGTAGAAAGAGATAAAATACCAGGAGCACCAGCGGTAGAGATTACTAAAGGAAATAATAATTCTTTAGTAGTATCTTGGGAAGCGGTAGACTTTACAGATGGATACTATGTGTATTATGCAACAAGTAAAACAGGCAAATATACAAAACTTGCTACAGTAGAAGGAACAAGTTATACACATAAGAAATTAACTTATGGTAAAACATATTATTATAAAGTGGTAGCATACAATGCATACGAAAAAACAGGTTACTCAAATGTGGTATCTATGAAAGTAGTACCAAATGAGGTAACAGGATTAAAACTAGTACCATCAGGTTCAACATCTGTTAAACTTTCTTGGAATAAATTATCCAATACAGGTTATGCAATATATTATTCTACAGATGGAGAAACTTGGACATATATAACAAGAACTACAAGCAATAGTTATACACACAGTGGACTAAAATCTAACAAAGACTATTATTACAGAGTTAGAGCATATCAAACGGTAAGTGGAACAAAACACTATGGTGCATATTCTGATGTGGTAAGTGTTAAAACCGCACCTGGAAAGACAAAATTAACAGTAGGAACAACAACAAACAAAACATTGAATATAACACTTACTGAAGTAAGTGGCGCAGATGTATATGAGATATACAGAGCTACAAGTAAATCTGGAACATACACTAAAATAGTTACTTTAGATGAACCGGGCACATATAACGATAAAGATGTAAAAGTAGGAAAAACATATTATTACAAAGTAAGAGTAAAAAATGAAGCGGGAATAGCAGGATCATATACATCAATAGTTTCTAAAACAGTAATTCCTGCAAAAGTAGAAAATGTTCAAATGACAAGTGCGAACTCATCTACAATAAAAATTAAATGGGATCAAACAGAAGCATCAGGCTATGAAGTATATAGATCTACGAATAATAAAAAATGGACTAAAATCAAAACAATAACTAAAGGAACAACGTTAACTAATTCAGAAAGCGGACTAAGTTCAAATAAAACATATTATTATAAGGTTAGAGCGTATAAAACTGTAGGAAGAACAAAAATATACGGATCATATTCTACAGTAATTGCTGCTAAAACAGCTCCGGCAAAGCCTAAGTTAACAGTGAGCACAACATCTAATAAAACATTAAAAATAAGCGTTGGAGCTACAGGTGGAGCAACGATTTATGAAATATATAGATCAACAAGTAAGAATGGAACATATACATTAATATCTACTTCAAATGTAGCAGGAACTTATATAGACGAAGATGTAATAGTTGGTAAAACATATTATTATAAAGCAAGAGCTATAAATAACCAAAATATGAAGGGATCATACACATCGGTTGTATCAAAAACGGTTATTCCTGCCAAAGTAGCAAATGTACAAATGACAACTGCTAACACATCTAGTATTAAAATTTCTTGGGATGAAACAGAAGCAACTGGTTATGAAGTATATATGTCTACAAATAATAAAAGATGGACAAAAGTAAAAACAATAACTTCAGGCTCAACATTAAGTTATACAAACAAGAAATTAAGCGCTAACAAGACATATTATTATAAGGTTAGAGCATATAAGACAGTAGGTAAAACTAAGGTGTATGGTTCATATTCTAATGTACTAAAAACAAAAACAGCGCCAAAGGCACCATCATTATCAATATCTAATAGAGACTATATTTCTTTAAATATAAAAGTTGCTGAAACAAAAGGCGCAACTAAATATGAGATTTATAGAGCAACAGAGAAAAACGGTGAATATGAATTAATAGCAACATTAAATAAAGCAGGAACATATGTAGATACAGAATTATTAACAGCAACTACATATTATTATAAAGTAAGAGCTATTAATTCAAATGGAAGTGCAAGTTCATATAGCAGTATAATAAGTAAAAAAGTTGTACCAAATGCTCCTAAGTTAACACTTTCTACAACAAGTAAAAAAGTAAAAGTTGTAGTAGGAGAGGTTAATGGCGCTATAGGTTATGAAATATATAGAGCAACATCTAAATCAGGAAAATACAGCAAAATAGGAGAACTAACAGATTTAGAAGCAGCATTAGAATTAATGAATTCTACAAAGAAAGGTAGATATTATTACTATAAAGTAAGATGTTATACATTAGTAGAAGGAATAAAGGTATATAGCAGTTATTCTAGTGTAAAGTATATTAAATCAAAATAATAAACAAAAAAGCAGATGGTTTCCCATCTGCTTTTTGTAGTGTAAAATTATGTTTAAATATACTAACAAAACTATTATGTACTATTCTTAATCTTCTTTGTTTAAGAATAAAGCTAGCTCTTTTAGCATATTACAACCGTGTTTAATTTGCTTATCTGTTAGCTTGGTTAAATGAATCTTGGTATTAGAAATTAGATTTGGATCTTTGCCAAATAGAATATAGTCCGCAGATGTATTTGTATATTCACAAAGAAGCTTTAACTTTTCTAAAGACAACATACATTTACCCTTTTCTACTTGTCCTAAATATTGTGGAGTAATACTTAGTTCTTTTGAAAAAGCTTCTTTAGTCATTCCTAAATTTTCGCGGATTATGGTAATTCTTTTACCAATTTCTTCTTTCATAATATACCCTCTTGTTAACCCCATTGTAAAACAAATGTATATTTAAGGAATGAAAAAACACACAGGCAAAATGTGGTAAAATGTGACAATTTGTGATATATATTAAATATATTGAGGTGGAGGGGTAATATGGTTACAAAACATGTAAATATAATGTTAATAGAAGATGATGTAAGTGAAGTTGCTAAATTTAAAGAAGTTTTTGGGGATAGAAAAGATGTATCTTTGGTTGCTGTCACTAACTCATCAAGTGTAGCTATAGATGAGTTTAAGAAATATAAACCGGATGGGATAATTATAGATTTAGAATTAACTGACGGAGAAGGTAGTGGATTTGAGTTTATGGAACAAATAAACGATATGAATCTAGTTACATTGCCTAAAATGGTAGTAACAACGAATGTGCATTCGGATGCTGTTTATGATTATTGCCACAAGAATAATGTGGATTTTGTGTATTACAAGAAACAAAACAACTATTCTCCAGAGAAGATTGTTAATACTTTAGTAATGCTTAGTGGATATCAAAGCAAGAAAAAGAAAGAAGATCCAAATGAAAGTAATGGAAGTACAGTAGATAATATTAAGTTTAAGATAGAGAAAGAATTAGACAAAATAGGTATAGGTAATCATTTACAAGGAAGAAAATATCTTCGTGATGCAGTAGTATATATTTTAACTTTTGATGAGGGAAGAGTATCTATTGCACAACACCTAGCAAGTGTATATAAAAGGTCACCAAGTACAATAAGTAGAGCAATGCAAAATGCAATAATACACGCTTGGCGTGTAACACCAATAGAAGATTTAACAAAATATTATACAGCAAGAATAAACTACGAAACAGGTGTACCAACACCAACTGAAATGATATATTATTATGCAGATAGAATAAGAAAGGAAATGTGGGTATAATTAAAGGGCGAACTATATATGTTCGCTCTTTATGTTTGCACAATATAATTATTGTGATATAATCTAAAAGTATTTGGAGGTAAATATGGATATAAAAGAAATGTTATTAAATTTTGTTCCATCTTGTGAACAAGAAGAAAGAGATAGGGAATTTTTATTAAAGTATGTAGATACATATGAAGATGTATTAACTAGAGAAAATGTAGTTGGACACTTCACATCTTCTGGTTTTATAGTAAACAAAGATAGAACAAAATGTCTTATGATACATCACAACATATATAATGCCTGGGCTTGGACAGGTGGACATGCAGATGGAGATTCGGATTTTCTTCATGTAGCAGTTAAAGAAGCTGAGGAAGAAACAGGTATTCCTAAAGAAAAAATAAAAGTGTTAACAGAAACACCGGCTACTTTAGAAATATTAACAGTAGATGGACATGTTAAAAGAGGTAAATATGTATCAAGCCATCTTCATTTAAATGTTGCATATTTACTAGAAGTAGATGAATCTGAAGAAATAAGAATAAAACCAGACGAAAATAGCGGTATAAAATGGATAGAATTAGATAAGCTAGAAGAGGCAGGCATAGAAACAAAGATGATACATACATATAGAAAATTAATAGCTAAGGCTAAGAATATATAGGGGAAAAATATGATAGAGGTAATATCAGATAAGAAATATTCTTTTACTAATTTGCCAGATTTCTTTAAGTGGTTAATGAAAGAAAAGAATATAGAGAGTATTAAATTAAATGGAACAGAAGAAGCAAACAATGTATATCAGTTTGTTAAATATTATAAAGCTACTAAAAAAGAATGTGAGCAAGCTCTGGCAGATGCAAATAAAACTTTTGGAGATGAAAAAGATAACGATTTAGTAAAAGAAAGTGTAAATGAGTTAATTAGAGTTAATTCTGATGGCAAATTCTTAAGAGCAATGTTAATTGCACTTGGATATACTACATTTGCTAGTAAGAAAGATAATGCATATTTACCGCTTGCTGCGGCTTATGAAACATTCCAAACAGCAATTCTTATTCATGATGATATAATAGACAACGCTGTATTAAGAAGAGGAAAAGAGACTATACCAGTAGCATATAAAGATAAATTTAATGAATATAAAAATAAAGGAAAAGAAACATTTGAATCAAAGAAAAATCACATAGCAGATTCATTAGGAATATGTATTGGAGATTTAGGATTCTATCTTGCTAACAAAATAATAATAGACAATTATAAAGATAATGCTAAATTAGCGGAAGTGTTAAGCTTATACAACAAAATAGTAATTAATACAATTAAAGGCGAAATAATAGATGTAAAGCTACCTTTTGATGCAGAGTATCTTGGTGAAAATGTAACACATGAGAAATCTGTAATGGAGATATATCATTTAAAGACATCGTGGTATTCTGTAGTAGGACCATATCTTTTAGGAATGACACTTGCAGGTGCTAAAAAAGAAGATATGGATAAAATGGAAAATATATTAAATAATCTAGGTATAGCTTTCCAAATAAAAGATGATATCTTAGGAATATATGGAGATGAAGAGGAACTAGGTAAATCCGCGTCTTCAGATATATCTGAGTTTAAGCAAACAATACTATATGCATATTTAGCAGAAAAAACGCCAGAATATTTGGCTGAAATAAACAAATACTATGGTAAGGAGAATCTAGATATAGAAGAACGAAATGTTGTTAAAGAAATATTTGATAAAAGTGGTGCAAAAGCTTATGCGGAAAACACTATGAATAATCTTTTTGTAAACGCAGTTAATTCTATTAAAGAAGAAAAAATATTAGATGAAGAATATAAAGAAATATTATTAGGATTAGTAGAGTACTTAAGGTTAAGGACTAAATAATTTTACATAATACTTGAAAAAACGGCTTAAATGTTGTAATATATTTAAGGAAGGAGGCAGAAAATGCAATATACAAAAAAAGTAATGGATCATTTCTCTAATCCAAGAAATGTAGGAGAATTAGAAAAATATAACGCAGTTGCAGAAGTAGGAAATGCAAAATGCGGAGATATCATGAAAATGTATCTATATATAGAAGATGATATAATAAAAGATATATCATTCAAAACTTTTGGTTGTGGAGCTGCTATAGCAACAAGCTCTATGGCTACAGAGTTAATAAAAGGTAAATCGATTAAAGAGGCATTAAAACTAACTAATAAAGCAGTTGTTGAAGCGTTAGAAGGTTTACCACCAGTAAAACTTCACTGTTCAGTTCTAGCAGAAGAAGCCGTAAGAGCAGCTATTTTAGATTATCTAAAAAAGAATGGTAGAGAAGAAGAATTTGAAATTAAAAAGTGTAATGGTTGCTGCAAAGCGTGTGACCACGCACACTAGAAGGTGAAATATGAGACAAGCAACAAGATTAATTATTGAAGATGGTGAGGATATAATCTTCATAAAAAGAACTAAAAAAGTTAGTGGTAGTCCAAAGGTGTTTTATGTATTACCAGGTGGATTTATAGATGAAGGAGAAACTCCAGAACAAGCAGGAATACGTGAAGCAAAAGAAGAGCTTACATTAGATGTTGTTCTTGATGGGTTCTTTACTAAAGAATATGTAGAAGAATTAGACAAAGAAGAATTTTATTATTTTGCTAAAATATTAAATGGTAGACCAAGACCTGGAAAAGGTGAAGAATTTAAGAATATGAGTATAGATAGTCCTTATGGATTATATGAAATAGCAAAAATAAATAGAAAAGAAATTGCTGCTTACGATATACTACCAATAACAATTAAAGATAAATTAGTTGCAACATATGTATAAATTAAAACATATTAAAAGATATTATTTGTATAACAAATAGTATCTTTTATTTTTTTACAAATAGTATATAATATACGGTATAGAAGGTAAGGATATGGTAAAGGAGATAATAATAAAAACAATGTGGATAGTGTTAATATTAGTAGTTATTATTTTGCTTGGTTGGTATTTATACCATGAAAACACAGCATTACAAGTAGATAAAAAGATAATAATAAATAGCAAGTTGCCAGAAACTTTTGATGGATACAAAATAGCACATATATCAGACTTTCATAATACAACATCTAAAAAGCTTGCAAGTAGTATTATAAACAAAATAAAGGATAGTAAAGTGGATATAGTAGTTATAACTGGAGATTTAATAGATTCTAGAAGAACAAATACTAAAGTTGCGATGGAATTTGTTAAAGAACTACTTAAATCTAATGTTGTATATTATGTACCAGGAAATCATGAATCTAGAATACAAGAGTATGAAGAATTTAAGAAAGAAATTGAAAAATTAGGTGTAAATGTTTTAGATAACAAAGCAGAACTAGTTATAAAAAATGGAGATAAGATTAATTTGTTAGGCATAAAGGATCCAGCCTTTTCTTATGAGTACTCTTTAGACGAACATTTAATATTAAAACAAGAAATAGAAAGCCTAGAATATGATAAAAGTATTTATACAATACTGCTTTCGCATAGACCGGAACAATTTGCAACATATGTAGAACAAAATATAGATTTAGTACTTACAGGTCACGCGCACGGCGGCCAAATAAGACTACCGTTTATAGGCGGAATAATAGCACCAGTGCAAGGATTTTTTCCTAAATATACAGAAGGAATTCATAAAGAAAACAATACCACTATGGTAATAAGTAGAGGAATAGGGAATAGTATATTTCCGTTTAGGATAAATAACAGACCGGAATTGTTATTAATTGAACTTAAGAATAAATAAAATGTATATAAAAAAACAAATATATGTGATATAATAAACAGACTAGAAGCTAGTCTGTTTTTTGTACAAACAAGGGTGGTATAAAATGAGTACGGTAATAGTTCCGGCATATAATCCGGATGAGAAATTGTTGGAAGTTATAAAAGACATAAAATCGTATAATATAGATAGAATTATTGTTGTTAATGACGGCAGTAAAAAAGAATGCGATGAAATATTTAATTCTATAAAAAGCGAGGTAATACTTTTAATCCATGAGATAAACAAAGGTAAAGGTGTTGCTCTTAAAACAGCAATGAAATATATAAAAGAACTAGGAATAGAAGATAAGGTTTTGACGATTGATGCAGATGGCCAACACAAAATAGAAGATGGTATTAAATTGTTAGAAAATTTAGAATCCGGTAAGAAAGAGTTTGTTACAGGAAGTAGAACTTTTAAAGAAAAAATTCCGCTAAAGAATAGAATTGGCAATGTAATAAATTCATATACTTTTATGCTATTAAGTGGCAAGAAAGTAAAGGACACATTAAACGGCCTTAGGGCGTTTAATACAAATTTAATAGAATTTTTACTAGAAGTAGAAGGCGAAAGATATGAATACGAAATGAATGTAATTATTCAATGTGCAAAAAACAAAATAAATATAAAAGAAGTACCTATAGATGTTGTTTATCACGAAGGCGAAAACACATCGCACTTTAGAGCAATAATTGATTCTATAAGAATATATGGAACAATGCTTGTATATTTAGGTAGTTCATTTATAAGTTTTATTATAGACTACATAGTGTTTATTTTAACTATGGCTGTAACAAAAGAATTAATAATATCTAATGTTATAGCAAGAGTAATAAGTGCAACATGCAATTTTTTACTAAATAGTAAGATTGTCTTTAGGCAAAAGAAAATAACAATAAAACAAGTAGTACAATATGCTTTTTTAGCAATATTTGTGCTTGTAATAAATACTACGTTGTTACAAATAATAACAAATAAATTGCCGTTGCCTGCTTTAACAAAGGTTATAACAGAAGTAATAATATTGGCATTTAATTATATAATTCAAAAGAAATTAATATTTAAGAATAAAAATAAATAATAAGAATAAAGAGGGTATATGAATAGAAATAAGTTTAGAAAAATAACATATCTTTGTTTAGTGTTGGTTGCAATTATAATTGCATTAATACTAATATTGATAGTAACAAAACAATATGGTAAAAATGGTGCGATACAAACTGCTAAATCAGAAAATGTTAGAATAATTAATAACAGATATCTTACGCAAGGAGATATTGTTACGTTTAAGATATATGATGAAGAAATTTTATCTCTTATAAACGAAAGTCGTGTAGAAGTAGTAAATACAGCTGGTGTTAAAGTGAGTGATGCTGTTATAGATGGTGATGAAATATTAGTAGACACATCGTTTATAATGCCTGGAAAATATAATATAAGGATAATAAATAGTAGAGACTCTATAGTTGTAGAAGATCAATTTAAGGTAATGTTAATAAGTTTGTAAGAGGTGAAATGTGGGTTATATATGGATGTATTTAGTTTTGATGACTATAGCTTTTGCGTTGGGTATCAAAACTGAGAAGAAAGTAGATTTTACAATATTTTTAAGTATTGCAGGAATTGCGTTAATAGAATATGTTTGTGGTTTGTTAATAAACCTAATTGTGGCAAATATAATTATATATATATTAGCTGGCATTTGCTTGATATATCTAACATCAAAATGTATTAGAGAAAAAAGTATAAAATGTATATTAAACAAAATAACACCTGGAAGTATATTGCTAACAGTTATATATATAGTTGCAATAATTTTATATAAGGAGAAACTAGTAACACAACACAATGAAGTTGGTGCGTGGGCGCTACTAGTAAAGTATCTAAGGGATACACATGAATTGCCAAAGTATGGTTCTAGCATGATATATACAGGTTATGTTCCTTTAGCTGGTTTGTGGCATTATTTTGTATCTACATTTTTTAGGACATTTAGTGATGGGAATGTATATATTTCAAGTGCACTTATGCAATATAGCATGGCTATAGCAACAATGAGCTTTATTAAATTTAAGGATTGGAAAGAAAATATATTAGCTAATCTATTAAATATATTTAGTTTATTTATGGTTTGCTATTTAATATTCACATCGTTATATGTAGATACAATGTTAGGACTTGCTTTCTCATTAGGATTAATATACATATATAACATAGACAAGTTAAAACTTTCAGATATGATAGCTTTCAGTTTTATTAATTTGTTTTTAGTTTTAATAAAAGATTCGGGAATATTATTTAGTGTAATTTTAATTGTGCTTTTAGGTATAAACGAAATATTTAAGAATAGAGATGAAGAAAAGAAAAATACAAAAAAGATAGTTGTATATTTTGTGGTGCTTATACTACTTATAGTTATGAGTAGAACTGTTTGGGGAATTTATTTAGATGTAAACAATCTAAATAGTTCTGGAGATACTAGCCAAGTAAATATAACAAATGTATTAGATTTAATAACAGGAGAAGCGCCTAAGTATAGATATGAAACACTTAAGCAGTTTGGTAAATATTTATTAACAGGAAAAAACTTTGAGCTGTTTGGAGTAAATATATCAATTGCTTTGTGGACATTAATAAATGTTGTCATTATGTTAGTAACATACATAGTAAAGAAAGATAAAAATATATTAAAAATATTAATAGGAATATTAGTAGCTAACATAGCGTTTTTGATAGGAACACTAACAACATATTTATTTGTGTTTGCGCAATGGGAAGCGGAAGTTTTAGCTGCTTTTAACAGATATACAAGAACACTTGTAATAATAAATACAATTGCTATGATATATGTAATAGTAAATTATTATGAACATAAGAAACTAATTAGTGTAGCAATGATAATAGCTGTTCTAATTGCTTCGGATAAAAGAGTTATAAATGAAATAATACAAAACAAAGAGAAGATTCAAACATATAAGGAAATCCGAGAAGAATATATGGGAATAGAAAAATATAGAGAAGTATTAACAGAAAAAGATAAGATTTGGGTTGTTGTTTCTTATGAAGAAGATGTCAATAATAGAATAATTAGAGAGAGAGATCTTTTAAGGTTTAAGTATCAAATATTTCCACATAAAGTAGGAATGCTTTTTGAGTTGCACGCAACAGAAGAACAAATAATAGATAAGTTTAAGGTTGGATATACATATATATACTTCCTAAAAGGAACAAAAGATGTATATGATAGATTTAACTTCTTGCTAGATGAAGGCAGAGAAATTGAACAAGATAAATTATATAAAGTAATAAATGAAAATAATAATTGGAAAATAGAACTAGTAGAAATAAATGGAGGAAAAAGTGAGTAAAAAATATACAGAAGCTCCAATAGACATATTAGAAATGTCTATTTTAGAAATACAAAATGCGGTAGATTTAGGGTTAATCGACTATGAAACTATAGCTAGAATATATTTAGAGAGAATAGAAGAATATAATGACGAATTTAAGGCTGTAATATCCGTAAATGAAAATATAGTAGAACAAGCTAAAAAGTGTGATGAAGAGTACGCTAAAAACGGAAGAAAATCTGAACTTTTTGGTATACCAATAATACTTAAAGATAATATAGATTATGTAGGATTGCCGACAACAGCAGGGGCTAAGGGCCTTGCAGATAATTATCCTAAAACTAATGCAAAGATTACGCAAAACTTAGTAGATGTAGGAGCATTAATAATAGGGAAAGCAAATATGAGTGAATTCGCCTTTAGTGCTGCTATATCTAAAAGCTCATATGGGACTGTAAAAAATGCATATAACAAAGCATATACAACATATGGTTCGTCAGGTGGAACAGCAGTTGCGGTAAGTACAGGCATGGCAGTTGCAGGAGTTGGAACAGATACTAACTCGTCAATAAGAGTGCCATCATCTGCTGCTAATCTATTCGGATTAAGACCAACATATGGTCTTTTAAGTGGAGATGGAATAATTAAGTATGATGCATCAAGAGATACTGCTGGACCGATGACTAAATACGCTGAAGACAACGAAATAATGTTAGATGCGATGTCAAATAACGACAAAGAATATACTAAAAATGAAATAGACGTATCTACATTAAAAGTTGGAGTGTTAACTCAATTTGTAAATGGAGATTCTAAAATAAATCTTCCAGCAGTTTCTAGTACATCTACTGTGGTTTTAGACTTGTTTAATAAAAAGATAGATGAGTTGGAAGAACTGGGAATAGAAGTAGTTGAAATAAAAGACTTCTATAGTTATACAGTATATAACTATTATTACAACACAATAGGCGGATGGACGATGTGCTATTTCTTTAATAAATATATAAAGAATACAAATAGCAGCGTTAGATCATTTCAACAATTGGTAAACAAAGGTGGATACATACAGGCGCTAGGCCCATATGCAGGATGTTGTAATGATTCTCTTGCAAAGTTTAACACATATGAAGCAACACATAAGAAATTTGCAGACTATGTAGAATCTAAAATGGACAAGTATGATGTGGATGTACTTGTGTATCCAACAACAAAGAATGTAATAACAAAAGTATCTAATGCATCGATTAAATCACCAAGTTCAACAATATCTCCACCAACAGGATATCCCGCTATTTCTATACCAATGGGATTTAAGAATGGTTTGCCTTATGGAATAGAATTTGTTGCAAAATATAATGAAGAACATCTGCTTTATGCAATAACAGAAGCTTTGGAAAATAAAGATGAAGTTAAGATATCTGAATTAACACCAGATTTATATGAAATAAGCGATGAGGTAGAAACGTTAGTAGACTTTTATAAAGAAAATCTAGAGACGCTAAATACAAAAAGATATAAAGAAGTTAAAGAGGATATGTTAGACTTCTTTGATGAGTACAATGCTATAGAGAATAAAGAAGAGACCGCAACGGCACTAATTGGTAAGTATAATACAGTGACAGAAACGATACTTCTAGAACAAGCAAAGAAAGAGCAAATGATAAAAATGACAAAAGGTGTTGGAATTGGCGTAGGAGTACTGTTTACATTGCTAGTAATAGTATCAGCTATTAAGAAAAAGAAGAGAAAAAAGAGAAGAAAATATAGTAGAAGAGTAGGTAAATAACACTTATTGTTAAATATAAATATTAAATTTTGAAAAAAGTCAATAAAAAGTTTTAGTTTTGTTGACTTTTTTCTGCGTTTATGGTAAACTTGTATAGCATATGTAAATGGCAAAACACGGAGGTGCGAATTATGAGAGAAAATATAACACTAGCATGTACTGAATGCAAACAAAGAAATTACGAAACTAGCAAAAACAAGAGAAATACTACTGAAAGAGTAGAATTAACTAAGTTCTGTAAATTCTGTAAGAAACACACAGCACATAAAGAAACAAAATAATTGAATAGGATGTGAACGTAATGGCATTTTTTAAAGATACAAGGGCTGAACTAAAGAAAGTTGTATGGCCTACTGGTAAACAAGTAGTAAACAACACAGTATGGGTAGTAATACTTGTTGCAGTTATATCAGCTATAGTACTTGGATTTGACCTTTTATTAGAAAAAGGCGATCATGCTCTATGGCAAATGATATCTAAATGGATAGGTTAGGAGTGATAAGTTATGTCAGAGAATACACCTGATATAAATGAAAATGTTTCAAACTGGTATGTAGTTTATACATATTCTGGTTATGAAAATAAAGTAAAGAGCACACTTGAGAAAGTTGTTGCCAATCGTGGCCTTGAAGATAAGATAGAAGAAGTTATCATACCAATGGAAGAAGAAATCGAAATAAAAGATGGTAAACAAAAGACGTCTATCAAGAAAGTATTCCCAGGTTACGTATTAGTTAAAATGATAATGACTGACGAAACTTGGTATGTTATTAAAAGCATTAAAGGAGTATTTAGTTTCGTAGGAACAGGAGACAAACCTTTACCTCTTACAGAAAAAGAGATGATAAGTCTTGGAATCGGAGATGAAGTGTTAAATCTTGATTTTGAAGAAGGCGATTCTGTAACTATAATAACAGAACCTTTCTACAACTACCCAGGAATAATCGAAACAATCGACAAGGAAAAACAAAGAGTGGTTGTAAAAGTTAATATGTTTAACAGAGAAACAACTGTTGAACTAGGCTTTGAACAAATACAAAAAATATAACTTAAATAATATAGTTAATATATTTTAAGGAGGTGAAAAAGATGGCAGAGAAAAAAGTAACACATGTTATAAAACTTCAAATTGAAGCAGGTAAAGCTAACCCAGCACCACCAGTAGGACCAGCATTAGGACCAGCAGGTATCAACATTATGGCATTCTGTAAAGAATTCAATGAAAGAACTGCAAAAGACGCTGGAATGATATTCCCAGTAGTGCTTACTGTTTACCAAGACAAATCATTTGAATTTATAATCAAAACTGCACCAGCAGCAGTATTATTAAAGAAAGCAGCTGGTATAGCAAGTGGTTCAGCAAAACCACACAAAGACAAAGTTGCAAAAGTAACACGCGCTCAAGTCGAAGAAATAGCTAAAACTAAAATGCAAGACTTAAACGCAGCCTCTTTAGACGCAGCAGCTTCTATGATCAAAGGAACTGCAAGATCAATGGGGATCGTTGTTACTGAATAATTATGGGAGAGTAAAAACTCGCTAAAACCAAAGGAGGGAAATGAATCGTGAAAAATAGCAAGAGAATGAATGAAGCAAAAGCCCAAGTAGAATCAAGAGTATATGATATTGAAGAAGCTTTAGAATTAATGGCTAAATTACCAAAAGCTAAATTTGACGAAAGCGTTGAATTACACATTAAATTAGGTGTTGATTCTAAACAAGCAGACCAACAAGTTAGAGGTACAATAGTACTTCCACACGGAACTGGTAAATCTAAAAAAGTATTAGTACTTGCAAAAGGCGATAAAGCAGCAGCAGCTGAAGCAGCTGGAGCAGATTACGTTGGAGACGACGATATGATCGCTAAAATCGCTAACGAAGGCTGGTTAGATTTCGATGCTGTTGTAGCAACTCCAGACATGATGCCTACATTAGGTAGAGTGGCTAAAATATTAGGACCTAAAGGTCTTATGCCAAACCCTAAAGCTGGTACAGTTACAGTTGATACAGCTAAAGCAGTAAACGATATCAAAGCTGGTAAAGTAGAATACAGATTAGACAAAAACAATATTATACATACATCAATTGGTAAAGTATCATTCGGTACTGCAAAAATAAAAGAAAACTATGAAGTATTATTAGATGCTATAGTTAAAGCAAAACCTGCAGCAGCTAAAGGTACTTACTTAAAATCAATTGCAATATCTACAACAATGGGACCTGGAATCAAGATTTCAGCAAAAGCTTAATTATTAAAGAGATATACAAAGTGCCGCTTCAAGCGGTACTTTTTGTTTAGGAGAAAAGATGGAAGAACAAGAAAAAATCGAAGAATTATCATTAACAGATAAAATAGTAGAAACTTTTAAGAATAAAACGGAAGAATATAGTAAGACATTAAATGCGGAAAATTTTCATTACGAAGAATTATACCTTAAAGGTAAAAAAGAAAATGGAAAAGCTTTTGCAATGTCGGTATTAGAATTTAAAGACTTTTTCTTAAAGATAAATTATAGAGTACATGCTCCAATGCTACTTCCAAGTAGTACATTAGAGATGAGAATATTATTTAAGGGCGGAAAGTTCCCAGTAGAATATTCAATATATGATTTGTTAAACATTATAGATGAAACGAATTTTATATGTTATACAATACCATATATAACTACTGAAGAATTAATGGAACAAGCATTAGCACACTTAATGGATTGTTTTAATATATATAAACTTCAAATAGAAGAATTGTTTCATGACAAAGAGAAATTTGCTATACTTGAAGAGAATATAGAGACACAAATACAAAAAACAATAGGTGGTAAGGTTTTTGAATCAGGAAGCATAGAATATATGATTCGTATGTTAGAAGTATACTATTTATTTGATACATCAAAATTTACTACGGAAATATATACTGAAGAAGTACTTACAGGAAAATATAAAAAGGCAGTAAAACATTATAAGAAAAAAGGTGAGAAAGCTACTATTTATGAGAGTAGACTAGCAGAATTCTTATGGCAAAGAAAAGAAGAATATTCTTTTATACCAGAAAACTTGCACACAAATAAAGTAGTTAAGAAGTACCAAAAAGTAGGAATAAAAGGAACATTCCTTTCAGGACTAGCCTTCTTTATACTTATGCCTTTATGGACGTTTGCTTATGGATTAATATATGCTTTAACACATTTTAAGATATCTGAAGGTTCCCTTTATATGACAAATTCAGAATATCCATTGTTAATAATAGCTGGGTTTGTAACAGCCATTGTTAATATGTATTTTGTAAGAAAGATACTTGCTAAAATAACTTATGGAACGAGATTTGAGGAATACAACAGAATAGACGCTATACAAAATCCAGCGTCAACTAATAACAATATGTCTAAATTCTTTCAGTTTGTAATAGCAGCAGGTATTGCGGTAGCTATGCTTACAGCAAATACATATATTAAGTTTAACGAGAACAACATAATAGTAAACACAGATATATTACAAATAAATGGAACAGAGATTCCATATACAATGGTAGATAGCGTATACAAGACAGAAAAAATAAAAGGATTTAAGGAATATGTAGAAGTAGATAACTATGTAATTGTGCTAAAAGACAATACAAAGATAGAATTATATATGTATATGACTAATGAAGAATTTGAACAATATGTTCTTCCAATATTAAATAAAAAGGAAATAGAAATTAAAAACATTGATCTTTTAGAAAACATACCTAAAGTAGAAGATAAAGAAGTAGTAGAATAATAAAAGCAGGATAGGTAACTATTCTGCTTTTCATATAGGAAATATCATAAAACACTAATATATCTTTATTAAAACCACTTGAATAAAAACAACATATGTTATACAATAAAAGCATAAAGAGGGGTAAACAAATGATAAAAAACGCTGAAAGCC
>JAFXHJ010000014.1 GCA_017536445.1 Clostridia bacterium
GTAGCACTGTTTGCAATCTTTGTAACCATCCCCGTATGGTTCGAAGCAGTAGTTATCACCCTCGCAGTAGTTGGTGCATTTATTACTGTCAATGAAATCGTGAAAGCAAGAAAAGCTTCTTACGATGAAACTACAGGTAAGCATACCTACAAGTTCCCTGTACGGGAAATTGTTTTTGGTACCCTTATCCTTGTTTCTATTGCAGCAATAGTCCTTCTTTCTCTTAAGAGACTGTTTGGATTTGCACTCATTCCTGTAGCTGTTCTTCTTGCAATCCTTTTGGTAATTGCACTCCTCAAGAAATTGAGAATTATGCAGATTGTTGTTGGTTTAATTCTTGCGCTTCTTGTGGTATCCATTATTGGGTACTTCACTTCTGCACTTGTTCATAAGGGCGTAAATCTCAATCCTGGCGTTTCTGTAGAAACAACAGCACCTGAGACTGATGCACCTGAGACCGATGCACCCGAGACCGATGCACCTGAGACCGATGCACCTGAGACCGATGCACCCGAGACCGATGCACCCGAGACTGATGCACCCGAGACCAATGCACCTGAGACTGAGCAGAAGCCTAATGTAGAAGATAAGAATGACAATACTCCCGAAGACAAGCCTGTTCAAAATGTTACTAAGCCTGAAGACAATACTCCCGAAGACACCTTTACTCCCGTAATCGTAAAGATTAACGCTCCTGCTACCATTAAGTATGCAGAACCTATCACCATCACTCTTGAAGGTGTTAAGGCGGAAAATCTTCGATTTGGCAATGAAGATTTTCTCTATGTAGAGATTATTTCTGAAACTGAAGTTGAGGTAACACTCATTGGTATCGTTAACGATGCTGGTGAGGTGGAGCTTGTTCCCGCGGCTGGTTACATTACTGTAACAGATGCTGAAACTGGAGCTAACACTACAATTGAGATCGTTGAGTAACAATTAAGCTAACGTCGAACCCCTCTAGTATATACTGGAGGGGTTTTTTCTAAATTTTTCAACAATTTTTTTATATTAGGAGTGCTCTTTTTGACAAACTTCGACATAGGTAATTGCTATACTTATTGCGAGGTGTAAATAATGACATATACATATGATGTGAATAAACAAAAGTTGAAAGTTATATTAGACGAGGAAATTGATGTTAATTCGTGCAAAACTTTAAGAACGATAATTGATGGATATATTATGAAGTATAGTCCTAAGGTCTGTGAATTAGATTTAGAGAAGGTGCCTTTTATGGATAGCTCGGGGATTGGATTTATTGCTGGTAGACAAAATCTTGCGAAAATGTTAGATTGCAAATTTGTATTAATTAATGCTAATACGAATATAAAAAGAATAATGCAAATGTATGAGAAGGCGAAGGGGAGTGCGTGATATGTTAAATGAAACATATATTAAAATAAAAGCTAAAGTTGAAAACATTTCGTTAATTAGGGTTTGTGTTGCATCATTCTTAAGTAATACAAATATAACATTAGATGAATTACAAGATATAAAGACGGCTGTGTCTGAAGCGGTTACCAACGCTATAGAGCATGGTTATGAAAACGATGAAAATAAAAATGTTGAAGTAGAAATGAAATTAGCAGAAGTAGATCAGATGGTATATTACTGGGTCAAAATTGTAGACAAAGGCGTTGGAATAGAAGATATTGAACTTGCAACTACGCCTACATATACAAATAAACCAGAGTTAGAACATGCAGGAATGGGTTTTACAATAATGGAAACATTTATGGATGAAGTTCAAATAGATTCTGCAGTAGGTGAAGGAACAACGGTAACTATGACTAAAAAGTTAAAAACAATAAAATCGTAGGAGGTAAAAATGGAATGCGTTTATGAAAAATATATAAGAGACTTTAGGTGCAAATATTATATTCTAAAAACAACCAAAGGTTATGTTGGTATTAAGATAGAGAAGATAAATCCCAATGGAGAAATCTTAGAAGAATGTTCTGTGGAAAATGTGGATAAAGATGAAAGAAAAGTAAGAGAATTACTAAGAAGGATAAATAAAGGCAAAGTAACACCTATTACGCTTAAAGATGTAATTGCAGACAGTGCTATATAATGTTGCAAAAGAACTCATAAAATGGTATTATATATACTATGTATGAGTTCTTTTTTTAGGAGGTAACTTTGCAATACGAGATATTAGAAGATGAATTTGTTGGAATAAGAATAGACAAATACTTGAATGAAATAAATGAAGATTATACAAGATCTTTTGTGCAAAAGATGATAGAAGAAGGAAATGTAACTGTAAATGGAAAAACTGTTAAAGCATCATACAAATTAAAAAAGAATGATGTTATAGACATAGAAGAAATAGAAAATACAGAATTAGAAGTAGAGGCAGAAGATATTCCTTTGGATATTGTTTATGAGGATGAAGATTTAATAATAGTAAATAAAGCTAAAGGAATGGTAGTGCATCCTGGTAATGGAAATTATACGGGAACACTAGTAAACGCATTGCTATTTACACACAAAGATAGACTATCTGCAATAAATGGTGTTGTAAGGCCCGGAATTGTCCATAGAATCGATAAAGATACCAGTGGTATAATTGTAGTCGCAAAAAACGACAAAGCCCACAAAACGCTTTCTAGCGCGTTTAAAGTGCATAATATAACAAGAAAATATATAGCAGTTGTAAAAGGTATTGTGGAGAAAGATAATATTAAGATAGATCTTCCAATAGGAAGAAGCGCTACAGATAGAATTAAGATGGCGGTAACTGAAAAAAATTCTAGAGAGGCCATAACACACATAAAAGTATTAAAACGTTTCTATGAATCTGGATATACTTTAGTAGAAGCAAAACTTGAAACTGGAAGAACGCATCAAATTAGAGTGCATATGTCATATATTGGTCATCCGCTTTTAGGAGATGATACATATGGGCCAGCAAAGAATGAATTTGGAATATCTGGACAAGTGTTACATGCTAAAACACTTGGATTTAACCATCCAACAACAGGTAAGTATATAGAATTTGAACAAGAAGAACCTGAAGAATTTAAGGAGATATTGAATAAATTAAAATAGTATAAAAAAGAATGAGCAAACATTAAGTTTGCTCAAAGTATATATATATAAACATAAGACTTATGGAATAATATATTATATGAAGAAAACAATTGGAGGTGAATTAATTGGAAGAAATGCGAATAAATAAATATATAGCAAGTTCGGGAGTATGCTCTAGAAGAAAAGCGGAAGAATATATACTAGAAGGCAAAGTTTTGGTAAACGGTGCGGTTTGCGCTGAACTTGGATATAAAGTTAAAGATGGAGATGTAGTTGAAGTAGATGGTAAACAAATATCTTTAGAAGAGAATAAGGTATACATTATGCTAAACAAGCCTAAAGGATATGTTACTACATCAAAAGAGCAATTTGGTAGACCATCAGTATTAGATATAGTTAAAGTAGAAGAAAGAGTTTATCCTGTAGGAAGACTAGATATGGATTCTGAAGGACTTTTAATTTTAACAAATGATGGAGACTTTTCTAACAATATAATTCATCCAACTAAACACATATCTAAAAAGTATGAAGTGATACTAAAAGAAAATATAACTGAAACTGCAATAAATAAACTAGAAAATGGAGTAGACATTGGTGGTTATGTAACAAGACCAGCTAAGGTAGAAAAAGTATCAGACAAAAAGATTTTAATAACTATTGGCGAAGGTAAGAATAGACAAGTAAGAAGGATGATAGAAACTGTAGATAATAAAGTATTAAATCTAAAAAGAATTGCTATTGGGGGATTAAAACTAGATAAATTAAAATCTGGTGAATATATAATGCTAGATAAAAAATTGGTAAGCAAAATATTTGAATAATGTAGTGATTATTTTAGATAATAAAGTTAAATAGACGCAAAAAAGAAAGCCATAGGCTTTCTTTTTTATTATTTCTAGTGTTTTCTTTTTCTAGCAGCTTCAGATTTCTTTTTTCTCTTTACGCTTGGCTTTTCGTAGTGCTCCCTTTTCTTTATTTCAGCAAGAACACCAGACTTAGCACATTGTCTCTTAAAACGTTGAAGAGCGTTATCTAAAGTCTCGTTTTCTTTTACTTTTATTCCTGGCATGTTTATATTCCCTCCCCTCAGTGGGAAATACATAAATTCGTATTTCTAAATTACTTGTAAAATTATACTATAACAGCGCTTACAAGTCAAGAGGTAGTAGAAATCTTTTTACTTAGCATGTTAGAAAAAACGAAAATAATGTAAAATATGGTCGATTTAATTGACTGTGAAGCTTTGGTGTAGTAATATTAACATATTAAAATGGAGGTATAATGTGGATTACAAAAAGATTTGGTCAGAAGTAATAACGGCATCACTAATAGTTGTAATATCTGCTGTGGCTATAATTTCATTTATGGTTATATCAGATCAAAATGTAGATATATATAACCCAAGCGATAAAATTGCGGTTTCAAAAGGTACAGATAAGATATCTGAAGTGTTAAACCTTATAGAAAGCAAGTATATGGGTGAAGTGGATATCGAAAAACTTGTAGATGGTGCGATAGAAGGAATATTTGAAAATATAGATGATCCATATACTAGATATCTGACGGAAGAACAATTTGACGAGGAAATTAATGCGGGGGATGAAGAATATTCTGGAATAGGAATTCATATGGGTTTAAATCTTTCGAACGGAAAAGTAAGAGTACTTGGGGTAATGCCAGAAACTCCAGCATATAAAGCAGGACTTAAAGCCGGAGATATTATTCTTGAAGTTGGAGGAACAAAGTTAAATAAGGACAATTATAATAAAGCTTCAGAAAAGATTAAAGGTAAAGAGGGAACATATGTAAAACTTCTTGTTGAAAGAGATGGAAAAGAAATTGAATTCAGTATTGTAAGAAAGACAATAAATGCAAGTAATATATCTTCTGAAGTAATTAAAGGAACTAAGATAGGATATATTAAGATATTTGCTTTTGAAAGAAATATATATAATCAATTTAAGAATGAATACGACAGATTAATAAATAAAGAAAAAGTAGAAAAACTAATCATTGATGTAAGAGATAATCCTGGTGGATTTGTTACAGATACAATAAAAATAGCAGATTTACTATGTGGAGAAGGATTAATAATTAAAGAAGAATATGGTGACGGAACAGTTAAAACATTTAAGTCGGATAAATCAGCTTCAAAAGTGCCATTTGCTATACTAGTAAACGAAAATAGTGCAAGTGCTTCGGAAATATTAGCAGGTTCTATAAAAGACTTAAAGGCAGGGAAAGTAATTGGTACTAAGACATTTGGTAAAGGTATAATGCAAAGTTATATAGAACTTGAAAATGGTGGCGGCGTAGCTATAACAATAGCTAAATATTATACAGCATCAGGAAATGAAATACATGGTGTTGGAATAGAGCCGGATATCAAAGTTGAATTGCCAAAAGGAACAAGTATAGATTATAAAGTAAATCCAAATACAGATTTACAACTTAAAGAGGCAATAAATGCCTTAAAATAAGTAAAAATAAAGAATTAATATAAATGATAAAAACAGGTGAGATAGAAATAAAACTCACCTGTTTATTATGCACTTAAACGCCACAGATTACATAATATTGAAATAATAGAAAAAAACACGATTTTTTAAATTTGAATGGCTCCTTGAACTATGCTATAATCTGGGCATTAAGAGGTGATTGTCATGATTTTGAAGGAACATGCTTTTGCAAAGATTAAGGCGGACGCGGAAAACTACAAAGGACAAGAATTACATTTTAAATACAATGTTGGAAGAAACAAAGTGGAGAATCTAACTGGTGTTATTGAGGGCGTTTATAGTGATAAGTTTAGAATTAGACGCACTGATATTGCTGCCCCTGCAACATTTAGTTATGCAGATATACTAACGAATTCATTAGAAGTTACAAGCCTAGATGGTGGAGAACAGTTATTAAGCTATGAATTTGATACTAGCAAGAAAATAGTGCAATTATAAGTTATTAAGAACGTGTTCTTTATGAGCACGTTTTTTTGTCACTTTTTGCAAACGAATAATTTACTAGAGTACGTAAGATAAGATGGTAAACAACTAGAAAAATAAACAAAAGTTGTTTACATTAATTAACCATAAGATATAATAAAAATATAAATTTTGAAATTTATTAAAAAAAGTGTTGACAAACAATTGTTCTTTATATATAATGATGTCATACTAAAACAAATGTTCGTTATTGTAGGAGGTAATATTAATGATAACTGATGAAAGAAAGAAAGCTCTAGATATAGCTTTATCACAAATTGAAAAGAACTTTGGTAAGGGTTCTGTTATGAAACTAGGAGAAGTAGGAAGTGTAAATGTTGATGCAATACCAACAGGAGCACTTAGCTTAGATATAGCATTAGGTATTGGTGGAGTGCCACGCGGAAGAATAATAGAAGTATTTGGACCAGAATCTTCTGGTAAAACTACAGTTGCTTTACACATGATAGCTGAAGCACAAAAAATGGGTGGAATTGCGGCATTCATAGATGCAGAACATGCATTAGATCCAGTATATGCTAAACACTTAGGTGTAGATGTAGATAACCTTATAGTATCTCAACCAGATACAGGAGAGCAAGCACTAGAAATTACTGAACAATTAGTAAGAAGTGGTGCGATAGATATTATAGTAGTAGACTCTGTTGCAGCATTAGTTCCTAAGGCTGAAATAGATGGTGAAATGGGGGATTCTCATGTTGGTCTTCAAGCTAGACTTATGTCTCAAGCTTTAAGAAAACTTACAGGTGTACTTGCAAAATCTAAAACGGTTGCAGTATTCATTAACCAATTAAGAGAAAAAGTTGGTATAATGTTTGGTAACCCTGAAACAACACCAGGTGGTAGAGCACTTAAATTCTATTCTTCTGTAAGATTAGATGTTAGAAAACAAGAAGCGATAAAAATAAACGGAGAAGTAATGGGTTCTAGAACTAAAGTTAAAGTTGTTAAGAACAAAGTTGCACCTCCATTTAGAGAAGCAGAATTTGATATCGTATACGGTAAAGGTATTTCAACTTCAGGTTGTATCTTAGATCTTGCTGTAAACTTAGATATAGTAAATAAGAGTGGAGCATGGTTCTCATATAATGGTGAAAAGATTGGTCAAGGAAGAGAAGCAGCTAAAGCATTCTTAGAAGTAAATAAGAATATTATGGCTGAAGTAGAAAAGAAAGTAAGAGATAACTTTAATGTTGCATTTGAAAAGAGCCTTGGAGAAATGGAAGAAGACACTGATGAAGAAGATGCAGCAATGTTAGAAGAGGAGAACTAATTTGAATAACTCAGAGATGAATATATTAGCAAGAGATAAAGCTATTAAATATATAGGCATTTCTAAAAAGACAGAATATGAGGTAAGACAAAAATTGAAGAGGTTAGAAATAACCTCTTCTGTCATAGATGAGGAAATAGAATACCTAAAGGAATTAGGTTTCATAGATGACAAGGATTACGTTAAATGTTTTGTTAGACAATGCGCTAAACTTAAGCAATACTCTATATATGAAATTTATAACAAACTCTTGCAAAAAGGCCTTCAAACTAGTATAATCGAAGAAGAATTAGAGCTTATTAAGAATTCGGATTATGAAGAACAAGTTAAAGAAAAATTAATGAACGGAAAACTAAAATCATATGATGATGAAAAGAAGAAAGCTTACTTATATAGAAGAGGGTTTAAGTTTTAGATGGAAAACGTAACAATGGACGAAGTGTTAAATGACGGTATAAATCAAAAACATACAGTGGCTATTTCAAACTTTGAAGGGCCGCTGGATTTGTTATGCTTTTTAATAAGTAAAAACAAAATGGATATTTTCGATATCTCTCTAAGTGAACTTACAGATAAATATATAGAATACTTAAACGAAATGCAAAGTCTAGATATGGAAATAGCTACAGAGTTTATGGTTATGGCGACAACATTGTTATACATCAAATCTAAAAAGCTTCTTCCAATTGCCGAACCAGAAGAAGATGGTGAACCGGAAATTACTGAAGAAGAACTTTTAGAAAGAATTGCTAAATATAAAATGTATAAAGAACTGCAACCAACTTTAAGAGAAATGTATACATTAAACTTTGGTACTTTTGAAAAGCTTCCAGAAAATATTAAAGTAAAAAGAGAATTAAATAAAGATAGCCTAACTTCTAAAGAAAATCTTTTAGAGTTATATAACGATGTATTAAAACGTAAATTCGATAAAATAAATATCAAATCTGAAGAAATAAAGAAAATAGCGTTATATGAAAAAGTAACAATAAAGAGCAAAGTTAAACAAATAATTGAAGTGTTTAAATCTAAAAAGAGCTTTGTGTTTAGTAAGTTGTTTAACAGAAAAGATTCAACTAACATAGATGTTGTAACGGCATTCTTAAGCGTGCTTGAACTTTCAAGACTTAAACATGTAGCATTAAAACAAGAAAAAATATATGGAGATATTACAGTAGATAAAATATCTGATGCTCCAATAGATGTTTCTTTAATTAACGAATAAAATACAAATAATGGGAAAAAATATAACTGGTGATTATATGGTAAAAATCATATTGCTAGTTATATTTTTTCTTTTTATGTATTTATTCTTTGCCCCTAACAGCATAGTGGTAAAAGTAAATATTAAAGCGGACAATTATTTTACTAACATATCTAGATTAGATGAAATGGAAAATAGTATTAAAATAAAATTGTTAAAAGTAATACCAGTATACAACCAGGAGTTGTTTGTAAAGAATGGTAAGAAGAAAAATGAAACAAAGAAAAACGATACGCTATTTAACAAAGATTTTGTGGATAATGTGGTTAAGAGGTTAATAAAAGAAGCAAAATTAGACAAATTTGTGTTATCTTTAGGATTTAATCTAGATGATCCTATAGCAAATTCATATGTTAATGCATCCCTTAACACAATTCTTTGTATGTATATAAATCACAACCAAAAGAAGTTTAATCTAAATAATTTGTATTACAGAACATACATTAGTGAAAATTTACTTTTTTTGAACTTTGAAGGTATAATAAATATTTCACTTACAGATACTATAAAAGTAATTGCAAAAGAGTATTTTAATAACAAGAAGAAAATGAAAAAGAATAATAAGAACAAAAAGAAAGAAATACTTGAGCATAGAAAAGGAGATATGTTATGGCGGAACATCCAATAGATAACCTTATGGTTACAGCAATGAATTCTTTAAGGGACATGATAGATGTAAATACAATAATAGGAGACACAGTACAAAGTGCAGATGGTACAGTTATTATTCCGGTGTCTAAAGTTTGCTTTGGATTTGCAGCAGGTGGAAGTGAGTTTGAGACGAGTAAAATAAATAAGTACTCAGATAACCCTAAAATGCCATTTGGTGGCCGGAAGTGGTGCGGGAGTGAAAATATCCCCGGTTGCATTTTTAGTCGTTAAAGATGGCGTTATAAAGCTTCTAACGGTAGATGCAGATAAACCTTTAGATAAACTTGTAGATGCTATACCAGATATAGTAAACAAGATTGTGGAAACAGTGGATAAGAACTTCCTAAATCCAACAACAAAGTTGAAAATTATTAAAAGTGAAGAATAACTAAAGCGGTAGAAATACCGCTTTTTATATAAATTATATTTAATAACTATTGCTTTTTTAATTCTACTAAAGTATAATAAGTATGAAAAGTATAACAAGTAAAACCTAAGGAGAAACTTATGGATAAAGAAAAATTTGTAGGAATAAGTAGAGTTGGAGAGAAAGGTCAAATTGTAATACCAAAAGAAGCAAGAGATATGTTTGGTATTAAACCAGGTGATTCTATTATAGTTCTTTGTGATAAAACAAGAGGAATGGCTATGGTAAAAGCAGATGCTATTGAAGATTTAACAGATAAAATTTTCCCTGTAGGAGGAAATTAGAATGTTAGCTATTGAAACAAAAAATCTAACTAAAAAGTTCGGTGATAAAATTGCTGTAGATAAAATGAATTTAGAAATACAAGAAGGAGAGCTGTTTGCTTTACTTGGCACGAATGGTGCTGGTAAAACAACCACAATTAAAATGTTATCTACATTAATTCTACCAACAGACGGTGAAATTAAAATTAGTGGGTTGGACATAATCAAAGATAGGCAAGAAATAAAAGAGATAATAAATGTATCTCCACAAGAAACGGCAATAGCACCTAATCTTTCTGTTAAAGAAAATTTAGAATTTATGGCAGGCGTATACCAAATAAAAAACAAGAATGAGAAGATTAAAGAATTAATAAAAGTCTTTAAGTTAGATGAAGTGTTAAATCAAAAAGCAAAAACTTTATCTGGTGGATGGCAAAGAAAAGTATCTATTGCAATATCTTTAATAAATGATCCTAAAATATTATTCTTAGATGAACCAACACTAGGGTTAGATGTAATAGCAAGAAAAGAATTGTGGACGGTCATAGAAAAACTTAAAGACAAAATAACAATAATATTAACAACACATTATATGGAAGAGGCAGAAAGTTTGTCAGATAGGATTGGAATAATGGCAAAAGGTAGTTTGGTAGATGTAGGAACAGCACAAGAATTAGTAGAAAAAACTGGAACTAAGAATTTTGAAGATGCATTTGTAAAAATAGCAACTGGGGGTGAACTATAATGAGAATATTAAATTTTGCAAAAAGAAATTTTAAGGAAATTATACGTGATCCATTAAGTTTAATCTTCGCTGTTATATTACCATTATTTTTGCTATTCATATTCCAACAATTTGATATACCTAGTGAAAGTTATAAATTAGAAAACTTTACACCAGGAATAATAGTGTTTGGTTTTTCTTTCATAACATTATTTACAGCAATGCTAATTAGCAAAGATAGAACAACATCATTATTGATAAGACTAGGAATTAGCCCAATGAAGTCTGTAGATTACATATTAGGATATATGCTAGCTATTATTCCAATCATATTAATACAAAACATATTGTTCTTCATATTAGCAATAATGTTAGGATTAAGTTTCAGCATAAGTATTATTTATACAATACTAATCTCAATAATAATAGCAGTATTATTTATAGCAATAGGAATAATAATAGGAAGCATAGCTTCAGAAAAAGCATCGTCTGGGATATCTAGTATTATAGTTCAGCTTGTGTGTTTTACAAGTGGAATGTACTTTCCTATGGAAGCTCTTGGAAAAGGCTTTGGAACGGTTTGCAAGTATCTGCCATTTGAATCATGTTTAACAATATTAAAAGGAATAATGAATAATACTTTGGAAATTATATCAACAAGAAATATTATAGTATTTGTTATATACACTATAGCTATTCTAGCCGTATCTGTAAAAATATTTAATAGAAAAATGGTAACTGATAATAAATAATAAAATAACGAAAGAGCACGAAAGTGCTCTTTTTTCAAGAATGATATTATGTTAAAACAGATATATTATCGTTTACAATAAATAAATTATATGATAACATTGGTATATAAGAGGGATAGTATGTCAAAAAATAGATTGGATAGTAAAGGGATAGCAGAAGCATATGAGATTTTAATGCTTTTGGATGAAGAAAACTTAGAAAAAATACCAGAAAATATCTTAGAAACATTTAAAGAAAAAAGAGATATAGATTATGAAGTAAATATAGAAAAATTAATGGACGGAGAAATGTTACAAGATACGAAAAATATCTTGTGTGCTATATATTATAAACACCTTGCAACAGATGAAGAAAGACAAGTAATAGATGACTATAAAGAAAGTTTAAAAAAAGAAATGGAAAAAGTGGACCAAGATATACAAGTAGGAATGACTCAAGATTTCTTTGGAATAAATAAAAATGACGAAACACATCAAAACGGCGAGCAAGAACGAACAGAACAAAATACATTACCACAAGTAATAGTAAGTGATAATATATTTATTAGAATTTTAAACAAAATAAAGAGTATATTCAAGAAAAATAAATAGGGAGAAAATAAAATGAACGAAGAAGATAAAAAGATATGTGAAAAGTTAATTCAAATAGGAATGACAGAAGAACAAATAGAAAATGCATTTAAAACTAATACAAATCTAAAAAAAGTATTAGATATAGATGTAGTACGAGTTATGATTTTCTTAATAAAAAACTATAACTTAACCGAGCAAGAAGTAGCAAAGATAGCAAGTGAAAATCCTTGGATACTTACAGAATCTTTTGAACGTATGAGATATTTAGAAGAAAGTTATACTAAATTAGGAATAGAAATAAAAGAATTGTTAATAAAACAACCAATTGCAATAAGTCTAAATCCTAAATTAGTAGACAACTTTATACAAGAATTAAAGAATGAAAATAAAACAGATGAAGAAATAAAGCAAATAATATTAAATGAACTTAACGAATATTTTAGCATTTAGTAATTAACAAAATATATAAGGGGTATATAGTGGAAAAAGAAAAAATAGACATAGAATATGAAGAAAGAAGAATAGCCGAAGAACTAGAAGATATAGTCATCTCCACAGAAGATGGTAAAGTTGAATTTACTCATGTTAACCATAGCAGAAGAGCAAAAAGATTAGAAAGAATATCTGACGGAGATACAACAGAATATGCAAATATTGCATTAGAGTATTTTGGTAATAGATGTGCGTTATCTGGAGAGAAATTTGAAACTTTTGAATTAGACAATTCAACAAGAACAACAAATTTATCTGCAGAGCACGTTGTTGCGCTTGCAATAGGAGGACACGACATAGCCCCTAATATCGTACCAAGTGTTCTGCAATATAACGTCAGAAAAAATGGATACTATATTTTAGATTATTGGACTAAACAAAAGGACAATAATGGCAAACCAATATATACTCCATATAGATTATTAAAAGTAGTAAACTATATGTTAAAAAGTATTGGAGCAAGAAAAACATCTGATGCAGCGGATATAGAAAAATATAGACAAGCTATACTTACACCAAATGCAATAGATAATTTGCTTTCACAAATAGAAGAACAAGATTTAAAAGAAACTGACAATAGTAAAAGACAAATATTATCTAGCACAATAACTACAACAACATTAGATGAAGATAATAAAAAAATACTAACAGTAATACCTAATATAGATAGAGATATACCAGACCAACACGAACAAGCTGAAAGACAACACGAATATACCGAAATGATAGAATCTTTCATAAGTGATTCTATTGGTGTAATAGGAAGAGAATTACCAGAGCAACAAATAACAAGAGAAGACGGAACACAAATAACACTATCACAAGAATTACAAACAATGTTTGAAAGAGTTGTAGATACAATACCGCTAGAAGTACAAATAAGAAAAATAATAATAGATACATTAGAACAACACGGAATAGATAATGTATATACAATAACAAACTCATATATATACAATACAGATGTATTAGAAAAAACAAGAGAATTATTTGAAGAACAAAGGCAAGAATATATAGCTAAACAAATAACAACAAGAATACAAGAATTAGAAAAAATATTAACTAAAGAAGAAATGGCAACATATATATCTTCACTTCCACATGCTTTATATGATGAAGGAATAATTGATAGATTAACATTACGCAAAAAACTAGATATACAAGCAACGGATGTAGATGAAAGAAATATAGATTATGCGTTAAAGATAGTGAATGAATACGACTTTGAAGGGGTAGTGGGACGAGAATTAACAGATGAAGAAAAGAAAGCACTAGTAGAAGCGTTAATTGGTAATAAAGTGTTAAATAAAGGTAGCAGCAGTTATATTGCGACATTACAAGCAAAACTAGTAGATGTAGGTTTAACAGAGCAAGAGTCATATGGCGCAATAATAAATTATGCAATTGGGAATGGAAAGTATTCTTATGCTTTGAATGGCATAAGCAAATATGATAGAGATACCAAAGATGATATAGAAACAAGTATAAGTGAAAATGATATTAACTGGTTTACAGGGAAAACACAAAAAAGAAATAGTGAAATATTGCAAGAACTTGGTGTATATGCACTGGATGTAGATGACAGGAATATAGATTATGCATTAAGAATAGTAAGTGAATATGACTTTGAAGGGACAGTAGGACGAGAATTAATAGATGAAGAAAAGAAAGCCTTATTAGAAGCACTTGTTGGCATTAAAAGTTTAAATAAAGGTAGAAGAAATTATATTGCGACATTACAAGCAAAACTAGTAGATGTAGGTTTAACAGAGCAAGAGTCATATGGCGCAATAATAAATTATGCAATTGGGAATGGAAATTATTCTTATGCTTTGAATGGCATAAGCAA
>JAFXHJ010000015.1 GCA_017536445.1 Clostridia bacterium
CTTCAAAATAAAGGGCTAATAGAATCTGGAGTAACGACAAACTCAGATGGAAGTAAAACAGTAACAACAAAGACAGGCTTTGTAGCTAACGTTATGCAAGATGGAGAATCAAATTTAATAATATCTTTAGGAACATCAAATGCAACAATAGCAATAAATCCAACTTCGTTAAGTGGAGATATAACAGATGGAATTGTAACAAAAACAATAACAGTAACTGCAAGCAATGTAATAGGAGATATAACTTGGACAACATCAAATGCAAATGTAGCAACTGTAACTGGAGATAATGCTAAAGCTACAGTAACAATGAAAAACAATGGAACAGCAACAATAACAGCAACATATGGAAGTGCAAAAGCAAGTTGTAGTGTTACAGTAACAGGAACAGTGACATCACTGCCTGGACTAGGCTCATTAATAACAGCAGCTAATTATGGAGATACAGTAGATTATACTGTAACAGTAAACGGAACAACATATAGTAATTGGCAAATATATTATCATAATAGCGAGTATGTATATTTAATAGCAGAAAATAGCATAGGAAATGTTTCATTAGACAAAGGAACAACAGTAGCAAGCTTAACAAGCGATGAATTAGCATTATATGAAAAATTTAGAGTAGGAACAGCACCTAAATATACATTAGTAGATACAGTAAATGGAGGTACATCATACAACTCACAAGCGGTAGCACAGTTAATAAAAGATTATGCAAACTTTGCAAACAAAACAACATATGGAACAAATGTAGTAGGAGCAATAGGTGGCCCAACGATAGAATTGTTAGCAGCAGGATGGGATGCGAAGGAATACACACCAACATTATTACCATTAACAATAAGTGAATATGGTTACGAAATGGATGGATATCCGGATGCCTTAGTAACAAGTGATGGATTATATGTACCATCGGGTTACTATTATTGGTTAGCGTCTCCGTCTGCTTACAGCGAATTCTATGGTTATGTTATGCTCGCAGGTAGTGGACGCGTGGACAATATGGAACATAGTAGTGCTTATGGTGTTCGTCCTGTAATATGCTTAAAAGCTAGTATACCTGCCACTGTGGGAACTGGAGATTATGATTTTAACTTAGTAAAGTAATAAATACGCACAAAAGGAACAGTTTTAGCTGTTCCTTTTTGTTGTGTGTGGGTTAGCAATAGAGCGTGAGTGCTACCGCAATAGTTAGGAGAACTAATCCTGTAATAAACGAGCCACGCATGAATCTCCACGGATAAGAAATTTTAGACTTCCGTTCAGCTTCTGTCTCATTCATACGAAACAGTCCGGTCAAAATCGGGAGAGACATACACAGACAAGCAAAATAGTACAGGACTACTTTAAGCGCTAACATTGCAACCTTCCTTTCTTTGTAGATTTATTCTAAACATTAATTAGAATACTATATTTTTTACTGAAAATATTATATCACATAAAATGTTGCGGTGTCAAGAAAATGGCTATATATACGCAAAATCTGACATTTTACACATATCAAATGTGGTATGCTTGCTATAGGTGAGTATATGGAAAATATTTTAAGAAATCTTCCGCTTAATATTAGGGAAGAGCTTAAGAATATAGGCAACTTAAATCAAGTTACGGAAATTAGATTAAGAGTAGGAAGAAAACTTTGCATATATTATGGTGTAGATGAAGTTAATTTATCATATATCGTATCGCGAGAGGATCTAATAGTAATATTAAAAAATGTATCTTCTAACAGTATATATTCTGTGCAACAGGATATTAATAATGGATTTGTTACATTAGAAGGAGGCCATAGAATTGGTGTGGTCGGTGAAGTTGTTTTAAAAGATGAAAAGATTGGAAATATTAAAAATATATCGTCTATGAATATACGAATAGCAAGACAGCATATTGGTATAAGCGATAAGATTTTAACTAGTATTTTAATCGAAGGCGATATACAAAACACAATAATCCTATCTCCGCCTTTGTGTGGCAAAACAACACTTTTAAGAGATTTAATAAGAAATATTAGTAACCGCGGTAAAAATGTGTGTGTTATAGACGAAAGAGCTGAAATAGCTCCAATGAGCCAGTGCAAATGCGTATTAGACATAGGCGAAAGAACAGATGTAATAAGTGGTTGTATAAAAGATTTAGGAATGAGAATGGCAGTGCGTAGTATGGCACCAGATGTTGTAGCTGTAGATGAAATTGGCACAAAAGGAGACGCTGAAGCGTTAAAGTATTTAGCTAGAAGCGGAGTTAAATTTTTAGCTACAATACATGGTAATTCCCCAAAAGATATTATGAATAGTGATATATCTTCATTAGTAGAAAACGGATATGTTTCGAGAATAATTCAATTGTCTAGAAAAAATGGCATAGGAACAATTGAACAAATATATACGGATATAGAATCCATAATTCGACCTTAACATATATTTCTTTTATGTAGTAAATACAAAAAAATACAAGATTCTTTTATTAAATAATATATATTTATTTTACAAATATGGAGGATAGGTATGTTAAGTTTAAGATTAGTTATTAGTATTTTGTTAGTAATTGCTTGTTCAATGATAGGTATTATTAAAAGCAGAAGTTTTGAAAACAGAGAACATATTTTAAGGGAATCAATATTTTTATTTAAAGGGATAGAAAACGAGATTAAATTTTCTTTAACGACAATTCCTAACGCAATAGAAGTAGTAAGACAAAGAATGAATACTTATTTAAAAGACGTTTTAGGTAGTATTTCTTTAATACTACTTGAAGCAAATGCAACAGATGAAAAAATACTAAATGAATTAGATAAATTAACTTCGCTTACAACTTATGATAAGCAAATAATATTAACAGGAATAACCAGTCTTGGTACAAGTGATATAGCCGGAGAAGAAGGAATAATCAATATAACAATTAGTTCACTAGAAAATGAACTAAACGATGCTATAGAAAGTAAAAAGAAAAACTCAAAAATGTATAAGACAGTAGGACTCGCTACGGGATTAATAATTGCAATAATATTAGTTTAGGAGGAAGGAATATGAGTATAGATATTTTGTTTAAAATAGCAGGTATTGGTATTTTAGTTGCGGTATTAAATCAAGTATTGTCTAAAGCGGGCCGTGAAGATCAAGCAATGTTAATAAGTATAACAGGACTAGTAATTGTATTAATGATGGTTGTGAAAGAAATAAGCGGGCTTTTTGACACCGTGAGAACTACATTTGGATTGTAGGTGAATAACTTGGATATATTTAAGATATTAGCTTTTGCATTAGTAGCGTTAGTATTAATTTTGATTGTGGAAAAAAACAACAAGGAAATGGGAGTTTTACTTATACTGCTAGCAAGTATAGGAATACTAGTTGGTGTATTTTCTAGTATAAAAGAAGTTATAACTATACTAAAAAAGTTAGCAGATGGAGCAGGTATAAATAGCAAATATCTTTCAATTATTATTAAAGTTACGGGTATAGCATACCTTGTGGAAATAGTAAAAAATGTGTGTGTTGATGCTGGCAATTCGTCGCTTGCTACAAAAGTAGAACTTGCAGGAAAGCTTAGTATTGCTATTTTAACAATACCATTAATAACTAATGTAATAAGTTTGGTGGAAGGTTTAGTGTAAATATATGTGGTTAAGAATAATTAAAAGAATCTGCTTGGGGCTTGTATGCATATGTATAATACTTAATTTACACTCATTTGTTTTTGCAGAGGATAATATTGTTGAGGAAGTTAAAAATGCATATGGTTTAGATGATACTATAGATATATTAGAAGAATATGTAAAAGAAGTAGACTTGAGCGATATGACAAATGACCTTTTAAAAGGAGAAGCGTTAGATATGTCTAGTTTGCTGGATATGTTTTTTAATTTAATTTTCAAAGAGATAAAGATTGAATTAAGAACGCTTATTAGAATACTAGTGGTAATTGTTCTAATAGCAATTATTAAGTGTTTGGAATTAGATAAAGGAAGTTTGGAAAATGTTATTAATGTAATAAGTTTTTTAGTAATTACTGTAATAATTCTAAAAAACTATATAGATATATTAGATCTGTTTAAAAATACAATTAGTGCATTGACAAAGGTGACGGAAATAGTTTCTCCAATAATACTCGGCTTATTAATAGCAACAGGCGAAATACTAACAAGTGGAATTATAGGGCCGGCAATTATGTTTTTGACCTCGTTATGTGGACTAGCGGTAAGTTATGTAGTATTACCACTTTTAAATATAATGCTTGTGTTTAAAATAATAAGCAGTATCTCTGAATCAGTAAATTTAGATAAGCTGGGTGAATTTTCGGGTAAATTCGCAATGTGGATCACATCGATAATGTTTGCGCTAGTATTAGGTGTTCTAGGGTTAGAAAGCAGTGTTTCTACAAGTGTAGATGCTGTAACAGTGAAAACAACTCAAGCAGCTGTTTCAAATCTAATACCGGTTGTAGGAAAGTTTGTATCAGATAGTGCAGAAATAGTAATGGGCGCATCCGAAATAATAGGCAAAACTATAGGTGCAATAGGTATCATTGTAATAGTAATTACAGTAGCGACCCCTATATTAAAGTTATTTATAATCAGCCTTATATATGGAGTAATAGAAGGTATAGCTGTAGCTTTAATGAAAGAATGTAAGACAACAAAATTGATAGGCGCTTTTTCAAAGCAGTATAGTACTCTTGCTGGGATTATGGTTGGAATTTCTTGTGTGTTTGTAATAACACTAGCATTGGCAATAAGCTTGTTTGGAAAGGCGGTGGCTTCTTAAATGAAAGAATATATAAT
Organism: Clostridia bacterium; assembly: GCA_017536445.1. Classification (GTDB taxonomy): domain Bacteria; phylum Bacillota; class Clostridia; order TANB77; family CAG-465; genus UMGS1649. Next base: position 4,784 of record JAFXHJ010000015.1, read on the forward strand.
ATCATTAATATATGTAGCGGTATTTAGTATAATTTTGGAAGTTGTTTTACCAGATACAAAGCTGAAGAAGTATATATCTACTATGATAGGATTACTCGTTATTATAGTTACTATTTCACCTATAATAGATTTACTAAATAATGAAGATGTGTTAACAAATATAAGCAGAACATATGCCAATATGAATTTGAACATAGAAACATTAAGTTTAAATTATGATGAGAATATGTATGGAAATGAACATATAAAATATGATGTAAAAAGAAAAATAGAATTGGATATATTAAACGAATGTAATACAACTGGCATTTTGGCAAATAGAGTCAATATTGTGTTAACAGATGAATATTTAATAAAGGAAGTTAATATATATGTTAGTGATGTAAATACAGTAGAAGATGCAAATAAAATAATTCGAAAAATTACAGATAAATATGAATTGAAAAGAAGCTATATAAATGTAATCAAAGGAGAATAAACATATGATAGATAAATTAAAAGAAATATTAAATAAAGATAAGAAAACTAGCAATTTAATTTTAATAGTAGTTTTGTTAATTGTTTTATTGATAGCAAGTAATTATATATTTGACGATTCAAGTGATGCAACTGAGACGGTAACGGTTTCAAACAGTAATGTAAACTCTGTGTATGAAACTGATTTAGAGAATAAACTAGCGACTATTATTTCAAAGATAAATGGTGTTAAAGCGGCAGATGTTATGATAAGTTATTCCACAACAGAAAAAGTAATACCGGTCTATGATATTAAGGAAAATATAGATAGTACCAAAGAGAACATAAAAGAAAGTACAAAAACAACAACGGAAAAAACAGTTGCTTATGAATCAAAAGATGGAAGTAAAGTTGCGATAGTAGAAAGTAAAGAAACTGCTACTGCAACGGGCGCTATTGTTGTTGTAAGTGGTTTTATAACAAATGTTACCAAAAATGATATAAGGAATGCAGTATCATACGCTACTAATATACCAATACATAAAATACAGATATTCGTAAATGAGTAGGAGGTTATATGAAGGTTTTTAAAAGAAGTCAACTAGCGATGTTATCTATTGCTTTCATGATAATGATAGCTGGATATATAAATTATAAATATGATCCAAAAAGAGAAGAAAGTTTGGGTAGTACTGTTAGAGTAGATAGTAAAGATGTATATTTGTATACAACTAATAAAAATAATGTAGAGTTGTATTCTGAAAATACAGAAACTGTTTTAAATAAAGATGCAAATTTGTATAAAGATAAGGAAATAAATAGTGATGAAAAAAGTTTGTCAGAATTCAAAATTACTAGAGATAATATGTTTTCTGAACTCGAGGCAACATATAAAGAAATGGTAAATGTTAATGTTAGCAGTAGTGAAGTTAAAATATATAATGAAAAATTAGATGAGCTTATAAAGAAAAAACATTTGATAGAAATTGTAGAAGGAATTATTAAAGCAAAAGGAATAGAAGAAATAGTAATAATTCCAACGGAAGATACGTATAATGTAATGATTAAACTTAATGGCGAGCTCACAAAAGCTCAAGCATCGATGATTGAAAAGATTATTTCCGAAGAGTTTAATGTAAATGCGGAAAAAATTAGAATTATTTTAAAAAAGTAGTTGACTTATATTTTTTATATGTGCTATAATAAATTGCGTACGAAAAATAAAAACTCGTCTTAATAGACAAATTGTATATAGATATTCTGGTGTAAAAACCAATAGTTAAGAGGAAGCTAACGTTATGTTAGTGTGTAGACAGGTTGACTACAATCTTTGTGAATTCTTATTTAACTTCTCCCATGATTAAATAAGAGTCCATAAAGTTTATATATATATTCCTTATCCCCACACTCTCCCTCTAAACGAGGCCTTAGAATTAATTTTCTAGGGCCTTGTCCCTTTTTGTATGAAAATATTGCTAAATAACAATTATATAAATATCTATTGAAATAAAATATAAAATGATATAGAATAAACTAAACAAGAGGTGGAAAAATGGAAGAATTTTATAAGAAACTAGAGAAAGAGTATGGAATAGATAAAGAATCTTTTAAGAAACTTGCAGTAATAGGCGTTATAGCTCTTATACTTGCAGGTGTTGGTATATTTTGGCTGTTAGATTCTATGAAGGTAAAAACATTACCATATAATGAATTGAAAGCCAAGGTAGAGAACCTTTGGAGTCAAGCAAAATCTAAGGGTGCTACAACAGAAGCGGATTATAGAAAATACATAACAGATAGATTAACAAAAGTAAATTATAGACAATATGAACTTGATGTAACTGCCAATGGTGTTGAGGTTATAGATAGAGTGGCAAGCCTAAATAAATATGGTTTCTTCTTTGATGTACCATATCAAATAATAATAACAAATAGCGATGGGATGTATACAAAATACGCGTTAATATTTCATGAAGATGGAACTGCCGATACATACATCGCAAACGAAGAATCGCAATATTTTTTAGTATGTGATGCTCTTCAAAATGAAAGAAACTTGAAATATGAGACTCGTTTTGTAAAAGTGAATGGATACGATTTACAATTCTCAGCAGATGGGTTTGATATAGTTATAACAAGAGTCCCTGAAGAAGGTGAAGAAGTTAACGAAGAAGATTTGCAAAAGTATTCTGCTACTGTAACATATGATCCTGAACATGGCATATTTAGGGAATGTGTTTATGCAGGTGTTTTAGAAGAAATGCAAGCAATGGTAGCTTTAAGTGCGTCAAATAAATTAACAATCGTACAAGAAACAGGAACTAAAGAATTACAAATAAGAACAGATTGTGATGACCACAGAATTATATACGAAGGTGGAGTATTTGCGACTCTTTCAATGGATGGCAAAACTCTCAAAATAGGAACAGATATATTACAAATAAGCGAAACGCCATATACATATAACATAGAACAACCAAAATATCCAGGAATGAAAGTTAAATTGGTAAATGGGTCAACAATAGATAATTTAAAGGCTGGTAAACCAAAAACAGGAGATATAATTATATATAATGATTATATGTATGTATGTAATAAAAACTTTGTAAAAGACGAATGGGTTGTGTTTAATGAAGATGAATCAAAACCGCAATGGGGAGTACAAGTATTAGGGACAGAATATGAGTTAGTAGCGGATATGGAAGATGAAATATTTGGTGTGCCGGTTACTATGGTTACATATACATATGCGAATTGTACAATGTTAGCAGATGCACCTAAAATATCTACTAATGCAAAAGATATGTCATTTGCATTTAGTTATTGTTCAAATCTTAAATATGCACCAAGAATTCCAGAAGGTGTAAAGAATATGACTAATACATTTAGCGGATGCTCTGTAATGAAGACAGCATCAGTCTTGCCAGATGGTGTAACAACGTTAGTTAGGACGTTTGAAAAGTGTTCAGAATTACTTAGCCCTGTTAAAATTCCTGAAAATGTAGAAGATATAACTTGTATGTATGATGGATGCAAGAAAATGTCAGGAAACTTAAAAATAGATTCTAATAAGATAGAAAAATATGATAGTTGCTTTGGTGGAACAGACGAAACAATAATACTTTCTGGCAAATGTGAAGAAGAAAAGCTAAGACTATATGCAGCAACATCAAGTGGAAAAAATGTAAAACTTTCTACAGATCCAGAAGTAGATACTGGTGATGGATTTACAGAGATTAATCAATAGAAATTTAAATAATCAGAATAGAAATATTCTGGTTATTTTTTTAATACAATTTAATATCAAAAGAATGCCTTAAAATAGTTGCAAAATAAGGTATTCTAATATATAATATGGTGAGTAAAATTATAACTTATAGTATAAATTAAAAGATAAAAAATATAAATAAAAGGGAGGAAAATATTATGCTAAAATTATACAATACATTAACTAGAAGCAAAGATGAGTTTATACCACTAGACAAAGAGATGGTTAAGATGTATTCATGTGGACCTACAGTATATAGCGAAGCTCACGTTGGAAACATGAGAGCATATATATTTATGGACACTCTAAGAAAAACTTTGAAATATAACGGATACAAATTAAATCACGTAATGAATATAACAGATGTTGGACATATGACATCTGATGCTGATGAAGGCGAAGACAAAATGGAAAAAGCAGCAAGAGAGACTAAAAGAAATCCATTAGATATTGCTAAAGAATACACAGACAAGTTTTTAAGAGATATAGATAAATTAAATATAGAAAGGCCAGAACATATAACACCAGCTACAGAACATATAAGAGAAATGGAAGCTTATGTTAAGAGAATAATGGATAATGGTTATGCTTATGAAACATCAAAAGGTATCTATTTCGATACTTCTAAACTTCCATCATATGGCGAACTTTCTAGAGTAAACCTAGAAAAACAAATGGCCGGTGCAAGAATTGAAGTGGATGAAGAAAAGAGAAATCCATTAGATTTCGCATTATGGATTAAAGCACCAGAAAATCACATTATGAAATGGGATAGTATTTGGGGAATCTGCTATCCTGGTTGGCATATTGAATGCTGCGCTATGAGCAACAAATACTTGGGTGAGAAATTTGATATCCATACAGGTGGAGTAGACCATATTCCAATTCACCATGAAAATGAAATAGCACAAGCTAAAGGAGCTACTGGAGTAAATCCTGCAAACTATTGGATACATAACGAATTCTTACTTATGGATGGTGGAAAGATGTCTAAGAGTTTAGGCAACTGCTATACAGTAACTACAATTGAAGAAAGAGGTTATGAACCACTTTCATATAGATATCTAAACTTTACATCACATTATAGAAATAAATTAAACTATACTTGGGAAGGAATAGATGCAGCGCAAACTTCACTTAACAGACTACGTGAAAACTATAAAGAACATGTAAACGGAACTGGTACTGTAGAAAAAACAGAAATAGCAAGATTAGAACAAGAATTCTTAGATGCAATAAATGATGATATGAATATGCCAGCAGCACTTGCTGTAGTATGGGAAATAGCAAAAAATAATAATCGTTCTAAAGATTATGCTAAACTGTTAGATAAATTTGATACAGTATTATCTTTAGGAATGAGCTTGGAACCATTTAGAAAAGAAGAAACAGTAGAAGTAGATGCAAACATCGAGGCTTTACTTGAAAGAAGAAAACAAGCAAGACTAAATAAAGACTTTAAAACATCTGATGAAATAAGAGACGAATTATTAAGTCTAGGATATAAAGTAATAGACACAAAAGAAGGACAAAAGATAGAAAAAGTATAAGGAGGATACTATGCCTATATTAGATAGAGCTAATAAGGATGAAGTAGAAAAGTACAACAGCTTTGTTAGAAACAGGGAACATACAAGTGCACTTCAAGATTTAAATTGGGGTAAGGTAAAAGAAGGTGAGTGGGAACAGGAGGCCGTTTATTTAGAGCAAAACGGCAACATCACTGCCGCAATGATGATACTAATACGTAAATTTGCTAAAGGAGTTAGCATTATGTATGCACCGCGTGGCCCTGTTTGTGACATAGAGGATGTATCAACAGTAAAAAAACTTATAGAAGAAGCAAAACCACTAGCAAAGAAGTATAATGCTTTTGTGCTTAAAATGGATCCAGAAGCAATATATACACAAAAACTAGAAGGTATGTATAAAAAATCTGGTTTTAAGGTAAGAAATAAAGATAAACATAAACACGAGTTTATTCAACCGATATATAATATGATAATCCGTATGGGCACTAAAACTGAAGAAGAAATATTTAAAGGATATAGCGAAAAGACTAGATATAACATACGTGTTGCAGAGAAAAAAGGTGTAACAGTAAGATGGTCTAGAGATCCTAAAGATATTGAGGTGTTCCATAAGTTATCTGAAATAACTGCAACAAGAGATAAAATATCTTTAAGAAGTAAAGAATATTATATGCGTATGCTTGAAGCATATGATGAGGAACACTTAAGAATATATGTAGCAGAACATGAGGGCGAACCTCTATCTGCAGCTATAGCATTAAACTATGGTGGTAAGTTATTCTACATTTATGGAGCTAGCTCGAATGAAAAACGCAATCTAATGCCAAACTATCTAATGCAACAAACAATGATTAGATGGGCTTTAGAAACAGGTTGTACAGAATATGACTTTGGTGGCGTTTTTGAGATGGACAAGTCTAATGGATTATATAGATTTAAAGAGGGATTCTGTCACCAAGAAGGTGTTACAAAATTTATTGGTGAAATAGACCATGTATACAAGAAAAGTGTATATTTTGCATTTGTACATCTTTTGCCAATATACAAGAAGTTTAGAGGACTACTAAAAAAGAAGAATAAATAAAAACATATAATAAATAACAATAATTAAATAAAAAATAACAAAGAAGGAGGTAAATACATATGGTACATCAAATGAGATTACAAGATTCACCTTTTAACAGTATTAAAGCTGGAACAAAGGATATAGAAATGAGACTATATGACGAAAAAAGAAGAGCAATAAAGCCAGGAGATATAATTGAATTTACTAATATAGTAACTGACGAAAAGATATCCGCAGAAGTATATGCATTACATATTTTTGCAACATTTAAAGATATGTATTTAGCTTTTGATAAAACAAGACTAGGATATGCTGAAAGTGAGATTGCTCACCCAACAGATATGTCTAAGTTTTATCCTGAAGAAGAAATAAAAGAATTTAATGTAGTTGGAATTGAGATAAGATTAATTAAGTAATATACATAAAGAATAAGAGGAAGATAAATGGTACTAATAGGAAAGGTTTCGCAAATTATATATAAAAATGAAAGCAATGGATATACTGTCTTTTTGATAAAATCAGAAGGGGAGTATGTTACTGCTGTAGGTGAAACTGGTGCCATTGAGCCTGGTGATGAATATGAACTAGACGGAGAATTTACTTATCATAAATCTTATGGAGAACAATTTGCATTTAAAACAATTACTAAAGTATTACCAAGTGATGCTACTGCTTTAATAGAATATATAGCTAAAAGTGGTATAAAAGGAATTGGTAAGAAGACTGCAGAAAAGGTAATAAAAATATATGGTGATGATGCTTTAGAAGTTATTAGATACAAACCAGATTTATTAATGGATATTAAAGGATTTAATGATGAAAAAGCATACGCCTTAAGCGAATATATAAATGATGAATGGGAAAGATTTAACTTAACATCATTCTTAAGCAAGCATGGCATTGGTATTAATATGGCTATGAAAATATATGATGCCTTAGGAATAAACGCAGTAAATATAATAAAAGAAAACCCATATTCATTGATGGATTTTGTAGCTAATCTAGATTTCAAAACTACTGATGCACTTGCAACAAGTTTAAATATAGATGCTACACATCCAGACAGAGTAAAAGCTGGGATTATATATATTCTAACTTGGTATATTCGTGAAGGACATACTAATATAGAAAAGGACTTGCTTTTAGACAATGCAGAAAGACTACTTGGTGTATCGTCAGTACATATAGAAGCGGCTTTAGAAAATCTAAAACACAAAGATAAAGTTGTAATAGAACCTAGAGATGAAAAAGAATATGTGTATAGAAAAAGCATGTATATAGCGGAACTTAACATTGCTAGAAAAATAATTGAACTTACAAAGAAGCCAACGCTTAATATAAAATTAGATAAAGATATAGAAAAGGTGTCTGAAGCACAAAGTATTGTACTTTCAGATACACAAAAAGAAGCTGTAAAGACAGCAATAAAGAATAATATTTCTGTAATAACAGGTGGACCTGGTACTGGTAAGACTACAATAATTAAGTGTGTTATAGATATACTTAAAAAACGTGGACAAGACTATGTACTTGCAGCACCAACAGGAAGGGCAGCTAAACGTATAACAGAAACAACAAGGGAAGAAGCCAAAACATTACATAGACTTCTAGAAATAACAAAGATAGAAGATACAGACATAGATACATTTGTTAATTTTCCTGTATCTGTAATAGATAAGGATGTATTAATTATAGATGAAGCGTCTATGATAGATACAATTCTTATGAATAATGTAATGAAAGCTTTATCTGATCATACAAAACTAATAATAGTTGGAGATAGTGATCAATTACCATCTGTAGGTGCAGGTAATGTGCTTAAAGATATAATTAATTCAAATGTAGTAAACACAGTTTGTTTAACAGAAATATATAGACAAAGTGCAAAGAGCGATATAATAATGGGTGCACACAGTGTTAAAGCTGGTGAACACATTAGTTTTAAATCTAAAGATACAGATTTATATTATATCGAAACAAACAGCGTAGAAGAGACTAAAAAGGAATTAGAGAGTCTTTTAACTCACAGAATAAAGAATTTCTTTGGTGAGGATTTAGCCTTAAATACGCAGGTTATAACGCCAATAAAGAAGACTGAAATAGGTACACATGAACTTAATAAATTAATTCAAGGAATAACACTAAATCCTAATGATGAAATGCGACATAGAAAAATGGGAGATAGAGTATTCTATGAAAATGATAAAGTAATGCAAGTAAAAAACAACTATGATATTAATTGGGACTTAGAAGGTGTACAAGGTACAGGTATATACAATGGAGACATTGGATATATAGAAACAATAAATACAAAAGATGAATATTTAATAGTAGACTTTGACGGAAAGAAAACTAGATATGACTTTGATGAACTTGACCAGTTAGAACATGCTTACGCGGTAACAGTACATAAGAGTCAAGGAAGCGAATTTGATGCTGTTATAATTCCGTTATATGTATGTTTTGAAAAACTATTTAACCGTAATTTGATATATACTGCTATGACTAGAGCGAAAAGACTTTTAATATTTATTGGAAGACGCTCTGTTATAGATTATATGATAGATAATACTAATGAAAAGGCTAGAACAACTGGCTTAAAATACAAAATCGAAATTTTAATGTAGTAGGAGGTATTTATGAAAGAGTTAGTAGAAAGTATTGAAAATTATATAAGAAAGCCATATACAGATTACGCTGTTATGATAAATGGTGAATGGGGCAGTGGTAAAACACACTTTTGGAATAATAAGTTAAGACAAAGAATAGAAAATATAGAAAATGCTGAAGGAAAGAGATATAAAACTATATATATTTCATTATATGGTATTAATAGTATTGAGGAAATAAGTAAAAAGATATTCTTAGAAACAAATCCAATGATATCTAAATCACTTAAAAAGTTCGTAGAGGAGTCAGACGGAAATGTTATTCCGGAATATGTAAAAACAGGCATAGATATAGCCAACCTTTATGGAGCTATGAATACAAATACGCAAATGGACTTTGCTAAAGCGTTTTCAACAGATGACAAGGTTTTATGTTTTGACGATCTTGAAAGAGCAAATATAGACATTATAGATATTCTTGGATATATAAATAACTTTGTTGAACATGATGGAATTAAAACAATCCTTATCTGTAACGAAAAAGAACTTGCAACTAAGTTTAAGAATAATAATATAGAAATGAAAACATTAATAGCAACCATGCTTCTAAAGGAAGAAGGAGCTATTAACGATGAAGATAAATTAGAACCATTTGTAAACAAACTAGATTCTAAAATAAAAAGCATTTTTGATAGAACAAATGCTTACGAAAGAATTAAAGAAAAACTAATAGGTGAATGTTTTGAATATATGCCAGAATATACTTATATATTAAATGGTATGATAATGAAGTATGAATATGATTTATCTTTATCTAAATTCTTAAAAGAAGAAATTTCTACAATAATAGCTACATTTAATAAAACAAATACAAAGAACCTAAGAGTATTAAAACACGCATTAAATGATTTTGAAAGAATATTCTCGGCAGTAAAGGATGCATATCCAGAAACTCCAAGAGAAACTTTAAGAACATTATTAATGTTCACTATAGCAGTTTCTTTTGAAATAAAAGTTGGTAGTGAAGTAAAACAAATATTTACAGATGTAGAATCTAACGAAGAATACCATTCATACATTTATACATCAAGCTTAATGAATGATCAAAAAGGGTACTACCTACGCGAATTCGATACAAGATATTTCTTAAATTCAAAAGAAGAATATAGATTCTTCAAGTTTGTAGAAGTATATGTAAGAAAAAGAATATTTGATGAAAAAGTATTTGGTGCTAATATGAAGGAAATGTTAAACCAAAAAGCAGATAAACGCTCTGATCCAAACTATATGAAGCTACTTACAGGTGCATATTGGAAACTATCTGATTTTGATTTTAGCATCCTAAGAGAACAAGTATTATATGATATTAAAGAGGGAAATGTTCCATCAAAAGACTACGTTAAAGTATTTGCAGTATACAAATATTTAAATGATATGCAAATAATAACAGTAGATATGGGTGATGTAAAATCTAAATTTACAACAGGCTACAAACTATCTTTAACAAATGAAGCTAGATACAAAATAGATTTAGATTCTGTAAATGTAGATGTAGATGCAGAAGATGCATTAGTACAAGAATTTGCTGAAGAATGTAGAAAAGCAAAGGATGTAATATATGATGAATGTATTCGTGAAAAGGTAGGATATCTATTCAAGAACCTTGTAGATAATATAGACGAATTCTATAAGCAAATGATAGGACCATATTCAACAATACCTGTATTTGCAAAATATGAAATGTCTGTACTTTATGATAGATTAAGAGATGTCAAGAATAATGATTTATACAATATAGTAAGTATTATGAGTACTAGATATGATAACAAAGACGACCTATTGAAACAAGATGCGACAAATCTTAAGAAATTAACTGAAATAATAGATGAAAAGGTAGATACATTTGGAAGTACTATTAAGAGAGCATTAATTAAAAATTTAAGTACAGAAATTAAGAAAGTGTTAAAGAATCTAGAAAATACAAATGTATAATAAAATAAAAAGGAGTGCAAAATGTACTCCTTTTTATTTATAGAGCTTGTATATAATTAAAATATGTAATAATATATATGTATTAATAAAGAGGTAAACATATGAAAAAGAAACAAGGAATAAGTTTAATAGTATTAGTTATTACAATAATAGTAATGATAATATTGGCAGCGGCGGTAGTTGTGACATTAAATAATACAGGTGTAATAGATAAAGCAAGCTATGCTGTACAATTAACAGATGAAAAGCAAGCACAAGATTTAGCTGCGCTTATATGGGCAGAAACTTATCTAGATGAGGATAGAACAGACACTATAGAGAAAGTTGTAAAAGACAAATTAAAAGAACAAGGTATTACAGATGAAAATTGGAATATAGATATAACAAATACAGGAGTAACAGTAAGTAAAAAAGAAGATGTAAATAATTCTGGTGGGAACGATTCTAGTACAAACAACACAATTACCATAAGTATGGGTGATGAGAGTTATTTTGCAGGGGCAACACATCTTGAAGATAGAGATACTTTTGACCCAACAAATTATTTAGCACCATATAATACTACTATGTGTAAACAATATGAATATGATCCAAATATGACATGGCGAGAATGGGTTGCCTCACCATATAATATTGATAGCTTTACACTTTATGAGTGCCCATCATCATATGCTCACGAAGGTTATCGTGAGGAATCTATTGTTAGAGAAGTGGCTAGTAATAGCTATGATATAGAAGGTTTTCAATTAACAATTGCCGGAGTTCAAGTTTTTTATGAAGACGAGGCTTGTACGCAATTAGCGATAAACGAAACGAATATAGAAGGAGACGGGAAAATAAGTTTTATATATGAAGAATATATAAATTTGGATGAAAAAATAGGAGAAACATTAAATCGAATTTCAGTTGAAACGGGAACAGAACTTGGAAAATATTATAAGAAAACATATCTTTTAGCATTCACATATTTTGCGGCACCAAATTTTTAATAGTAAGTTAGTATAAAAGTTAAATATAACATGAGAATATATATGAAAAACAAAAAAATATTAAAAGAGCGATAGTATAATTATTGCTCTTTTTGTTTATAATAATGAAAAGTAAGCTCTACTTTTGTCGATTGGTGACATAATATTTGCATTTTGTAACATAATGTGGTATAATACATAAGCTGTTAAAATAAAAACTATAGAAAGGGGCATAAATATGACCACATGTACAGCTAACCAATTGGAAGCAAAAAAAGCTAAGTTCGTATTTTGTGATTGGATGGATACGAACATTGTACAGAATCTTGTAAAAATCAGAAATGCTGGGCTGTTTGGCTTAGTAGATCTTTTGGGGCAAGTAGTATGTGCATGTAAGTACGACGAAATCGAAGAACTGCAAGATGGATATTTTAAAGTGTCTAAGAAAGGGAGCTGGGGTGTAATTACATCATCCGGAGAAGAAGTTTTTCCTTGTTCTGCATCTACAATCTATTATGTAGAAAATGGCAGAGTTATTTGCGGTATGGATGATGATGTCTATTCGATCAAACTTAAAGAAGCAAAGAAGGATTCGGTGGGATAACCGGATCCTTTCCTTTTTATGTATATTTTTAGAATTATGAAAAATAATATATATAATATTATTTTAATATATTTAAGGAGGAAAAATGAAGGCAACTGGAATGATAAGAAAGATAGATGATCTTGGAAGAATAGTAATACCTAAAGAAATACGTAAAACACTAAAGATAAGAGAAGGTGATTCTTTAGAAATATATACTAACGCTGAAGGAGAAGTGATATTAAAAAGATATGCACCGCTTGGAGATTTACTGGAGAATATTGAGTCTTTAGCTGAAAGTATATCTAATAATACTGACTCTAATATATGTGTTACGGATACAAAACAAATTTTAGTTGCAACGGGTTCATTAGTAGATAAGTATCTGTATAAAGAAATAAGTAAAGAGTTGTTAGAAAAATTAGATGAACGTATGCTATGGCAAAATAAAGGGGAGAATCATTTAAAACTAATAGAAGGAGAAGAAATAAATAGAAGTTCAAATCAGTTAATAGTACCGATAATATATGAGGGTTCGGTATTAGGTTCTGTGATTCTTGTAACTTATGATATGAAAAGACAAATAACAGATGTAGAAATTAAAATGATTAAAGTAATGACGGATTATTTAGCAAATAGAATGTGAACCTATATTAATGTAATATGGATAAAAAACAAGTGGTACCAATATATAGGTATCACTTGTTTTTTACTATTTAATAATTATATATTACCAGCTTTTTCAGCATATTTTTTAAGTTTATTATATACATGGTAAGATATTGTGTTCTTTTCGAAGCCTTCGCCTTCAACATATGTTCCGTATTTAACACCAGTTAATATTTCTATACCTTCATCTATTGTAGAGATAGGATAGATGTGGAACATTCCTTTTTCAACAGCGTCTATTATTTCAGCATTTAACATTAAGTTTTTTATGTTATGATGAGGAATAATAACACCTTGAGTTCCTGTAAGACCTTGCATTTTACAAACTTCATAGAATCCTTCTATCTTTTCGGTAACACCGCCTATAGGTTGTATTTCACCTTTTTGGTTAACTGATCCAGTAACTGCTAGACCTTGTCTAATTGGTACACCAGATAGTGAAGAAAGGATTGCGTATAATTCTGTAGAAGAAGCACTGTCTCCATCAACACCGTTGTATAATTGTTCAAAACATATACTTGCGTTAAAGCATAGTGGGAAGTCTTGAGCAAACTTTTCACCAATATATGCTGAAAGGATAAATACCCCTTTAGAGTGGGAGTTACCACTCATTGAAACTTCACGTTCTATGTTTACTATGCCACTCTTGCCAAGGTAAGTATTAGCCGTTATTCTAACAGGTTTACCAAATGGGTAACCACCAGAGTTTAGAATAGTAAGACCATTAATCTGTCCAACAGCTTCACCTGAAGTAGAAATTATAGTAGCACCATCATAAATCATACGTTTAAGTGTATCATCAAGTTTTCCATATCTTTTTCTCTTATTTAATGTAGCAGTTATAACATCTTGAGGTTCAACTGCTTTTCTTTCAGCAAGTTTAGCAACGTGTGCAGATTCTATTATTATATCTGTTAAATCTGTTTGCATCGCAGTAAGTTTTGTTTTATCTCCAGCACATCTAGAACTGTATTCTATAATAGATTTAACAGCTTCACTCTTAAATGGAAGCAATCCTTCTTTTTTTACAACATAAGCAACATATTCTATAGTTCTTCTAATTGTATCTGTATTTTTATCTATAGAATCATCAAAGTCTGCTTTCATCTTAAATAATATTTTGAAGTCTGAATCAACGGTACATAGTTGTTGATATATTTGTTCAGTACCAAATAATACTATTTGAGTTTTAATTGGAATGGCTTTTGGTTTAAGAGCAATCATGTGAGATGGAGTAGCCATATCACGAGACATATCTATACTTAATTCTTCGTTTCTAATTACTCTTTTGAATGCTTCCCAAACAGACATATTAGTCATAATATCACGAGCATTAACTAAAAGATAACCACCATTTGCTTTATAAAATGCACCAGCTTTAAGAAGTGTATGATCAGTTCTTGTAGAACCCATAACAGTTTCATATTCTAATTTACCAAATATATCTGTATAGGTAGGGTTAGAACACATAACAACTGGAGCATGAGTTAACATTTCATTATTAACTATTACATTAACTTTATACTTGTGCCATGGTTTTGCTTGGTGACGCATAGCTGGAGGCATTGTGTCATCTTTTGGACTTTCTTTAAATTGATCTGCATTTTTAACTATATCTTCTTGAACAGCATATAGGTAATTTTGTATTTTTAGATTGCCTTTGTATTTGATTTTTAAATCGTTAATGTTTTTAGAAACTATGTAAGATATCATATTAGATTGCCATGCATTAACCTTTTCATAACATTCTTTTTCAAGAGCATCTAGTTGTTTCATTATACCCATAGTTTCTTGTTGTATTTTTGGAGATTTAGTTTTATATTTTTGTTTTGTTTCTTCATCTAATTTGTTAAATTCTTCTTCGTTTAATACTTTACCTTCGTGAATAGGAGAGAAGTATATACCGTCAGTTGCTGTTTTAATCTTAAATCCTTGAGATGTTGTATATTCATCAAATTTTTTAAGAATAGCATTTTTCTTTTCTTGATATTTTTGCATTAAAAGTTTTTTCTCTTTTTCATAGTTGTCTGAACTAAATACTTTACCAAGATTTTCACGTATAACAGCCATAAAGCGGTGCATATCTTCTTTTAGTTCACGACCAGCACCAGGTGCTAAGAATATTGCTATTGGTTCATTTGGATTTTCGAAATTGTGTACATAACAAAGATCATCTGGAACAGGTTTTGTTTTAGCTAGTTTGTTTACAACAGATAAAACATATGGCATTTTTCCCATACCAACTTGTCCACAAACAAATAGATTGAACCCTTTTTGAGGCATTTGTAAAGCGGTTTCAACTGTTTCAAGAGCTCTTGTTTGACCAATAATTCCGTTATATGCAGAAATATCATCTGTTGTCTTGAAGTTAAATTGAGAACCGTTTAGTTTAGAAACTAAATCTGTAGATTTTAATTCTTTAAATTTTCTCATATGTACTCCTTAAATATTTTGCTTCATTTGTAACTACGTTCATATATATACCTAAACTATATAACAAACAAGAAAAAATAGCAACTGTTTTAAGAAATAAAAGTATAGAAAAAATATAGAAAATACATACAAAAATTATTGAAAAATATTTAAATATATAATAATATATTTGTGTAGATTAATTAAACAAAGGAGGAATAAAGAAATGCAAAAGAAGAAGGGTATTTCCTTAATAGTTTTAGTTATTACAATAATAGTAATGATAATATTAGCAGCAAGTGTAGTAATAACACTAAGTAACACTGGTGTAATAAACAGAGCAAATGAAGCAGTAGATTTAACAAACGAAGCTCAAGTACAAGACTTAGCTGCGTTAACATGGGCAGATGCCTATATGGATAATCTAAGAGGCCAAGAACTAATAGATAAAGTAACAGAAGAATTAGGTAAACAAGGAGTAACGGCAGACAAATGGGATATAACGGTAACAGATA
>JAFXHJ010000016.1 GCA_017536445.1 Clostridia bacterium
AAAAGGTAATATTGTAAGCGGAGAAATAAACTATGGCCTTGGAAAAAGTGCTGAAGATATAATTAGTTTATATAGAGATAACTATTCTCATCTAACTGAAATTAAATAAAAATAGGAGGAAAAATATATATGAATAAAACAGTTAAAAATGTATTAATTATTTGTGTTTGTGTGGTGTTAATTGTAGGTGTAGCTGGTGCTATATGGTTCTGGGATATGACTAGAATTATCGAAAGCCCTTATCCTAAAGTAGTTGCTATTGGCAAAAATGAAAATAAAAGTGGTGCTGTAGCATATTCTATTACACAACATCCAGATAAAATAGTGCTTACAAATTACTGCACTGCTGGAATTGTTAAATCAATTGTAACATTTAATCTAGAAAATGATATTGTAGTATCTGCTACACGAGAAACTCATTACGAGACAAAATGGGATGCACATTACTATGCTAAAACAGAAGAAAACAGAGAAGCTAAAGGAAATATACTTTATACTATAAAACTAGATACATCTGAAATAGGAATGACTTCTTATGAATTAATACAAAGTTTTGAATCTGGATTTAGCGATATCACTAAAATAGATGAAATAAAATAACTATTAAATATATAAAAAATACGAGCGACTTGCTCGTATTTTTGTTTCTTTTTAACTTTTATTAATTCTATATTACTCTCCTGCTTGTAGTCTTTCAGCCTTGTCGAATGCTTGAAGTGCTTCTATCATAGAATCCATATTTCCGTTTACAAATGTTTCTAATTGATACATTGTAAAGTTTATTCTATGGTCTGTTACTCTTCCTTGTGGGAAGTTATATGTTCTTATCTTTTCACTTCTTGCACCACTACCTACTTGTAGTTTTCTAGTATTAGCCAACTCCTCATTTTGTTTTTCTTGCATTGCTTCATAAAGTTTTGCCCTAAGCATTTTCATACAAGATTCTCTATTTTGTATTTGAGATCTTTCAGATTGGCTTGCTACTATAATTCCAGTTGGTATGTGTGTAATTCTTACTGCCGATTCAGTTTTGTTAACGTGTTGTCCACCGGCACCACTTGCTCTATATGTATCTATCTTAAGGTCACTTGGAACTATTTCAACTTCTACTTCGTCTACTTCTGGAAGTACGGCTACTGTAACTGTTGAAGTATGTATTCTTCCACTTGCTTCTGTTTCAGGTACACGTTGTACTCTATGAACTCCACTTTCAAATTTAAGTTTGCTGTACGCACCTTTACCTTTGATAGCAAATGATATTTCTTTAATACCACCAAGTTCTGTTTCGTTTATGTCTAAAACTTCAACTTGCCATCTATTTAAATCTGCATACATTGAATACATTCTGTATAATGTGTGAGCGAAAAGTGCAGCTTCATCTCCACCTGCTCCACCACGAATTTCTATAATAACGTTATTGTCGTCATTTACATCTTTAGGTAGAAGTAATATTTTTAATTCTTCTTCTAAACCTTGTAATTTTTCTTTAGATTCGTAGTATTCCATTTCTGCCATTTCTTTCATTTCTGGATCAGACATCATTTCTTCTGCATCATCCATATTTTGTTTTACTTTTTTATATTCTCTATATTTTTCCACAACATCCACAAGGCCTGATTGTTCTTTCATATATTTTTTGAAAGCATTTTGATCAGATATTACTTCTGGATCAGATATTAATTTATTTAATTCTTCATATCTAGCTTCTACAGCTTCTAATTTATCTAACATTTTATCTCTCCTCGCTAGTATATTTTACCATTATGTAGACTTATTTTCAAGTATTAGCGCATAATTAAAGACAGCAGTTATTATTTTGCTGTCTTTGATTATGCTTTATTTTAATTCTTTTAATAATTTTTGCAAAGTAGTATAATATGCATGTTTATTATTATAATAATCCGAATCTGCAACAGCAAATTTATTTGGACTAATTGTTATTACCGTATTAGTGTCATTTTTATAATATAATACTATGCCATAAGTATTTGATACTACGCTAGATATTTCAGATTTATCTACTGAACCTTCTATGGTAGCTATAAAATCTAATATTTTTTCTATATCTTCTTTATCTTCTGTTTCAAAGTTTGTACTTTGAGATATAATCGCTATCCTTTTTATTTTAGATTCTTTTACATTTTCCTTATATTCTGTAAGCTCTGTTAATTTGAAATATTCTCCAATTATATTTGTTTTAAATATCTTATCCTTAAAGATTAATAATACTAACGCCATACTTAATAATATTATGGCCGCCATTATTATACTCCATTTTTTTACTTTACTTATTTTCTTTTTATCTTTTTTTCCCTTCATATTTTTCACCTATCCATTTATAGTTTGCTTCATTCTAACTATGTATATATATTCTTCTTTAGTTAATTCGGTTTCTTCTAATATTACCTCAAGTAGCGCCTCAAATATATTGGAATTTATTAAATGCCTATCTATTAATGTTTCTTTTAGTATCTCTAAAGCTTTTGTTATTTCTATCTTTTCTTTATATTGTCTTTTATTTAAAAGCGCATCATATATATCTGCTACTTTTATTAGCTCTGCTTCAAGTGGTACTTCTGTTATTCCATATGGATAACCACTTCCATCACTATTTTCATGGTGACAGCCTGCAGCACTAGAATATCTATCTAATGCTCTTATAGAATTACAAAAATCCTCGCCTTTAGTTGTATGAGTTTTCATCACTTCATATTCCTCTTCCGTTAACTTTCCAGGTTTTTGTAATATTTCTGATGGTATAAAAATTTTGCCTATATCATGTAAATATGCACACTCTATGTAGAATTTCTTTTCTGACTTTTCAAATCCTAACTTATTACAAATCTTTCCTACTATTTGTGGAACACTATGCACATGTCTAGATGTATATATATCTAAATGATCTAATTTTTCTAGCTGTCTACGTATATTTTTAGATAGTTGCTTATATGTATCTTTATAATTATTTACTTCTGTCATCTTGTTTCTTCATCTCTTTCTTTTAATCCAATTTCTATACATTTATTTAAATCTTGCAAATAATCTCTGCTAGCATCTAGTAATTTATATTGTTCATTATTTACATCTATTATTGTCATATTTCCCATATCTACATCAAGCACTTCAATTGTTATCTTTTCTTTGCTTTCTACTAATTCTCCTGTTAAAGTACAACCTGGTAAAAGAATTCCAATTCCTTCTTCACCAAATTCATCTTTAAATACTACATACCAATTTACTAACGTTTTCATTTATTACCTCTTTAATATACTCACATTATATAGTAAAAGTTTAATTAAAGCAATAAAAAAACAACACCTATTTTACTAAGTGTTGTTTTATCTTTATCTTGCTACACATTCAAGGTGCTCAAGTCTAATCTTATCTGCAATTAAGGCTATAAACTCTGAATTAGTAGGTTTTCCTTTGTTTGAATTTACAGTATACCCAAATATCTTATCATGTACTGCGATTTCACCTCTATTCCATGCTACTTCTATTGCATGACGTATTGCTCTTTCAACTCTTGAAGGTGTTGTTTGATATCTTTTTGCTAAAAGCGGATACATCATTTTAGTCACAGAATTTATTATATCTTGATTTCCCACCGCCATTATTATCGCTTCTCTTAGATATTGATATCCTTTAATGTGTGCAGGTACTCCTAAATCATGAATTAGATTTGTCACCTTCACTTCAACGGGTTCTGTATTTATACTTACAGATTTCGTTGTTACATATTTTGGTCCTTTGTTTTCATAAACGGCCAGACTAGGTACTGTCAGTTCTCTTAATCTTTCAACTAATGTATCTAAATCAAATGGTTTAATAACATAGTAGCTAGCTCCAAGTGCCATTGCTTTACTAGTTATTTTTTCTTGCCCTATTGCAGACATTACTACAATATTAGGTCTTTTCTCTAGCGCACTCTCCTCCAAGTCTTCAAGTACCGCTAATCCATCTCTTTCTGGCATTATTATATCTAGTAGTAAAACATCAGGTTTCCACTCCTTTATTTTTGCTACTACTGCACTTCCGTCATTTAAACTTCCTACGACTTCCATGTCTTTTTGCGAATCAACAAACATTGTTAATAACTTTACAAATTCTACGTTATCATCTACGATCATTACTTTAATTTTTTCTTCCATTTTATCGTCCTCCCAATTTTTGCCAACCAACGTCGTTATTATACTCCAGTTTTTTCCATTTTGCAAGTATAAATTTTATATACTTTTGTTTTTATTTGTCGATTACATCAAATATGCACATATTATTTCATTTTCTTTGAAAATACTGCCTCTTTATGTTAAAATATATATTGGTGAAACGAAATGAATGAAACTAAAAAGAAAAAAGTCGTTGTTGGTTTAAGCGGTGGCGTAGATAGTTCTGTTTGCGCGCTGCTTCTAAAGCAAGCTGGTTATGATGTAATCGGTGTAACAATGATACTTTACGATAAAAAATCTGAAGATAAGGCTTGTGGCTCATCTAAAGCAGTATTAGATGCTAAAGCCGTTGCAGACAAATTAGAAATACCATTCTATACTTTAGATTTAACAAAAGAATTTAAGGAACTAGTTATAGACTACTTTGCTAAAGAATATATGGAAGGAAAAACTCCTAACCCATGTATAGCTTGTAACAAACATCTTAAGTTTAATCTAATGTTAAAGAAAGCAATGGAACTTTATGATGCAGATTATATAGCTACAGGACATTATGCAAAAGTGTTAAAAAATGAAAATACAAATAGATACTATGTTGCAGAATCTGTTACTGCTAGCAAAGATCAAACATACGTATTATATAGTATGACTCAAGAAGAATTAAATCATGTACTTATGCCTCTTGGAGATTACACTAAAGACGAAATACGAGATATTGCAAGAGAAAATGGATTTATTACAGCGGATAAAAAAGATAGCCAAGAAATCTGCTTTGTAGAGGATAATGACTACGCAAACTTTATTACTACAAACTACAATTACAAATCTATACCAGGTGAATTTGTAGATACTAAAGGAAATAAATATGGCAAACACAAAGGAATTATACATTACACTGTAGGTCAAAGAAGAGGTTTAGGACTATCTCTAAAATCTCCTCTTTACGTAAAAAGAGTAGATAACAAAACTCATGAAGTAATCCTTTGTCCTAAAGAAGAACTATTTACGGACAGTTTAATATGTTCTGATGTTAATCTTATGGCATTAGATAAATTAGATGCTCCTATTAAAGCAAGTGTTAAAATACGTTACTCTGCGCCTAAAGCAGCAGCTACATTAATACCACTAGAAAATGGAGATATTAAGGTAGTATTTGATGAACCTGCAAGAGCAGTTACACCTGGTCAAGCAGTTGTATTCTATGATAAAAACAAAGTACTTGGTGGTGGCATAATTAAGTAAAAATATATACTATAATGATATATTTTTATTAATAAAAATATAAGAGGAAGCTATAAATTGCTTCCTCTTTCTATATGCAAACGGGACTCGAACCCGTAACTCCCATAAATGAGTGTTTGTCCTACTAACTCTTGCCTATAAACACATTATATACTTTTATTTTTGTTATTTCAACTATTATTCTATAATTGTAATATCTTTTACTTTAACTAGCCTTGCTGGATATGTTTCTTGTACATAAGCATAATCTCCAATTGCAATTAACATACCTTTCTTTAAGTAAGATTTATCTACTTTATTTTCATTTAAAAGAATCTTAGTATCGTTTATACTGAATGTAAATCTACCTCTTTTATTAACATCTTTGTTAGTTTCTAATCCTTCTACTAACAACGTTATTGTTCCTTCGTATTCATTTATCTCTTTAATAGTTGCATAGAATGTTGTTTCCTCAGCATAAAAAACTGAAGTTTTACTAGAAATCTTTGGTTTTACTACATTAATTCCTAATACAAAAACAATTGCTACAAGTATAAATATTATTATTAACATCACTATCTTTTTCATAATACACCTCTTATTTTATTTATATTCCTTTCGGTTCTAAATACTCAATAATTACTTTATCTGTACGAACTATATTTTCTATTACACAACCTTGTTGTTTTAATGTTCTTGTTGTTTGTTCTTCCGCTTTATATTCGCATTCTAAAGTTTTATTAGTATATTCTATATATTTTTGCTTTTCACATTTAGCAAGTGCCTCTTTAGCAACTGTACTGTATGCTCTTGTTAGTGGTCCTGCTCCTAAAAGTATTCCACCAAAATATCTTATTACTATTATTAATGTATTAATTACCTTTTCTTTTTCTAGAAGAGAATATATTGGTTTTCCTGCTGTTCCTTGCGGTTCTTTATCGTCTGTAAATCTACCAGAGGATTTTAATGTATATGCATAAACAACATGTCTTGCATCTTTATATTCTTCTCTAGCTTTAGCTATTATTTCTTCTG
>JAFXHJ010000017.1 GCA_017536445.1 Clostridia bacterium
ATTTGATGTTCCTAAAGATATTATTAAATTTGATTCTCCATCTTGCATAACGTTAGCTACAAAGCCTGTCTTTGTTGTTACTGTTTTACTTCCATCTGAGTTTGTCGTTACTCCAGATTCTATTAGCCCTTTATTTTGAAGCTCGTTTATATATTCATCTACAGTTATGCTTCCTAAATTATCTGTAAGCATCCCATTCTTTATTACCTGTAATCTTTCATATTCATTATTATAATTTTCTTTATTTACTGTATTTTTTGATCTTCCTATTATTCCACTATCCTCTAATGCAATTATTGCTGTTGCAGCAAGTATTGCCATTACAAGTATTGTTATACTTAATACTATTAAAGATACACCCTTTTTGTTTCTTACCATATTCTTTTGTTGCCTCCTTTTTATGCGCAAAAAACAAAACTGCATACATACTACTATGTATGTGTTATAGCCATATAGCCTTTAGCGTTTTTTATCATTTGTACTTCTCTCTTTATGTATTTATTGTATATCATATTCTATTTATTGTCTATGTTTTTACTTAATTTTATCTCTTAAACTTCTATGATATGTTATTACAAATCTGTGCACCTCATCTTGAAGTTCTGTAATTAGTTTAAATAGTCTTCTATTATTTTTATCTTCTCTTAAATCTATTTCTTGCTCGTTAAGATCTATTATACCTCTTGTACGATGTTTATCATCTTTAATCATACCTACTACCGGTACAGAAACATTATTATTCTCTAATGTTTGTTTTACTGCGTGTACTTGGTTAAGGCCACCATCTATCAGAAATACATCTGGTAAAGGTAATGTGTCCATATGTTTAAGTCTACGTGATATTACTTCACTCATACACAATACATCATTTTGTGTTTCTGTCCATTTTATCTTGTATTTTCTATACTTACTCTTGTTGAATCCATCCTTTTCGTATGTTATTCCAGCACCAACCATAAATGTATCCTTTAAGTTAGATATATCATAGCACTCTACCACATCTACAGTATCTTCCAAACCTAATATATTTCTTAAATCCTCAAGCGGATTCTTATCTTTATCTTTTAGATTCATTTCTATATTGTTTTCTATCATTTCTACAAGTTTTAATTTTGAGCCTTTTTTAGGCACTGTAAGTTCTACCTTAAGACCTCTTAATGTCTTTAGATATTCTTCTGTAAGCGTAATCTTTTCCTTTTGCTTTTCCTCGTTTAAAATCTTAAAGTATATTCTTGGTGGTATATTTGATTTATTTACTGTGTAGTATTGCGAAAGAATATCTATTAGTGTTTCATCTATTTTATTCTTTTCTAATTCATCTATTAATATGTTATCATGTTTTAGAAGTTTGCTATCTCTTATCTTAAATATTTGTATATACAGCTTATCTTGCACTAGTACATAGCCCCAAATATCAGTATTTGTTTCATTAAGGTTAGATACTTTTTGTTTTTCAGTTACTTTAGCTATCTTTTCTAATCTTATTTTTAATTCTTGTGCTTTTTCAAATTCCAAATTTTCTATACATTTATCTATTGAACTAATTATATGTTGTTTTACTATATCTGTTTTACCATCTAGAAACATTGCTATTTCTGTTAGCATTTTGTTATATTCTTCTCTTGCTACGTCGTTTATGCAAGGCCCTAAACATCTACCTATATGATAGTATAAGCATGGTCCAACTTTAGCATTACACATTTTGTTTAAGTTGTATTTACATCTCTTTAGAGGGAATATTTCGCGTATTGTTACAAACAGTTCTCTTAATGCATTTACATCTGTAAATGGTCCAATGTATTTCGAACCATCTTCTACTTTTGTTCTAGTTATATATATTGATGGATATTTATCTTTTACAGTTATTTTTACATAAGGGTAAGTTTTATCGTCTTTTAACATTACGTTGTATTTAGGCATAAATTCTTTAATATAGTTACACTCTAGTACTAAAGCTTCAAGTTCGCTTTCTGTAACTATATATTCAATATTTCTGATTTTTTCAACCATCTTCTGTATTCTTACGGTTTTATTTGTCTTGTTAAAATATTGCCTAACTCTCTTTCTTAAAGACTTAGCCTTACCTACATATATTATCTTACCATCTTCATCCTTCATCATATATATACCAGGATCAAATGGTATTTTTTCTACTATCTCCTTTTTTATTGTTTCCTTAATATCCATAAATTCCTCCAACGTGTTCAAAAGAGCACGCAAAAAAGGCGCGTGCTCTTATGACTAAACTAAATTATTCAACATCAACTGTTTCTTCTGAATCATCAGTTTCATTGTATTTAGCTATTATTGCTGTTTGAATTGCTTCTCTTGTATCCGTATTGATTGGATGAGCTATGTCTTTGAATTCTCCGTTTGGAGTCTTTCTGCTTGGCATAGCGATGAAAAGACCTTTATCGCTTTCGATAACTTTGATATCATGTACTACGAATACATCGTCAAATGTTACAGAAGCGATAGCTTTCATTCTGTTTTGAGAAGTTATTTTTCTAACTCTAACATCAGTAATTTGCATATTGAACACCGCCTTCCCTTAACTGTTAGCCTAATTATACAACAATTTGGACATAAGTCAATAGATATTTTTCTATTTTTTATTATCGAAAAATGTCGGTGTACTATGCTTGTTTTAAGGCTTTTAAGTTTTTTCTAAATAAAAGTATATCTAAAGAATACATAAAAAGAACCGGAATAATCCGGTCCTTTTTTGTATTTTTTCTCCAATTTCTTAGAGAATTTTCATAAGAGTGTTAAAAGTTAGGATTTCCACATCAGGTTTTACATCAATTCCTTCTACTCGAGCAAGATTAAATCCAACAGAAAACACACCAGCTTTATTAGCCATATCTATGTCGGAAATAAGGTCATTTCCTACAAAGACATTTTCCTCTGGCTTTGTTCCCGCAAGTACTCTTTCAATAAATCTTTTATCTGGTTTAGCATAGGTATCGTCCCAGGTATAGATATTTTCAAAATAATCGAAAATACCGTTATGTTTCATATTATCTACTTGTTGTTTTATGAAACCATTGGTGACAACGCAAAGTTTATACCCTTTATCCATAAGATATTCCAAAGTTTCCTTAACACCTTCCGCAAGTTCAGAATGAATCTTGTTATTCTCACAGATTGCAATATCTACCTGTTCAGGATCAAGCCCGTATTCGAGAATACATGGCACATAATGTACCATCGCCATAAGATACAAGCCATATGTTACCTTTTTCCCAACATAAAAGAATTTTTGATTATGGAAGAAATAATCGAGCTCACGCGAAAAAACTTCACTTTGTTCTTCGTTTAAGCCCAAATCTGCTGCTATCAATTTCCCTTGTTCTTCACTTTTATGAATCAAAATCGTTCCGTCATAATCAAACAGAACCCGCTTAAACTTAGTACTCATTTTAGTACCTCCTTGCTATATAATGGATTTGTATTATAACATAGATATGCTAAAATTTCAACTTTTATGTATACTAATTATATTTTGAATATACTCTTTAGTATATATTTCATAAATCCTTTTGGTTTGCATACAACAATTTTCATAAATATTCTCCTTTCAACAAAGTAGCCAAATAAAGCCAAATACCATAAGTACTGCGGCTACTATTAGCACCCATAGCCATAATGGTAAGAATAATGTTATTACTGCTCCTATCCCAAAAGCTATTAAAAAGAGTCCAATTGTTTTTCTAAACGCTCCTACAAACATATATCCTCCTTTACTTACAGCTATTATTGTAGTAAAATACTAGTAGTCAAAAACTTAATATATACTATGTAAATACTAATCTTTTGTGATAAAGATATGTAAGGAGATACTATGAAATATAGATTATTGAACAAAGAAGAAATAGAAAAATGTTTAGATATACTAAGTATTACTTATCCTACACCTATGTGTGGATTAGACTATAATACGCCTTTTGAACTTATGCTATCTTTAATTTTAGCTGCACAATGTACAGATGAACGCGTAAATAAAATACGTCCAATGCTCACAAACAAATATCCCACACCAGAAGCAGTATCTAAACTTACAAAAAAAGAGGTATATGAAATAATTAAATCTTGTAGCTTTCCTAACAACAAGTCAAGCCATATTTTAGAAGCCTCTAAAATGCTTGTAGAAAAATATAATAGTACTGTACCTAATACTATGAAAGACTTAACTACCCTGCCTGGTATAGGAAGAAAAAGTGCGAATATTATTCTACTTGAATGTTTTGGAATTGTTGAAGGTATTGCAGTAGACACACATGTTACAAGAATAACTAAAAAACTTGGTCTTACAAACAATACTGAACAATTAAAAATAGAAAAAGATTTAATGAAAAGAATCCCTAAAGACAAATGGGAAGTTATTAACCATACTATAGTGGAGCATGGAAAGAAAATATGTATAGCAAGAAAGCCTAAATGCACTGAATGTCCACTCACTGTGATATGCCGCGAATACAAGAAAACGCACCAAAGTTAACTCAATACTTTGGTGTGTTTTTAATATTGTGCTTTATATTTTCTTAGCTACACATTATCTAAATTAAAGTTTGGAACATATTCTTCTTCATGTTCGCCTAACTCTTGTATGTAACCATTTTCTAGACCCAGTTCAAATATATAGTTTTCTACTTCTTCTAGTTCCTCTTTAGTAATTTTTCTGTTTATCTCTTCGTATTCCATTGCTTTATGTGTTGGAAAATATTGTGCCATAACACTTATTATTTGTTCTTCACCTAAATTATCTTTAATCCATTTAAGAACGCCTTTTGTATTTTCCACCATATTAGGAAGTATCATATGACGTATTACAAGTCCAGATTTCATTATTCCATCTTCATCAATACTGTCTTTTACTTGTCTTCTCATTTCTAATATTGCCTTTGTAGCGTGTTCAAAATAATTTGGCGCATTAGAATATTTTCTAGCATATTCATCATTTATATATTTAAGATCTGGTAAATATATATCAATATATCCATCCAATTCTTTTAACATTTCAACATTCTCATATCCACCTGAATTATATACAATAGGTATACTTAATCCTTTTTCTTTTGCAAGAACTATTGCCTCTTTAATTTGTAATGCATACATAGTTGGTGTTACAAGATTAATGTTTAATACTCCTCTTGCTTGTTGCTCAATCATTATTTCTGCTAGTCTTTCTATTGTTATTTCTTTACCAAACATACCACTACTTATTTCATAGTTTTGGCAATATACACATTTAAGATTGCATCCTGTAAAAAATATTGTTCCCGAACCTTTAGTACCACTTATACATGGTTCTTCATAATTATGTGTGCTTACCAAAGCTACTTTTATTTTATCTGTAGCTTTGCACACACCTGTTTTACCATTTGTTCTATCTACTCCACACTTATGTGGACACAACATACATTTTTCTAGCATTTCTTTTGATGTCATATTAGTTCACCTTTATCATTTTATTTAAAGCAAACGAATAAATATATACTTCATCTACTTCTTTGTTATAACATACGTTTATAGCACGCCTATACACGTTTAATTGAATTCTATATCTATCTATGAGTTCTTGTTCATTTTCTACAGAATCCGTCTTAAAATCTATTATAACGCGTCTATCATCCTTTGTTTCTACATACATATCTATAATACCTTGAATTAGCGATGGTGCTTTTAATGGTTCTAATCCATCTATATCCTTTAAGTCATCTTCAAAAACAAATTCAAATTCATTTTCTATCTTTTTAGCATCTTTAACTATATCTTTTAAGAATGTATTATATAACTTTTCTATTTGAGCTATTGCTTTAGGTATATTTATTCTGCCTTCTATTCCCATAGCCTTAACCCTTGTATCTATTACCTCTTTAATACTCTCTTTTGTTACATTATTTAAATCTAAGTTTTCTATTACTGAGTGCATAAATGTACCATAGCTTGCGCCTGTAACTACTTCTTCTAACACCAACGGTTTTAGTTCAGATAGTTTAGATACTTCATTTTCCTTGTGGCTTAATTTTGTTGCTGTATATTTTTGCTCCACATCTAATTCATATGGATAGTTAGTATTAAGCTTACTTTTTATTTCGTCTACTTTACTCCTATTTTCTTTTATTCCTAATTCTTTTACTTTTTCTTTGAAAGCTTCTATTTTTGTATTTTTTCTATCTATTATTTCATCTGTATCCTTAGGCATTATCATAGACACATTATATCTTTTTATATCTATATGCTTTGGCTTCTCATATACAGCTTGTAATATGCATTTTAAATGGCAAGCATGTTCAAAAGCCACAGAATCCGGAACTTTTCCATCTACAAACAACATTTTTTCCGCATAATGATCTAGTGTTTTATTTACTATTCCTGTTATTATTAGTTTTTCTTTAGCTCTAGTAAATGCAACATAAAGAAGTCTTAACGCTTCCGAACGAAGTCTATTTCTTGTATTTTGTTTTATTACCTGTTTTATTATTGATGGATATGTAATTCCTGTAGATTTGTCATAGATATCCAAACCTATTCCTAGTGTATTACTTGTTAAGATCTTATCTGAAAGTTCAGTTTCATTATATGGACTTGTTGTATTTGCGATAAATACTACTGGGAATTCTAAACCTTTACTCTTATGCATCGTCATAATCCTTACAACATTTTCATTTTCACCAAGAAGTTTTGGACTGTCTCCAGCAGATTCTTTTTTCTTTAATGTATTTAAGTACTTAAGCGTTAAATAAAGACTTGTAACGTTTTCAGATTTCTCATAATCCGCTACTATATTTACAAACGCATCTAAGTTTGCACATTTCATTTCACCTGACTTTTCGAAGCGCATTGCTTCATATATTCCTGTTTCATCATATAGTTTTAATATAACCGTTGCTAGCGAATATGTCTTTACATATCTTTTAAATCTATCTATTACATTTAAAAAGTTGTTTATTTTATCTATAATCTCTTGTTCTTTATTATCTTGCTCTAAATATTTATTTAACGATTCATAAAGAGAATATTTAGTATTTCCTTTTCTAATTTTGACAAGTTCATCTAGCGTAAACCTACCTATTATACTGTAAAGTACGCTTGCTAAAGGTATGTCGTCCTCTATATTATTTAGTATTTTTAAGAAAGAAATTATTAAAGATATTTCATCTGATTTATAAAAGCCTGTTTTTGCATCTGTATATGTTGGTATTCCAGCTTTAGTTAACACATTTTGTACTATACTAGCTGTTTTATCTACCTTACTCATTAATATTACAATATCCTTGTACTCACATTTTCTATACTCTTTTTTCTTTAAATCATATACTTGGAAATTGTTTGTCATTAATTCTCTTATTCTATTTACTATAGCACCTGCTTCTAATTCTAATGAAGATAAATCTGTAATTACATCCTCTGCTTCTGTTTCGCCTTCGTCTGACTCGCTATGCTCATACACTTCTTCCTCTGTATCTTTTTCTACAATATGAAGTTCTGCTTTATACCCTTCATCTAAAGGATATGCCGCACCTAATACAAGTTCTTCTTTCTTTCCGTAACTTGCTCCACCAAATGTTTCAGACATAAGTTTTCCAAACACTTCATTTGTGCTATCTATTACTTCTTTTCTACTTCTAAAGTTTTGAGCTAGAAGAATTTTTGCTTCTTTTAATCCTTCTTTATCTCCCATATTTTCTATTTCTTCTAGTCTAGCATATTTAGCACTAAACAACTCTGGTGCCGCATTTCTAAAGCCATATATACTTTGCTTTACATCGCCAACCATTATTACATTATTCTCTTTTGCTATACTCATAAGAATTGTTTCTTGTATATCTGAAGTATCTTGATACTCATCTATATATATTTCATCATACTTTTCTATATATTTTTTTCTAGTATTTTCATCTTCTAAAGCTTTAAGTGTTAAATGTTCATAGTCTGAAAAGTCTATTAATGCTTTTTCACGTTTTGCTAAAGTATATTTTTCATCTACTCTATGGATTATATCTTTATACCACTCAGCATAGCAGAGACTACTATTTAATTCCTCTATTATGCCTTTTGTGTCTTTGTATATTAGCTTAGTAACAATACTCTTTAACTTTTTAGAAACACTATTTCTAACAGCAGAAACTTCTTTTTTAAGTTCTTCATCAGGCACAGCTTTCCTTGGTAGTTGTGGTAGATTTATTAATTCATCACGCATTAAATATATTTCATCAAAAGTTTCTTTGGATCTCGCTCTATTTACTATACTTAATATGTTCTCTAAAACTTCTTTTCTTGTCTCAAAATCTGATACTGAATCTAGCTTGTCTATAACTCTTGTAAGGCTCATAGCTTCTATTTCTAGAGTGTTTTTTATACTTTTTAATACTTCTTTACCAAAAGATATTTCTGTTAGATCTTTTATTTCATCTCCATTTACAGAATACACTTCTGTTATTTTATTAAGCCATGCTTGTTTATTTGCTGTGTTACAACATGCTTTATGAAGTTTAAATAACATTTCTATGAGTGTTTCCTCATTACCAAGCATATCTAGTATATCTGTAAATATATCTGAAGCAGTAGCGTATTCCTCTTCCAAAACTTCTTCTATAGCATCATAAAGCATCAAAGTAGCCTTTGTTTCTTCTATAGTTTGTACATTTGGATCTATTCCTAAAGAATAGAAATTATTACGTATTGTACTTAAGCAGAAAGAGTGTATCGTTGATACATCTGATGCTGGTGCTGCAGATATTTGTTTGGCTATTCTTTTAGCGTTTTCTTTATCCCCAGCTTTTAAATATTCTTCTTTTATATCGTATAACTTAGAAACTATTCTTTCCTTAAGTTCTGAAGCTGCTGCATTGGTAAATGTTAATATTAGCATAGATGATATATCTTTACCAGATTTTATGCTTTCTACAATCCTTTCTACAACAACAAAAGTCTTACCGCTTCCAGCCGAAGCTGAAACCAGTAGACTCTTGTTTTTTGTATTAATTACTAATTTTTGTGATTTTGTTAGTTCCATATATCTCCCTTATTTACTCTAGGCTTATCTTGCCAAGCTTTCCGTTTCTATAATCTTCAATTAATAATCTTGCTGCTTTTAATAGGTCGACAGCATCACCTTTAAGAAGAGCTCCTCTTTTTCTTCCTATTACTTCTAATATTTCAAATGATCTTAAAGTTTCTATTTCTTCACCTAATCCATATCTATCTTTAAGTAAATCTTTATATAGTTTATTTGCCATAAGTATATCTATTAATTCTATAGCTAAAACTTCCATATCTAAGATATCGTCTTTTATTGTTCCAGCAATAGCTAATTTATATGCTTTTCCATCTTGAGCAATAGACTTTGCAAGTAACCCTGGTGTATCCATAAGTTCTATATCTTTACCTACTCTAATCCATTGTTTTTGTTTTGTAACACCCGGTTTGTTCCCAACCTCAGCAGATTTCTTACCAGATACTCTATTAATTAAAGAAGATTTACCAACATTAGGTATGCCAACTACAAGCACACGATATACCTTCTTTAACATTTTGTATGATGCACTTGTCTTGTTGCCATATTTAACTTTTTCGCCAATTTCCCTAATCTTTTTAGTAAGAGTGTCTATGCCATCACCATTCAAGGAATTAGTTCTAACTGTATAGCAACCATTTTTCACGTATCTTGCTTCTGCTTCCTTAAGTTTAATAGGGTCTGCTAAATCCGATTTATTAAACACCATAAGGACTGTTTTCGCTTTTATTATTTCATATACATCTTGATTTAATGATGCATATGGAGTTCTGGCATCAAGAATTACAGCTGCAATATCTATTAACTTTAAGTCTTCTTTCATTTCTCTTAAAGTTTTAGCCATATGTCCTGGATACCAGTTAATGTTTACTATTTGTTTGTTTTCTTCGTTCATTTGTTTCACTTCCTTTAATTTATATCAAACTTCAAAAGTTTTTCTCCAGTAGATAGATTTTTAATGTATTTTGCTCCAAACTTTTCATAGTAGTTTTTTAATGTTGTTTTTAGATATATTGTACTTATTTCTCTTCTTTTTGCTTCTTTAAGGATTGCATCGTTTAACAATTTAGAATATCCTTTACCTCTATACTCCTCTTTAACATACATAGTAGCATACCAAGGTGTTAACTCTGTTTCTTCTTCAGAATCTATAGGGAATATAGATATAAACCCTATTAGCTTGTCCTCATTTAAAAGAATTAGCTTAACAAAATATTTATCTTCTATTCTTTCTAAATACTTCTTAACCTTATTCTTAATTCTTTCTTCTCTATCTTGTTCTTTATTATCTGCCCATTCATCATATTCTAAAGTCATAACTTCTTCTAGATATTCTTGTTTGTCTTTCAAATCTACAACCAACATTTATACATTACCTCTTTATTTTAATAATCTGTAACTACATAATACCAATTATCTTTTAGTTTTTCTATACTGACTATTGAATGTCCAGTTTCGTTTTTCCTTATTAATTCTTCTGCGCCCGAAGAATATACTAATACAAACGATGGCGACATCATTCCTCTTGCAATCCAAAATCCAATTACTTGTCCATTTTCATCATTTTGGAATACATATATTTCTCTTTCTGTATCATTCGTAAGCATTTTATACTTTTCAGGTATAGATACATTTCCGAATTCGTCTGGAACTAACCTATTCTCTTTTACCATTTGAATTACTTCTAATCTTGCTTTTTCATATTTGTTAAAATCCGACTTTACTTTTAATTCTCTAAACGGGAAACTGCAAACTAATATTGGTATAATTATTAAAAGTATAGCAGTAACTATATTAGTTATATTCACTTTTTCTTTCATCTTACGAATTAGCTTTATAATTAGAACTATATATATTGTAAAGAGTATAACTGCTAATACTGGATACGCGAGTAACCATACTAGGCCATAAATACCAAACAAACTATCCGAATACCACATTGTTATAAATGACAATATTAATATTATTGTTAATATTATTAATAATCCCAACTTCTTCATATTTTTTCACCTCTTAAATATACATTTTCTATGCTATATCTTCTTTATTAAAGCTGTTGCCATTCCTCTTTCGCTCTCATACTCATGTACTACTTCATATCCGTTCTTTAGCATATTGTTTATTGAGTATATATTTTCACTTTGAGCTTTTGTATAGATATATTCTTTACCTATAGATTTTGCATACTCATCTAGCACTTTCATCATTTCTCTTTGGAATCCATTTCCCACATAATCTTTACTTACCATTATTGGTCCTAAAGAGCCAACTATGCTTTCATCGTGTTCTACATTGTGCTTTGTAAGTGTTTTATTCTTTACTGGCATATAGAACATTGAACATACTGGTGTAGTACCATCGTAATACATAAATATTTTTCCGCCAACACTTAATACATCCTCTATTTCTTCTCTTGTAAATGTTCCGAGCCATTCTTTATGTTCCATGTTATCTCTAACATATGAGTATAACCATAGATATTCATCTAAATTTACATTTTCACTTACGCATTTTAATTCTGTAAATTTCATAGCACACCTCTTACTCCACACCTTCTAGATATATTTTATCCTTAAATCCGCCTCTTTTTTCTTTCTTTATTTTCTTAACATTCATTACATCTTCTAATGCTTTGTTTTCTACATTTGCTAATGCTTCAATAACTTCTAACATATCTGCTAATTCTTCTATTCTACTTTCGCCACTAGCTTCTAATGCTTCTAGATATTCTTCGTGAAGTTTCTTTTCTAGCTCCTCTTTATATTCTTTATCTTCTAATACTCTAGTAATTGGAGTTTCACCTTTAGATAGTATTATCTCTGGTATTTTATCTCTTACTAATTTCTTATACATATTCTACCTCTAATTAAACATTAAATCTATGTAATCTTTCATTTCTTTTTTAATTTCTTCTATGCTTACATTACTTATACTTAATGCATATTCTTTTACATCTATTTCATCAGGTAAAGATGGTTTATCTATGCCCATTTCTTTTAGTATTGGTAATATGTTATCTTCCATTTCTGGATAATATTTATATAGCGTATCATAAGCATTAAGTGGTTTATCTGGTTTTGTGTATCTTGCACTTTCCCAATCTAAAACCATTTCCACATAGTCTAAATATGTCTTTTCTAATTCGTTTTCGTGGTGTGGCATTAATGTTCTATGAACACTATGAACATCTTTTTTAGCATAGAATAGATAAGTAAATAACTTGTCCATATCATGTGCTTTTAGTTGTTCTAATAATTCTACATTGTTAGGAAAATATTTTTCTGCTAAAAATATAACAATCTTTCTATGTTTATATGTATATTCTATATATTCTCTATTTTTCATAATACACCTCCATATATTTTTATTTTAATTATTAAAGAATTCTTTAATTTCTTCTACTACTGTTTCTAAATCTAGATTTACTATCTTCTTTAATTCACTTATCTTTCCGTGCTCTACAAACGTGTTATCTATACCTGTTATTCTAACTTTATTTGTAGCTTGTAAATGATTAAAGTATTCTAGTATATTTGTACCTAAACTGTTTGTTTTTATGTTAGACTCATAAACATATATTTTATGATTCTCTTTAGCTAATTCTTTAAGTATTACTTTATCTATTGGTTTAATATATCTAGCGTTAACTATGTTTATATTCTCATCATTTAACATATCACTTAATTTAGCTACATCTGTACCATAGCTAATTACTGTATTAGTACAGCCTTCTATTTTTCTTAGATACTCCCAAGTGCCAACTTTTATCTCCTTAAATTCTGTTTTTTCATACTCAAGATTTGCTCTTTCGTATCTAATACAGAATGGTTTTTCTTGTTTATATAATCCTGTATAAAGAAGATTACGTATTTCTTCATTATCTTTTCCCATACATATTACAATGTTTGGAATACTGTTTAAGAAACTTATATCAAAAACACCGTGATGAGTATCCCCATCTTCACCAACAAGCCCAGCTCTATCTATTCCTATTACCACATGTGCATTCATTCTGGCTATGTCATGGTTTATGTTATCATAGGCTCGTTGTAAGAATGATGAATAGATTGGTAAAAACACTTTCTTATTGTTTAACGCTATTGCACAGGCAAGTGTTGTAGCAAAGGATTCTGTTATTCCAGTATCTATGCTTCTGTCAGGAAAATCTTCAAATATTTTCTCAAGCTTACTTCCCGTTATCATAGCAGGAGTAATTGTAACTAAATCTTTATCTTGTTCCATAAATTCATGAACTGTGTTTGATACAAGTTCGCTAATGCTAGTTACATCACTTTTAGTTATCTCACCTGTTTCAGCATCAAACTTACCGACACCATGCCAACTGCTACAATTTTCTTCTGCCGGTTTATATCCTTTACCCTTTACAGTTTTAACATGTACTAATATCGTTTCTTTAGACTCCTTAGCTTTCTTAAATGCCTTTTTAAGCTCTTTTATATCATGCCCATCTATTGGTCCTAGGTAATCTATATTAAGGCTCGTAAACAGATTGTCGTTTAATCTATCCTTGATTCTTTCTTTAACTTCTTTTGTGGCTCTATATACTTTAGTGCCAAGTTTTGTTTTAAGAAGTAGTTTCTTGTATCCAGTTTTAGCTACTCCATAAGATTTACTAAGTCTAATATTTTTTAAGAACTCACTCATTCCACCTACATTTTTTGAGATAGACATTTCGTTATCGTTTAAGACTATTATTATCTTAGACTTAATATTTCCAACATTATTTAATGCTTCAAAAGCAAGGCCTCCTGTCAAAGAGCCATCACCAATTATTGCAATTACTTCGTTATCCTTGTTATCCAAATCTCTTGCGTATGCAAATCCCAAAGCTGCTGCAATAGAAGTAGACGAATGTCCTGCTTCAAAAGGATCATGTATACTTTCTTTTCTTTTTTGGTAACCAGATATACTATCTAATTTTCTTAATGTATCAAATTTATTCGCACGCCCAGTAAGTATTTTATGTGTATAGCATTGATGCCCTACATCAAATATTATTTTATCTTTAGGCGAATCAAATACAGAATGAAGTGCAACAGTAAGTTCCACTGCACCCAAGTTACTTGCTAAGTGTCCTCCTGTTTTAGACACATTAGATATTATGTATTCACGTATCGCCTCGCTTAATTTTGCTAATTCTTTGTTATCTAATTCCTTCAAGAATTCTGGTCCAGATATATTTTTAATGTCCATTATTTCTCCTTATTCTTTCTTCTAACCATTATTATTCCAAGTATCATTAGTATTAATCCAATTACATATGTTGGCCAAAAAACAAATGAGAAAAGTACTACCCAATCCATAAATGCAGAGATACCATATGAATCTGTACACCCTGTTATACATAATCCAGAAAAGCCAACTATGGCATTATATATGCCACTTAAAATTACATATATAAACGGAACTGTTCCTAAAAATATTACTAGTTCCCATATATTTTTCTTTATCTTTTTGGTTAACTTTTTCATACTATTTTCTCCTGTAATTTAGCTTATTATTATACGAGATTATTATACAATATTTGAGCTTTAATGTACAGTAAAAAACTAAAACCCAGAGCATATTTCTCTAGGTTTTATTTACTTGTTATTTTATAAATAATGGTTGTATTTGTTTTCCATCAAGAGCTAGTTTTATTGTGTCTATAAGTTTAGTATAATCATAGACTAAAGACTTTGGTTTTTTATCTGGGCTATCTTGTTCAAAAGGAATAAAATATATGTTTTTAGTATTAAGAAGGTTCATTAAATTTTCTCCATTTGCACCCAGTCCATCATTTGTAGAAATACCTATTACAACCGGTTTATTATTTCTAATATGTCCTTTTACTGCCATTAAAACAGGTGTATCTGTAATACCCAAATTAAGCTTAGCCAAAGTGTTCCCTGTACATGGTGCAATTACAATTAAGTCTACTAGATTCTTAGGTCCTATAGGCTCTGCTTTAGATATTGTGTCTACTATTTCTTTACCCGTTTCTTTTTCTAGTAGTTCTTTTATATATTCTGGATTAGAAAATCTATTTGTTTCATTTAACGTTGCATATGATGCAATAGGTAATATCTCGTTTATACCATGAGCCTTTAACATGTCTATTTCAGGTTTAATTTTAGAGAAATTACAAAACGAGCCAGTTATTCCTAAACCTATTTTTAAATCTTTAAGCATAAAATACCTCCGGCATACTTTATATTATGCAAAAAATTTAGACATGTTCCTAAAAAAATAGATAGCTTTCGCTATCTATCTGATACTAGTTAACTTTTTAATCTATTGCTAATTTATAAATTTAAAAGTTGCTTTTTCTTCATTTCAAATTCCTCTTTAGTTATTATTTCTTTATCTAATAAACCTTTTAATTTTTCCAGTTCCTCATATGGATTGTCTTTTTTTCCTATCTTTGAAACAAACTTTGAAAATCCTTCTGTTGTTGTTTTTATTCCTTTAGAAAATTTTTTAGTAATTGGTTCTTCATTAACCTCTACCTCGCCATTTTCGTCGATAGTCATGATTATCTCAATATCCTTATTAAACTCTTCATCTGTATAATTAAATGTTGCCTTATCTAATGTATCATTTAATCTCGTTGCCATCGGCATCATCGAAGCAAAATTTATTCCTCCGGATATAACTCCGCCTATAACTGGGACCGCCTTAGAAACACCTTGTGCAAAAGTTTTCTTTGTTAAACTTATACCAATAAAGTTAGCAGTTTTCTTTATTATTGGATACCAAAAGGTTTTTGTTAATGCATATTGAGGTATTTTTTTAAGCGCCGTTTTAGACAATTGCGTAGATAATACTCTAACTCCCGAAACCGCACCAGAAACCCCAAACATCACACCACAATATAATATCAATTGATTTTTTATTCTCTCATCATCTATTTTTCCATCAACCCATAAGTCTTGAGCGCCATATAAGTAAGATAACTCTTGTGCTAACCTTAATGCCATACCAAAAAATTGTAATATATCCGCAGGTATCGTAGCTGCCATTGCAAGTCCACCTGGTATCCCTGCAACAAAAGATGCTATTGACGATTGGCTCGTCCTAGTTATTATTAGTTTTTTTGAAATAAACAATAAGTCTTCCCTTTTTATTCCGGCAGCTATAGGGCCTTTAGCTAATATCTCTTCTAAATTATCTGCTTTTGTTGCAAATTGATCAGCTAAAAACTGTTTGCGATTTACTTTTACACCCGGGATTTGTATAGCATTTACTATAATCTCTTCTAACATCATTTGTTTTACTAATTCATTATCCTTTTCTTTCATTTATTATCCTCCATTACATTCTTCATAATATGACGTGTTTTTATCGCGAATCATTTATTCATAGTATATCACATTTTTATATATTTCATAGCATTTAAGCGAAATATATTAGTAAAACTCAAAAAAGGATGCATTCTTGCATCCTTTTACTTTTAGAATCTTCTTATTAATCCTACTACTTTACCAATTATTTGAACATCTGTAACTATGATTGGATCCATAGAATCGTTCTCTGGTTGTAATCTTACATAGCCTTTTTCTTTATAGAAAGTTTTAACGGTTGCTTCGTCTTCTATCAATGCAACAACTATTTGGCCATTTTCTGCAGTATTTGTTTTAGCAACTATTATATAGTCTCCAGAATAAATACCAACATTTATCATACTATCGCCTTTAACTTTAAGCATATATGTTCCTTCTTGTTTAGCATTTTGCTTTACCATACTAATTGGAAGCTTAACATACTCTTCTATATTTTGTTCTGCAAGAATAGGTAGACCAGCTGCAACTTGTCCTACTAACGGTACTTCTATCATATCTGGATCCTTAATTTCACTAGACATTGTTTGTCCAACTACCTTTAGTGCTCTTGTCTTAAGATCTCCTTTAGATATTAAACCTTTGTCTGCAAGTCTAGATAAATACCAGTGAACTGAAGATGTAGATTTTAATCCAACAGCCGCACATATTTCTCTTACTGTTGGTGGATATCCCACTTCTTCTACCTGTTTCCTAATATAATTTAATATATTGTCTTCGTTTTTTACTGCATCTTCTCTTTTCCCCACAAAAATTACCTCCTAAACTAATGTTTGTTTTATTATATATGATAAACTTTTGTTTGTCAAACAAAAGTTCGTTTTTTTCTTTAATATTTTATTAAATACAAAAAAGGGATGTACAACACCCCTTTTATATATTTACCGTTTTTAAAGCGCTATTTAATTCCCTTGCTATATCCATAGAAAAATGTACTATTGTATTATACAAACTTACATCACGATAGTTAACTGCGTTTATTATTCTTTTAGGTTCGAACATTTTGCCTACATGTAACTTTATATATATATGATTATTTTTTATAGATATATCATATAATATATTTGTTTTTGCATAAAAATCTATTAATATTTGCATCACCTCAGCCGTTAATACTTGTAAAGCTTCTATTTGATTTTCCGCATATGTTACAAAAAGTTCATTAAATTCATTTAAATCCGTTTCAACTGCTTTAAAACGTGTTTTATCAATTATGTTTTTAGAGTCCGCAGATGAATACAGCCTTATTTCTCCACCTATATTATTACTCATAGCAGCATCTACAAACATTCCTTCAAAAACATCTTTTACTCGTTCTGGCATTAGTTTATTTGGTACACATGTAATTTTCATATTACACATTTTAAGAGACATTTCATTGTCTATTTTACCACTTATATAATCATCTATGACTATCATCTCTTCTTCTATTTTATTATGCAAATTAGACTCTTTATATTCATTTAGCAACTCTGTATTTTCATTCATATATTCCCAAGATGGGTCTATATATTCTATTATTTTTCTTACTATTCTTTCTTTATATACAGTACTATATTTTTTAGGTATAGCCGCCGAAGGGAATATCCCTGATGTACATATAACTATAAATACAATTGCCACGAGTTTCATCCATTGAGTGTCTGCTAAAAATAGCGGCTCTAAAGATACTATATAAGCGATGCCTAGATAACTAGCTATAACCGCAATAATCATTATGATTGTTAAAATTCGATTTCTCTTTAATCTAGTTTGTAACTCTTTAAATGACTTATTATACTCTTCTTTCACTTTTAAGTATAATTTCATATTTTCGCTATCTTTTACATATTTTCTATTTATACCTAGTTTTTTATTTGGAACACGCAATAATAAAAATACAATCAATAAATATATTATTACAAACAAAGCTCTAATAAATTCTGTTTGTAGCGTTATAGGTAAAACAAAATAAATTACAAGCATTACTGGTATTAAAACTATTAACGAATATACTTTATATATCATAGCTTATTCTCCAAAATATACTCCAACCGCTTTAGCTGTTTTTACTAACGGATGTGTATTTAAATCTAGAAGTCTTGCATTTATTTCATCTTTAGGGAATTCCATCTTTTTAAGTTCTTCGCCATCTACTCCTACTATGTATCCATATTCACCCATCGTTAAAAGTTCGTATGCATAACTTCCAAGCATTGATGCTGTAATTATATCATTATGGTTAGGAGTTCCTCCTCTTTGAACGTGGCCCAAAGCAACGTATCTACATTCTATTCCTGTTTTTGCTTCAATTTGATCTGCTAATTTTTCAGCTATACCACCATATCTTTTCTTTTCAAAACTATCGTTAATCATCTTAGCTACAGTTTCAGCTTTTCCAAGTTCTTTTGCAGCTTCTGCTACTGCTACTATTACAGAACGCCTTCTTGAAGCT
Source organism: Clostridia bacterium (assembly GCA_017536445.1). GTDB lineage: Bacteria > Bacillota > Clostridia > TANB77 > CAG-465 > UMGS1649. The sequence continues at coordinate 18,797 of JAFXHJ010000017.1, forward strand.
ACTTCTTTTACTTTTTCACAAACACCATCTAAATCATAATCTTGTTCTGGTAAAAGTATTATATCTGCACATCCTGCGAAACCACCATAAAGCGTAAGGTATCCTGATGTTCTTCCCATTATTTCTACAACTATAACTCTTCTGTGCGAATCTGCTGTAGAACGAACTTTATTTATTGCATCTACAACATTTCCTACTGCTGTATCAAAACCTATTGTTGGATTACTTGCAGCCATATCGTTATCTATTGTTTTAGGAATACCTACTGTTGGTAATCCTCTTTCGCTTATAACTTTAGCAGAATTCAGCGTACCATCTCCGCCTACTACTATAAGACCTTCTACCCCTTGTTTCTTTATATTTGCTATAGCTTCATCCGTCTTGTCCACATATTTCATATTAGTTTTATCTACTAAATAATAAAATGGGCATTCTTTATTAGATGATCCAAGAATAGTTCCACCTAATAGTTCAATATTTTCTACATCTTTCGGTGTTAGTTCTTTGTACCATCCTTCTACAAAACCTTTGTAGCCATCAAGTACTCCAAGTACTTGTACATCTTTATTATGTGCACTCATTACTACCGCTTTAATTGCTGCATTAAGGCCAGGGCAATCTCCGCCAGCTGTCATTATAGCTATTTTTTTCATATATTCCTCCTATGTTACTTAAAAAGAAATTGTAACTTGTCCTACTTCTTTATCATTTATATATATCGTTAATTTTGCTGATGAGAATCCATTTACTTCTACTGTAAAATTCTCATAACCATTTTCACCTTTTGTATGTGTTCTACTATGTATTGTATTAGTAACCCCTTCAACTTGAGCTTTTACTTTAACGCTTATACTTTCGTCTTCTATACCAGATGCATAATCGCTAAGTTTTATTGTTACAATCTTTGTCTTTTCTAATCTATTTACCGTTATTTCTATAATTGTTCCTTCAACAACTTCTTTGTTTTCTTTTAAACTTTGTGAAACAACTATTCCATCACTCTTGCTTGGATCATTTACATAAGAAACATTTACTACAAGTTTTAATTTTTGAAGTTTGGATTTAGCTGCTGCTTCTCCATTGCCAATTACGCTCGGAACTATCACTCTATCCTTGCCGTCCCCCTCACTAACTTCTAATGTGACTTTTGTTCCTGATACAAATTGTTCTTTTTCTTTTAATGATTGTTTTACAACTAAGTCTTTTTCCACTTTATCGCTTACAACATTTTTTATTGTTACTTTGAAACCTAAAGCTTCTAATTCATATTTAGCAACTTTATAATCTTTGCCGACAACATCTGGCATTGTTATTTTTTTAACACCTTTAGCAACAACAACCTCCATAGTCATTGTTGTTAATTTGGTTCCTTCTTCAATATCCTGAGAAACAATCTGTCCAGCTGGAACATCGTCAGTTTCTTTATAACTACTTATTTTTATTGTTAAACCAAGTTTTTCATATTTTATGCGCATTTCTTCATAGTCCTTGCCAACTAGACTTGGTGCATTTTCTATTTTTTCAATAACTACCGGTTTGTTATTTTCTCTAATTGTTTCTATCAGTTTAAATGTTAAAAATCCAATTCCAGCTAATACAAGTATTATTATTAGAGTTATAATTATTCTTTTAATTATTTTAGCCTTTCTTTGTTTAGGATTCTCATTTAAGCTTTCGATTCTTCTCTTTTCATTTTTATCGTTTTCAAGTTCTTCTATTTTCTTGCCAATTCTTCCTCGTTTTCTCGATGCATCATCTATGTTTTCTTGTTTATTTTCTTCTATATCTTTTTTCGTTATTACAGGAACAACCTGTGTAGAACCCTTCTTAAAGCTAGTCACAGCATTTTCTTCTTTATCTTCCACATCTACATTATTCATCGCTGCAAATATATCATCTAATAATTCTGATGCTGTCTGATACCTTTCACTCGTATTCTTAGCCATTGCTTTAAGTATTATTCTGTTTAAAGAATTTGTTACCGTTGGAACTTTTTCTTTCGGTTCAGTTGGTTCTTCTTGTATTTGCTTTAACGCAACAGATACTGGTGTGTCCGCTTCGAACGGAACTTCTCCAGTTACCATTTCATACATTACAACGCCTAAAGAATATATGTCCGTTTTTTCATCTGTATATCCACCTTTAGCTTGTTCTGGTGAAAAATAATGTACAGACCCCATTGTTTGACTTCCGTTTGCTATAGTTTCATTTGAACTCATTTTAGCTATGCCAAAATCCGTTACTTTTGCAACAGTATTGTTGTTTGCAAGTACTATATTATGTGGTTTTATATCTCTATGTACTATTTTAGAACTATGAGCAGCTTCTAACGCTGACGCTATTTGGCTTGCATATTTTAACGTTCTTTCGTTAGATAATTTTCCATGATGATCTATATAATCTTTTAGTGTTTCTCCTACTAAAAGTTCCATAACTATATAGTTTATTCCATCTTCTTCGCCAACATCATATACTGATAC
>JAFXHJ010000018.1 GCA_017536445.1 Clostridia bacterium
ATATGTTTTTATATTGTTGCAATAATAAATTTTATTAAAGATAACAGTAGTATGGGAGTTATTTATCTATGCTTAGGTTCAACTTTTTTATGTTTGGGAAGTGTTTATCTAAATAAAGATAAAGAAAAGAAAGAATAGTAATTTGTAGAGATATTATTTTAAAAAATATAAAATAATATTAACTATTATAAAATATATGACAAATATTAATTAAAATATAATAAATTTAATAAATGTAATGTTTAAGTGCGTAACTTCCAGCTGTAATTGGTAGAATAAAGTGTAAAAAGTTGTTAAAATTTAATTAATAAAAGGATAATTTTTTTAATTAAAATTTTAATAAGGGAGGAAGAAAAAATGAAGTTTAATGAAAAAATGATAATGTTAAGGAAACAACATAATTTATCACAGGAGAAAGTAGCAGAAAAATTAAAAGTAGCAAGACAAACTGTTTCTAAATGGGAGTTAGGAGAAACAACACCAGAAATGGATAAACTAATTATGATAAGTGAATTATATAACATTACATTAGATGAATTAGTGAAAGAAGAAAATCAAGAAAAAATTGTAAATGATCCTAATAATACTAATTCACAAAAATTGGCAGGAATGACAATTAAGATTCTAAAAGGAATAGGGATATTTATTATTATATTAGTAATATTATATGTATTTCTTATGATAATTGGACTTATAGCATTTAATAGTTTTAAAATAGAGAACGATTCAACAACAGTAATACAGACACAAGAAGAAGTAGAGGTTTATGAAGAATAAATATTAAATAAAGAGTACTGCAAATTACAATTTATATAAATAAGAATAAATTAGCACTTACTAGAAATAGTAGGTGCTTTTTTGGTGCGAATTTTAGGAGGTGGTTACAATGGGAATGGTAGATAAATAATTAAGATATTGAAAAATAGGAGGAAATTGTATGTTAGAACAAAAAATTTTAGATGAAGAAATTAAGTTATTTAGAGTAGGTAACTTATACAGAATTTATGGTAAGACATTTGAAGTTAAAGAAGAATTAGAAAAAGCTGGTGCTAAATGGAATGCAGAAAATAAGAAATTAGAAATATCATTAGATAATTTTGAAAAGTTATCAGAGGGTATAAAAAGAAAAGTTTTTGAGTTAGAAGAAAAACAAAGAGAAATGAGTTTAGAAAATATAGCTCATATTATAATGTCTGGACAAATCAAAGTGTATTTAAACCAAGATGAAGAATATCAAATATATGGAAGAACAAAGGACATATATAAAGACTTGCAAAATTTAGGATTTTCTTTAAATGAAAATAATTATACTTTAAGAAAAGAAGATTTTGAGAGAATATTTCCTAATGAAGTTAAAGAGTTTATAAATGAATATTCAAATAAAAAATCAGACAAAACACAACAAGAAGAACAGCAAGAGGAAAGTGTTTATGAAGAGGAATATGAAGAGGAGTATGAACAAATAAATATGATTGGTTATTAAAAGGAATAGTTGAATGTGAAGAGTGTGGCAAAAAATTAAGTATATGTGTTCATAAACATAAAAGAGATAATGGAACTACTGCATATTTAAGATGTAATACTTATGCTTCAAATACTAATAAAGGTTTTTGCACTCCACATAGTAATAGTTTAAATGCAGTAACCGATCTAGTTATAAAAATGGTTAGAGAAAGATGTAAGAGCTTTTTGCAAGAAGAAGATTATAATAAATCGGCAATACAACTTCAAAGAAGAATAAATACAAGAAAAAATATGATAAAAAATGAAATTTCATCTCTAAATAAGCAATTAGCAGATGTAAACAAAAAGATAGATAAAATATATGAGGACAAAATATCTGAAACATTAAGAGAAGAAGATTTTAAAAGGTTATATGCAAATTTTTCAGAAAGAAGAACAGCTATTGAGAAAATGATAGTAGAGTTAGAAAAAACAAGTGAAGAAGAAGAAAAAATAATAGATATAACTAAAATTGTAAAACAATTTATGAAAATGAAAGATGTTTCTCGCCCTATGCTTGTTTCATTAGTAGATAAAGTAGTAATAAACGAGCAAAAAGAAATTACAATATATTATAAATTTAAAATTTTAAATTTACAGGCATTGAAAACAAATGAAGAATTTGTTGAAGAAAAAATTGGTTAAAGTGTTATCACAACGAATTATTATTACAATAATAGGGATGATAACATTAGTAACAAGTAATAGATTATATAAACTTTGAACTTATAAAATAAAACAATAAAAATACACAGAGCATTAACAATGTTGCTTTGTGTATTTTTATTGCAAAATAGCCTAAACTGTGTTACAATTGTTTACGTAAAACCATTTTATCACAAACATAATTGTAAAGGAGAACTATGGCATGAGAATGAGTTACGAAACGAAAGAAAAAATGGCAAATCAGCGGAAAGGAAGAGTAAAGGCATATTTCAATGCTTATGGTATCGGTTCTAAGGTTTATCTTATGACCGAGCGTAGTGCAAGAAATCCGGAATGGGCATATGTCCTTCAGTATCATGAACTTGACGGAGAATATTATTATGTGCTCGGAAATGCATATGGTGGAATTTTCCTTGGCAAGGTTGTATATGACGGCTGCGCCGGTGTAATCAAGCTTGCTAAGACAAGCAAGAAGTACCAAAAGAACAAGACCGTTTTTGATGGCTGGATCAGAGAAGTAAAAAATAGACGTGCAAGAGATATCAGAGATTTTTACGATGCTCACAGCCAGGTATATCACAGAAACGGAGTGGAGTTTGTTGACCACGGAGAATATGTTGCTCTCGTGGACGAGAATGGCCAAAAGGACCTTGTAAAATTCGTGGACAAGAAAGAAGCCTTTGGAAAGTATTTCTTCATTCTGGAACGTTCTAAGAACAATTTTGTTGTAACCAAGCTTGTTTGGTCTGACGGATATATTCGTTCAGCTCTGCTTACAGAGAATGAGTTTGAAGAACACAAGGAAGAATTTGAGGCATGGATTTTGGAAGCAAGGAAAAAAGGAGAAAAGAAAGACATCTATGGATAAAAACAAACGGATTACAATAGCTAAGAAAAGGGCTATTGAAAGAAGAAGACGGGAGATAACAACATATTACGGTGTTTGGCATATAGGTACTGAGATTACAATTGCTTTGGATAAGGAAAGAAAAGATCTTTCAAGATATGTTCTTGTAGGGAAAAATCAACTGGAAGACTCATATTATTTCCTTCTCTTAAGCAGGTATAACAGAATATACTTTACCAAAGTGGTATTCTTGGGACATCGTGCTAGCCTTGTAAAAATCACAAGAACTTCTGAGGAATATCTTAAAAACAAAGAAACTTTCGATGCTTGGATTAAAGCTGCAAGAGATGAAATCGAAGCTGAGAAAAAAGCGTACTTCGATGAGGAGTACAAGAAACATAAGCCTATTGCTGTCAGACCCTTGGTATACAAAGATGATGGAGTAACACTGTATAAATTTATGGCAAAACATAAGTTTAACGGAGAATATTACTTCGTTGTGCGTACTCAAAATCACGAATATACCATAACCAAGGTAGCATACTATGCGTTTGCAAAGCTTATTCTTCTTGATGAAAAAGAGCTTGAAAGAAACAAGGCTCGCTTTGAAACTTGGATTAGAGAAGCAAAGAAAAAGCCTAAGAAGTAACCAAAACAAGAAACAAAATGAAAGCGGGAGAAATCCCGCTTTCGCTATGTTAATTAAATCATTTGAAAAATATATTATATGTGGTATAATAGTTAAGAATAATATAGTAATAAAGATATAACAATATCTTTAAATCATACCAAGAGAGGTAAATAGCATGAAATTCTTGACTAATGATGAGAAAAAAAGAGTAGCGCGGTCGGGTAGAATTATTCAGTCTTACACTGAAAAGAACTACGAAGGGAATCCTAAGAAATCTTATCAGGTAAAAGTGGTAAGTTACGATTTCAAACTCTATTGGATTGAATCTATAAGAGAAGAAGGAAAGGAATCTGTAGTAGTGGACGTGTATGCTTTAGATTAAAAGAAAATACAAAGCGGGAAGAAATTTCCCGCTTTTTCGTTGCAAAAAAAGAGAATATGTAATAAAATAAATACATAAAGAGGGGAATACAAAAGATGAAAAACGCTGAAAACCTTGCGGATGTATATACACACACAAGTACATTTACTAATGAAAAAACATTAGTAGCGTTTTTGCACCCTAAAATAAAAAGATAAATAAGCAAAGTAACATACAATAAAATTGTGTGCTGCTTTGCTTTTTTGTATGCAAAAAGGAGGAAGTAAAAATGCAAAAGAAAGGAATATCTTTAATAGTATTAGTTATTACAATAATAGTAATGATAATACTTGCAGCTGCTGTTGTAATTAGCTTGAATAATACAGGTATAATAAATAGAGCAAACGAAGCAGTAGATTCAACTAATACGAAACAAGTGGAACAAATCGTGTCGCTTGCGTGGGCAGAGGCATATGCATCTGGCGAAAGAGATGTTACTAAACTGCAAGAAGCAGTAGATAAGGCTCTTCAAGATAACAATATAAACAAAGACCAATTTGATATAGTAGTAACAGATAAAGGCGTTACGGTAGGCGGAACCGACGGTGGTGGAAACACTATTTCAACACTTGGTGAATTGATAACAGGTCCGGAAGATTATGGTAAAACGGTAGATTATTCAGTGACGCTTGGTAATGAAGAATACAAAGAGTGGCAAGTGTTTTATGAAGATGAGGAAAATGGGTACGTATTTATAATATCTACAGACGGAGTATGGGACGGATATCTAGAATCACGTATTAATCCTAGTGAAATGACAGAACAAGAAAAAGAACTGTACAAAAAATTTCAACTAAATAATGAAGATGCATTTCAACTAACTGATAATATTTACGATCAGGTATATGGCGGATTTAGTCCTGCATATAATTGTCAATATATTGCGGGGTGGATAAGAGAAGGAGTACGTTTTGCTCAAACAACAGAGAGCTATTCTCCTTATGTTGAAGGGGCACTGATGCGGGCCGACAATCGAATTGCTTGCTGCGGGGTGGAATGCGAAAAGTTATTCTCCAGAGATAACGTATGCACAAGTGATACACGAATCTAGTGGCTATCCAATCGGTTATTCTATAAATAATGGTTATAGTGTGAGTTTAACACCTGATGGATTATATATACCAGAAAATTATACATATGTAATATTATCTCCGGCAGTAGGAGATATATCTGATATAATTCTAGCGGGAAACTCTGTTATTGAAATTTTAAATCTTGGATTAGCTGATCATTTTAGACCAGTAGTGTGTTTAAATGAAGATATACCAGCTAAGTTAGAAGGAACAAATGGATATTCATTAATAAAATAAATTAAATTAATTAATATAATATATAAATATGCAACTATATCGTCAGATGTAGTTGCATATTTTATATTGCAAAAAAATTCAAATATTTAAAAAAAATCTCTTGCTAATTTTTAAATATATGATATACTATGTGTGTAATAAATAGTAATTGTTACTATTTAGGAGGTAATCTTGAGAAGTTCTAAACAAAGAGATTTGGTAGAGGAGATAGTAAACTCTAGCTATTGTCATCCAACTGCTGAAGAAGTTTATGAAATGTCTAAAAAGACTATTCCAAATATTTCTCTAGGTACTGTTTATCGTAATCTCAATACATTAGTAAATGAAAAGCTAATTAGAAAGATTAAAGTGGATGAATCTAAATATAGATATGACCATAACAAAGATAAACATGCACATTTTATATGTACTAAATGTAGTAATATAATTGACCTACCAGAGAATATATTAAATGTAGTGGATGAATTTAATGGGAATTTAGTAACAGATATAGATTTATCTCTATCTGGAATTTGTAAGGATTGCTTAAATTAAGGAGGATATTAAAATGGATTTAAAAGGATCAAAAACAGAGGCTAATTTAATGGCAGCATTTGCTGGTGAGTCTCAAGCAAGAAACAAGTACACATACTATGCTTCTAAAGCAAAAAAAGTAGGTTATGAACAAATAGCAGCTATATTTACAGAAACTGCTGAAAACGAAAAAGAACATGCTAAAATGTGGTTCAAATTATTACATGATGGTTCAGTGCCAGATACAATGACTAACCTTAAAGATGCAGCTGCCGGTGAAAACTATGAATGGACAGATATGTACGCATCTTTTGCAGAAACTGCAAAAGAAGAAGGTTTCACAAGAATTGCTTATCTTTTTGAAGCTGTTGGTAAAATAGAAAAAGAACATGAAGAAAGATACAGAAAATTATTAGCTAATATAGAAGAAGGAAAAGTATTTGAATATGGTGAAATAAAAGTTTGGAAATGTAGAAACTGCGGACATATTCATGTGGCTCTAAAAGCACCAGAAGTATGTCCAGTATGTGATCATCCAAAAGCATATTTTGAACTTAAAGCAGAAAACTATTAATAGATTAAGCGCATACCTGAAGGTAAGCGCTTTTTATTGACAAAAAGCGCTTAAAATAGTACAATATAGTGTGTAAATTTACATAAAAGGAGAAAATTAATGAAAGATACAACATATATATTTGGACATAGAAGACCAGACACAGATTCGGTAGCAGCATCAATAGCATTATCTTATCTAAAGAACACAAGAGGGCATAATACAACACCAGTAATACTAGATCATTTAAATAAAGAAACAGAGTTTGTATTAGATTATTTTAATATAAAAGAACCAGAATTCTTAAATGATGTTAAATTAAGAATAGAAGATATAGATTATTATAAAGAATGCTTTGTGGAAGATACAGACAGCATAAAAAAAGCATATGAAGAAATAATTAAACAAAGTATAACAGGTATTCCAATTGTAAACAAAAGACAACAATTATTAGGACTTATTACAATGAAGATGATAGCTCATGAGCTTATATCAGGAGACTTTACAAATCTTACAACATCTTACGACAATCTACTTGAAACACTAGAAGGTAAAGAAGTTTTAAGATTTGATGATGAAATACATGGTGAGATTTATGCAGCAGCATTTAGAAGCACAACAATATTAAATTCTGTTGAACTAAATAATAATCATATTGTTATTGTTGGGGATAGACATAGCGTAATTGAGTATGCTATAGAGAATAAAGTTAAGCTTTTAATAATTGTTGGTGGAAGAGAAATAAAACCAAAACATTTAGAAATGGCTAAGAAGAATAATGTAAATATTATTAGCACACCGTTAGATACTTTCCATACAACAAAAATGATAGGTTTAAGTAGCTATGTTAAAAGCCTGCTAACAAGAGCCAGAATAGAAAGAATAAAAGACACAGATTATTTAGATTCATTTATGGAACTAAGTAGCAAACAAGGGTATAACAACTATCCAGTTGTTAATTCTAAAAATAAATGTTTAGGATTAATAAGAGTAACAGACATAAAAGAAATAAACAGAAAGAAAGTTATTCTTGTAGACCATAATGAAATGGACCAAAGTGCAATAGGTCTTAAAGAAGCAGAAATAGTAGAAATAGTAGACCACCATAAGATAGGAGATTTAAGTACAAATGTGCCAATTAACTTTAGAAATATGAATGTTGGTAGCACAAGTACAATAATATACAATATGTATTTAGAGACAAATACTGAAATACCAATGGATATGGCAGGATTAATGTTATCTGGTATTATTTCAGATACACTTAAGTTTACATCTCCAACTACAACAGAAAGGGATAAAGCTACAGCTATAGATCTTGCTAGAATAGCAGAACTAGACATAGATACATATGCAACAAGAATGTTTAAGGCGGGAACTAGACTTGATGGAAAGACAATAGAGGAAGTAATAACTACAGATATGAAGATATTCCCAATAGATAAAGAGAAAGTGGCAGTATCTCAAGTAATTACATTAAACTCTGAAGAAATATTAGATAAGAAAGAAGATTACTTAAGAGTATTTGAAGATATATTAAGAGATAGAAGATATACTATGGGATTAATGTGTTTAACAGATATAATTGCAAACGGTTCATACATATTATATGATCCTTCTAACGAAGAAAGAATTAAAGAAGCATTAGGATTAAAAGAAATATATCAAGGAATATACCTTGAGGGAATACTTTCTAGAAAGAAGCAAATAATACCTAAATTAATGTCATATATAAAAGGTAGATAATAATAAAACAGACCAATAATACTTGGTCTGTTTTATTTGACAAACTTCACATTTTGCAATAATATATAAATATAATTTAAGAGGTGAAATAATGAATAAAAAAAGTGGTGTCAGTATGATAGTGTTAGCTGTAACAATAGCAGTAATGGCTATACTTATTGCTGTGTCAATATCTTTTTTGGAAGATACAGATATAATAGAAAAATCTAAAGAAACAACTAAAGATGCGCAACTAATGCAAGTAAAAGAAATAATGACAAGCGTTTGGAATAATGCGAATGCTATTGTAGAACCAAGTTTAGATGAGTTACAAGATGCAGTAGATGCAGCCGTATTAGAACATGGTATAGATACAAGTAAATACAACATAATAGTAACAGAAGATGAAATATTTGTTTCTAGGGATTTTGTAGCGCCGATAATATCTAGTAGTTCTATGTCATATACAAATACAACAGCTACTGTAAATCTAACATTTAGTAAATTGGAAGAATCAGACTATCCAGTTACAGTAGAGTATTATATAAAGAAATCATCTGCATCAAATGAGGCATATTCTTTTAAAGAAAAAGTAATGTTGAATTCAGAAAAAAATACTGATTATATATATACTGGATTAAAGCAAGGAACGGCATATAACATAAAGGCTGTAGTTAGAGATGTAAACGGAAATGTTGCAAATACAACATTGAATATGACAACATCAGGTGAACCTGAACCAGAAATTGCAACATTGGGCTCATTAATAACAAATCCAAAAGTAGATTACGGAAAAACAGTAGATTATACAGTAACAGTAGATGGAACAACATATAATGATTGGAGAATATATTATCACAATAGCGAGTATGTATATTTAGTGCTCGCACAACCATTATCAACATACGAACATTTATTAAACGGAGTTACTGTAGCTAGTTTATCTGGAGTAACGGTAAGCACATTGCCATCGGGAAGGAATACATTGCTAGATTTATATGAAATATTTAGAGTTGGAAATGCACAAAAATGTGCAATAACAGATGATATTCCAGATATATGTGGTGTGGCTGAGTTAATAAAAAACTATACGGCTTATGCAAATACTACAACTTATGGAAATAATGTAATAGGTTCAATTGGTGCTCCTACAATAGAGTTGTTTGTAGAGGGATGGAACGCAAAAGGATATGAGCCAACATTGACATTAACAACGGCTACCAATGGCTATAATGTTAATGGAACTTATAATGTAAGTACATCAAATGATGGATTGTATTCTTTAGCAGATTATATTTATTGGCTAGCATCTCCAAGTTATTATGGCGGCGGTAGCGGAGTATTTACAGCAGGTTATGGAATAGGTACGATTGATCTTAGTTATAACGATCCTTGGTTGCCACGCCCTGTAGTATGTCTAAAGGCTAGTATTCCTGCCACAGTTGGAACAGGTACTTACGATTTTAACCTAGTAAAATAATGTAAATATAAAAAAGGTTTGAAAGTTATACTTTTAAGCCTTTTTTATTGTAATATTGACATTTGCGATATATAATATAAAAGAAAAAATCACATAATTTAACATTCGTTTTAGTAAATTATGTGATAAATATATTATATAATATATTTGAAAAATAGGAGGAAGAAATGAAAATAGTTTTTGACGGAGAAAATAAAGAAGAAAAGGTACAACCTAAAATAGAAACTAAATATTTTGTTGAGAAAAAATCAAGTGGTAGTGGAAAACAATTAGGAGTATTATGTTTAGGATTAACAGGCGGAATAATAGGAGGCGTTTTATCTACAGTTTTAGTATTAGATGCTAAAGGGATAGATAAAATACAAACTAATGCGAGTGCACAAGGTGGAACAACTAACTCTATAGTTACATCATATAATTTTGCAACTGTAGAAAATCCAGTTGTAGCAATATCTAAACAAGTTGGTCCGTCTGTAGTAGGAATAAAGACTACATACCAAGCTCAAACATTTTTTGGTTCAACTGAAGCTGAAGGAGAGGGCTCTGGAATAGTGTATTCTAAAGAGGGATATATAATAACAAATTATCACGTAGTAGAAGAAGCTATAAAAAGCAAAAACGCTAAGGTAGAAGTTCTACTTTCAACAGGAGAGAGTTTAGAAGCAAAAGTTATAGGCGGAGATGAAATTACGGATATTGCAGTAGTAAAAGTAGAAGCAGGCAAATTAACAGCAGCAGAATTTGGAGATAGTGATGGCGTAGAAGTTGGCGAACTTGCAGTTGCTATAGGTAACCCTTTGGGACAAGAGTTTGCAGGTTCAGTAACAGTTGGTTATGTTTCAGCAGTAAATAGAACTATGACAGCTGAAGGTACTACATACAATTTGATACAAACAGATGCCGCAATAAACTCTGGAAATAGTGGTGGACCACTTGTATCTTCTAGCGGTAAGGTTATAGGAATAAACACTGCTAAAATAGCAGCTACTGGTGTAGAAGGTATGGGATTCTCTATTCCAATTAATGAAGTTTTACCAATAGTTGAAGAATTAATAACTAACAAAAAAATAGCTAGACCATATATTGGTATTGGTGGAGTAGAAATAGATGAATATGATGCAAAAAGATATAACCTAGTTCCTGGTGTATATGTTCAAACTGTAGATATTAAATCTGCTGCAGAAAAGGCAGGAATACGTCAAGGTGATGTAATAACAGAAGTAGATGGAACAAAAGTTGCATCAGTTGCAGAAATAAACGTAATAAAGAATAAGAAAAAAGTAGGAGATAAATTAACTGTTAAACTATATAGAGATGGTGAATATAAGACAGTTACTGTTACACTTGCTTTAGCAGAATAAAGATGGGTGATAATTAATGTATAATATTTGTTTAGTTGAGGATGAAAAAAACTTAAACAATTTAGTAAAAACATATCTAGAAAAAGAAGGATATACTGTAATTCAATGCTTTGACGGAAAACAAGCCTTAGAAGTAAAAGAAAAAGTTCATCTTTGGATTTTAGATATAATGTTAGGTGATGAAATAAGCGGATACGATATAATTAAAAGAATAAGGGAAAAAGATTCCCTTGTTCCAGTTATATTTACATCTGCCCGTGATCAAGAGTTAGATAAAATAATTGGTCTTGAAATGGGAAGTGATGACTATATTACAAAACCTTATTCACCAAAAGAATTAATGTTAAGAATAGCAAATATCATAAAAAGAGTATATAAAACAGACGCTTCAAAAGTCGTTTATGAGGAATATTTAATTAACAAGGATAAAAGGACTGTAAGCGAAGGAAAAGAGGAAATTAAGCTAACTGCTTTAGAATTTGACCTGCTTATGATGTTCTTAGAGAACATGAATAAATCTTTTTCAAGAGATGAAATATTAAACAATGTTTGGGGAACAGAATATTTTGGCAGTGATAGAGTAGTAGATGATTTGATTCGTAGACTTAGAGGTAAAATGCCGAAGTTAAATATAAATACAATTTATGGATATGGGTATAGGTTATCGTAGTATGGGTAAAAGAATTAAAAAAGTAGAAAATATGAGCTTATCTAAACAACTAGTGTTAATAACACTAGTTGCACTTTTAATATGCCTTGTTGCTATGGGAATAATACTTCCAAGTATACTTAAGCCATATTATGAGATGAACATTTATGAGCACTTAGAACAACCAGCAAAATATATTGATCCCGGTACAAATAAAATGGGAGAAGACATTGCATTTGTAATACAGATGAAAAGCGGGGCGTTGTACTCTTCAGATAATTTGGCTGAAAAAGTACCTGGAATGACGGCTAGAGAAATAGTAAATAAAGCTACAGAGACTAAAGGTAAATTTGAAAATAACGGAACTACATATTATTATTTATGGGGTGAAAGAAAGGTTTCAAAGAACTTAATAATAATGCCGGATAGCTATATAGTTGAACAAGAAGATAAGTTATTAGGTATTATTCTACCGACGCTTCTTATTACAATTGCGACAACAATAATTCTTCTTACGTTGTGGTCACAATATATTTTATCTAAGATTAAAAAACTAGAAAAAAAGACAAAAGCTATAATAACTAATGATGTAGTAGAAGGACGTGAATTTGTTGTTGATGACGAATTAAATGAGTTAAATAGTACAATAGAACAGGTTAAGCTTAAGTTAAAACAAAAAGATGAATATAAGAATATGATGTTCCAAAATTTATCGCATGAGTTAAAAACTCCAATATCAGTAATACAAAGCTATGTAGAAGGAGTAAATGATGGAGTTATAGAAAAAGATGAGGCATTAAAAATAATAGAAGAAGAAACAAACATATTATCTAATCAAGTAAAAACAATTCTTCAAATAAATAAAATAGATTATATGAAAGATAGTGAAAAATATAAAAATAGTAAAGCAGATATAACTAAAGTAATAATAGAAAGTATAGAAAAACATAAGTTAATACGTTCAGATATAGAATATGTTTTAGATATAGATGATGAGTTGAAAGAGAAGGAAAAACTATTTGTTGGTACAGAGGATTTATGGGAATCTGTTGTAGATAATATATTGGGTAATTTTATACGTTATGCAAAAACAAATATAACGGTAAAAATAGCTAAAGGAGAAATCACGTTCTTTAATGATGGTGAAAGAATAAAAGAAAAAGTACTAGATACAATATTTTTACCATATGTTAAAGGAGAAAAAGGACAATCAGGGTTAGGACTATCAATTGTTAAGAAAACGGTAAATATATTTGGCTATGATATAACAGCTACAAATGTGGAGAATGGCGTCCTATTTGTAATTAAATAAATATGAATCAAAATTAAAAGTTAAAATAATCTTGTATTTGGAAGGTAATTGTACCTTCCAAATATTGCTTTTATGCGTGGTTTAATATATAATACTATAGTAATTTTAGGAGTGAAAACAATGGAAGGAATTAATTTAAGAGATAAATATATATCATTTTTTGAATCAAAAGGGCATGTAAAAATACCTTCAGCACCAGTAGTGCCAGAAAATGATCCGTCAGTATTATTTAATACAGCTGGTATGCAACCACTAGTACCATATCTAAAGGGACAACCACATCCAAAGGGAACTAGACTTTGCGACTACCAAAAATGTGTTAGAACAAATGACCTAGATGCTATAGGAGATACAACTCACCATACATTCTTTGAAATGTTAGGTAACTGGTCTTTAGGAGACTACTTCAAAAAAGATGCAGTAAACTGGAGTTTTGAGTTTTTAACAAAAGTTCTAAATATACCTGTAGAAAAACTTGCAGTAACAGTATTTAGAGGAAACGATTTTGTTGCAAGAGATACTGAAACAGCAGGTTACTGGATGGAATGTGGAATTCCTGAATGTAGAATTGCATATATGGGTGAAGAAGATAACTGGTGGCCAAGCATGGAACTTACTGGACTATGTGGACCAGATACAGAAATATTCTACTGGAGAAGTACAGACGAAGTTCCTGTAAACTTTGATCCTTCAGACGATAGATGGGTAGAAATATGGAACAATGTATTTATGCAATATATGCATGAAGAAGATGGAAGCTTTACAGAACTACCAAGTAAAAATGTAGATACTGGTATGGGTATGGAAAGAACAACCGCAATACTTGAAGGTGTTACAGATAACTATTTATCTTCTATATGGAAAGATGTTATAGCTAAAATAGAAGAAATTGCAGGTAAACCTTATATTGGTAATGAAAAAGCTATGAGAATTATAGCTGACCACTTAAGATGTGCAATATTTATATCTGCAGATCCATCTGGAATAAAACCATCTAATACAGATCAAGGATATATTTTAAGAAGATTAATAAGAAGAGTTATTAGATATGTAAGAGGCCTAGAAATAGATGTAAATTATAATTGGGAAGAAGTACTTGCAAATCTAATAATGGATAAATATGAAGAATACTACAGTGAAATTAAACAAAACAGAAGTGTAGTACTTGAAGTATTAAGAGTAGAAAAAACTAAGTTTAATAAGACTCTTGAAAATGGTCTTAAAGAATTTGAAAAAGAAGTATCTAGATTAAATGGCACAGTTATTAACAAAGATATGGCATTTAGACTATATGATACTTTTGGATTCCCACTAGAATTAACAGTAGAACTGGCAAGTGAAAAAGGAATAACTGTTGATGAAGAAGGATTCAAAGAAAAATTCAAAGAACACCAAGAAAAGAGTAGAGCTGGTTCTGAAGCTAAGTTTAAAGGTGGACTTGCTGGAAATGGTGAAATGGAAACTAAATACCATACAGCAACTCACTTACTAAATGCAGCACTTAAGAGAGTAGTAGGACCAGATGTACATCAAAAAGGTTCAAACATAACTGCTGAAAGAATGCGTTTTGACTTCTCATGTGATCACAAGTTATCTGATGAAGAAAAAGCTGAAGCAGAAAAACTAGTAAATGAATGGATAGCAGCTAGCATAGATGTAGTAGTAGAAGAAATGCCAAAAGATGAAGCTATTAAATCTGGCGCGGAATGTATGTTTATAGAAAAATATCCAGACGTTGTAACAGTTTATACAATAGGTGATGTTTCTAAAGAACTATGTGGAGGACCTCACGTTAAGAACACAAGCGAACTTGGTAAATTTGTAATAAAGAAAGAAGAAGCAAGTTCGGCAGGAGTAAGAAGAATAAAAGCTATTCTAGAATAGGAGTAAATTATGGATTGTATATTTTGTAAAATATTAAAAGGTGAAATACCTAGTAAAAAAGTTTATGAAGATGAATTTGTTTATGCATTTTATGATATTAATCCTATGGCACCGGTACATATGATAGTTATACCTAAAGTACATATAGAATCTGCAAATGCTATAGATGCGACTAATTCAATGAATATAGCAAAAGTATTTGAAGCAATACCAGTTATTGCAAGAGAATTAGGATTAGAAGATGGCTATAGAGTAATAACTAATATTGGAGAAAATGGTGGACAAACAGTTAAGCATATACACTTCCACATACTTGGTGGAACAAAGCTTGCTGGTAAGTTAGTATAGAATAATATATAGAGCAACTAGAAATGGTTGCTCTTTTATTTTGTGGATTATTGACAGAAATTGTAAGTGGTAATATAATCGAAATATGAAAAAGAAAACAAAAGATATAGAAGCAATACTAATTTTATTAATATTATTAATAATACCAACAATATATTGTTGGCCGTTAGTGCTGTCGGTTACTCTATTGTTGTTAATATATAGAAGAGTAATATATAAAATTAAAAGAACATTTGGAGTATTAGAAAAAACAAAAGCAAATACACAAAACGAAGAAAAGAATATTATTAAAGGCCAAAATGCTGAAGATAAAATAATTAAGATATTAGAAAATGTATTTGTTAAAGAGAATAT
The DNA here is from genome assembly GCA_017536445.1 of Clostridia bacterium. Classification (GTDB taxonomy): domain Bacteria; phylum Bacillota; class Clostridia; order TANB77; family CAG-465; genus UMGS1649. Next base: position 15,558 of record JAFXHJ010000018.1, read on the forward strand.
TATACAGGATTCATATTTTAGAGATGATGAAATTGTAACAACTCAAGTAGATATATTGGCTATAGATACAACAGGAATTTATGTGATAGAGTCAAAAGCATTTTCAGGAGTTATAAAAGGAAATCAATATGATAAAAACTGGGTACAATTATTTGCCAACAAGAAACATTACACTTTTTCTAATCCAATTATTCAAAATAAAAGGCATATAGAAGATATTAAGAGAAATTTAGAAACGTTTGATGTGCCAGATATAGCATATAAATCATATGTTGTTTTTGATAACAATTGTAAACTAGATTTAAATGTAAAAAACAATGATCAACTGAAGGTTGTTAAGCAAGAAGAATTATTAGGAATAATATTAAAAGATAAAAAACAGTCTTTGGTGGTTATACCTAATAATAAAGTAGAAGAAATAGCCAGAAGAATAAAAGGACATGCAAATGTAGACGATGAGTTTAAAGAAATGCATAACGAAAGAAGAAAAAATAATGTAATATATAAATGAAGTAATAGGTAAAAAATATAACTGTTACTTTATTTGCTTTTTCGACAAAATTCGTATATAATATCGTCACTAGGTGGTAATATGTTAAGACTAGTTATAGTAAATCCTGTTTGTGGTAATGCAAAAGGTGAAAGATACTTAAAAGGTATAAAAAAGGTATTTGAAAATATCAAAAAAGATGGACTAATACCAAATGATGAAGTTGTATATGAATTAACTAAAGGTGTAGGAGATGCAACTGTAATTGTTGGAGAGTATATTAAGAAATATCCTAAAGAGGAAATAGTGGTATATGTTGTAGGTGGAGATGGAACACTAGGTGAAGTTGCTACTGCATGTATAAATGTACCTAATATTTCTATTGTAGCAATTCCTAAAGGTACAGGGAACGATTTTTCTAGAATGTTAAACGAATATACTAGTATGCGTAAAATAATCCGTAGAAGTCTTGAAAATGCGCCTGAAATGGTGGATAGTATCTTAGTAAACAAAGATAGAATTTGTATTAATGTGTTAAATACAGGACTTGATGCTGCCATTGCAGATAATATGAATTTGTTTAGAAAATGGACATTCTTATCTGGTAGTATGAAATACAAACTAGCGATTGTATATACATTGTTTAGAGCTAAACAATATAGATTAAAAGTAAGAGTAGATGATAAAATATTTAAAGGTAAATTTACACTTGTTGCTATAGGAAATAGCAAATATTATGGTGGTGGAATTAAGATTTTACCTAATGCAGATATGTCTAATGGAATACTTGAAGTGTGTCTAATTGATGCAACAACAATGCTTCAAAAATTAAATTTTTTACCTAAACTTATGAAAGGAAAGCATAAAGGACTGCCTGTGGTGCATATGTTAGAGGGTAAAGAAATTAGTATTGTTTCATATAAAAAAGTGCCTTTAAGCATAGATGGTGAAATAATACACACTAATAGATTTAAGGCTAAAATATTAGAAAAAAGTATCAAAATAATAAAAACGCTTGACAAATAGCGTTTAATAATATAAAATAATTTGTGTTCGGTGGATATAGCTCAGTTGGTTAGAGCGCCAGGTTGTGGCCCTGGAGGTCATGGGTTCGACTCCCATTATTCACCCCACAAAACAATATATTGGGATGTCGCCAAGTGGTAAGGCACCACACTTTGACTGTGGCATTCGTTGGTTCGAATCCAGCCATCCCAGCCAAGTAACATATCTCGGAAACGCTTAAACATAGCGTTTCTGAGATTTTTTAATATGTGATTCACATATTTTTATATTTTAAATAAAAATATGTTCATAAAATAGAAATGATATAACAAAAGTTGATTGAATAATATATTTTATTATAATATAATTAGGTTAGAGGGGAGTATAATTTAACTTATGAAAAATTATTATGATATATTAGAAGTAAGTCCTAATGCATCAGAAGAAGTTGTAAAAATGGCATATAAAGCATTGGTCAAGAAATATCATCCAGATGTTATGGGCGAAGCAGGAAATAATAAAATAAAAGAAATAAATGAGGCTTATGAGGTTTTAATCAATCCGGACAAAAGAAGACAATACGATATAATTAACGGGAATATTAATGAAAAAGAACAAGATGATGAAGATGTAAATATAAATAATTATACTCAAGATAATTACTCATATGCTCAAACAGAAGAGAATGTAGATAAACAGGTGTTTAACAGTGACAGTTCAAATCAAAATAATACTACATTAGTTATTAATCATAAGTGGATAAGTTTATTTGTTCTTTTTTTGTTTATTTTGAGTATATATTCCATAGTGTCAACAATAAGTAGGTTAGAATCAAATATGAATTTATATCCTGAAGTTAATAATAGCGGTGTTAATATTAGTACACCGGATATAAATATAGACAACAATAATGCACAGAATATTGTCGTAAACACAAAAACGTTTAAATTAGGTTCGACTCAAGAATATGTACAAGAAGTAATGGGCGTGCCAGATGGGATAGATGATTATAGTTCTTTTTCATATTGGTATTATGGTTCGTCTGAAATAAAGTTTGATGAGAATGATAAAGTTTGTGGATGGGATAATAATGGTAATTTAAAAGTAAATCAAGGAAAGCAAGCAGCAAATAATACGTTTCATTTGGGTTCTACTCAAGCACAAGTAATTAATGCAATGGGAACACCAAATGAAATAAATGATTATAGTTCTTTTTCATATTGGTATTATGGTGCATCTGAAATAAAATTTAATGAGAACAATAAGGTTTGCGGTTGGGATAATAATGGTAATTTAAATATAACGCAAGTCCCAAAGATAGCTAATAGCACATTCAAATTAGGATCTACCAAGGAACAAGTTATAAACGCAATGGGAATGCCTGATGAAATAAATGATTATAGTTCTTTTTCATATTGGTATTATGGTTCGTCTGAAATAAAATTTAATGAGAACAATAAAGTTAGTGGATGGGATAGTGGCAGCGTTCCTTTAAATATCGGATATTAATTATATAGACTCTATAAAATCAAGAGTTATTACCAACGAAAAATTAATTCAACAAATCTAGATAAATAAGGTTTGTGTGCAACTACAATCCAGCCATCCCAGCCAAATACGAACACCTTTTAGGGTGTTCTTTTTGTATATATATTTATCTTTTTTCAATTGACAAATCATTATTTTTTTTGCTAGTATATATAGTATACATAAGGGGGATATATATGGAAAATACAAAAAACAAATCAAAAGTTATATGGGTAGTGTTAGCTTTTGTGTTACTATTAGCTATAGCTGTAGCAGGATATTTTTATTCATCAGCAACATCTACTATAAACGTATATAGAAAAATAGTAACAGGGACAGTAAAAAGTGCATTTGATACACAAAAAACAACTAAAAGCACTAAAACTAGCGTAGATATGACATTAGATTGTGATATGGATTTAGTAGATAAAGAGCTATATGAAGTGCCTATAATTAAAACACTAAAAGACACAACAGTAGCATTTAATGTTCAAGCAGATACTGAAACTAACAAAACAGTGGTTCATATAAAATCCAAATATGAAAATGAAAAGTTATTAGATGCATCAATATTTATGGACCTTAAAGAATCTAAAGCATATTTATATGCAAAGGATTTAATGGATAATTATTTAGAATTTAAACTCGAAGAACAAGAAACAACAACTACTGAGCCGACTGAAGAAGAAAAAGTAAATAAAATAGCAATGGCTAAAGCCGAAACGATTCTAAAAGAAGAACTTGCTAGTATAATAACAGAAGATATGTGTACTACAGAAGATGGTGTGCATGTATTAAGAACTACAAGCACTAAACTTATAGAGAACCTTAAAGTGGTACTTACAGAATTAAAGGCAAATGAAGAGTTTTTAAGTTGTTATGAAAAGCCAGAAGAAATTAAAGAAACTCTAGACACAATAAAAGACGCCTTAGCTACAGATTCGATAGAAGAATTTAATATAGAAGTAAGATTAGATTTAAGCTTTTTATTAAAAATGAAATCATTAATTGTTAAAGCGTATAACGAAGATATGGATATAACATATACATTAACTGATGAAGAAGTTTTATTTAACCTTAAAGTTGAAAATGAAGATGTTGCGACAGCTAAAGTAGAGATTATAGACGGAGAAACTATAGATAACATTAAAATTTCTACAGATATAGCGGAGTTCGGTAAATGCGCTGTTAATATAGGAGTGGTTACTAATGAAATTGAAGCCGTTGATGAAATTGACGCTTCTAAAGTTAAGGATTTTGATCAATTAACTATGTTTGATTTTATGGGACTTGCAGCAAAACTAGAAGAAGGAAAACTTGGAGAATTAATAGAACTATATAATAATTATAATCAAGAAGTTATAGATAGAGCAAACGAAGCAATAGTATCTACTAATGTTGCAACTATGAATGATCAATTAACATTAGCATATGTAGATTTAAAAATGGAATATAGATCAGTTGAAGATTTTACATCATTAAAGGACATAACTGTTAAAGGTGAAAAATATGCAAATGTAGAAGCGTATTATAAAACTATAGTTCCAGAAACAGATGAAAAATCAACTAAATATGAAATACCAGAAGGATATGAATTAATAATAAGCGCTAATGGCTCTGCAGTAGTTCAAAAGAAAGTAAATAGTTAAAATAGGAATCTTATACAGATAATAAAATATACAAGGAAAGAGCCGGTGATTTCACCGGCTCCTTTTTGCTAGGAGAGAAATTTAAGTTATCCGCGATATGCAGGATTTCTTAAATTGCTTGTGCGTTTGAAAACGGCGTATACTTCGCCGCGGGGATAAGCTCTGTACTGCTCCTTGGGACCGGGGTCCTTACTGGTGTAGTAAGTGGAATCGTAGTAAGGAACATCGTTTCTGATGTCACTTAAAACTTGTGACTTTGCCTCTTCAGCAGATCTTGCGAATACAGTAGTACAACTTCTGGTACCGATGTAAACCCAATACTCTTTGAGGAACTCAGGTTCTTCAGGGTTGTAGGTGCTAACGGGGGTAGTAGTGCGTCTTCCAAACAGTTTGCTAAAAAATTTCATGATGTTTTCTCCTTAGTGCTATAAAAAATATTTTTTGTGCTAAATCAAATGATCAATCCGAAGAGAAACCTCCTTCGTTATTCCTCTTAAATTATTAATTGAAACAAATGATTGTACATATAAATATTATACCATAAAAATGTATAAAAGGCAAATCCTAAATGCGTTACAACAGCTAGAAGGCAACATAAAAAGCGCTCTAAAAAGAACGCTTTTTATGAGTATACTTTGTCGATATATCTGTTTGTAACTTCGCCAGTACTTTCCATATAGCAAACAATCATGCGAGCTTTTACAGTATCACCTTCTTTTGCTTCCCAAAGGGGCATACGTCCAAACATACCTGTGTATCTTACAGTATCTTTTCCGGTTAGGTTATATTCTTCAGAGTATACAGTTACTTTTACTTCACGTTGAGCAGTTCCTGCAAACCATTGCTTTTTATCCAATTCTGTAATTACAACTTGAATATCTTTAGCATAAGAAACAGACTGTTCCTTTGGAACATAATCGCTATTACATGAAGTTAGAATAAGTACAATAGATGCCAAAAGAATGAGAGATATAAAACGTTTCATAACTTGCTCCTTATAAAATTTTTTAAGGCAAATGTGTTTTGCGGTATTATATCACAAATAATAAAGTAATACAAATAAATAAAGAAAAAAGGGTAGAAAACTTAACATAACTATGGTATAATAACAGAGTCAGAATTGTATGCCAAAAATAATTATTTGAAGGAGTAAAAAATGAAAAAAATTTTGATAGTAGAAGATCAACCAGAACTAAAGGTAGAGATGTTGCTTAAGTTACTTGAAATGGACAAGATAGAGTTCGAATACGAAATTGTAAAAAGCATAACTTCTGCAAAAAGATACTTGCATAAGAGAGCAAATGAGGTAGATGCAATTATTATGGATCTCGGTCTTCCTACGTTTGATGGTGAAATGGTAACCAATCTTCTTGAAGGAGTACATCTTATATACGATCTTGAAGACTTCGATGTAAAGGTACCAGTCATTATTAATTCAACGACATCTATTCCTAATTTCGAAAGACAAAAGATGGATTGGAAAATGATGGGACTAGAAATTTATAAAACAGATTTCATATTAAATATGAGACAATGGTTTGTTGAATTTCTAAGCGAATAAAGTAAAGGTCTTGGCTAAACCAAGACCTTTACTTTGTGCTTTTGTATATTGTATTTTGAGTTCATTCATTTAATTTTAGTGTTTTGCGTTTTGACGTTTTTTCCAAGGATTGCTACTGTAACTCCAAGACCGCCTTCGCTATAATCAGCTATGCTAAAATCTTTAACGTATGGGTGGCTAGCTAAATATTCGTGCACAGCTTCTCTTAAAACTCCACCGTGTTTTCCGTGTATTATCCTTACACGACCAAGATTATTTAACACTGCTTGGTCTATATATTTATCCAGTTCTGCAATAGCGGTTTCTTTTAATTTATGTCTTAACATTATTTCATTTGGAATTTCGGGTGTTTCTAATGTTATTGAATAAGTAGATTTCTTTTTAGTTACTTCGTTTTCAGGTACAAATTCTATATTCCCTATATCCGTTGTTATCACTGTGTTTTCATAACGTAAATATATTTTTTTATTTGAAATTTTTTCTACCATATATATTTTGTTTGAGTTCAAAATTCTACAATATTTCGTTTTATTATTATTCATTGTTTTACCTCTAAACAAGTATACCATAGAAAAGGAAGTATAGCAAATCATAATGTACAAGAATATTAGATATACTTTAACAGGTGAATTATATGAAAAAGATATTTGTAAAATTGAGTGCGGTTATATTTTTAATTAGTATAAACCTAAATAGCATTTTAGCGCACACAAATAATTTGAATCATAACGTGGAAGAACTTAAAATAACATCAAAAGCAGGAATTATTATGGAGCAAAGCACGGGTAGAGTGCTTTGGGAGAAAAATAGTAGAGAAAAGGTAAAAATAGCAAGTACAACAAAGATATTAACTGCGATTGTAGCGGTAGAAAATGCGAGTTTAGAGGATAAAGTAAATATATCTAAAAAAGCAGCATTAACAGGTGGCTCGACAGTAGGAGTTATATCTAATACTGAAGTTAGTTTAAGAAATTTACTTTATGGATTGCTTTTAAAGAGTGGTAATGATTGTGCAGTGGCAATTGCAGAATATGTGGGAGGAAGTGTTGAAAAATTTGTTGAACTAATGAATAAAAAAGCTTACGAAATAGGAGCAAAAGATACATACTGTACAAATCCTCACGGTTTAGATACCGAAAATAATTATTCTACTGCTTATGATATTGCTAAAATAACATGTTATGCCAAAGGTATAGATATACTCTCTAAGATAATGAGTACAGAAAGTATCACTTTAAATTTTGGGAAAACATCAAAATTTTTAGCAAATACTAATAGGTTGCTTTTTACATATGAATATTGTGATGGAGGAAAAACTGGATATACGGCGTTGGCTAATAGATGCCTTGTAGCTACTGCTAGAAAAGATAACCTAGGAATTGTTGCGGTTGTTTTAGGTGCAGATACGACAGATATAAGATTTAAAGAAGGAAAGGAACTTCTTAAATATGGTATAGAAAATTATAAAATGGTAGATGTAAAAGAAAAAATTAATTGGTATATAGATATCCCTATAATAAAAGGGGATGCAGAAGCATATGTAGAAAAGATTAATTTGAAAGTAATGCTACCGTTAAAAGAGGGTGAAGAAGAGGAAATATATATATCTGAGAATATAGTACCTGTATTAACTGCACCAGTAGAAAAAGGGGTACTAATCGGAAAAATAGGATTAAATATTGATAGTGAAATTCTTTTTGAAAAGGATGTATACACAAAATATAGTATTAGAAAAAAAGATATTAAGGATTATTTAGTACTAGAATTAAAGAGTATATTTCAAAATAAGTATATAACCTAGAAAAACGTGCTAAACAATTGACTTATAAGTGACAGTTAATATATAATAATCGTGAGAAAGAAGGGGTAAAATGGCGGATATATATTTAACAAAAATTGAACGAAAAACAATATTCACAAGATCGCTTATATATGTTCTTGTGCTGTTTCTTATTGCAGATTTAACAGTAACAGGTCCGTTTTATTTTAATTTTATTCCTTGGTTATTCTTATTTAGTTGTTTTATAAGTTTAAGAGAAGTAGATAAAACTTTAACAGGAATAATTGGAACGTTTACCGTATTTATGGCAAGCCTTCTTACAAAAGGGTTTAATGCGGATACTTTATTAATAACAGCAAATGCGGTAGTACAATTGATCCTTGGGATGCTTACGTCTAAAGGTATTTATCAATTTATACTAGAATATAGATTGGTAAAATATATAAGACCAAGAGCAAAAGCAATATTGATTGTAATATTAATGATTATTTTTGCCACTTCATATGCAACATTAAGTTTTATGGAAGGAGATATATTTACATATCTTAAATCTAAAAAAAATTTAGATAACTACATCGAAAAAACATATGGTGTAGAATATACGATAAAAAGTGTAATACATAATAGAAACTATATAGGCAAATACGCGTATGTTGTTGAAATGGAAGATGAAACAGTACAATTTTTACCTAGTTTGATAGGAACATTTAAGGATATAAATCAAGAAGAAAGACTTAATAAATTAAACGAAAAAATATTAACTGATTCAAAAGCAAAAATAGAAAATGTGGTTAAAGATATGAAATACATAACTTCTTCTAATATTAAGTATGAGTATGAATATACAAAAGTAGGAGTTAAACCAGATGCTTTAATATTACATATAACTGCAAATACAGAGGAAAATGCATATAATGAAATATCAGTTGCTATAAATGAACTTTTAAAATTAGAATACGAAGTAAATGAAGTAGTTGTAACGTTGAATAATACAAGTATATATATAGCTAAAGATAATTTTGCGTTAATAACACCAGAATATGTTGAAGGTGGATTTAACATAGAAGATTTAGATGAGTGAAGAGGTGGCTATGGAAAAGAAAGAAAAGAAAATGCCTAAAGAATATGCCGCTATCGTAACACTATGTATCTTCTTTACTATTATAACGATAGTTGGTGGTATAAGATTGTACTTTGTAATCTCTATAGATAGAGCAAGGGTAGATCTTGAAAATATAGACATTATAGAACAAAATACAACTATAGATACAAATAGAATGAATTTAGCTATATCTAACACAATAGAAGAAGAGTATGGAATAGATGTGTATTATGGAGAGGGAGTAAATGCTGTAAGTGTTAACGCGACAAACATTACAGATAGTTCAGAGATATTTGCAATGTTAAGAGAATTAGCAGGAGCGTTAGCAAAATATCCACAAAACTTAATAAAAGAAATAGAAGATAAAGGATATATGGTAAGTTTACATTTAGTGGACAAGTTTAATAATAATATAGAAGCGCTAGCAAATAGGAACTCAATAGGGCAATTTAATATATATATGAGTAATAATTTAGATATCGAAAGAGCGTTTCATCATGAATTTTATCACATTTTAGATTATTACATTAAACTCGAAACTATGGAAAGATATAATATGTGGAACAAGTATAATCCTAAAGGATTTAAATACTCTAATAATGTAAATTCGCTAACAAGTAAATATGTATATAAAGGCCAAAGCGGAGCGTATTTTGTAACAACATATGCAAAATATTCAGAAAAGGAAGATAGGGCAGAGACATTTGCAGAAATGATGACTGCAAACAGAATGGAATTGTTCTTTACAGAAGGAGAAAATATTAAGTATAAGATGAACTTAATAATAAGTGTACTAAAGAAATCATTTGTAACGGTTAGAAATGAAGATAGTTTAGCTTGGGAATAACGGAGGAAAAAGTGGTAGGATTAAATGAATTAAAATATGTAGATACACCAGCTAGATATACAGGCGGAGAAGCAAGAAGTGTAATAAAGAATAAGTATCAAGTAACTAGTAGAGTGGCTCTTGCTATGCCAACTATGTATGAGTTAGGAACTTCTAATGAAGATTTAGACAAGTTATATTACACATTAAATATAAGAAGAGATACTTGGGCGGAAAGAGTTTTTGCGCCAATGACGGATTTTGAAGCATTAATTAGAAACAAAGAAGAAAAGTTATATACGTTAGAATCTAAAACAAGTTTAAGAGAGATGGATGTAATTTTGTTTATAATACCAAATGTGCTAATGTACACAAATGTACTTAATATGTTAAATATGGGTGGAGTACCTTGCTTAAGAGAAAGAAGAAAAGAAGGGTTCCCGCTTGTAATAGCAACTGGAAATGCGGTGCTAAATCCAAAACCAATGGAAGATTTTATAGATTTATACATAATAGGTGAACCTAATAAAGTAATAAATGAAGTTATGGATGCATACAAACGTGGCAAAGAAGGATTTAATGTTACAAAAGCTGAAATACTCGAATCTATGAAATATATACCAGGCGTATATATACCAGATGTAACAGATAGTGAACAAGAAGTAAATATAGTATATGAAAATATATCGGATGAACAATATATTAAAAATTATGTTATGCCATCAATTCCAGTAATGTTAGACAAATCTTTAGTAACATTAACAAAGGGGTGTAATAGAAACTGCATAAGTTGCCCTAACAAGTATATATATGACAATATTCAAAATATTAGTGTAGATAGAGCAGTAATAAAGGCGAAAAAAATGATGGATACAACAGGAAATTTAGATATAATGCTTGTGTCTAATTGTTATGCGGATTACGTTGGCTACCCTGAAGTTATATATAGACTTAAAGATCTAGATAAACCTAAAATGAAAACGGTATCATTTATGGATATGAGAATAGATAAAGATAATCTTTGGATTTTAAAATATTTAGATCCAGAAGGAAATTATCCAACGATAATGGTTGGTGCTCCGACGGAAGAGTTAAGAAATAAAATAGGTATAGGATTAAAAGAAGATGATGTATTAGAGGTAGCAAGAGAAATATTTAAAGCAGATTTTGATAAAGTGCGTCTAGAATATATTTTAGGAATTCCTGGGGAAAACTATGAAGATTTTAAAAAAATGCTAGAGACTGCGAATAAAGTGTGCGATGTGTATAAAGAAGTGTATGCTAAGACTCCAGATAAATATATTGTGGAAATAAAACTTACTAACTTTACAGTTAAACCACATACACCATCTCAGTGGTGTGCTGTGAATAACTCAGAAAACATTGAGATTAAAACTAAATACATTTTAGAAAAGAATAAAAACCAAGATGTTGTAATACATAATGAAGATGGAAAACAAACGGAAATTGCAACAATGCTTGTGCGTGGCGGTAGTGAACTAGGTGGAGTCATATATGAAGCATGGAAACAAGGAGCTAAATTCGATATGCTATCTAATGTTTTCGATAAAGAAAATTGGCAAGTTGGACTTACTAAAAACGGAATTGAACTTAAAAAATATCTTGAAGAACAAAACGATAAACTTTTATTCCCATGGGATAATATAAAAGTGGGAACAAGCAATGAAGAACTAAGGAGAATATATTTAAATAGAATAAAGCATAAAGAATAAATTATAATTATTTAAGGAGCAGAAATGAAAGTATTAGCAACAAATAGAGAACTAAACTTTAAATATGAAGTGTTAGAAACATATACTTGTGGAATAGAATTAAAAGGAACAGAAGTTAAATCTGTAAGACAAGCAAAAGTAAATCTTAAAGATGGATTTGCATTAATAGAAAAAGGAGAAGTTTGGCTTAAGAATGTATACATTGCACACTATGAACAAGGGAATAGAAATAATGTAGATGAAATGAGAAATAGAAAACTTCTTATGCATAAAGAGGAAATATCTAGACTTTTAGGAAAAGTAACGCAAGGTGGATTTACATTAGTTCCATACAAAATGGGATTTGAACACGGCTATGTTAAAGTTGAACTTGCTCTATGTAAAGGTAAAAAACTATATGATAAGCGTGAAAGTATAAAAGAAAGAGATGCTAAGCTTAAAGTAGCTCAAGCAATGAAAAATAACATATAGGATATATAGATATGATGAAAAGATTTAGAAAGATATATGTAGAAATAACAAATATTTGTAATATGCATTGTAGCTTTTGCCCTGAAACAACCAGGGCAAAGGCTTTTATGTCTAAAGATAAATTTGAACATATTGCTTACGAAATAGTAAAATATACAGACTATGTATATTTACATGTTAAAGGCGAACCGCTAATACATAAAGAATTAGAAGATATATTAAATATTTGTAATAAATATAATCTTAAGATAAATATTTCAACAAATGGAACTATGCTAAAAGAGAAAAAAGATATAATAAAAAATGCTAATATTCGTCAGCTTAATCTGTCATTACATAGTTTTGAGAAGGATGAGAATACTAGTGAAGAAGAATTAGAAAAGCTAAATAATTATATAGAAAATGTAGTTAGTATTTCTAATGAACTAGCTAAACGCGGCACAATAATCAGATATAAATTATGGAATCAAACAAAGAGTTCAAATAAAGAAATATTAGAGTATCTAGAAAAGGTATATGGTACAAATCTTGTAAATGAACCATATGAAAGAGATAAGAAGCTAAGAGAAAATGTTTTCTTAAGCATAAAAACTCCTTTTGAGTGGCCGGATTTAAGTAAAGAAAAAGAGAATGAAAAAGGTACATGTTATGGACTTAAGGCACAAATAGCAATACTTGTAGATGGAACTGTAGTGCCATGTTGTGTAGATAATAATGGAGATATTCCTTTAGGAAATATATTTGATGATTCTTTAGAAAATATATTAAATAGCAAAAGAGCGCAGGATATTATACAAGGTTTCAAAGATAACAAATGCGTTGAAGAACTTTGTAAAAAATGTGAATATAGAGAAAGTATATAAAGGGAGTAGAGATACTCTCTTTTTGTCGTTTGTCGACGCATTTTAACCTGTACTTGACATAAGAAAAACCGTGGTGTATAATTCTAGCGGCAGATTTGGAGCGTATCTAGCAGACTTGCTAGATAGGAGTTACTAGGGAAACCTATTTATATATATTTATTAATACAAGACAAAAGGAGACATATAGATGAAAAGGTATGATTTAATCGTTGTAGGAGCGGGGCCTTCCGGAATCTTCCTTTGCTACGAATTCATGAAAAGAAAGCCTGATTCAAAGGTTCTCTTGATTGACCAAGGTAGACGGGTAGAAAAAAGAGTATGCCCTGTATCAAGTGGAGGTAAGTGCGTAAAGTGTAAACCGTTTTGCCACATCACAAATGGCTTTTCTGGGGCTGGAGCGTTCTCTGATGGAAAGCTTAGCCTTTATGATCACGAAGATGAAGAAATTCGAGTGGGCGGTTCAGTCCAAGAGTATCTTGGGGTAGAATACACCAAGGAACTTATAGATTATACAGATGGTATTTATCTGGACTTCGGTGCAGATACAAGACTTGAGGGAGTATCCGATACAGAGACTATTAACGCATACAAGGAACGTGCGAGAAAGTATGGCGTTGACCTCATTTCTATTCCTATTAGACATTTAGGAACGGAGAAGTCACATGAACTGTATAAGGCTATGCAAGATGAACTTGAAAGACTTGGCGTAGATATCCTTATGGAAACTGTGGTAGAAGATCTTATGGTAAAGGATGGTGTAGTAACAGGTGTGTATGTACACAGCGCTGTGATAGACACTTTTAAGGAAACCTATTACGGAGATAAAGTTGCTATCGCTGTAGGACGTAAGGGTGCTAAGTGGCTTTCTGAGATGTGTGCAAAACACAGCATTAAAAATCGCTCTGGCGTAGTAGATATCGGCATTCGTTATGAGCTTCCTGACCATATTATGGCTGAAGTCAACAAAGCAATGTACGAAGCAAAGTTTGTTGCAAGGCCCAAGCCGTACGAAGACAAGGTGAGAACTTTCTGTCAGAACCCTAGCGGATTTGTTTCTGCAGAGGTATATGATGGAGGACTTATTCTTGTTAACGGACACTCGTACAAAGAGAAGAAGAGTAATAACACTAATCTTGCCATTCTTTGTTCCCATCACTTCAGTTATCCCTTTGACCAGCCTCTTCTTTACGGAAGAAACATTGCCAAAAACTCCAATCTGCTGGCGAATGGACAGGTACTGGTACAAAGACTCGGAGATATCTTAAGCGGTCACAGAACTCACGAATACTGGCTTAACAAGAACAGTGTTGTTCCTACGTTACAAACTGCGGTTGCAGGTGATGTAACACAGGCTTTGGGCTACAGAACTATGACCAACATTCTTGAGTTCATCCGTATGGTGGACAATGTTGTTCCTGGTTTTGCAAGCTCAGACAATCTACTTTATTCGCCGGAAATCAAATTCTATTCCAATGAGATTATCATTGACAGTAATTTTGAAACCAGCGTAAAGGGTCTGTATTCTATTGGAGACGGTGGTGGTCTTACGCGCGGGCTTATGCAAGCATCCATTTCTGGAGTGCACCTTGCAAGAGTTCTTGCTAAGGACATTGCTCTCTAAAAATAGAGTGAAAAAGGGTTAGCTAATGCTAGCCCTTTTTTGCGCCTTTTTGAGACTCTTTTTTATTTTGTTTTTCTTGCAAAATATAGATATATATAGTATAATTAAATAGTGTATAATTATAGGCCGTATTGCGCCTAAATTTGGCACGTTTTCGGAGGAAAAATGAAACGATTTATAAATGATATTAAGAAATATTATAAATATACAATATATGCTGCAAAAGCAGAACTAAAATCTGAAGTTGCAGGATCATACTTAGGATGGATGTGGTGGTTTTTAGAACCATTCTGCTTTATGCTAATATATGCCTTCCTATGTACATATATATTTAACGCTAAAGAGCAATATATGTTAGCATTTGTGTTTATAGGAAATACAATATGGACATTTATTAACAAATGTATGACAGCGTCTGTAAAGACGATATCTTCAAACAAAAATATAGTAACTAAGGTTTATCTACCTAAGTTTATACTAGTAATAGTTAAACTATTAGTTAACTTCTTTAAATTGTTAATATCACTAATTATAGTTGCTGGAATAATGTTAATATACAGAGTTCCAATAGCGTTTACAATGTTAGAAATGGTACCGATATTAATACTATTATTTATATTAACATTTGGAGTTTGTGTAATATTATCTAACTTTGGAGTATTCTTTGAAGATTTAGTAAATATCGTAAACATATTACTTAAGTTTACATTCTATTTTTCAGGTATATTCTATTCAGTATCTACTAGAATACCAGCACCATATGGTCCGCTTTTAGCAAGAATAAATCCGGCGGCATTTTTAATAGAACAATCTAGAGACGTTTTACTAAGAGGTACTCATATGAGTATTGAATGGTTTGTAATTTGGTTAGTAATTGGACTAGCAATTTCAGCTTGGGGTGTAAGACTAATATACAAAAATGAAAATGACTATGTAAAGGTAATGAATGGGTGATAGCCGTGGGAGAAAAAAAGAAATATGCAATATCTGTAAAGAATTTACATATATGCTATAGAAATATAAAAAAGACATCTATAAGAAAAGCTTTCTTAAAGAAACAACCAAAGGTAGAATACTTTGAAGCGGTTAAAGGTGTAAGCTTTGATATAGAACAAGGAAAGATAGTTGGTATAGTTGGTAAAAACGGAAGTGGTAAATCTACTATGCTTAAAGCTATAGCTGGGATATTCTCAGCAGATAAGGGAACAATTAAATTATATGACAATACAATTTCACTTTTATCTATAGGTGTTGGATTCCAACCAAAACTTACTGGATACGAAAATATATTCTTATCTGGTATGCTTCTAGGATTTAGTGAAGAAGAGATAAAAGAAAAGGTGGATAGCATTATAGAGTTCTCTGAACTTGGTAAAGCAATACATAAACCTGTTAGAGCTTATTCAAGCGGAATGTATTCTAAACTTGCTTTCTCAATAACGGCAATACTTGAAACAGATATACTTTTAATAGACGAAGTATTTAGTGTTGGAGATATCAAGTTTAAGGAAAAGAGCTATAACAAAATGAAAGAATTAATATCTAAAGAAGATAGAACGGTTGTTATAGTATCACATAGCATGAATGCATTAAAAGAACTATGTAATGAAATAATATGGCTTAATGATGGTGTTATTATGGACCAAGGTGCTCCAGAGGATATAATACCAAAATACGAAGAATATATGAGAAATTTAGATTAAGTATAAAGGGGTTAATATATGGGTAAATTAAAAAATAAAGTAATGGATGCAGCAAAAAAGAATGTAGCATTAAGAGTAGTAACAAAAAAAGGTTTAAAGGTGTATAGAACTTTAAGATATGTTAGATACTATTTAACAAACAAAGTAGATGATAAAACTATAGTATTTGAAAGCTTTATGGGAAGAGCATTCTCAGATAGCCAAAAAGCATTATACAAAGAAATGTTAAAAGATGATTTCTTTAAGGACTATACTTTTGTGTGGGCGTTTAAAGATGAAGCAAATTATAAACATTTGGAAGAAAATAAAAACACTAAGGTTGTTAAGTACGGTTCTAAAGATTTTATGAAATATATGGCTAAAGCTAAATGGTGGATTACAAACTCAAGATTACCAGAATATTTAATAAAGAAAAAATCTCAAAAATATATTCAATGTTGGCATGGTACACCACTAAAAAGACTAGGATTTGATATAGAAGTTGAAGGTGGAAATGCACTTAACACATTAAAAGAAATAAAAGAGAAGTATGAAGATGATGCTAAGAGATATGACTATATGTTATCTCCATCAGCATTTTGTACTGAAAAATTTGCTTCAGCATTTAATCTTAAAAAATTAAAGAAAGAAGATGTATTAGTTGAACTTGGATATCCAAGAAATGATTATCTATTTAATCACACAACAGAAGATGTAGTTAAACTTAAAAAAGAATTAGGTATACCATTAGACAAAAAAGTTATACTTTATGCTCCAACATGGAGAGATAACCAACATCAAGCCGGTGTAGGATATACATACGACTTAAATCTTGATTTTGACAGATTAAGAGAAAAAATAAGTGATGAATATGTAATAATATTTAGAACTCACTATTTTGTTGCAAGTCAGTTTAATTTTGATAAATATAAAGGATTTATATTTAATATGTCTAGTCATGATGATGTTAACGAATGTTATATACTAAGTGACATCATAATAACAGACTATTCAAGCGTATTTTTTGATTACGCAAACTTAAAGAGACCAATGTTATTCTATATGTATGATCTTGACGAATATCAAGGAAAACTTAGAGATTTTTATTTTGGACTAGATGAACTTCCAGGACCAATTGTAAAAACTCAAGATGAACTTGAAAATGAAATATTAAATATTAAAGATTATGATAAAAAGTATAATGAAAAATATACAGCATTTACAAATAGATTCACTTATTTAGATAGTGGAGATTGTAGTAAGAGGGTAATAGAAAAGATATTTAAATATTAGAAGAAAGGAAGTAATAATGGAAAAGAAGATAAGCGTTATAATACCAACATATAATACTGAAAAATATATAAAAGGTTGTGTAGAATCTGTATTGAATCAAACGTACCAAAACTTTGAAATAATAGTGGTAAACGACGGTTCTACAGATAATACGCTTAAAATTTTAGATGAAATAAAGTCAGATAAGCTAGAAGTAATTACAATCAAGAATTCTGGACAAGGTTACGCAAGAAATATGGCGCTTAAAAAAGCAACTGGCGATTACATTATGTTCCTTGATTCGGATGATTATATAGAACCGGTTACATTTGAAGTAGCGGTAAAAAGAATAGAACAAGATAATTCAGACTTTGTATATTTTGATTACAAGTATTTGAAAGTAGAAAATAATGAATTGGTATATACAAGTAAAGAAGATTTCCTTAGTAAAAAAGAATTAAATGGAGAAGAGTGTATAGAAGTATTAAAGATTCCTCATTATTTTACAGTTAATAAGTTATATAGAAAACAATTCTTGTTAGAAAATAAGTGTAAATACGGCGAAGGTTATATTTATGAAGATGTTGAATTTTGGGTTAAAGTTGCAACTAGCGCAAAAAAAATATCTTTAATTCATTCGCCATTATATGTAATTAGAACTAACGGAAAATCTACTACTCGTTCTAATCACAATACAGATAGACATGTAAATGGATTTATAAATGCTTTTGATAATAGTATTAAATTAATAAAAGACGATAAAGCAAAATATATATTCTTAAATTATATGATGCAAAAGTTCTTAATTTATTACAGTAAGAGAACACCAGGAAAACTAAAGAAAAGTTTTTCGGAAGAACTATACAATAGATTCAAAAAATATAAACTATCGAAATTTGATAAGAATGATAAATTAATAAAATTAGGAATAAAATTAAAGGCAATGAATAGTTTAACAAAATTTAGATTTTATGCAGACATTGCTTGTAAGTTGAAGAAAAACTATAAAGACACTAGAAAGAGTTTAAGAAACCTGAAGAACTATTTTACAGATAAAAACGAAGTATATTCAAGAAAGTATAAAAATAAAAAACTAGACAATATTTTATTTATGGGATTTGATTATAGATATACTGGTAATTCTAGATATTTATATGAAAAGATGTTAAAAGAAGGATATGAGAATTTATACTTTGTTACAAAAAGCGATTTAGTTAACGAAGAAAGAAGAATAGAGCCAAAATCTAAGAACTTTTATAAAATGCTTTATTCGTCTAAAATAGTAATATTTGAATCTTGGATACCTAAGGCGCTTGTAAAACCAGAAGATGCAATATGGATTAATTTATGGCATGGAACACCATTAAAGAAAATGCTTTATGATTCAAATGAAGAGGAAATACTGATAACAAATCCTGCGCATAAAAGGGATAAGTTTAAGGCTATTAAAAAAATGGATTACTTATTATTAGATAATCCTAGTATATCTAAATATTTTGAAACAAGCTTTTTGATGAGCAAAGAACAGTTATTAGGATTTGGTTATCCTAGAGTAGAGTATTTGATAGAGAATAAAGATAATGTAGAGTTAAAAACTGAAATAAGAAAGAAATTGAATGTTGACGAGAATAAAAAAATAATTATGTATCTTCCAACTTGGAGAGATTATAATTATGGCAATTCTGAAGAATATGATTTTGCATATTTCTTAGATAAAGTTACTTTAGAAAAAGAACTAAATGATGATAAATATGTAATAATTTCTAAAGATCATGCATTCTTAAGAAAAGCAAAAGATGTAACAGTAACAGATATAGAAACACAAGAATTACTACTTGTTAGTGATTTTGTTATTACAGATTATTCTTCGGTTATGTTTGACGCATTTGCAATAGATATTCCAGTTGGTATAATAGCAAAAGATTATGAAAAATATTCTAAATCTAGAGGATTATACGAAGATATGTGGAAAGATTTAAGCGACTTTACTGTAACAAATGAGAAAGATTTAGCTAAATTAATAAAAGAATATAAAATAAATGATAAATATAAATATGTAAAAGAAGAATATTGCTACAAATCTGAAGGTAGTATTTCAGAATTTATAAAAGATAAAATGAAAGATTAGAAGGGAGAAAAAATATGAGAAAGATATTAACATATGGAACATATGATGTTCTTCATAGAGGACACATAAACCTATTAAGAAGAGCTAAAGAAAGAGGAGATTATTTAATAGTTGGTATTTCTACAGATGAATTTAATGCCATAAAAGGTAAAAAATCATACTATGATTATGAAACAAGAAAAGAAATGCTAGAAGCAATTAAATATGTTGACGAAGTTATACCTGAATGTACTTGGGATCAAAAACCAGGAGATATAGCAAAATATGGTGCTGATGAAGTAGTTATGGGAAGCGACTGGGAAGGAAACGAAAAATTTGAAGCTTTAAGACAGTACTGTGATGTATACTATCTTCCAAGAACAGAAGGTATAAGTTCAACACAAATTAAATCAGAATTACATTTAATGGACGATAAGGCTGGTGTTTAATATAAAGAAGCTAGTTATTAAAATAGCAATATTTGTATTAAACGTAATGTATCTACCATTTAAATGTCTAAAAACTAAACACAAATTAACATATATAAGCAGACAATCAGATACACCATCTATAGATTTTACTTTGTTACACAACAAGATGAAAGAATTAGATAGTGATTT
Organism: Clostridia bacterium; assembly: GCA_017536445.1. GTDB lineage: Bacteria > Bacillota > Clostridia > TANB77 > CAG-465 > UMGS1649. Next base: position 35,867 of record JAFXHJ010000018.1, read on the forward strand.
AGTACAAGTAATGCTTACTAAAAAAATAGGAAAAGGTATAATGGGAAAAATTAAGTATGGACTACATACTTTTGTACAAATGTATCACATAGCTACATCTAAAGTAGTTGTAATAGATACATATATAATTCCTGTTAGTGTTCTTAAACATAAAAAGAGTTTAAAAGTTGTGCAAATCTGGCATGCATTAGGAGCAATAAAACAATTTGGATATCAAGTAATTGGTAAAAAAGAAGGTAGCTCAAGCGATGTTGCATATACAATGAAAATGCACAATAACTATGATGCTGTAACAACATCTAGTAAAGTTACTGCAAAATTCTTTGCTGAAGCATTTAATACAGACATTAGTAAAATCAAAGTTGTTGGAATGCCTAGAGTAGATGATATTTTAGGAGACAATAGAGATACTGAAGTGTTAGATAGAAATCCAGAATACAACGGGAAGAAAACAATATTATACATTCCTACATTTAGAAAAAATGATACTGTTTATACAGAAGACATTATAAAATTAGTAGATACAAACAAATATAATTTAGTAATAAAATTACATCCATTAGATAACACAGTTGTAGATGACAAATATCTTGTAAAAGGTAATTTCACTACATACGATATGATGAAGTTTGCAGATTATATAATAACAGATTATTCTGCAACAGCAATAGAAGCAAGTGTACTTAATAAACCATTGTTTTTGTATGTTTATGACATAGATAATTATAGTGAGATTAGAGGACTAAATGTAAACCTTACAGAAGAATTAAAGACAAGTACATTTAAGGAGTTTAAGGATATATTAAGCATTATTGAAAATGGTAATTATGACTTTAAATCTTTAGAAGCTTTTAAGAATAAATATGTTGAAACACATAATATAAATAACACAGAAAGTGTTTGCAATTTAATAACAGAATATTTGAAATAAATAGTTGAGGTAGAGAGTTAGTGACACTACGCACCTAGTAATAGGTCAAAAGAAATGTGGGGACAGTCACACCCACCAACTAAAAAAGACACCGTAAGGTGTCTTTTTTTATGTATAAAAAAAGAGATGGATTTCAATGAAAGGGTCAAATTCCCAAACATTGCCAACTCTTAGATATGTTAGAACTATCGAAGCCACGCAGTGACTTATTAACGGATAGTTCTCTCACATAAATTAAGTATAACATCCTAAAATGCAGTTGTCAATATGCTTATCAATTTGGTAGCTAGATAATGTTCACAACTTTCACATTGACTTTACACAAACAATTGTATATAATATGGTGAGCGTAGGAGGATGGTTTATGTATAGTAATTTAGAAAAAATGGATAAAGAGATTTATGATATAATAAAAAAAGAAGAGAAAAGACAAAGTGAAAATATTGAGCTAATAGCATCAGAAAACTTTGTTAGCCCAGCTGTTTTAGAAGCTGTAGGTAGTATTTTAACAAATAAATATGCAGAGGGCTATCCAAATGCTAGATATTATGGTGGATGCCATAATATAGACGAAATAGAAGCTTTAGCAATATCTAGAGCTAAAGAATTATTTGGTGCAGAACATGTAAATGTACAACCACATAGTGGATCACAAGCAAATATGGCAGTATATATGTCAGTGTTAGAGCCAGGAGATACAGTTCTTGGAATGGATTTATCTAACGGTGGACATTTAACACACGGAAGCAAAGTTAACTTCTCAGGAAAGTTATACAACTTCATTGCATATGGTGTAAGTGATAATGGATATATAGATTATGAGGATGTTCTATCTAAAGCACTAGAATTTAAACCTAAGATGATAGTTGCAGGTGCAAGTGCCTATCCAAGAAGTATAGATTTTGCTAAATTTAGAGAAATAGCAGATAAAGTAGGAGCATATCTAATGGTAGATATGGCACATATTGCAGGCCTTGTAGCAGCTGATGAACATATGTCTCCAGTACCTTATGCAGACTTTGTTACAACTACAACACATAAAACCTTAAGAGGTCCTCGTGCAGGATTAATACTTTGCAAAAAAGAATATGCTAAAAAATTAGATAAAACAATATTCCCAGGAATACAAGGTGGACCATTAGAACACGTTATTGCTGGTAAAGCAGTGTGCTTTGGAGAAGCATTAAAACCTGAGTTTAAGGAATATGCACATAATATAATACTTAATGCAAAAGCATTAGCAGATGCATTAATAGGATACGGATTTAATTTAGTATCTAATGGAACAGATAATCATTTGATGCTTATAGATTTAAGAAATAAAGGAATAACTGGTAAAGAAGCTACAGAGTGGTTAGATAATGTCGGAATAACAGTAAATAAAAACTCTGTACCAAACGATCCAGAGAAACCAACTGTAACAAGTGGTATCCGTGTAGGAACAGCTGCGGTTACAACTAAAGGATTAAAAGAAGAAGATATGAAAATACTTGCAGAAGCTATGGATTTAACTTTAAGAAAAGATAACACTGAAGAAAATATAGCTCGTGCAAAAGAATTAGTGGCAGTATTACGTGGGAGGTATACAGCTTAATGGCTAACAAATTAGTAATAGTGGAATCACCATCAAAAGCAAAAACTATAAAAAAATACCTAGGAAGCGATTATGATGTAATCGCTTCTCAAGGCCATATTATAGACTTACCTGCAAGTAGAATGGGTGTAGACACAGAAAATGGCTTTAAACCTGAATATATTAAAATGAAGGGTAAAGCAAAATTAATAAAAGATATAAAAGATACAGCTAAAAGTAAAGAAAAAATATTTCTTGCAACCGACCCTGACCGTGAGGGAGAGGCAATAGCATGGCATTTAAGAAATGAACTTAAAATAAAAGACACGGATAAATGTAGAATAGAATTTCATGAAATAACAGAAACGGCAGTAACTGCAGCTGTTAAAAATCCAAGAACAATAGATATGAATACTGTGGATGCTCAACAAGCTAGAAGAATATTAGATAGATTAGTTGGGTATAAAATTAGTCCGCTTTTATGGAAAAAAGTAAAAAGAGGATTAAGTGCAGGTCGTGTTCAATCTGTAACTTTAAGAATAATAATGGACAGAGAACAAGAGATAAGAGATTTTGTTCCAGAAGAATATTGGTTATTAGATGTTATACTTGAAAAAGATAAAGAACCAAGACTTGTATATGCTAAGTTCTACGGCGACGTAAACGGCAAAATAGAGCTTAAAGAAGAAAAACAAGTACAGAATATCGTTGACGTTATAAAAGGCGGCAAATATACTGTTACGGACATTAAAGTAACAGAAAAAAGAAAGAGTCCACCGCCACCATTTACAACTTCATCACTTCAACAAGATGCATCAAGAAGATTAGGTTTCCCAGTTAAGAAAACAATGATGGTTGCACAAAAGTTATATGAAGCCGGATTTATTACATATATGAGAACAGATTCTACAAGAGTTTCAGATGATGCAATTAAAATGGCAAAAGCATATATTTGCAAAACATATGGTGAGAAATATTACTTAAATAGAAACTATAAGACTAAAGAGGGAGCACAAGATGCCCACGAAGCTATACGTCCAACACATCTTGGAAGTTTAAGCGCAGTAGAAGCTGAACTAGGGAAAGATGAAGCAAGACTTTATGCGTTAATATTTAATAGATTTGTAGCAAGTAGAATGGAAGCTTGTGTATATGATTTTACTAAAGTAACACTTAATGTAAAAGATTATATATTCCATGCAACTGGTTCAGTTATTAAGTTTGATGGATTTATGGCACTATATAAAGAGTCTAAAGAAGATAATAAGAAAGTAGAAGAAGGAGATTTAGATGAAGAATCTAAAGAACTCCCAAAACTTGAAATTGGAGATGTACTTACAGAAAACAAATTAAACTTTGCACAAAAGTTTACTGAACCACCTTCAAGATATAGTGAAGCAACACTAGTAAAAGTAATGGAGGAAAAAGGTATTGGTAGACCAAGTACATATGCTCCAACAATTTCTACATTAATAGATAGATTATATGTAGAAAAAGATGGAAGAATGTTAGTACCAACAGAACTTGGAGAAGTGGTAAACAAGATAATGGTTGAACACTTTGAGAACATAGTAGACATTACATTTACTGCAGATATGGAATCTAAATTAGATGGTGTTGCTGAAGGTACAACAGATTATGTTGCAATGCTTACTAATTTCTATGAACCATTTATTAAGAATTTGGAAAAAGTAGAAGGAAGCATTGAACATGTAAAACTTGCAGACAAAGAAACAGATATTATCTGCGAACTTTGTGGAAGAAATATGGTAATTAAACGCGGTAAATTTGGCGAGTTCTTAGCTTGCCCAGGTTATCCAGAATGTAAAAATGCTAAGCCTATAGTAAATAGCATTAAAGAACCTTGCCCACATTGTGGCGGTAAAGTGCTAGTTAGAAAGAGTAAAGCAAAGAAAACATTCTATGTTTGTGAAAATAATACAAATGATGAAAATAAAAAATGCGATTATATATCTTGGAACAAACCAGGAGCACCTGAAAAGAAGTTTGTAAGAAAAGCTGCCAAGAAGACAACTACTAAAAAAGCAGCAAAAAAAACTACTAAGAAAACTACAACTAAAAAATCTAGTAAATAGAGGTGTTTATGACAAATAATAAAAGTAATGAAGTAAAGAGAGTAGGAGCTATAGGGGTTATAGCTAATCTCTTTTTGCTTGGTATAAAGTTTATAGTGGGATTTGTATTTAAATCTCAAGGATTAATAGCAGATGCAATAAATAGTTTTGGAGATGTCTTTTCTTCAATAGTAACATTTGTTGGAGGTAAAATATCTTCTAAACCAGCAGATGATGAACATGAATTTGGTCATGGAAAAGCAGAATTTGTAGCATCGCTACTAATTGGAATATTTATGGTATTTGTAAGTTTCAAAACAATAAGAAGTGGTTTTGAATCTATATTAAATAAAGAAAGTTTAATATTCTCATTCATATTGTTAATTGTTCCAGTGGTAACAATAATAGTAAAAAGCTTGCTATTTATGTATTGCAAGAAGTTAGCTAAAACAAATAATTCATTGTTATTAGAAGCAAATGCTAAAGATCATAGAAACGATATATTATTATCTCTAGGTGTACTTGTTGGAATAATAGCAAGTAAACTAGGATATACATATGTAGATGGTTTGGTAGGTATAGCAATATCTGGTGTTATTGTAGTAACAGGTATTACAATAATAAAAGAAGCATTTGATGTATTAATAGACAAATGTATAGATGCGGAAATAGTAGGCGAAATGAAAAAGAAAATAGAAGAAATAGCTGGAGTAAATCACATAGATAGTATTAAATCTAAACCAACAGGTACTCTTCATATGATGATAATAAAAGTATCTGTAAATCCAGATATGACAGTAAGAGAAAGTCATAAGATAGCGGGTATGATAAGAGAACTAGTGTGTCGTAACGACAATGTTTATGATGCAGTTGTACATATTAATCCAGATGAATAAGAAAAGTATAAATAGAATAATCGAAAAGCAATGCAAATATATTTGTGTTGCTTTTTGTCGTTTTATGGTATAATCTAAAGTATGTTAAAACATATTAAAGAGGTAATAATATGAAAAAAACAAAGAAGAGTGGAGCAGCTCTTTTAATAGATATAATAATAGAAATATGTGTGTTAATAATGATAGCGTGCTTTTTAATGTATTACACTGGGTATTTCAAAAATGGAGCGGTGCTATATACAGGTGTAACGGCGTTTACAATAGTATATCAATTAGGATTAAGGTTAGAGTTTGGGGTTATAACAACGAAATTTAAGGAAAAATTAAGCACTAAACAATTTTTATTTAAGGAAAGAAAGTTTGAACAAAAATTATACAGAATTCTTAAAGTAAAGAAGTGGAAGCCTAAAGCACTAACATATGATCCAGATGCTTTTAATCTTAAAAAGAATACAAAAGAGCAAGTGTTACAAACAATGCTTAAGTCTGAACTAGATCATTGGATAAATGAACTTATATCTTTATCTACATTGTTATTTGCGCTTATATGGGGAGAGTTTGCAATATTCTTAGTAACATGTATACTTGCGATGTTATTTGATGCGCAGTTTATATTAATACAAAGATTTAATAGACCAAGAATTGAAAGGTTAATTAATAAGGAAAAGAGAATAAAAGCTAAAAAGAAAACAGCATAAAAAATAAAGCCGTTAAGAAAAATCTTAACGGTTTTATTTGGTGCGCCATCGGGGACTCGAACCCCGGACCAATAGATTAAGAGTCTACTGCTCTACCAACTGAGCTAATGGCACATCAGCTACGATATTTATTATAACAAAAAGAAAATAAAATGTAAAGTGAAAAATAAAATAAAATGGTAAAAATAAAGAAAAACGGTATAACCTGTTGGTTATACCGTAAGAAAATTAGCGTAAAGCTGAAGCATAGTGCGGAATTATTTCACGCAATTTGTTAAGCCGTTCGTTAATTTCTTCAAGAGATGAGGGAGACTCGCAAGATGCTACATATTCATCATAATGTTCTGTTCTATAAACGAGCAGTTTTTCCCATTCTTTGAACATAGCAAGCTTCTTGGTCATTTTTTCTCTGGTTTCTTGACGTTTGTCGAAAGCGTCATCCCAACGATTAGCTCTAGCTGTACGACCTCTATATGAACTGTGAATGATTTTAGAGTAGACAGCTTCTGCAACTGTTGTAGAGAGAATGTTTTCAGCAATGCCGCGCCAGAGAATGTTGGATACCATTCTTCCTGAAAGGTCGTGACTTGCACCGACACATTCAAATGTTACATAAGGGCTAGAAAGGTACTCTTTTGCAAGTAACCAGATTGACCTTCGGTCAACATCTTTCGATTTCATTTTCCGCTTTAACCTCCAAATTTATTTGTGGTACCATTTTTAATAACGCATATATTATATCACACTTAACATAAAAATACAAATTTTATATTAATAAACAGGGTAAAAAGGAAAAACCTGACTGCATATTTGCAATCAGGTTTAAATCCTTTTGTTAGGACAGGGCTTCGATTTTTCTTATGACTGTATCGAGATTATACTGAAGTTCTTCAAGAGAAGGGCCACCATTTTCTTCTATAAAGTAGTTATCGTAGCTTGCGATTGAATGCTCGTAATACTCTTTAAGGGCCTCAAGGTTAAGAAGTTCTTCTTGAATCTTTGCTTCGCGTTCTTTTTCTTTGATAAACTCGTCACGTCTGTCAAAAGCTTCATCCCACCGCAGTTTCCGTTGATACCAACCGATAGAGGGCTTGTCTACTACTTTGTTGTAGATGCATTTTGCAACTCTCGTATCGATAATATTCTCGGCTATTCCTCGCCAGAGAATGTTGGAAATGGTAGTTGCGGTTGTCCGGTACTTCGTAGCAATGGTCTTTAAGGATACGTAAGAACCAGAGAGGTACTCACTTGCCATTCTACGAATTGTGCGTTCATCGACATTCTTTACTACAAGTGCCATGTTTTTACCTCCAAATTTATTTGGGATCCGTGCTATAACCACTAATTTAATTATAACATTTTTTATAGTTAAATTCAATAATTTATTCTAACAAAATACAGCGGCTAGAATGCCACGTAGAGTTGAAATGATATTCATATTGTGATATAATTTATGAAGTCCTAATAGAATATTAAAGGGTGAATTTATGAAAGTAGAATATAATAAGATTAAAGAATATATAGATGAATCAAAGGTTAGATTTAACGAGCCAATGGAGAAACACACAACATTAAAAGTTGGTGGACCAGCAGACATACTTGTATTACCAGAGAATGTACAAGATGTGATAGACGCAATGGAGTTTGCAAAGGAATATGATGTACCTGTAACTGTTATAGGTAACGGAAGTAAATTACTTGTACTAGATGGTGGAATTAGAGGATTAGTAATTAAGCTAGGAAGTAAATTCTCTAATGTAGAAGTAAACGGAGAATATATTACAGCAGAGATTGGCCTTAGTATGCCACGTCTAGCTATAATTGCAAAAGATAATGAACTTACAGGTTTAGAATTTGCTGCAGGCATACCAGGGTATCTTGGTGGCGGCGTATTCATGAATGCTGGAGCATATGGTGGAGAACTTGGAAATGTAATAGAAGAAGTTACATATCTAGACAAGAATAATGAAGTTAAAACACTAACTCATGATGAATTAGAATTTGGATATAGATCAAGCTATTTCAAGAATCATAAAGACGAAGGAAATATAATTCTTCAAGCTAAATTTAAATTAACTAAAGGTAATAAAGAAGAAATAGAAGCTAAGATGAAGGAAAACAATGATTCTAGAAAAGCTAAACAACCTTTAGAGTATCCAAATGCAGGAAGTACTTTCAAAAGACCAGAAGGATATTTTGTTGGAAAGCTTATAGATGATTTAGGACTAAAAGGCTATAGAATTGGTGGAGCAGAAGTTTCTACTAAACATTCAGGCTTTATAGTAAATGTAGATCATGCTAAAGCAAAAGATGTATTGGATTTAATTAATTACATCAAAGAAAAAGTATTTGAGGCAAACAAAGTTAAACTAGAAGAAGAAATAATAATACTTGGAGAGGAAGTTTAAGAGAAAAAATGAAAGCATTTTTAGAGTGGTTAAAGCCAGGAATAAAAGTAAAACGTTATGTTATATTACAAATAGCATCTGTTGTATTATTAGGTTATACAACATATAAATGTTTTGGTGAACAAGGCCACGGTAAAGAAAGAATAATAGCATATATAGCATTAATTACTATATCGCTATTTACTACAGTATATTCGTTTATACTAGCTCAAAGAAGTATTCTTAAAATAACATTAAAGAATATGGCATATAAAGAGAAAAATGGAGATATCCGTAAATTGTTATTTACAGAATCTATGCTAAAAAAAGGACCTAAAGTTGTTATTATAGGTGGCGGAAAAGGCCTATCTAACATATTAAGCGGTCTTAAGGAATTTACATCAAACATCACATCAATTGTAGCAACTTTTGATGATGGTGGCTCTACAGGAAGAATAATGCAACAAATAGATACATTACCTCCTGGAGATATTCGTAGAAGTATAATAGCATTATCAGAAGTTGAACCTTGTATGGAAAAACTTCTAAGTTATAGATTTAAAGATGGTAAAATAGATAACCATTCTTTAGGAAACCTTATGATAGTTGCTATGACAGAAGTTATGGGTGGATTTGCACCAGCAGTACAAAAAATAGCAGAAATATTTAGAGTAAAAGGAAAGATACTTCCAGTATCTTTAGATAAAGCAAAGCTTTGCGCAAGCTTAGAAAATGGTGAACTTGTTGTTGGTGAAGATAACATTAGACCAAGAGCTTTAGAATCTAAAAGTAGAATTAAACAAATATTCTTAAAGGATACTGAAGCTGATCCAGCACCAGGTGTACTTGAAGCATTAAAAGAAGCAGATGTTATAGTAATTGGACCAGGAAGCCTTTACTCAAGTGTTATTTGCAACTTACTTGTAAATGATGTAAGTAAAACAATAATACAAAGTAAAGCTAAAAAGGTTATGATTTCAAACATAATGAATGAACCTGGTGAAACTACAGGTTATACACTTGCTAAACATGTTAACGAAGTTGAAAGATATTTAGGTAAACAAGCATTAGATTATGTAATTGCTAATAATGGAGAAATTACAGAAGATATGATATTAGACTTTAACCAAGGAGCTTCAACTCCAGTAACAATAGATTTAGAAAACATTAAAAACAGAACTATATCTGTTATAGAAGAGGACTTAGTTATTACAGCTCCAAATTCTATCCTACATGATAATTTAAGAGTTGCTGAAATAATTATAGAAATTGCTAAAACCAAAGGAATTGGTTCTTTAAATTTATTAAAAAGAAAGAATTCTAAAAAGAAGAAAAAAATAGTTAGCAGAATAAGTCCAGAAACTAAAGAAAAAATAATTAACGCTGAGTTAGAAAGAAGAAAAAGAACGGAAGAAGAAAAGAATTCCTAAAATGAGAGGGAAAAAATACATGATATATAAAAGAACAAATAAAACCTTGACTGACGACACAAGAGTAGAATACGTAGAATCAAACAATCAAGGTATATATATAAATACTTCAGTTACGGGTGCAAATTTTGCACCCTATCATGGTTTATATATAAACCAAACGCCTAAACAAAATGATATTTATTTATCCAAGATGATTGAATATCTAATTATTGACCACGAAAGATATGATATAATGGATATAAAAACAAGCGAAGAAAATTATGGCGGAGTAGAGTATTTGGAGGAATTTACAAACGATCCAGTGCCTACATATACATACAACGTAAATGGTTGCAGAATAGTTAAGAAATATAAATTGGATCCAAATAGTAAGTTGCTGTGTATAGATTATGCGGTTACAAATAACACTGGGAAGATAGTTAAATTTTTTGCAATGCCGTGCGTAACAAAAAGATCGCTTGTAACACTAAGACGTAAAAGTGATATGAAGTTTACAAGTCAGTATGCGCCTACAGCGGCAAAAGTTGCTTTAAGCATAAGTGACGGCTTAAATTTGTATATTAAATCACCTAATATGCGTTATGATAAAAAGGAAACATATTTGTCTGGAGTAAATTCAGATTACGAAGATAGTTTTGGAAACGTTAAAACATATGTAGAAGATTTGTTTATACCGGGCACGTTTGAAGCACATGTTAAGAACATGAATACATCAACATTCTTAGTATTCGTTGCTACTGAAGATATAAATGTACAAATGTGCGAATCTATGAATATGGAAATGGATATTAAAGATAGAGACGATATGCGTTATCATTCAATTGATGAAGCATATTATGAGCTTAAATCTTTAGCTAAAACAGCCTATGCACTTCAATATATAGATAAAGAAAAAAGACAATTTGTACTTTTAGAATCTATGCCACCAATTTATGATTCTAAAGAGTATGTTAAAAATATGATAGTTTCTATAGAAGGAAATTATTTGTTGCTTGGAAGATATAAAGAGGCACATAAAATACTAGAAAGCATGATGATAAAGCTAAAAGATACAACATATAAATTAGAAGATATAGATAGATGTGAAGCTATACTATTATATATAGAAGCGTTAAATAGGTATGTGGCTATTACCGAAGCACCAAACACAGAAATAAAAGACTTTTATTCATTTATTAGAGATAATATATATGAAATGTTAAACAGAAGACTAGAGAATATGTATGCTGATGAAAAAGACAATCTACTTGTAGTAGATGGGAAGAAATATATTAAGCTTAATGCTTTATGGTATAATGCACTTAGAATATATGTAGATTTAGCAGATAAGTTTGGCGAAAATTCAGAATATATATATAATGTTTCGGAAAATGTAAAATACAAAATCCAAGAATTATTCTGGGATGAAGAAAAAGCCGTTCTTAAATATGAATTAAGCGAAGAATCTTATGCAACAGTAGATATGTTATTTGCGCTTAGCTTGTCATATAAAGTAATACACGATGGTAATGTAAGTATGAAACTTATGGATACAGCGTTTAAGAAATTATATACTGCATTAGGAATGAGACTTGGAGAAATAAATTCTAAAAGATATGATGGATATGTTTATCCACACTTATTAGTACATTTCTTAAAAGCAAATTTAAGACAAATGGGCGTAACACGTGCAAGTCAAAAACTAGCGTATAATTTAGTAAAAGATGCGTTCCAAGAAATAGGTAAAAATACTGTAGGAACAGTAAAATATAAATATAATGAAAAAACTAAAAAAGCAATTGGTAATACAGTATCTGCTATGACAAATGCAGAACTTATTCGCGCTTTTGATATGTTAACTTAAGAAAAAGGAGGTAGTATATGTACATATTAGGAATAGATCCTGGTTTTGGAAGACTAGGTTATGGAATAATAGAATATAGAAATAACAAGTTTAGAACGGTAGAATATGGATGTATTACTACTCCTGCAAAAGAAAGACTTTCTTTAAGACTTAAGAAAATAGAAGAAGATTTGGAAGAAGTTTTATCTAGAAATAAAATAGACGAAGCTTCAATAGAAGATTTATTCTTTAATCAAAATATAACCACGGGTATACAAGTTGCAGAAGCAAGAGGTGTAGTGCTTTGTACATTAGAAAAACATGGTATAAAGATAAGTGAATATACACCACTTCAAGTAAAACAAGCATTAGTAGGTTATGGTAGAGCAAAAAAAGATCAAGTAGAATATATGGTAAAAGATATATTAAAATTAGATAAAATGCCTAAAATTGACGATACAACAGATGCTTTAGCTATAGCAATCTGTCATGCTAACAGCAACAAGTATAATAGCTATATAGAAAAAGAGATAAATAAAAAATAGAATAAAACAAACCATCAACAAAATAATTATTGATGGTTTGTTTTGTTATTATAAAAGTATTGTAAAAAATGTAAAAATATAATAGGATTATTATGTGAGAAAGAGGGTAAACGAAAGATGAAAAAAGGAATATCATTAATAGTGCTAGTAATAACAATAATAGTAATGATAATAATTGCTGCAAGTGTAGTAATAACATTAACTAATACAGGAATAACTAATAAAGCAAATGAAGCGGTGGATTTAACAAACGAAAAACAAGTACAAAATTTAGCAGCATTAATATGGTCAGAAAGTTATTTAGATGAATTAAGAGGAAAAGCATTAGTAGATGAAGTAACAGATAGATTGAAAGGATATGGAGTAACAGACGCAGAGTGGAATATAGTAATAGCGGATAATGGAATTACAGTAGAGAATAAAAATAATAATGGCGGGAATAACACACAATTTGGAACGGGACTAGGTTCATTAATAACAGCTGATAATTATGGCGACAAAGTAGATTATACTGTAACAGTAAACGGAACAACATATGATGATTGGCAAATATATTATCATAATAACGAGTATATATTTTTGATAGCAGAAGAATATGTAGAAAAAGATGTAGTACTAAATAAAGGGACACAAGTAGCAAGTTTAACAGAGGCAGAAGTTGCTTTGTATGAAAAATTTAGAGTAGGTGATGCACCAAAATATACATTAGTAGATAAAGTTGGTAGTAGTACATCAAATAATTCGCAAGCAGTGGTACAATTAATAAAAGATTATGCCAATTTTGCAAATACAACTACATATGGCTCGAATGTAGAGGGGGCAATAGGAGGACCGACAATAGAGTTACTAGTAGCAGGTTGGAATGCAAAAGGTTACACTCCACAAATGACACTCTCAATAGGTAAGTATGGGTACAAAATAAATGAAGCAACAAAACTAGAGTTAACAAAGGATGAATTGTATTTAGCTTACAATTATATTTATTGGCTGACATCTCCGTCGGCGGATTATTCTTTTTATGTTTTGCGTGCTAGCGGTGACGATATAGACTTTGGCTCTTACAGTTATGGGGCATATGTTAGACCGGTAGTTTGTCTAAAATCTAGTATACCAGCCACGATAGGAAATGGAGAATATCAATTTAGTTTAATAAAATAAAAAAATAAAAATATAATACTCGCATTAAAGGGAATAAAAGTAATATAAAATGAAGAAAAAAATAATAAAAAGAGCTTATTGGAGAAAACTTGATGATCAAGCGAAAGTTTTTACTTTAGCTTCTAATAAAAAGTATAGTTCTATATATAGATTATCTGTGCTTTTAAAAGAAAACATAGATAAGGAACTTTTGCAAAAAGCAACAGAACTTGCTATTAGTAAATATAGAGCATATAAAGTAAAACTTAAGAGTGGCCTTTTTTGGTACTATTTTGAAGAAAACGAATTACTTCCGGTAGTGTCAGAAGAAGTAGATTATCCATTTAAGAAGATAAACGATAAAGCAAATAATGAATACCTGTTTAAGGTTACATATTTTCATAAAAAGATTAATTTAGAAGTGTTTCATGCTTTGACCGATGGAAATGGAGCTATATTATTCTTAAATGAAATTGTGTATAGATATCTTGAAATGAAGTATCCAAATGAAATTCCGGAACATAAAAAAGAGTTTAGAAGAATGTCTGAGGATACGGAGGATGCATATAAGAAAAGCTATGTTAAGAAAAGAGTTAAAACTAAAAAAATAAAAAAGGCGTATATGCTTCAAGGTGAAGAATTAGATAAAGGCGAATATGGAATAACACACAATATAATTAACCTTAAAGAATTAAAAGAGTATGCAAGAAGCATTGAATGTAGTCTTTCAGAATATCTAGTAGCTTTAATAGCTTATTCAATATATGAAACAAATTACAGAATATATAATGGTAAAAGACCAATAAATATTTCTGTTCCAATTAATCTTAAAAAATATATTAAGACAGAAACTATTTCAAATTTCTTTTCATATATGCAAGTTAGTATTGCGTTAAAAGAGAAGAAAGTGTATACTTTTGATGATGTGCTAATTTTAGTGAAAAAAGAGTTTGAAAAGAAATTAATACTAGATAAAATTCTTTCTACAATAACAAAAGACGCTGGAAGTACAAATAACATATTTGTAAGAATAGTGCCTCTAGTATTAAAAAAACTAGCATTTAGAATTGGCTCTATGCAAGTTAAAAGAAAGTTTACAACATCATTTTCTAACGTAGGAATAGTAAGTGTGGAAGATGAGTATAAGCCACATGTAGATGGATACTTTGTAATACTTTCACCTGACTGGGCGGAAAAGATTAAATGTGGTATAGTATCTTATGAAAATGATATAGTAGTTACCTTTTCAACTATACTCAAAGATAATCTAGTAGAAAATAAATTTAAGGAATTATTAAAGGAAAGAAATATATCTGTAAGGATAGAAGGGAATGATTTAGTAGATGTATCCAACTAATATAAAAATGAAAAAGAAGGATAAAAGAAAGGTAGCTAAAGCGGTAAGAGGAGCTATTAAAGCTGGCATAAAAGAAAATATAAAATTATTTCTAAATACAAAGAAATTTGGAAGAATAATTTTAGCAAAGTTACATATTTAAAGAATAATAAAAAGAGATAGAGAGAAAAAAATACCCCTATGGGGTATTTTTTATTGTCCAACAAACATAGCTACGATTATATATCCATATATAGGGCTTTTAGCAACTCCTATACCTAGATAGTTGTATGAGCTAGAATAAATGTTTTGCTTATGAGTTTCAGATTCTAACCAAGCGTTTACCGCATCTTCTAAGCTAGGATTACCTGCAATATTTTCTCCGGCTGTTTTGTATTCTACTTTGTTGTTTGTAAGCATCTTAAATGGATCGCCGTAAGTAGGAGAAGAGTGGGAGAAGTATTCTTTAGAAACCATATCATCCGCTTTAAGCCCAGCAAGTTTAGTAAGATTTACACCTGCTTCTAGCTTTTTAAGCCCTTTTTTAGTTCTTGCGTTATTAATTAAATTAAAAACCGTCTGTTCGTTTTCGCTCATAGATACTTTTGTTGTATTTGTTGTATTTGAATTGGTATTAGTGGTGGTATTGGTATTTTTGTTAGAATTAGTAGTAGATTTTAGTAAATCTTTTCGTATACATCCAACATTACCGTTATCTGTTAATACAACATACCAATTAGATATATATCCAATTACAGTTACCTTTGTATTTTTATCCAAAGTCATTCTTTTTGTAAAATTTGTTCCGGGGCCACCGCGTAAAATTGTATTTGCACTTGTTGCTTTTTGAACTTTAGTAACCATTGTATATGTTTTAGCTCCTTTAGGCGCGCTAGAAACGGTTTTAACGTACTTTTTACTAACTATCCCTATCTCATTAGTAGCGGTTTGTACAACGTAAAATTCACCTGTTGTGGCTAGAATTTTAACAGCGGTATTTTTCTTAAGCGTTCCAAGTTTCCCTTTCTTAGTAGAAGCGATTGCTCTAAAGTTTACACTTGCGCTAGTTTTACCGTATTTTGGTTTGTAGTTAGATACAGATATTGCAAATACATTTGTGCTAAATATTGTTAGAATTAATGTAAACAGAAAAAATATACTTAATAATTTATTTGTTTTCTTCATATGTATAACCTCCAATATATATGTATGTACAAGCATATTTTTTTAGAACTAAATTTCTAAAAAATGTATATATTGTGTATCTATGCAAAATAATATATGCGAGGTGGAACAAATGAATATACATGAAGGAAATTTTCTTTGGAATATGGAAACGGGAATAATTAAAAAATATGAATATCTAGCAAGTAATAAAAAGTGTGATACACTAGTTATTGGTGGAGGAATAACAGGCGCTTTAACTGCGTATATGCAAGCAAAATCTGGGGCTCATGTTATTATTGTGGATAAAAACATATTAGGATATGGGGCAACACTAAAAACAGATGGCGTGTTACTAAAAGAAATGGATATAACAAACTTAAAGAAGAAAAGCATAGATAACGGAAAGTTACTTAAGTATAACAAGCTTTGCAGTGCTGCTATGGAAAATATACTAAATATAATAAGCGAAATATCTGAAGATGAAGATTGCAAAAAATATATTAATTTACTAGGACTAAAAGAAATGGATGTAATGTACTATTCTAATAAATTGACCAACAAGTATTATATATATAAACTTTTTGAAAGACTAGGCGAAACTAACAACAAAATAGAATATTTAGAACAAGATCCGCTTCTTAATTTAAGGAGTGCAATTTTAATTCCTAAGAATGGATATACAATAAATCCATATGTTTTAACGGCTCTAATATATATGTATCTATCAAAGAAAAACAATGTAGAAATATATGAAAATACGTATGTAGAGAAAATAAATGCAAAAGAAGAAGGAGTGGAATGTACAACTAGTAATAGATTTAAGATAGACTCTAAGTGTGTTATTTTAGCTTGCGGGATTAACACGTTAAAATATATGGAAAATAATAATATAGATGTATATAAACAATTTACAATAGTAACAGAAAGAATAGACCAAAAAGAAGCTAAAAATATGGATGTAATTGCCAAAAATATATCTACAAAAAATACAATTGTTACTTTTACAAAAGATAATAGAATTATATTAAGTGGCGAGGATATTAAAGAAACAGAAAGACTGCAAGATAAAAAATATTTTAATTATGTTGAAAAGGGAAGATATAAGAAACTGTATCAAACATTAAATAAGATAGTGCCACTAATTAATCCGCCTAAAGTATATAAATGTTTTTATTCTATGTATTTGGAAACAAAAGATATGTTACCTGTAATAGATGAATTGGAAAATATGCCTAATGTATATGTTAATTTGAGTGTTGGTAAAAATGGAATAGTAGAATCTATGATAGGGGCGAATATGTTAAAAGATGTATATAAAAAGTATCATATAAAAGATATGTATTTGTTTAGAGAAAATAGATGGTGAAAAGTAATTTGAAAAACAGATAAGTTAGAAATATATAAATTATTTAAAAGGAACAAGCCCCGAAATATCGGGGCTTGAAACTTTTCCTTATCGAGCTTGCTTTGAAATAACTTTTGAAAGTTTCAAATGCAAGCCTTTTTTGGATGCGCTAGAAATAACGCATTCAACGGTGTCGCCGTAATTGAGAATGGGATGCCAGGGCTGGTAATCCAGAATGCCAGCAACTTGAGGTGATACGTTCACAAAAAAACCAGAGAATTTTGAATCTACAGGTTCATTAATGACACCGGTTATCATTTCACCGGGAATATAATTCTCGGGATTGTACTCCGGAAACGTATCTTTGAAGGAAACGTTGAAACGTCCAAGCTCGTCCAAGTTCAGGACCTTTACAAAGAAAGAGTCGCCTTTCTTACATATTTCAGCAGTTGAACGAATTCGTGCTTTACAAAGATCAGGAACGCTGATTCGTGCTTGAACCCCTTGGCCTACATCTCCAAATACGATTTTGGTTCTGGTGGCTGTGACGTTAAAGGGCAATGCGGTTGCGTTTTTAATGAGTTCGAGTGCTTCAAGCATATTATCCTTTCTGGACAATGTGATTTTGTGACCTTTGATGCTCTTAACTTTTGCGCAGATGTTTTTTTCTTTAAGACATCCAACCTGCAAAGGAAAGGGAAATTCCGGATTGTTTTGGGAATAAGTCAAAGGATACATCGTTGCCTCATCAAAAGGAAGATAAGCTACGACTTCATTACCTAACCGGATGGTAAGGTTTTCGTTAGCTTGACTTATTGCTTCCACATATCCTATTACGGTCATGTTTTCTTTGAATGCTTTTTCGACGTCTTTGAAGGTCATATTAGCTAGTGGATAACATGCCTCCGGTAAGATTTTTTCAAAATTACTCATTTTATTTCTACCTCCAAATTATTTAGTGGATAAAAAATTAACCTGCGTATATTATACCACACTTGTTTACATAAATCAAGTATGAAACTCAAATTAAAAATATACAAAATACTTATGAAATAATGTTGAAAAAAAATATAATATAGTATAGAATAAAATTGTCTATAAGGAGCGGAAATATGAAAACAAAAGATTTTAAGGAACTATGTGCTGCATATACAGCAAATCCAAATTTGGATAATGAAAATGTGCTACTAAGAACAATGGTATTTGATACTAAATTCTATGTTGCAACAAAGAAATATGATAAAGGAAACGCGTTGAGATTGTTACAATCAGAAACGGGGACTACAGTATTATGCGTCTATACACATAATATTGATGTTGATTCGGAAGTTAAAGAAAAATATGATGTTACAGAGATGTCTTTTGATGACATCTATGAAAATGTTAATGTAAATAATGTTGGATATATTTTAATTAATCCAAGTTCAGAAGCATTAACGTTGACAGCGGCACAAATAGCTAAATTGTATAGAGAAAAATATTACTCGGATTTTAGTTATCCGTTACATTTAGATGTAGAAACGGATTTTAAAGCTAGGGCTATGAATTTAACAGAGGTAAATACAAAAACAACTAGTAAAAAATTAATAGATGTATATATAGATTCGCAAAAAGAAGAATCTGAAGAAAAGAGATTAGAATTATTAAATAAATTTTTAGATGAATTTATCAATCATGCTAAATTTTATACACCAGTATTTCCAACTGGAGAAACAGATAGTATCGGAAATTATGTAGTAAATAAAGAAAGAGTTGTATTTATAACAGAGGATGGAATTAAAGGAAAGTATTATTTATTTGTGGACGCAGAAAGAATAGCAGAATATTTAGGTGCTGAAAAAGAAAAAACTTATGTATCTGTTTTTGATTTTGATGATTATGTAACGATGATGGATGCTGCTCATGGCGCTATAACAGGCCTTAAAATAATTGGAGATTTAGATTTAGAAATACCATCAAATGACATATACCATTATAATGCTATTAAAGTACACAATGAATTGTTAAAAGATGTAACTGTGTTACAAGGTTCATATGCACCGTCAGAAGAAACGACAGAAATAGAAAATGATATAAACGAATATTTTGAGACTATTCCTTCTGTCGAGAAAGTATGGTTGGGCAGAGAAATAGAAATGTACAAAAACAAAAAGAATGCATTTGTATATAATGTAGTTCTTAAACTAAAAAATGATGAGTTTAACAAGGAAGAAGTAAAAGATACTATAAGAAGAATTTTAGGCAATAATTTATTTAGAATGTACATATCTCAAGAGAATGTAACAGACACTCAATTAAAGCAAGTATATGCTGCATCAAATAAGCCTGCTAAAAAGGTCGTAAAGGTTGAAGAAAAAGAAGAAACTGTAGAAAAAGCAAAGACTGTGGCTAAAAAGGTACCAACTAAGAAAAAGGAAACTGCTGTTAAAAAGACTACTACTAAAAAAGTAGAAACTGAGGCTAAAAAAACCGCAGCTAAAAAGACTTCTGTTAAAAAAGCAGAAATTAAAGCTAAACCAGAGATTAAAAAAGAGGTAAAAAAAACAGCTGCTAAAAAACCAGCAACGGCTAAGAAAACAGAAGATGCGTCTAAAAAGGCTACTACTAAAAAAGTAGAAAAGAAATAATATAGTTAAACGAAAGATATACGTGAAATGTATATCTTTTTCTTTTGCTAAATATGTTTTAAATGTTGAGATTTAGCATACTTTGTGATATAATTTCAAGATGTAAGGAGAAAATTATGTATATCGTAAGAGTTACTTATACAAAATCTAAAGAAGCAATATATATACCATCGAATGAATTAAGAAGAATACTTGAATCAGCTATGATAAGAGCCGGTGTTTATGTCGCATACACAAAAGATAATATTCCAGATATTACATTTGCAGATAATATTGCGCTAGGTATAGAAAGTACAGCGGAAATTTGTGATGTGGCGCTTCAAGAACCGATAGATGCTACATATATTGTAAAAAGCTTAAATAGAGAACTGCCGTCAGGAATAGTTGTACTTACTGTTGAACAAATAGGAGATTTCGAGCCGCAAATAGACAAAAGTGCATACGCGGTAACATATGAAATAACTCCAAAACTTGGTGACGTTTCTAAAATGACAAATCGTGAGTATGACGATTTAAGAGCTTGGTACAGATACCAAATGAAAAAATACTTATCTGAACCGAACATTCTTGTTTTAGTTAAGTCACTAGACAGAAGTGAAAGAATAGATATCAAACCAGCCATTATGAATTGGGATATACAAATAAATGATGCAACAAGAGTAACTGTTTCTAAAGATACAGAATATATGTTTAATCCACATTACATTATGGATGGCTTTATGGAATTTGTGGATAGAAAAATAGACTACACAGTTAAAAGAATAAAAATATTATATAACTAATAAGCATATATAATATTAAACATATAAAGGAGAGACGATGAATCCGCTAGTTAAAGAATTGCCAAAGCACAGCAAGTTTAAAGAACTTCTAAAGTGTATTAAAGATGGCGAAACAAATTTAAGTATAACAGGGTTAACAGATGCGACTAAGGCACACGTCATATATAGTTTATACAACTATAGTGGCGTGCGCCCAGTTGTTGTATGCCCAAATGTAAGTTCTGCAAAAAGATTTATGCAAGATATTAAATTCTATGCAGAAAAAGACATTGTATTTATGCCAGCGCGTGAAATAATATATTATGATGTAGACGCGCAAAGTAGAGAAACAAACAATGCAAGAGTAGGAGCAATATCTAAACTTGTAGATAACAAAGATATGATACTTGTTACTACAATAGATGCTCTTCTTCAACCAATGTTACCTAAAAAAGAATATGAGAATCTAAATATGACTATCTCTTTAGGAGAGGAATTAGATTTAGATGAGACAATATTAAAATTAGACAGACTAGGTTACACTCGTGAAGATGTTGTTCTTGCTAAAGGACAATTCTCTGTAAGAGGTGGAATAATTGACATATTCCCAACTGATGCAAAAATGCCGTATAGAGTTGAGTTGTTTGGTACTGAAGTGGATAACATCAGAACTTTTGATACTGAAACTCAAAGAAGTATGGATACAGTCCATGATTTCTATATAACATTCTCAACAGAACATGTTATATCGCTTAATACTAAAGAGGAAGCAATAAATAAACTAAAGAGTGTTCTTGATGAAGACATATCTTTGGATGTTAAAAAAAGTGTTAAAGCAGACATAGAGAGAATGGAAGAGGGTAATATTTCTGGATTAATAGATAGATATTATGAGCTATTTGTGCCAGAAAGGGTTACGTTATTAGATTATTTGGGAGAAAACTTCTGTATATTTATGGATGAAACTGCAAGAGAAATAAGTAGAGCTGAGGCCATTAAATACGAAAATAACGAAGCAATAAAAGTAATAACAATGAGTGGTAATGTATATTCTAAATATGCATTCAAGTACGTTAGTTTTGAGGAAATAGAACTTAAACTAAAAAGCCTATCTACAGTATATATGAGTAAACTAGGACAAGATAGAGTTATGCATGCGAAAAGAAAAGAGTACAGCTTTAGCTGTAGGGAGGTCAACTTTTTTCGTAGCACAATGGATCTACTTATTAAGGACATCAAGAGATATAAAGAAGAAAGAAAAATAATATTAATGGTATTTTCTACACTTCAAAAAGTTGAAACTGTAAAAAATGCTATGGAAGATAATGGTGTAAAAACTAAATTTGTACAAGATATATCTATGGTAGACGACCTAGATAATAACACTATATATATTACACAAGGATTAATATCTGCTGGATTTAGTTATGATGAATTTGATCTTGTAGTTGTATCTGAAAGTTTATCTGGTACTTCTAAAAAGGAAATAAAATCTTCTAAAGCTTTTATGGGAGATATGTTAAATTCATATGAAGACTTAAAGATAGGAGATTATGTAGTACATGTTAATCACGGCATTGGTAAGTATTTAGGTATAGAAACAATAGATACAGCTGGGGTTGTAAAAGACTATATTAAACTAGAATATAAAGATGGTGGAACACTATACATTCCAATAACAAGTCTAGATAGCATTAAGAAGTATGTCTGCGAAGATGGATTTGCTCCTAAAATGAACAAACTTGGAACTAAGGAATGGGAAAACACTAAAGCTAAAGTTACTAAACATGTTAGTGATGTTGCAAAAGAATTAACGCTACTTTATGCTAAAAGAAGCCAAGCAAAAGGATTTGCATTTTCTAAAGATACACCTTGGCAAAGAGAGTTTGAAGCAGACTTTGAGTATGAATTAACTAATGATCAAAAAAGAGCCATAATGGAAATGAAAAAAGATATGGAACAACAGAAACCAATGGATAGGCTTTTATGTGGTGATGTTGGTTATGGTAAAACTGAAGTAGCAATCCGTGGCGCTTTTAAAGCAGTTATGGATTCTAAACAAGTTGCATATCTAGTTCCAACAACAGTACTATCTTTGCAACAATTTAATACATTTAAAAACCGTATGGAAAAGTTTGGTGTTAAGGTAGAAATGCTTAGCCGTTTTAGAACAGCTAAACAACAACAAGAAATAATAGCTAAACTTGCTAGTGGAGAAATAGACGTAGTAGTAGGGACGCATAGAATTCTTTCTAAAGATGTTAAGTTTAAGGATTTAGGGCTATTAATAATAGACGAAGAACATCGTTTTGGCGTTGAAGATAAAGAAAAAATTAAGAAATATAAGAATAATATAGATGTACTTTCTATGACAGCAACACCAATTCCAAGAACATTACATATGTCTATGATAGGAATACGTGATGTTTCTGTAATAACGGAACCACCACAAGAAAGATTACCGGTACATACATATGTATCAGAATATAATGCGGCAATGGTTGCTGAAGGTATAGAAAAAGAACTTGCTCGTGATGGCCAAGTATTTTACTTGAGTAATAGAGTAGAAAATATTGAAAGCATAGTAGCTAAAGTAAGAAGTTTAGCACCGACAGCAAGAGTTGCTTATGCGCATGGTAAGATGACACCAAATCAAATAGAAGATACAATGGTTGAGTATATGAACCACGAATCAGACATTCTTGTTTGTACAACAATTCTAGAGTCTGGAATAGACATTCCAAATGCAAACACAATAATAATTGAAAATGCAGATAAGTTAGGACTCGCACAACTTTACCAAATACGTGGAAGAGTTGGTCGTTCAAATAGACTTGCTTATGCCTATGTTACATATAACAAAGGTAGTATTTTAACAGAAGAAGCTTCTAAGCGTTTAGGTGCAATTAAAGATTATAGTGAATTTGGAAGTGGATTTAAGATAGCGCTTCGTGACCTTGAAATAAGAGGAGCGGGGAATCTTTTAGGCGCTGAACAATCTGGACATATGATGATGGTTGGTTATGACATGTATGCATCTATGTTAAATAAAGCTATAGAAAAAGAAAAACTTAAGGTAGATAATGATGCATCTGGTGAAAAGATTTCAGAAGATGTTAAGATTACACTTGATGTATCTGCTAATATTCCAAGTGATTATATTAAAAATAGTATGCTTAAAATAGAAATGTATGGTAAACTTTCAAATGCAGATACGGAAGAAGATATTGAAGATGTAATAGACGAGTTTATAGATAGATTTGGTGAAATTCCAAAGGAAACAATGAATTTGATTGAAATAGTTAAGCTTAGAAATAGATGCAGGAAGTTGAGTATAAAAGAAGTAAAAGTTATGGGAGATTTTTTATACTTTATGGATAATACAAAAAATCACATAAAATATAGGTTGACAAATAGCTCAAAAAGTGATATATTGAGCTTTGTAAATAGCTCGATTGGTATACTTGAACAAACCATGAGTAAATAGGAAAGAATAGGGGTAGGAAAAATGGAAAAAGAACAAAAAGTTAAAAAACCAGGTAGCAAAGATTCTTTAATAATAGGAATTGTTATAGCAGTTGTACTTATACTTACAGCGGCAATAGTTGCATATGTATTCTGGGGAGTAAACAGTGAAGTGCTAGTACACTATAAAGGTGGAGAAATTACAAGAGGCAAATATGAATCTGTATATAGATATTGGGCTCCAACTTTATCATATTATGGATATAATCCAGATAATATTCCAGAACTAGTAATTGATGAAATATTATTAAATGAAGTTTTATATAAAGAGGCTGTAGAAGCTGGTGCAAAGATTTCAGATGAAGACCAAAAATCAATAAACGAACAATTTACAGATAAAGAAAATCTAGAAGGATTAGTAGCACAAGGTGTTGATGTAGACGAATTAAAGGCGTTTTTTGAAAAGAATGCAGTTATAACTGCATATCTTGACGCAAAACAAGATAAAGTAACAACTGAAGAAATAAAGCAATTTATAATTCAAGATGAAGGTGAAGACGCTGACTTAAATCTATACAAAACAAGACATATATTATTTGCATTTAAAGCAGATATGACAGACGCAGATAAAGCTAAATTATTAAAAGAAGCACAAGATGTTTTAGCAAAAGTTAAAAAAGGCGGAGATTTTGCAAAACTTGCAGCAGAACACTCAGATGATGGTTCAGCTCAAAATGGTGGACAATTCGATATGGCTAACAACCAAACAGTTGTAAAAGCATACAGAGATGCTGTTGTTAAATTAAAAGCTGGTCAAGTTGCAGATAAAGTTGTTGAAACTGAATATGGATATCATATTATAAAATTAGATAGCGTTGAAAAGAATGGAAGACTTACAGCCGAGGATGAAATTTCAAAATTCATAAATGCATATATTTCAGACAGAATAAGTGAAGTGTTCGATCCAGCAGATGAAGAAAGCAAAAAAGAATTAGAAGCAGTTAAAGAGTTATCTTTAAGAGTAGATAATGAATTAGGAATAATTCATGAAGAATCAGAAGTGCAAAGCGTAGTAGCACAATAATAAATAAGAAATTAAGAAAAGAAGATAGTGTATATGATAATAGTTAGTAAAAGTAACGAAAAAATCAAATACATTAACAGTCTAAAAGATAAAAAATACAGAGACAAATATAATAAATATATTTTGGAAGGTATTAAACTAGTAAATGAACAGATAAGCTCAGGGGATAATACCCTTGAGTTTATTGTTATATCTAGGGAACTTCTAAACATACATCAAGGTGGTAATGAACTGTATGAAAAACTTAAAGACTTAGATAATGTATTGGAAGTAGATGAAAAAATATTTGCATATTTATCTGATACAGAAACACCACAAGGTGCACTTATAGTATTAGATAAGAAAAAATGTGAATTAAAAGATTTAATAAATAATATAAATAATAATGAGAAGATTATAGTATTAGATAAAGTGCAAGATGCAGGAAATATGGGTACTATAATTCGTACAGCAGTAGCTTTTGGTATAAATAATGTAGTTTGTATAAAAGGAAGTGTAGACGTATATTCTTCTAAGGTAATACGTAGCACAATGGGAGCTATACATAAAACTAATATATTCTATGTAAATCTAGATGAAATGAAAGAAATAAAAAAAGCGTTAGAGGCTAACGGCTATGATTTATGTGGAACAGATCTTAAAGCTACTAAGTATTTAAATGAAACAAAACCTAATAACAAAACAGTATATGTATTAGGAAATGAAGCAAATGGAATGAGTGAGGAAATGAAAGAACTATGTAGCTCACTTGTAAAAATACCAATGGAAAGTGTTCAAGAATCTCTTAATGTTGGTGTGGCTGCGGCAATACTTATGTACAACGGATATATTGGAGGTGAAGCATAATGCCAGCAAGACTTACGATTAATCTTTCAAATTTAAAACATAATATAGAAAGTATGAAAACAAAATTACATAGTAATCAAGAAATTCTTGCTATGGTTAAGGCTGATGCTTATGGTTCAGGACTCGTAGAAACTACTAAATATCTAGAGGAAAATGGGATAAGAAATTTTGGCGTTGCTTATCTTAAAGAGGCTAAAAAGTTAAGAGCTGCAGGAGTAAAAGGTAAAATAGTAGTATTCTCAGGAATACTTCCATATGAGGTAGAAGAAGCGGTAAATGTTGATGCGGTGTATAGTGTTTCAAATTTAGAAATATTAAAAGACCTAGATAAAAAAGCTACTTCTAAAGTTAAAATTGAGATTGCTATAGATACAGGTATGACTAGACTTGGGTTTGCAAAAGAAGAATTAGTAGAACTTGCAAGCACATTAAAAACTTTAAATAATGTAGAAGTAGATGGTGTTTATACACACTTTTCTAGTGCTGATGTAGAAGGAAAAGAAAGTTTTACTAAAACTCAAATGAAACTGTTTGAAGAATGCATTAATATTCTTGAAAATGAAGGTATTGTTATACCGAACAAGCATATGGATAATAGTGCAGGAATAATGAAATATAATTTGGATAAATATAATGTTGTAAGACTTGGAATATCTTTATATGGATATTATCCAGATTCTATGTTTAAATCCTCTGTTAACTTAAAAGGAATATTTAAACTAACAGCTCCAATATGTAATATACGTACAGTAGGGACTGGACATAATGTAAGTTATGGTGGTACATATACTACAGATAAAGAAACTAAAATAGCTGTGCTTCAAATAGGATATGCTGATGGATTTGTAAGAAGCTTATCTAATAATTTTAAAGTACTAGTAAACGGTATGGAAGCTCCTATAATTGGAAGAATATGTATGGATACATGTATGATAGATGTAACAGGTATAGATGTAAAACTTGGAGATGAAGCGATTATATTTGATTATGATGGTGTAAAACTTGAAGAAATAGCTAACCTTACAAATACAATTCATTATGAAATAATAACTACTATTGGTAAAAGAGTAGATAGAGAATATATAAGATAATATATAAATTCATAATATTTGTTTATATATTACGTATAAAAAACTAAATATTGGTAAAAATATATACAGGTGACGATTATGTTAGAATGTATATATTTTTTTATTATAGGATCTTTTGCAGGATGGCTTTTAGAATGCTTGTTTAGATTTATGGCAGGCCACTTAGATAAAAGTCCGGGAATATTAAATACACCTTTTTGTATCCTTTACGGTTTTGGGACGGTTGCACTTTCTTTAATAATATCTAGAATAACAACAAATGCGCCTATACTCTTTTTATTATCTGCTGCTATTCTTACTTTAATGGAATATGTAACATATATTCTTTTAAGAGATATTTATGGACTTAAGCTTTGGGACTATTCTAATATGACATTTAAACTAGATGAAAAAGTTTGTTTAGAATTTTCTTTAATATGGGGAACATTAGGAGTGTTATATATTAAATATTTACTCCCTATATTAACTAGATTCTTTTATTTAGCAAAAGGCCCAACGTTAATATTTGCAATATACATATTATTTGGAATAATATTTGTAGATTTTGTATATTCAAATTACAAATTATTAAGGTCTAAGAAGATGTACACAGTAAAAATAAATGGATAGTAAAATAGATAATAAATTAAATTGAATTATATTAATATAAAAAACATAGAATGTATAAACGTTCTATGTTTTTTGTATGTTTTTATTGTATTAAAAAGAGCTTCTATAGTTGACTACTTAAAATATATGTAGTAAAATAGGGTGATAGAATAAGTTAATAATGGAGGGTGATTATGACTAAAAAAATAATGAGTATCTTCCTTGCAATAATAATGGTAATGCCGGTAGTTTTTCCGGTGTTTGCTTTGAGTAAAGAGGATATATTAGCAAGACTAGATGAATTATCAGTAGATATTAAAGATATGAAGGAAAAGTATGAAGAAATTCTTGAAACATATCCAGATGTTATAGATTCGTTGTCTACAGCAAATAAAGATGCAATAGAAAATCTTGCTGAAAATATGACAGATGACAATATAAAAGAAACAATTAATTCTATTAAAGAGGAACTAGCAAATTCTACAGTAGAAAATGCGGATAAAGTTCTAGAAGGTATTGAAGCATTAGAAGATGATGCTAAAGCTTTAATAGATGAAAATAAAGACCTTATAGAAGATGTTAAGTCTGGATATAAAGACTTGTCTGCTAAAGAATTAGAAGAGGTTCTAGATAAGGTAAAAGATGTAGTAGGAGATTTAGGATATAACACAGATACAACAGCTACATTTAATAGCCTAAAAAACATATTAGATGACGCACATGATATAGCATTAGAAGTAAATGATATGGTTGAAGATATGCTTAAAAAGCATCATGATGTTTTTATAGAAGGGTTAGAAAAAACTAGTGTAAAAGAAGTAGCAGAAGCTGTAAAGACTAAAGATATTAATGAAGTAATAGCAGTAATAGAAAAAACATTAAACAAATTATCTGGAGCTGAAGCTGAAGCTGCTAAAGCGGATGTTAAAGCTGCAAAAAATAAAGCAGTAGAGCTTAAGAATGTTATTAAAAAAGTAAAAAATCTAGATAAACTAGAAATCCTTATGTTTACAGATGTTCAAATAGAAACTATTTCAGATAAAGTTAAAGATGTTGAAAAGGATTATATAGCATTTGTTAAATTAATAATAAATAATTATCTACAACAATATGTTGGAAGCATAATGGAAGTATCTTATGGTAAATCTATAGATACAGCAATAGATTATGCTAATGATGTCCTAGATTATGTAGAAGAATTTAAATCTACTAAGGACATTACAACTGAAGATTTAATAGATAGATTACCAAAGGGTGTAGTAGAAAACGCTGGACTTTTAGTAGCAATGGGATTTGTAGATGTAGAAAGATATAACAAGCAATTTATTTTAGACAACTTTGATCCTGAAATAAATAAAACAATAGATTTTCTTGCAGAAGAAGTTATAGATTATTTATCTAATCTTGAGACTACTTTAGAAAAAGAAATCAAAGCGGAGTTAGATAAAAATCTTGATGCTAGTACAACTCAAACAAACGTTAAAGGGTTAACAAGTAAGAGATTTACTACTGTAACAAAATTAAAAGCGCTTAAGAAAAGAGCAGATGATATAGCTTTAAATAAAGTGCAAAGTGTAAAAGAAAAAGTAGAACTAGTTGAACCTTTAGCTTATGATATATTCTATTCAAATATATTAATGAGCATAGAAAAGACTATGGGACTAGAAAAAGAAAAATCTAATAAAGAATATGAGTTTAATGAAACTCGTGGATATATAATAACAGATTCATTTATGAAGACTGCAAATATATATTCTAAATTAGGAATTCCTAGTGCAAATAAGAGTGTACTAACATTTGAAAAAGTAGCAAGTTCTAAAATAAGAACAGGTTCAACAATGTTGATAACTCTTGGAGAAAACATTGAAGAAACATATACATATGCAGTACTTGGAGATGTATATGCAGATGGCATAGTAGATGCAAGAGATTATATGATGATTAAGAATTATATAATGGAAAAAGAAACTTTAGATGCTATTAAATTATTAGCAGCAGATCCATACAGAGACTCTACAATAGATGCAAGAGATTATATGATGATTAAAAATCAAATAATGGAAAAAGACGAGATTTCGTTATAGGGGGATAAAGTATATGAATAAATTAAAGAAAATATTTGGCGTATTGTTTATACTTGCTATAATACTAACAGCTATGCCACAAAAGGTATATGCAGCAGGGAAATATTCGATTTCTGTAGGAGCAACATCAATAACTGTTGGTAAATCAGTAAAATTAACAATAAAAACAACAAATGCTGCTGGTAAATTTACAGTAACATCATCTAACCCAGCTGTTGTTAAGGTAAGTAGCTCATCTACATGGGTAGATGGATCTGCAATGGATCCTAAGATTACACTTAAAGGATTAAAAGCTGGTACAGCTACAATAACAATAACACCAGTTAACGTATCAGATGACGAATATAAATTATTAACAAATAAAAAGAGTATTAAAATAACTGTTAAGAAAGCTAGTACAACAACTACTACAGATAAAACAACAACAACTACTACAACTAAATCTTCAGATGCAACTTTAAAAAGTTTAACAACAACACAAGATTTAGACTTAGTATTTAGTAAAGATAAAACAAATTATTCTGTAACTGTAGATAAGACAGTTAACTCTTTAGGATTAAAAGCAGTAGCAAACGATAGTAAAGCAACTGTTAAAATAGAAGGAGATAAAGACTTCGTTGTTGGAGAAAATACAGTAACAATTACTGTAACTGCAGAAAATGGAACAAAGAAAATATATACAGTAACAGTAACTAAAACAGCTACAGCTGAAGCTCCACTAGTAGATTTAGGAGTTAAAGGATATGAACTTAACAAAGAGTTTAATCCAGAAGAATTAGAATATAGCGTTGAAGCTATGGGGGTAGATGCAGTAGAAGTAGAATATACAACATTAAGACCAACTACTAAAGTAGAAGTTATAGGACATGATAATCTAAAAGAAGGTAGAAACCAAATTAAAGTTATAGCTATAACAGAAAAAGGATTAACTACTGTATACACAATCAATGTAAATGTATCTAAAGCACCAGCTGCTGTAGTAGAGAAGAATAATACAATGTGGTTAATAATAATTGTAATATTAATTGCTCTTGTATTAATTGAAAGCTTATACATAATGGTTCAAGATAAAATAGTTCCAGTAAAAGATGACGAAGAAGAGGAAGAAACTAAGAAAACAACTAGAAGAAGAACTCAAACAACAACTAAAAAAGCAGATAGTAAGAAAGAAGTAGCTAAAAAAACAGCAGCAAAGAAGACAGAAACAGCAAAGAAAACAACTAAAAAATAATATATATAGTAGTAATAAAAAATAGCAGAAGAAGTAGGTGAAAACCTACTTCTTTAATGCGCATAAATAAATACTGGAAATTAAAGTTAATTGACATAAAATTGTTGAAAATGTACACATTTTATGGTAGTATATATGAGACGATTTGTCGGATAAATTTTAGTGAGGCAAATAAGAATAAATGGATAAGAAAATAGTAATTGAAGATATACAAATAGAGGACCTATTAGAACGCAGTGAAATCGATTTAAATGACAATAAAGTAAAAGATGACATATTAGGAAAAGTAGTGCTTGTAACAGGCGCTGGCGGCTCGATAGGATCAGAACTATGTATGCAAATAGCAAGCTTTAATCCAAAGCTGCTGTTAATGTTAGACATTTATGAAAATACATTGTATGAACTAGATATAGAATTAAGAAGAAAATATCCTATGCTAGAATTAAAAAGTATTATTGCAAGCGTAAGAGACAGTAAAAGGATTAATGAGATATTTGAAGAATTTAAACCAAACTTAGTATTTCATGCGGCTGCACATAAACACGTTCCTTTAATGGAAATAAGCCCAATAGAGGCAATAAAAAACAATGTATTTGGAACATATAATGTAGCTAAAGCTGCGGACAAGTTTGGTACTCAAAAGTTTGTTCTTGTATCAACAGATAAAGCTGTTAATCCAACAAGTATTATGGGTGCTACAAAGAGAATTTGTGAAATGATTATCCAAATGATGAATAGTTCATCTATGACAAATTATGTTGCAGTAAGATTTGGTAATGTACTTGGAAGTCACGGTTCAGTTATACCAATATTCAAA
This sequence comes from Clostridia bacterium, assembly GCA_017536445.1. Taxonomy (GTDB): domain Bacteria; phylum Bacillota; class Clostridia; order TANB77; family CAG-465; genus UMGS1649. Next base: position 67,806 of record JAFXHJ010000018.1, read on the forward strand.
AAACAAATTAAAGAAGGTGGACCTGTTACAGTAACTCATAAAGATGTAACAAGATACTTTATGACTATTCCGGAAGCAGTAGGACTAATACTTAAAGCAAATACATTTGCTTTAGGTGGAGAAATATTTGTTCTAGATATGGGTAAGCAAATAAGAATTTATGATTTAGCAGTGAATATGATAAAGCTTTGTGGCTATGAACCAGATAAAGACATAAAGATAGAATTTACTGGATTAAGACCTGGCGAAAAGCTTTATGAAGAATTACTAGTAAACGAAGAAGGATTATCTAAAACGTTACATGAGAAGATAATGGTTACAAAAATAATGGATTTTGATCCTAAACTAGTAAAAGAAGAACTAGAAAAGTTAAAAGAGTTAATAACGTCTGAAGAAAAAGTATCTAAAGAAGATATAAAAAGAATAATTAAAGAGATTGTTCCAACATATATTGAATGTGGGACTAACTAAATTAAAAAGGGGAGAGAGTTAAATGTATAGGAAATGTATAAAAAGAATACTAGACTTTACAGTAGCTTTAATAGGATTAATAATAGCATCACCAGTGATGGTAATTATAGCTATACTAATAAAACTAGATAGTAAAGGACCTGTAATATTTAAACAAGAAAGAACAGGATATAAAGGTAAAATATTTAACTGTTACAAATTTAGAACTATGAAAGTAGAAACTCATGCAAAGGATGGTAGAGAACTTACACATGACGAAAGATGTACTAAGATAGGTAATATAATTCGTAAATTAAGTGTAGATGAATTACCACAACTTATAAACATATTAAAAGGTGAAATGAGTTTAATTGGTCCAAGACCTTGGATTCCAGAATATTATAAATACTTTTCTAAAGAGCAAAAGAAAAGATGTGATGTATTACCAGGAATAACAGGACTAGCACAAGCTATGGGAAGAAATAATTTAGATATATTTGAGAAGATCAATTATGATATCAAATATACTCAAAATGTAAGCTTCAAAATGGACTGTAAGGTAGTAATAGAAACAGTAAAAACAGTATTATCTAAAACTGGTGCCGAAATAAAACAAGAAGGTATCCAAGATGAGATAAATATGTTAAAGGCACAATAAAATGAAGAAACAAACTATATTAAGAATAATAAGCATAATATTTGTATTAGCTTGGATGATAACTGTATTTATGTTATCACATCAAATAGCAGAAGAATCATCTAAGACAAGCAGCAACTTTATTACAGTAATAATAAAACTATTTAATAAAGACATTGAACAAGAACAACTAGAAACAATGATATTAAAAGTAGAAATGATAGTAAGAAAGTTAGCACATTTTGTGTTATACACACTAGGTGGAATGCTAATAACAATTATGTTTATTAATTTTAAAGAATATATAACAAAAACAAAAATAGCATCATTTTTATTAGGAGCAACATATGCAATAACAGATGAAATACATCAGTTATTCATACCTGGTAGAAGTGGAGAAATACGAGATGTATTAATAGATTCAACAGGGGTATTACTTGGTGTATTTATTATATATCTCTTAATGCGTATAAAGGGGATGTTTAGAAGTGGGGAAAAAAATAAATGAAAATATTAAATTCTCATGTTTAATGTCGGTGTATAAAAATGATAAGCCAGAATATGTAGCATTAGCTATAGATTCTATATTAAATCAAACATTGAAACCTAATCAATATGTAATAGTTGTAGATGGCCCTATATCTAATGAACTAAAAGAACTTTTACTAGATTATGAAAAGAAAGATGAAATAATAGAACTTCATTTTAGAGATAAGAATTTAGGATTAGGACTAACATTAAATGAAGGGTTGGGTTATTGTAAATACGAATATGTCGCAAGAATGGATGCAGATGATTATTCTTTACCAGATAGATTTGAAAAGCAAATGGAACATTTAATGAATGATAAAACAATAGATGTGCTTAGTTCGTTTATAGATGAATATGATGATTTAATGGTAAATAAAATATCTACAAGGAAAGTGCCTGAATTAGATGAAGACATAAAAAAATACATGAAGTTTAGAAATCCTATCAATCATGTAACTGCTGTGTACAGAAAAAGTAAGGTTTTAGAAGTGAATAGTTATGAGGATTATCCATATTTTGAAGATTATTATCTGTGGGCAAAGTTAGCAAGAAATAATGCTAAATTCTATAATATTCAAAAAAATTTAGTGAACGTAAGAGGCGGAAACTCTATGTATGAGAGAAGAGGCGGGAAAAAATATATAACTTGTATAAAAAAATTTGAGGAAGGAATATTAGCATTAGGAATAATTAATAAAAGAGAATATAGAAAGAACTTAATTAAAAGATATATAGGCGCCTTATTACCAAACTGGGTGAGAGGTATACTATACAAATTAATATTAAGAGGGAATAGATGATAAAATGAGTAAGATTGAATTAGTAACTATGCATAGAGTAAAAAATTATGGTTCTGTTTTGCAAGCATATGCTACTCAAATAGCGTTAGAAAAATTAGGACACACCGTGGAAGTTTTGGATTATTACCCCGAAAGAAACACTAAAAGGGGAATGCTCGAAAGAATAAAGAATCAAAATAAATATTTGAAAAGATTTAAGTTTTTAAGAATAGTTGCGAGAGTAATAATATTACCATCGTATAATAAAAGATTTAAAGTATTTGAAGAATATTTAAACAAGTATATTAATTTATCAGATAAGGTATATCACTCGTATGATGAAATAAAAGATGAATTACCAACAGCAGACTTCTATATGACAGGCTCTGATCAAGTTTGGAATTCTGAATGGAATGGTGGAATAGATAATACTTTGTTTTGGAATTTTGATGAGATAAATAAGAACCAAAGAATTGCATACTCAGCTTCTTTTGGGAAAACTATACTAGATGATAAGGAAAAAACAAAAACAAAAGAATTATTAGAAAACTATGCTGCAATTTCTCTTAGAGAAAAAGCAGGTGCTGATATTTGTGATGATTTAGGAATAAAAAATACTAAAGAAGTGTTAGATCCAACTTTATTACTCACATATGAAGAATGGGAAAAAATCTCATCTAATAAATTTGAAAATGAAGAATATATATTAGTTTATAATTTAAATAGAAATAAAAAAATAGATAATTATGCTAAGAATTTATCTAAAAAAACAGGAATCAAAGTAAAATATATATCATATCAATTACATGAATTCTACAAAAACGGGAAAATGTATTGCAATCCTAAAGTAGAAGATTTTTTAGCGATTATAAAAAACGCAAAATATGTTATAAGTGATTCATTTCACGCTACGGCTTTTTCACTAACATTTCGTAAAGAATTTGTCATTATATATCCTGGGAAATATAGTAGTAGATTACAAAATATATTAGTAAAGTTGGGGCTTGAAAATAGAGTTGCTAAAGATGAAAACGATTTGGTGATAGTTGACAACAAAATAAATTATAAAAATGTAACAAATATATTGGAAGAAGAGAGAAAAGTTTCGATTAATTGGTTAAAAGAACATATAAGGTAGGTAAAACATGAAAGAAAATAATGTAACAGAAGAATTAGTAACCATAATAGTACCTGTATATAATGTTGAGAAATACATTGAACAGTGCTTAAATTCACTAATAACTCAAACATATAAAAACTTAGAAATTATAGTAGTTAATGATGGTAGCCCGGACAACAGCGAAACAATAATAAAAGAATTAATGAAGACAGACGATAGAATAAAATTAATTTCTCAAAAGAATGCTGGCGTAAGTATGGCAAGAAACAATGCTATAAACAATGCCACAGGAGAATATATAATTTTTGTTGATGCAGACGACTATTTAGCAAAAGATTATGTAGAGTATATGCTTGAGTTAATCAACCAAGATGACTGTCAATTCGCATGTACTATAAAAAATTATTGGGCGAATGGTGAAAAGCAAACTCAAAAAATAGTGAACAGTGTATATTCATCAGAAGAAACAGTAGGATTATTATTATCTCCAGATGTTATGGTGGGATGCACAAACAAAATATATAGAAGAAGCTTTTTATCTGCTAATAATTTGTTGTTCAGATCGGACTTGTATTATGGAGAAGGCCTTAATTATATTATAAGAGCAGCGATAGCAGCAACAAAAGTTGGTATTGGAAATAAGAAAGTGTATTACTACAGAAAGAACAATCTTAGCTCTGCTACAACAAAATATTCTTTTGATAAATATAGCAATGGTGAAAAATCTTTACAAATGATAGGCAAAATGATTAATAGAGATAATGATTATGTACAAGCAATGTATGAATTACATCTATCAACATTTTATTTGGGCGCTTTGACTAAATTAATAGAAAATGGAAAAGTGAATGAGCATAAGGAAAAATTTGCAGAATGGAAGAAATATATAAGAAATAGCTTGACTTTATTATTAAGGAGTAAATATGTTTCAGTATATAGAAAAACAATGCTGTTAGTTGGAAGCGTATGTCCTAATATTATAGTTTGGTTAAATAAGAAAAGAGAAAAGAATATAATAAAGAACAGTGTAAAATAAGGAGGTAAAAGGTGAAGGTATTACATATTACATCAATAACACATCCACAAGGCAATGGTGTAGCCGTTGCAGTATCTAATTTTATTAAGTATCAATCAGAATTAACAGAAGTAGCGATATATAATATAGAATCAGATATAGATGAGCAAAATGTAATAAGCTTTAATTATAATAAATATAAAAGTATAAGCAGTTTGCCTTCGGGTTTTTCAAATCCTGACTTGGTGGTTTTTAATGAAGTTTATAAAAAAGAATATTTAAAATTATATAAAGAATGTATATCAAAAAATATACCATATATTATTATTCCGCATGGTTGTTTAGTAAAAAAAGCTCAAAATAATAAAAAAATAAAAAAGAAAATTGCTAATTTCTTATTTTTTAATAGCTTTATCAAATGTGCTACGGCATTACAGTATTTAAATGAAGACGAAAAAGAAAAAAGTATATTTTCTTCTCAGAGATATTTAATTTCAGGTAATGGAGTTAATGCTCCTATAAGAAAAAATAAGCCTAAAGGTAAGAATTTTGTATATATTGGAAGATATGATATAAAAGTTAAAGGATTAGATTTACTTTTAAAAACAATAAATACTAATAAAGAATGGTTTGAAAAAAACAATGTAAAAATAGATTTATATGGTAGGGCATCGGGTAACGGAATTGTTGAAATAAAAAAATATATTGAAAAATATAGCTTGAATGAGATAGTTAGTATTAATGATGCTATATATGGTGAAGAAAAAGAAACACTCTTATTAAATGCATATACATTTATTCAGGTTTCAAGACACGAAGGACAACCAATGGGTATAATGGAAGCATTAGCGTACGGATTACCGTGTATTGTTACTTATGGCACAAATTTTGGGAAATATGTAAATGATAATGAATGTGGCATTGGTATAGAATTTAGCGAACAACAATTGTTTGATGCCATAAAGCAAATGTATAACAACGAAAATATAAGAAATGAATACTCTAATAATTGTGAAATAATAATAAAAGATTATGAATGGAAAAATGTAACTAAAGCGTTGATTCATAAATATAAAAGAATAATAAAAGAAAGGAATACTTAATGTTAAAGATGGAAGTAAAGAATGGAATAAAAAAAATAGATGTTAGACTAATAACATATGTTTTTATTGTATTATTAAAACAATTTTCATATGTTTTTTTCCCTAGCAATATTATAAGTTATTTACTTATAGTAGCATTGATATTTTTATTTTTAACTGAAAAAAAAGAAAACTTTTTACCAGTGATATTATTTTTTCATCCGTGCGCAGCTTTATTTGATGATGTGAATTTTACATACATATTTAATTTTACTATTGTAATATTTGCGTTAAAGCAGTTTGTATTATTATATAAGCAAAAGCTATTTACTAATAAAAATAAGAAGCTATTAATATTATTGTTGTTAATTGTGTGTTATGAAATAATACTAACTTTAGCAAATGGATTTTTAGATGCAGGAATATTATCGTTAGTATCATGGATAAGTTCTTACATCTTTGTTATTACATATATGTCAGTTATAGATAAACCTGATGTGAATAAAATGCTTAAGTATTTCTATTATGGTTTTGTTGCAGGCGCCATAGGTGGATACGCTATACCATATTCAATTTATGGTATTGATTTCCCAAGCAAATATAGATTTATGGGATTATTTAGAGATCCTAATGTATATTCTTTAGATGCATTGTTGATTATTTTTACATCACTAAAAATAAAAAAAAGATTAAGCATAATGACTATTGTTACAATTACTCTTGGATGTTTTTCGGTTTCAAAAATGTTTTTGCTTGTGTTATTATTAGGAATGGGACTACATTTAATTATTAATCTGAAAACAATTAAAGCAAAAGAAATTATTAAAGTGATGCCGTTAGTGGTGATTGCATGTGTTATAGGAATACGTTTCAATTTTTTTACTACTATTTATGATAAATATATAGATAGAATTGATGTAGAAAATATATCAACTGGTAGAACGGAGATAATAGAATTTTATTTAGGAAGATTATATGATAAGCCGCTGAATCTGATTTTTGGTTCTAGTGATTCCAATTATAGATTAGTCTTACAAGATAATACACAAAAGCGTTCTTTATATGAAACTCATAACACATATTTAGAATTACTTGTGGCTTGGGGAATATTAGGTACGACTTATTATTTAATATATATAGAGAAGATAATAGAATATATAAAAAATAAATATAATAAATATGACATGAAAATTAAGTACAGTTTCCCATTAATATTTAGCTTCTTATTGGCAATATTTTCTTTAGCATATTTATCAGCAGATATATTTGTTATACTAATATTATTTATAGTATTAGTAACATATATCCCCGCTGAAATGGAGGATACAAAATGAAAAAAATATTGAATGTAGTATCATCATTGGATTCGGGCGGAGTAGAAACAATGTTATATAATTATTATTCCAATTTTAAAAATAATGAATTAATATTTGATTTTGCAGTTTATGCAAAAGAAGAAGGAATGATAGAGAAAAAACTTATAGAACGTGGGGCAAAAATATACCATATCACTCCAAGAAAAAAAAGTGTTTTTAGAAACTTATATGATTTATTCTTGGTTGTAAAAAATGGTAATTATGACGCGGTATATTCTCATATGAATTTTTATTCATGGATTGCGCTCTTCTATGCAAAGATATTTAGCGTGAAAACTAGAATTGCACATTCACACGGAATTGCACCTGAAAAAATAAGTTTCGGCAAAAGGATAAAAAATGTAATAAATAGAATGGCAATAAAATTATTTGCAACTAATTTTTTTGCGTGCAGTAATGAAGCTGGGGAATACTTATATGGTAAACATTGGAATGAAAAGAACGAAAAATATTTAATTATAAAAAATGCTATAGATATTTCAAAGTTTGCTTATGATGAAGAGATTAGAAAGAAATATAGAAAAGAGTATAAAATAGGAGATAGAATTTGTTTATTGCACATTGGTAGGTTTGCACCGGAAAAGAATCATAAGTTTTTAATGGATATAATAAATCAATTAGATAGTAACAAATTCGTATTGGTATGCGTTGGCGATGGAAAAGAGTTAATTAGATATATGTCTGAATATAAAAATGATAGTATAATTTTTACTGGTAAACGTAGTGACATAGAAGCGTTTTATTCGATGGGAGATATATTTCTTTTACCGTCACTGCATGAGGGGCTGGGAATAGTTTTGATAGAAGCACAGGTGTCAGGACTAAGATGTATTGCTTCGACAAATGTTCCTAATGAAGCTAAGTTAACAAATAATGTAACTTTTTTACCATTAGAAGCCGAACAATGGATAGAAGAAATTAAAAATCAAACATTATATAAACGAAATTGCGAAGTAAATATTATAACTGATAAAGGTTACAATATAAAGAAAGAATCGGAAAAATTTGAAGATATGTTGTGTGAATTAATTAAAAACAAATAATAAGGAGGCGTTATGTCAAGAAAAGGTAAGAGTATTAACAATTTTGCCTTTGCTCTACTTGGACAGGGATTTGGTATATTAATAAGTTTTATAAGTAGGATTGTTTTTATACGCGTTTTAGGTAAAGAGTATTTAGGATTAAATGGATTGTTTACAAATATATTAACAGTATTGTCGCTAGCAGAATTGGGTATTGGTGAAGCAATTAATTTTAGCTTATATAAACCTTTAGCTATAAATGATACTAAGAAATGTAATATGTTGATGCAATATTATAAAAAGACATATTATATTATTGGCTGCGCTGTTTTAATATTAGGAATTGCAATAACGCCACTTGTACCACTGCTTATAAATGATCTTCCGGATATAGATAATTTGAAAATCATATATATATTGTTTGTTATAAATACAGGAATATCATATTTTTATTCCTATAAAAGGAATTTAATAATCGCTGATCAAAATAGGTATATAGCAACTATATATAGATATTTATTTTATTTTATTTTAAATGTTGTTCAAATTATATGGTTGATAGTATTCAAAAATTATATAGGCTTTTTAATATTACAGATTTTGAATACATTATTAGAAAATATTTTTATTTCCAAAAAAGCTAATAAAATGTACCCGTTTTTAGAACAAAAAGAATCTATACAATTAGACAAGGAAACTAAGCGCGAAATAGTAAAAAATACAAAAGCATTAATGATGCATAAAGTTGGTGGAATAGCAGTATCTTCAACAGATAATATAATTTTATCCAAATTCGTAAATTTATCTGAAGTAGGCTTATATTCAAATTATAGTATGATATTAAGTGCATTAAATGCAGTGTTTTCTCAATTTTATAATTCTATTATTGCGAGCGTTGGTAATTTATTTGCATTAAAAGATAAAGAAAAACAGTATGAGGTTTTTGAAATTATTGATTTTATAGGATTTTGTATATATAGTTTAGCGTTCGTTGGATTGGCAGTGCTTTTAAATCCATTTATAGAGATTTGGCTTGGCTCACAATTCTTATTTGACAAATATATTGTATTAGTATTAGTGATTAATTTCTATATAACTGGAATGCGTAAATCAAGTATGACATTTAGAGAAGCTTCGGGACTGTTCTATAAAGATAGATGGAAGTCCATAGTTGAAGCTATTATTAATATTGTCGCTTCGTTGATATTAGTAAAAAAAATAGGAACAATAGGAGTATTTTTGGGAACATTAATTAGTTCAATTACAGTTTGTGCATGGGTAGAACCGTTGGTGTTGTACAAATATGGTTTTGAAAAAAAAATTAGTTTATATTTTAAAAATTACTTTATATATATGGCTTTTACAGCTTTTTTATTTGTACAAATAAATTTAGTAAGTTTACTTATAAAAGGAAATATTTATATAGTTTTTTTAATAAAGCTTGTATTAATTATAATAATATATTTAATTAATATGCTAATTTTCTTTAGAAAAGACAAGAAATATAAATACCTAATAGAAATGCTAAAATCTGCAATTATTAAAATAAAAAACAAATTTGCAAAAACACCCAATCTGTAGTAAAATATATATCTGTGAGGGAGAAGATTATGAAATCTGTATTTGAAAAAGACATATATCGTTACTATGGAGAAAAAGGAGAAACTAAAAAAGAAAAACGTAACCGTGGTAATGAAATAAAGTATATATATTATTTTCGTAAATGCCAAGAATCTAAAGGTATTATGAAATGGTGGTATGAAAAAAGATTAGACAAGCTGTCTAAGATTACACATATTAGAATATCTCCTAAGACAAAAATAGGAGAAGGTTTCTATATAGGTCATTGTGGTAGAGTTATTATTAACCATAATGCTGTTTTGGGTAAAAATGTTAACATTGCTACAGGTGTTACTATAGGACAAGAAAATAGAGGAAAAAGAAAAGGTGTACCTACTATTAAAGATAATGTATGGATTGGTACTAATGCAGTTATTGTCGGTAATATAACAATAGGTGAAGATGTTTTAATTGCGCCACTTACGTATGTTAATTTTGATGTACCAGATCATTCTATTGTTATTGGTAATCCCGGCAAAATAATACCTAGAGAAAATGCAACAGAAGATTATATAAATAATAAAGTATAGACAACAAAGCTACACTTCATGCTGAAGTGTAGCTTTGTTATTATTATATAGCCAAAAACTGGAAAAATGTGTCGAAATATGATACAATAAAATAGCGAGGTGTACTATGAAAGAAAATATAAGTAATAATTACCTAATGGATAAACCTATTGATAGAATAACAAAAGATGAATTTGATAACAAAAGTATTGTTGATGAAATAGTTCATAATATAAAATCTAACGAACCACCATATAACATAGCACTAATAGGTAAATGGGGAACAGGAAAAAGCAGCATATTAGAATGTGTGGAAAATGAATTTAATAAAGATGAATACTTATTTGTAAGAATCAATGCTTGGAAATATGAAAAACAAGAAATAAGAAGAGCGTTTATTTTTGAAATATTGAATGAATTGCCTAAAATCAGCGGAAAAGTAAATCCAATAGTTGTTGCAATAAAAGAAACTCTAAACAAAGTTTTTAGTGCTAAGATAGAGGAAGATAAAAGCAAAGCAACAATTAAAGATATTTCAGCAAAAATATTTAGCAATACTATGGCTTTAATTTTGGGATGTGGCTTGCCATTATGTTTAATTTTCCTTCTTTGTATATTTGGTATTGATTTTGTGTTAAGCTGTTTTAATATTAAAATAGATAATTATAATGGAATTAGGCTAGAAATGGCAGGTGCTTTTATAGTTACATTAATACCTTTAATATATGATTGTATTATGAAATTTTGCGAATCAAAAAAACCGATTAATATTAATGTTTCAGAACAAGTAAAAGATACTAATTTCTACGAAGAGCAAATGAAAGTAGCGCTTGCTGAATATGAAAAAAAGAAAAAAGAATTTAAATCTATTATTTGTATTGTAGAAGATATAGATAGATTAAATGCAGATAAAATGGTAGAAGCAATAAACGCTTTGAAAAGTTTTATAGGCACAGATAAAATAATATTTATAGTACCTTATGATAATAATATTTTATCCTCTGTATTAGAAAGATGTAAGAACAGTAAAATATCATCAAATTACGAAATATTAGAAGGTGAAATGATATTAAATAAATTGTTCCAATATAAAATATATATGCCAGAATTGATACAAGAAGACATGTACGAATTTGCCAAAAAACAAGTTAGTGAAAGTACAATACCTAATTTGTTTAAAGATAAAAGTATATTATATGACAATATACTTCCGGTGTTAATGTATGAAGAAACTAAGACGCCAAGAGATGTTAAACAACTGATAAATTCGTATATAGCAAAATATAATATTGCGTTTTCAAGAGGAATAGTGAATTGTGAAGCAAAAGAACAATTACAATTGATGGCAGTACTAACTGTTTTAGAAAATGATTTCAACGAATTCTATTCTGAAATAGTAAATTATCCAAATATAATTGAATATTTTCTAGAGAACAAGATGACATTTGAAGAAAAAGAAAATGATGAAGAAAGTCAAATAAATGAAGAAGGCCTATCTCTAATATATAAAAGGTTAAAAAAAGATATATACCGAGGTTCAAAGTTTAAAAAATTAGAAGCATTTTTAAAGTATACAAAAAGCATAAATAAAGATAATATAGAACGTTTAGTTTATCTGAATTATAGCAAAATAGATAAAATAGGCGGAGGAATAGCATCTCGTGAATTTAGGTCAGCATTAATAAATTGCAACTTAAATAAAGCAAGAGAGTATCTAAGTGGAATTAGTAGGGTTAGCGAACTTATCTCTAGGGAACTTTCATATAGAGATTTCTATAAGAAAAAGAACATAGTAATAACAATGGTGGGACTATATAAAGAATTATCTAATATAGATGTTAATGAACGTAAAAATATTAGTATGGAAATAGAGAAAAACCTTGTATTATTAGATGATCAAGATATATATGAATTAAAAATGATAGATATAATTAAAATAATTGAAGAATTTAATTATACTAATTGCAATAATTTATATGCCGCGTTAAGGTTAAAATTATACAATTGGAAACCAACATATCTTTATGTTGAAGATGAAACGGGAGAAGTTATAGAAGATGAAAAAGCGCTTCTAGAGGAGGAGTTAACAGAATTAATCAGAATATATTCCAATGTTGATAATGATATACAAAGAGAAATTAAAAAGATAGTAGAAAGCATAGGTAACTATAACCAAACAGAAGAAGATGTTCAAGAGAGCGAAACAGTATATAAATTTAGTGATTTTTTCAATTGCGTTTTACCTACACTTGGTGTAGAAGAATACAATATATTAGGAGAAGACTTTTTGAAAAAAGCTCTTATGCTTGTAATAAAAAATATCATAAATATATGTGATTTGCAAAAAATAAAGGAAGTATATATTGCCAATAATGATATAGATAGTTTTATAAAATTGTTATTTGCAACTATAGAAGGCGAAGATGAAAGAATGATTTTAAATGTATTAGAAAATATACAAAGTGATATTCCTTTATTAAATAGAGAAACGAAGAAAATAATATTTTCAACAATAGAAGCTTATTCGGAAAGTATTAGTCAGTTGGATCGTGATGAATATAAAGTACTAGATAATGTTCTTTCTTTAATATGTGTAGACATAATAAAAGATGATGAAGACAATTCTATAGATGCTGTCTTAAAATCAGTAGAAGATAATATATATTTAACATTAACAATCATAAGTTTGGCAAACAATAACATGTTAGGAAAAATCGAACAAACAATTAGACAAATAAACGATAAGCTGGTTAATGAAGATGAAGAATATGATGAAATGTTTGGCAAGATATGTAAGAAATATACCAACGAAGAAAAGTCGGATTTATTAGAAAAACTATTAAGTAAAATTAATGGATATCAAGGCAATATAAGCATTATTAGAACTCGTTTTGATGTTATTAAAACTACTAGTAATGTAAGCGATATATGCACGAAATTCGTAGGGGAAATAGCAAATTACGTTATTACTAAATATAATAACATTGTAGATTTAGAAAGACGTAAAGATATGTTACAGTTTTGCGTAGAAAACTGTAAGTATTTAACAGAAGAAGAGGTAATAAAATTCTTTGATTTTTTAAATAACACAGTGATTTTAAATTATCCAGAAATAACAATTGAAGCAAGTAAATATAAAGAGTTTATAAATTTACCTGATGAAAATTGGAAAGAAGCTTTAAGCAAATATATATTAGCAAATAATATTGAAATAATGGACATTATAAGTATACTAGAAAAGAAACTGGAAATAGTAAATGGTAACGTTGAAATAAAAAAACACACTGTAAGCAAAATTATCACTGAATTTACAGACGATGAAAGAATACTTAATTTATTAATTAGACTAAAAATTGCTAGTATTGCTCAAATTATAGAATTATACAATGTAATGGATAATTACATTCAAAATAATAGTGTGTTAAGAACATTAAAAGATATAGTAGAACCAATGGAAGACAAAGTGAGTTTGGTAAGAGAAATAATTAATAAAGCCGAAGACTTAGAAATGTTAATAATTATTACTAACGAATACAGTACTTCAGGACTTGAAACGGGCTTAATAGATTTATTAACTGAATATGAAAATAGCGACAGAGTAGTTAATGATGATTATAGAATGAGATTGCTAGAAGTTGTAGCTAAAATCAACAAATCAAAAAAACAAATAGTAAACAAATTCTATATGTTGCTGATAGATGTACTAAACAGATTGCATGAAACAGATGCAGAGAAGGTTGTTGAATTAATGAATATTGGTAAGAATAAATTAAATAAAAATTCAAGAAATACAGCGCTCAACAAATTAGAAGTGACAATATCAAAAATAGAAAACGAAGAAGAAAAAGAAAGAATCATTTCAAAGTTAAAAGATTTCACATAATAACAAACACTCAAAAATAATACAGCTAGTTTGGCTGTATTATTTTTATGCATAAATTTAGTGTTTACATAACAAAAGTTGCTTTTTTCGTTGAAAAAAAAGCTTGTCTATGGTAAAATAATATATGCGTGATGAAAAGAGGAGAAAAAATGGAAGAAATCAATATTAAAGATTTATTTGAATTTTTTATATCAAAAATAAGAATAATAACATTAGTAGTATTAATTGTAGTTTTAATTGGTGCAGTATATTCATTATGCTTTCAAGAGCCAATGTTTGAATCTACAACTAATATGGTTCTAACAGGAACAGCTAGTGCTAGCGGTAGCACAACTAATATAGAAGGTGGAGAAGCTATTACTCAAAATGATATTAACTTAAATTCTAAGTTAGTTGCTACATATAGAGAGATTATTAAATCTAAAACTGTATTAAAAGATGTTATAAACACACTAGATCTTGAATACACAACTAAAGAATTATATAGAAATATAACTGTTTCAACAGTAGCAGATACTGAAATGATTAGTATTACAGTTAAGTCTTTAAATGCAGAAGAAGCAGCTAAAGTAACAAATAAGCTAGCTGAAATATTTAGTGAAAATATTAAAGAAATATATAACATAGAAAACATTTCTATAATAGATAAAGCTGAAATAGAATCTGTACCTACAAACATAAATGTAGTTAAACAATTAATAATATATTTCCTAATTGGTTTTGTAGTTGCATGTGGTATAGTATTTGTACTATTCTATTTTGATACTACATTAAAAGATGCTTCACAAATAGAAAAAATGGGATTTGTAGTTTTAACTTCAATTCCCGAAAGAATAGAAGAAGGAGGTAAGAAATAATGGCTAATATAATTTCACATAAGAATCCTAAATCTATAATTTCAGAAAGTATAAAAATACTACGTACAAATCTTCAATTCTCAAATGTAGATGGTAGTCTAAAAACAATTATGATTACATCTTCAATATCTGGAGAAGGTAAGAGCTTTACTACAGCAAACCTTGCAGTATCATTTGCGGCACTTGGAATGAAAATTTTAGTTGTAGACTGTGATATGAGACGTGGAACACAACATAAACAATTTGGTGTAACAAATGCTAATGGTTTATCTGATCTTTTAATAGATCCAGTTATGAACTTAGATAAATATGTAAAAAAAGTAGATATAGACAATGTTTCGTTAATAACTGCTGGTACAGTACCACCAAACCCAAGTGAATTATTAAGTTCAAATAGTTTTGCTAAATTCTTAGAATTAGTAAAAGCAAAATATGATATGGTTATTTTAGACGTTCCACCAGTAACTGTAGTTCCAGATGCATCTATTGTTGCTACAAAAGTAGATAAGACAATAATTGTTTCTAGAATAAAAGTTACACCAATGGAAGAATTAGAAAAAACTAAAAAGATGTTAGAGAACGTAAAAGCTAACATTGCTGGTGTAGTAGTAAATGGTGTTAAAACATCTGCTAAAAAATACTATGGTAACTATTACAAATAAGGAGTAATATGATAGATATACATACACATATATTACATGCGGTAGATGATGGTAGCGATGCTTTAGAAGAAAGTGTCGCTATATTACAATCTGCTGAAAGTGTGGGAGTAACAGATATAATTTGTACGCCACATTATTTAAGCCAAGAAGAATTTAATAAAAAACTTGTATTAAAAAGGTTTAATGAATTAAAAGAAGAAATAAAAAAGAAAAATATAAATATTAATTTGCATTTAGGAACTGAAATTGCAGTATATGGAAGAGTAGATAAATTATTAGAGGATAAAGATTTAACTTCTTTAGCAGGATCTAAATATCTTTTAATAGAATTTCCGATGGCAATAGATGTGGATTATGTTTTAGATACTGTGTATGAAATTAAAGTGCGTGGATTTATTCCAGTAATTGCACATCCAGAAAGATGTGAATGCTTTAAAAGAGATTATAGCCTAATAACAAAAGCAATTAAAGAAGGTGCTTTAATACAATGTAACATAGACAGTTTATTAGGTGGAAATGGTACTACGGCAAAAAGAATAATTAGAAGTTTACTAAAAGAACGCAAAGTAGATTTTCTTGTTACAGATATACATAGTATAACAAATAACAGATATGAACGTTTACCTAAAGCTATGAAGAAAGTAGAAAAACTTGTAGGTAAAGAATATATGAATGAATTGTTTGAACACAATGCAAGAAAGATATTATTAAATGAAAATATAGAGGAGTAGTTTATGACAAAGAAAGTTTTCTCATTACTTTTTATAATATTTACAGCTAGTACAATTTTTTGTACTAGCGTTTTTGCTGCAACAAAGAACGATATAATTTCTTTTGTAAATGCGCAATCAGTATGTGGAGATACGGGATTATTTAATTCATATAAAAAGACATTTACTAGACTTCTTAAACAAAAGGATTTAAGTGCGTCAGAATTAAATACAATATATTCGTATTTACAAAATGCAGTAGGCATTTTAAATAGTAAAGGTGTTTGTAAAATAGCAGATCTAAGTAAGTTAACATCTGCAGAAAAGAAAAGTGTATATAACAGTCTTATGGCAGGAGCTAATATAATTACAAAAGCACCGCCTTTAGAAGATAAAGAGGAGGAAGTAGTAATTCCAGAAACACCGGATAATAAAGAACCGGAAGGCAATACAGGTAATACTGGTAATACAGGAAATACTACTAAACCTACTACAAAACCAAATAGTAATAAAAATAATACTAACAAGAACAATACTTCAAAAGAAAATGAAGGAACTAAAATTACAATAAATACTCAAGATGGTACAATGGATATTTATGAAAATGGCGTATTAGTAGATAAACTAGAAATGTCTAATGCTAAAATGACATATACTGGAGCTAATATGACATATGTACTAATATCTGTTACATGTATAGCTGTTTTTGGAGTATCACTTTTAATATTTGTTAAGTTGTATGACATACATTCATCAAAAACTAGAATGGTAAAAAATATATTTGTGTCAGGAATGATTTGTTCTACTACAATACTTTTAGTAGTATTGGTATTTGGAAGTAAAATAGAAAGCGCATTAGCAACAATAAATATGCTAAGTATATCTAACAGTAAAGAAGAAATACAAGTAGAACTAAACGATAAACACGAGATAGTTAAATATCCATCATATGGAGCAGATTATGGTACTTTAAGTATACCTGAAGTAAATGTAGAAAATAAAATATATTTTGGGGATATGACTACAATATTATCTTTAGGAATTGGACATACAACATCAAGTTCAATGCCAACTGAAGGAGATACTGTAATATACAGTGGTCATAACAGAGAAAATATGTTAGCAGGACTTAAAGATATTAAAAAAGGAAATAAAATAACAGTAGATACAACATATGCTAAATGTACATATACAGTTGTTAAAACTGAAATTTTAAATGATACAGAAACAGGCAAACTAGCAAAACAAAATAACAAAGAAACTTTAATACTATACACATGCTATCCATTTGGTAGTTATGTATATACAAATAAAAGATTTGTTGTATATAGTGTGTTAGATAATGTAGAGTGGAAGTAGGTGGCTATATGAAACAAATAATAGGAATATTTTTAATGATAGTACAAACAGTGCTAGGAATTGTACTTTGTATTGGAATAGCTACTGCTATAAACATGAATTCGGACACTGTATTAAAAGCGGTATACAAGGCAAATTATTTAGAAACAACATCATCTGCTGCTAAAGAAACTTTAATGGGATATATGACAGAAGAAAAAGCAGATAGTATATTAAATGAAGTAAGTGTTAAATCTGAAATAAAAGAATTAGTTGGAGCTATGGACAACAATACTGTAGAAAAGAAAGCAGAAGCTATGAAAGCGGAAATGAATACTAAAGTTGTAATGTCTTTAGAAGATGATGTAGATGAAAATTTAAAAGAGCAATTTGCAACTATTGTAAGTGATGCATATATGAAAACAATTTTCCCTATTTCAGAAATGAGCTTAGTAAGTAAATATTGTGCGCTATATAAAAACAAAATAATTTTAGCAGTAGTTGTATTAGCGCTAATATATGGAATAATATTTGTAGCATTATCTAAAGGTAGAAAAACATATAAATGGCAAATAATATCTATGTATAATACAATAGTATTTACATTAATAATATTTGCACTTCTTGGAACATTTACAAATATAACAATAGGAAACGAAAGAACAAGCGAAGTAATAACAAACATTATAAAAAATGTAAGAGGAGATGTTTTAATTGCAGTAATAACAACATTATTGTTCGCCATAACATCTAACTATTTTGCATATTTTAGAAAAAAGAAAAGTAAACATTAATTGAAATAAAATATTAAATAAAAGCACAGTAGCGGAGAATTAGCTACTGTGCTTTTCTAATATATTACAACAATATTACGCCAACATTACAATTAGATTAAAGTTGATAGAGTTAATAAAAAAATGTCGAAATTTTATAGAAAATGACAAAAATTTAGTATATTCTATTGAAGACAGGAGTGTTAATATTATGATTAATAAAGTTAAAAAAATCTTTGGTATTATAGTTCTAGTAATTTTATTAGTTGTACTTTTTGTTAACAGTGTTATATTAATAGACTCGGTTATATTTCCGGATAGCGTTCCATCGTTTTTTGGATGGAAGCCATTTATAGTTTTATCAGGATCTATGGAAACTGAAATATATTCTGGTGATCTAGCAATAGTAAAAGAAGTAGATGCAAGCAAAATAAAAGAAAATGATGTTATTGCATTTAAATCTGGTAATATTGTTGTTACACATAGAGTAATTGAAATTGTAAATGAAGGCGGAGTAACTAAGTATAAAACAAAGGGAGATAACAATAACATAGAAGATGAGGGTTATGTGTTAGCGGAACAAATTGAAGGATTATATCAATTCAAAGTGAGTAGAATGGGTAATCTAGCTATGTTTACACAAACGCCAATTGGAATGATTGTTTGCTTATCTATACCGTTAGGTTTATTAGTTATAATTCAAATGACTGATTCTAAAGATAATAAAAAGTATCAAAAAGAAAGCGCTAATAAAGAAAAAGAATTACAAGAAGAGATTGAAAAATTAAGAAAGCAAAATGAAGAACTAAAGAAAAAATAGTTAAATGGATTAGATTAATTATAAAAAGTGGGAGGTGAAAAAATGAGAAAAAGGTTTAACACCAGTACAAATAAAAAGGAGGAAAAAACAAAAATGAAAAAAAATAAATTAAACTTACTAAGAGTTATTAACGTCGTTTTATTAATTACGATGGTAGCGACAATCTTAGTATCTGGCACTTATGCTAAATTTACAAGCAGAGCGTCAGGAACTAGCGCAGTAGTTGTTGCAAATTGGTCATTTATGGTTGGTGAACAAGATATTACAGTTTTAGGCTCAGAAGATGAGATAGAATTTGATTTGTTCACAACAGCAACTATAAAAGATAGCGATGGTAGTGACGAAGAAGATGTAGCAGAAGGATTAATAGCACCAGGAACATCTGGAAAATTTGAATTCGTTCTTTCTAATACATCTGATGTTGTTACGGAGTATAAAATACAATTAAGCGCTGAAAATGAAAATAATATTCCAATAGAATTTTCTTATACAGGTGAAGAAGGTTCTTGGACAAAAGATTTAAACAATCTGATTGAAACTAATATATTAAATATTAATGGAACAAAAAATGTAGTAGTTCAATGGAGATGGCCATTTGATGGTGAAGCTGATACTGCATTAGGAACAGCAACAGAGACTCCAACAATAACAGTAACAGCAAGCATAACTGCTACACAAACAAATAGTATAACTTCATCTACACAATATGTAGAAAAACAACTTTTTACGGATATTGAAAACGTGACAACAACAACGGCTATTAGCAATATGACTGCCGTTACCCTTAGTGCGGGACCATATGTATATCAAGATGTAAATGTGTTTTCAGGTAAAACAATTACAAAGATAGGTATACCGGTTAAATCCGTAAGTGATTTAAATACGCCTCAAACATTTACATTATATGTAGTTGATAAAGAAGCGTTAGCTAATAAAAGTGATTTAAAGCCAGCGACAATAGCGCAAACACATATGTTGACACTACCTAAAGAACAACTAGGAGATACTACAACTGTTAATAAAATGGTATATGTAAATGTAAATATTACTCTTGCAGAGAATCAAACTTTGGCTTTCTGTTCTGAGAATGATACCGTAATATGGGGATTTCTTCGTTACAATTCGTCAGCGGTTATTGGAAATCAATACAAATTTATTGCAGGAAGTCTAACATCACCAGCTACTAATAATGGAAACATAATTTTTGACATTTATGTAAGAGAAGAAGTAGAAGTTATAGACCCTGACGACGAAACAGAATCACCTTTAAAAACAGCTTTAAAAGGCAAAAATCTATCAATATTAGGTGATAGTATAAGTACATATGATGGTTATTCTAATAATTCAAGTACCACAAATACTACAATAGGAAGTAATAAAGTTTATTATACAAGTTCTTTAGGAAGTCCTATTACCGATGTTAATATGACTTGGTGGATGCAAGCTGCAAACGAAACTGGAATGAATGTGTTAGTAAATAATTCATATTCTGGAGATACTATAGCAAACAGAGGAAAAACAAGAGCAATGCAATTGCATGATGATACAGGTGATAATTCGGGTACTAATCCGGATATTGTTGCAGTATATATAGGTATTAATGATGTTAAAAATACTAGCAATCTTAGCACTACAGTATTTGGAGACAACTATACTACGATGGTAACAAATATTAAAACAACATATCCAGATGCGGATATATTTGTATTTACACTTCCACCTTATACGGCTCCAAATGCAACAGTTCCATCAATGGGAGCTGATGAGATTGAAGTATATAATCAAGTAATTAGAAATGTTGCAAACGAAAATGGTTGTACTATAGTTGATATTTTCAACGATAGCGGTATTACTGAAGACAACTATCTTTCAGATTATATGTGGGATACAGGATTACATCCAAACGAAGCAGGTATGGATGCAATAACAGAAACATTTATTTCTGCTTTAAGCAGCAAATATTTAAATTAATAATGAAAAGGGGTAAAAAATTATGAAAAAATCAAATAAAATAGTAAAACTTACAGCAGTAGTGTTATTTGTATCAGCAATAACATTAGTGCTAGTAACAGGAACATATGCTAAATATGCAAGTGAAGCATCAGGCAGCTCTTCAGCTGTAGTTGCTAAATGGGATATCAAAGCAGGTGCAAAAGATAACGAGCAATCAATAACAGCAGAGAATGCAACAGTTACATTCAATCTATTTGACACAATAAAAAATTCTGATGGTGAAGCTGAAACAGCAGTAGCTGCAAATAAAATAGCTCCAGGAACATCAGGAAGTTTTGAATTATCAGTAAAAAACGATTCTGAAGTAAATGCAGAATATACTGTAAATTTTGCATTAGTAGATACAACATTACCAGAAGGAACAACTTTACCATTAGAATTTAAAGTAAATAGTGGTGAATGGTCAAAAGATTTAACAGGTGCTCAAGCAACAGCATTAGCAAGAGGAACAAGTGGAACAGTAACAGTTCAATGGAGATGGCCTTATGAAGTAGATGGTGGCGATGCTAATGATACAAAATTAGGATTAGATCCAAAGACTATAAAAGTACAAGCAACTCTTGTAGTATCTCAAGTAGACTAATAAGAAATTAGACAAAATCTCTTTTAAAAAGGGGTTTTGTCTAGGATTTATTTATATTGTATAAGAATTAAAGAGGAGAATATAATGAAACAAAAAACATTAATTAAATTAATGAGTATAGTTGTTTTAGCAATAATGACTACAACAATATTAGTTTCAGGAACGTATGCTAAATACACGACAGTTGCGTCTGGTATCAATTCTACTGTTGTTGCAAAATGGTCATTTATGGTTGGCGAACAAGATATTACTGTATTAGGTTCAGAAGATGAGCTGGTTTTTGACTTGTTTAATACAGCGTCTATTAAAGACAGCGATGGTGGTGTAGAAAATGACGTTGAAGCAGGTGTAATAGCACCAGGAACGACTGGTAGTTTTGAATTTGTACTAAAAAACACATCAGATGTAACTGCTAAATATGATATAAAATTAACATCAAATAATGAAAATATTCCTATTGAGTATTCTATAGATGGTGCAACATGGACAAGTAATTTAGCAGAACTAGTAATGTCTGAAGAAATCATTATAGGTGGAACAAAGAATGTAATGGTTCAATGGAAATGGCCTTTTAATGATGAGACAGATGCGTCATTAAGCCAACAAACACTTGAAGTAACAGCTAAGATAACAGCTACACAAGTAGATTATCTATATTTAGATCAATTAGATAAAAATTATGAATTAACATATTATAATGATGCGGCAGCGGTAGTAGCTGCAATTAATAATACAACTTATGAAGGTGGAACATCAGCTAAAGAAGAAGCTGAGTTAGCTTTATATACAGATGATAATAATGTTCAAAATTTAGTTGTAGTGAAAAACACAGCTCTAAATACAACTTTAACTCCGACAGAAGATTTAGTTGTTGACTTAGCTGGAAAAACATTAACTTTTAATACAGACAACGCAATAAATGCTGACGGTGTTGATGTTTCAATAAAAGCTGAAGCTGCTGGAAGCAAATTAACTTTGGCTAATAGTGGAACTACAACAACACTAGTTAGTGTAACAAACGGAACATTAACTATTAGTGGTGGAGAATATGAAACTAAATCTAACGGAGTAGGTACAGACGCTAGTCCGAATCCATCTATTTTAGTAGGCCAAGGCGGCAGCTTAACAGCAAGTGATATTAAATTAACTGCTACTGATGCAACTAGTGGAACTTTAGCGGGAATACTTGTAGAAGAAGGTGGTACAGCTACAGTTACGAATTCACAAATAGAATTAACATCACTTAATGGCTTAAAAAGCGATGGCGTTAGAAATTATGGAACAATGACTTTGGTTAATACAAGTGTTCAAGCATATGCAAATTATACTGCGAATGCAGCAAAAACCGATTATGCTACTAATACAAGAGGAATAAATAATGAGGGGACAATGACACTAAAGAACTGCTATGTGTATGGTACGCATTCTGGTGTTAGAAGTGCAGGACCTTTATATGTAGATGGCGGAACATACGAAGGGTATGGTCATGGTGGAATATATTTCTCACATACAGGTCAAGTGTCATATGTAAAAAATGCAAGTTTAAGACAAGCTGAAATGAAAGTAGGATATGATGATGGAATAGCTGGAACAAATAGAGCTGGTTGCTATATTGGTGGCGGATCAAATATCGTAGTTTATATGGATAATTGTGATTTATATGGTCAATATTATCCTATGGTTATTCGTAGTAGTGGTAGTGAAGGTAATAACTCATTATATATAAGTAATTCTAGAATAAACGAAGACAGAACACGTTATCCAAGAAATGATGGAAGTACTAATAGATTATATATTGGTTCTGGAAATAATTTCGATTTAGAAGATACATACAAAGAAGAATATACTGTAGAAACTGGTGAAGATTATAGCACACAGTTCCCAGAATATTAATAACATAATTTAGTAAATTAATTTTAGGTATAAAGCTCTATTTTAAGTAGAGCTTTGCCTAAAAATATATTGACAAAAGATTATATGATTTTTTGTGAGTGTATATAAAGGGGGCTATTATGGAAAATAATCAAGAAACGCTAGAAACATATAAAAGAATTCAAAAACGAGATAGAATACAAAAAATAATTTTGATAATAATAATTATTATACTATTATTATTATGTATCGTAGTATATAGAGTTGGGAAAATAGGATATAGTGAACATATAGTTCCTACACCTGGCATGGAATCTGTGTCTTTAATAAAAGTAACAGCAGGAGATATGGAAATAAAGAAAGATTCGCAATTAGATATATTTAAAAATGCTAAGTTCGATTATAAAAATATAATTGCACCAAAATCTAAAGGTGAGTATACATTCTGTGTAAAAAACACTACTGATAAAAATATCTCTTATAATATAAAATTTGAAGAGGAAATGCAGTATCATATAAATATGAAATATAAATTAAAAATAGATAATGTTTATATTAGAGGTTCAGAGAATGAATATGTTGATATTGAAGAATTAAGTGTAGAAGATATAGTCGGAACAAAAGAATCTATAAATATGTATACATTAGAGTGGTATTGGGAAGATGATGATAAAAATGATACTATAGTTGGAAGACAAAACATAGACCAAGAATATACTTTACATTTAGAAATATATGCAAATGAATTAAATTAATAAAGGTGGATTTTTATAAATGCAATATACAAATGAAGCTATAAAAAAAAGAAAAGCAAGAAAATATAGAATTAAAAAGTTCTTAGCTATTGTAGCATATTGTGTTCTTATTCCATTATTACTATACAATACAAATTTAATAATTCAGGTAATTATTAATCCAAATAAGACTCCAAGCTTTTTAGGGATAAAAACATATGTAATTGTTTCTGGAAGTATGAGTCCAGAATTAAATGTTGGAGATATTGTTGTTGTTAAAGAAGTGGATACAAACACGTTACAAAGCAAAGACATTATTTCTTATAGAGAAGGACAAACAGTTATAACTCATAGAATAGCAAGTATTGAGGCTAAAGGAAATCAAAAAATATTTTATACAAAAGGAGACAATAATAACTCTATAGATAATACAGAAGTAATAGCGGATAATATAGAAGGCAAAGTAGTTTCATCAATTCCGTTTTTAGGGAAAGCTGTATTATTATTGCAAGGCAAATTAACAATAATAATGGTTGTGCTTATATTCTATGCGTATTTTATAAGAAGTGAAAAAGTTAGAAATAAAAAAGAAGCGAGAAGATTAAAGAGATTAGAGTATGAAGGGAGAAGTATAGAGGATGAACAATAAATATCAAAGGTTTTTACCAAAATTAATATTTATGTGCTTAATAACTACAAGTATAGTTACAACACTTTCATTTTCTAAATATCAAACTACTGTAACAGGAAAAAGTACAAATGCTAGAGTTTCAGTACCAAGGTTAAGCGTAGCTCTTGCTGAAAAGCAAGAAGATTCACTTGTGATTGATTGTAATACTAATATAAAAAGTGTAAATTACTCAATAATTGTAAGCAATAAAGAAAAAGAAAATATATCAGAAGTTTCTTTGGAATATGATATAATAATAACATTACCGGTTGAAGTAGCTAGCGGATTAACCGTTAAAGTAGATGGGAAGGAAACAACTAGAAATAAGAATAAGTATACAATTAGTAAGGCGGGAAATTTTAAACCATCTACATCTCGTAGCCAAACACATACTTTAACATTTGAAGCAAATCCAGATGTTATTAGAAACTGTGAATTGAATAATATAAAAGTAACAGTGTATGCAGAGCAAATAGATTAACAGGAGGTAGAAAATTGAATATAAAAGAATTTTTTTATAATAAAAATAATCTTATAACAATTATACTTGTCTGTATAATAGCCTGTATGTTAACTGTTTGTATTACTACGTCGTATGGTAAATATGTATTAGAAAAAGAAGTTACATTAAATTTGCAAATTGTTGAAAGCAATGAATGGAATAAAAGAACTTTAGTAGATGGCGAAACGTTAAATGGTATATTATTATCAACAGGAGCAACAAGGGTTGTTTTTGGAAATGAACAGGATTATATTTCTCAATTAGAAAATATTGAGTCACTAGCTGTAGCAATAGAAAATACAAGCAAAGGATTTGCTACTACGGACATTAAACTATATGTAGCACAAAATAGTGATGAGGTAAAAACAGCATATATACTTTCTAATTATCAAATCAAGGCAAATGAAAATAGTTCTAAAATGTTCTCAAATTATGAAAATTTAACAGAGATAGTATTTTCAAATTTCGAAACATACGAAATGAAAAACGCATCAGATATGTTTAGTAATTGCGTGAACTTAAAGGAATTAGATTTATATAAATTTGATACATCTAATGTCTTAGATATATCAAATATGTTTTCAGGAAATAATAATTTGGAAAAAGTATACGTAAGTGAATTATGGAATTTAAGTAATATATCACAACCACAAGACAATGTGTTCTTGAATTGTACAAAGTTAACCGGAGAAAATAATACGATATATAGTGAAGAACATGTAAGCAGCGAATATGCAAGAATAGATAGTGCCGAATTGCCAGGGTATTTTACATTTAAATCGATAAATACATCAGAAGAACTTGTTTTAGACGAAATAGAAACAGGTATGGACTTAATACAATCAACTGAGGATAATTTAAATGAAGGAAATAATCTTTTAGAAACAGAAAAAAATGAAACAGATGAAGTTGAATATAATATTGGAATTGGTTCAAATACCGAAGTAGAAGAACAACCTAAAGAGGACAAGCAAGAGGAAAATGATGATACACAAGAATTTGTAGAACAGACTGAAAAGCAAGAAATAATTAATGAAACTGTTGAAGAAACAGAAAAATTAATAAATGAAGAGAATACGGTAAATATATATTCAGAATAAGTTGCCCGAAAGTATTTTGTTATAGATAAAAGAAGTCAAATTAGAGAATTTGACTTCTTTTATCTTTTATTACAAGCGGAGCAACTTCAAAAAGTATATTAAAACATTTGAATTTATCTGTTTCGCCATTTTCTAAACAATCTAAATATATATCTAATTCATCTAGGTTTTTACAAGCAGATATTACAGCGGGATGTAAATTTGTATTGAAAAACAATTCTAAACCTAAGTCAAAAGCTTGCTTTAAATTACCATGCTCGCGATCTTTTATTAAATTTAATGATTCCTTAAATCTAGAGAAAGGAGCATTTTTAAAGGTACTTAAAGGTTTTGTATATATAGTATCTATAACATTTTCTATAGAAGAATATTCGTTAGGATTATTACATAAAACCTCATTTAATTCTGATATTGTGAATGGCAATATAACACTTTGTTTTTTCTCGGAAATAATAAGAGTATTTTCTTTTATGTCTTGAGGAATTATGACGGTAGATATTTCAGGCTCTTGCGCGATTGTTTCTAGTTCCTTCTGTTCAACGGATTCTTTGAAAGTAACAGTCATAAAATGTGAAATGTCATTTAAAAAATCACAAACATTATTATTAATATCTAGATATTTTTTAAATACATCTTTATATAGCCTGTTATATGCAACTACTCTTTGAACGTCGGCCTCTTTTTTTAAATTATTTAGAGTCCCTATTAAATTATTTAATGTTGTATCTAATTCAGATGTGTTTTCAATATTTAATTTTATTTTTTCAACACAGTTATGAAATTCATCTGTGTTTTGAAGATTTTCTATATTATTAATTTCGCAAGAAATTTTATCCATATATGATGAAAATAAGGATTTGGATTTTTTAATATTTTCTATCATTGAATTAATGCTATTAATTTCATCATTTATTGTGCTTTCCATTATATTTTTTATTTTAGAATGTACGATCATATTAAAACCTCTTTTACGAGTTAATTATATAATTAATATAAATTAAAAGCAATAAAAAATATAATAATTATAATGGTATGACATATAGTGGAAGAGATATTCTAAAAAGTTTAAGAAAAATATTAAAAAACATATAGCATTTAAAAAATCTTTGTGGTAACATATATTTGTATAGTAATAAAGTGGATACTTATGCGTAGATTTAAGCAAAGTATCTTAGGAGGTAAAACATATGAAGACGGTCGTAATAACTGGAAGCGCAAGAGGGCTTGGGTTTGAAATGGCAAAGGTATTTAAGAAAAACAATGTTAATGTTGTAATAAGCGATTTAAAGGAAGAAAATCTAAAGAAAGCTAAAAAATTATTAGATGAAATTGAAAGCGAATCTAAAGTGTCTTATGCAGTTTGTAATGTAACAAACGAAGAACAAATTTTAGATTTAATTGCTCATGCAAATAAAACATTTGGCAGAATAGATATATGGATAAATAATGCTGGTGTAAACCAACCAGAAAGAGCTATATGGGAATTAGATACTAAAGATATAGACACAGTACTTAATGTAGATTTAAAGGGTGCTATAATAGGCTCTAAGTATGCTATGTTAGATATGACTAAAAATGGTGGTGGAGCTATATATAACATAGAAGGTTATGGTAGCAATGATGCTAAAATGTTAGGTTTATCTATATATGGAACAAGTAAAAGAGCGGTTACATATTTTACAGAAGCATTAGCGAAAGAATCTGCTGAAAGGAATACAGGAGTTATTGTTGGAAAACTTAGCCCTGGTATTATGATAACAGACTTTATAACTAATGCACTTGGAAATGGTGAAGCAATTAACCTTTCAGATAAAACTAAAAAAGTATATAACATACTTGGAGATTATCCAGATGTAGTTGCTAAATTCTTAGTAGAAGGAATGTTAAAAAATACTAAGAATGATGCTAAAATAGAATGGCTAACAGGATCTAAAGCGGCTTGGAGATTTATGACAGCAGGCTTTAACAAAAGAGATTTTTTTGATCAAAAGTTATTAAAAGAATAATCTAAAGATAAAAGAGGAAAAATGAAAAAAATAATACAAAAATATTTAGGTATAAAGAAACCTGAAATAACAAAAATGGATATTGGTTCTCAAAATGAAACATACGACATTAATGGTAAATATGTACTTAAAGTATTTAGTAAAGATGCAGTAGCAAACGATAAAGAAAAAGATTTGCGCGAATTAAAAGAAATGGTTGCAGAGGTCTTTAAGGATAAAGGAGTACCAATGGTACTTCCTTTAATGTTTAAGGACAGATACATTCAAGGAGATAATCCATACTTTGTAATATATCCAAAGGTTAAAATGAAGAGTGTTACAAGAGATGAGATTACAGATGAACATATTTTAGCAATAAGTAACTTTGTAGCTAAAATGCATAATATAAGAGTTGATGTTCCAGCGCTTAAACATAAAAAAGAGAAGTTTGCTATTGATGTAGATAAATACATTAGGCTATATAACCTAAACAACAAGATGAATGTTACATTAAGAGAAAATAAAGAGTTAATAGAAAAATTACAAAGAAAAATAAATAATGCAATAGATTCTTTGAAATCTAAAGAGGTAATAAGTCATAATGACCTTAAATTAGATAATGTTTTATGGGATAAATTTAATCCATACTTTATAGATTTTGATGCAGTAGGATATGTAAACCATATGTGTGCAGCGAATGAATATGCATATGTGTGGTGTACAAAGAATGGTAAAATAGACCTAAAACGTTATGAGCTATTTATGGCAAATTATCTTAAGTATCATTACTCATTAGATAATTTTGAAGATGTACTTTACATGACACTTTACGGTAAATTTTCTTGGCTTAGATATAGTTTAGATAGAGGAAGATCAAAAGATGAGGAACAGGCAAAACAAGGAATAAATGCAGTAGTGCATCTATTAAAAGACTTTACTATGTATGAAAGAACAATACCAGGTATGCTTAGGGTTTTAGAAAAACTTGTAAAGAAAGATGAACCAGTAAAGAATACAGGTATAAAGCAATTAACGAATTACCACTCACATACATATAGATGTCGCCATGCAGATGATACAGTAACAGATGAAGATTATGTAAAAGAATATATAAAGGCCGGATTTAAAGAAATAGCCTTTACAGACCACGTACCGCAAAAGAATGTTATTGATACAAGAAAACGCATGAGAATGGATTATAGCGAAAAAGAAGACTATTTAAATAGCGTAAGACATCTTAAAGAAAAGTATAAAGATAAAATAAATATAAAAGTTGGATTTGAAATAGAATACTTACCAGAACATTTGGAAGAATTTAAAGAATTAAAAGAAGAATGTGATCTTTTAGTACTAGGGCAACATTATACGTATGACAGAAAAAACAACGAAGTAAAAGTATTTAATGAAAAGATAAGACCAGAATTTTCAGATGATGAAATAATGGAACACTATGAATATATGAAAGAAGCTGTAGAACATAATTTGGTAAAAATTATTGTTCATCCAGATATGTATATGTGCGTAAGAAAAGAATTTGGTGAGTTTGAAGAAAAAATAGCAAGAAAGATAGCTAGCCTTGCGGAAAAGCATAATATAATACTTGAAATAAATCTAATGGATATATTTAAACATATGTGCGGAAAGAAACAAAATATAGAATATCCAAATAGAGAGTTCTGGAGAATTGTATCAGAGTACGATGTGCCAGTAATATATGGAATAGATGCACATTTTAGAGGTCAAATAAGAAGTCATAAAGAAATGATAAAATTTACACGTGCATATCTTGGAAAAGATATAGTTTCTAAATTAAAATTTGTAGAAGATTGTAAATAAAAGGTCGTTATGACCTTTTATTTTTTTATACCTTGTTATATAATTACAAAGTAAAATATTATAAAAGAAACAAAGATTTTAATGGGGGAAATATGAAATCTGAAAAAAATATATTTATAGCATTTATATTAAACTTGCTATTTGCAATAGTTGAGCTTATAGGTGGTTTTGTAACAAATAGTATCTCTATAGTATCAGACTCTGTTCATGATTTTGGGGACGCGTTAAGTATAGGAATGGCATTTTTCTTAGAGAAGAAATCTAACAAAAAACCAGATACTAAATATACATATGGATATCTTAGATATTCATTATTAAGTGCTTTGCTTACATCAGTAATATTGCTTGTTGGAGCAATATTTGTAATAATAAACGCAGTGCCAAGATTAGTAAATCCAACTGAAGTAAATCATACTGGTATGATTATTCTTGGAATACTTGGAGTATGTGTAAATTTAATAGCAGCAGCAAGAACATCACATAGCCACAATTTAAATGAGAAAGCTATTAATCTTCATTTAATAGAAGATGTATTAGGATGGGTAGCAGTTTTAGCAGGAAGTGTAGTAATTAAGTTTACAGGTTTGTACATAATAGACCCAATATTATCTATTGGAATAACAATATACATTTTATATCACGTATATAGAAATATTAAAGAAGTATTTGAAGTACTACTAGAAAAAGCACCAAGCGATGTAGATGTAGATAAACTAACACACGAATTAAATGAATTAGAAGAAATAAAAGATGTACATCATATGCATATATGGACTATGGATAATATACACCATTATATAACTTTACACGCAGTACTAGATGAAGAAAATAAAGATATAGAACATGCAAAATATGAAATAAGAGAAGTATTAGAAAAATATAATCTTACACATTCTACTATAGAAATAGAATATAACAAATGTGAACATGATGGTTGTGAGATATCTCACATAGAAGGTGAGTATGAACATCATCACCACCACCATCATCATTAATATATAATTAGTTATAGTTTAGGAGGTAGTACTATGGAAAAAGTGGATATATACAATAGATTTAGAGAACATACTGGAAAAACTAAAGGAAGAAAAGAAGTAGAAGCAGGAGAATACAGAATCTCTACACACATTTGGGTAAAAGATTTAGAAGGAAAAATTCTTGTACTAAAACGTTCAGAAAAGGAAGATAAATTCCCTGGTATGTGGGCTCAAGTAGGTGGCGGAGTAGTAGCAGGAGATACAAGCAAAGAAACAGTTGTAAAAGAATGTTTAGAAGAACTAAATCTAACTGTAGAAGAAAATAATATGTACTATGTTGGAAGTTATATAAGAACTAGAGATATAGTAGATGTATGGCTTGTAGAACAAGATATAGATGTATCTAAACTTGTATTCCAAGAAGAGGAAGTAGCAGATGCTAAATTAGTAACTATGGAAGAATTTGATCATATGATTGAACAAGGAATAGTAGTACCTTCAATAAATCCTTCATATGATTTAATGAAAAACTATTTGAAACAATATAAAGATAAGAAATAAAAGTAATATATATTAAAGAGGTAAATATATGGTAGGTAAATATAAAGTAATAACACTATGTGGTTCTACTAAATTTAAAGATGAATTTTTAAGGGAGCAAAAACGTTTAACACTAGATGGAAATATAGTAATTTCTGTAGGACTATTTGGTCATTCCGGAGATAAAGAAGTATGGGAAAACATGGATGAAGGGACTTTAACTAAAACTAAAGAAATGCTAGATGATATGCATAAAAGAAAGATAGATATGGCAGATGAAATATTTGTTATAAATGTAAATGGTTACATAGGTGAAAGTACAAAGTCTGAAATATCTTATGCAGAAAGTACAGGCAAAACAGTTAATTATCTTGAAAAATAATAATTAAGGAGAGAACATATGAAAAATGTAATATTAGAAATAAAAGGATTAACTAAATATTATGGGAAAATATTAGGCGTAGAAGACTTATCTTTATCTTTGAACGAAGGTGAAGTGTTTGGCTTTATTGGACCTAATGGTGCAGGTAAAAGTACTACCATTCGTTCAATAATGCATTTAATAAACAAAACAGCGGGAACCGTTTTAGTTAATGGTAAAGAGTTTAATAGAAATGATACTAGTATAAAAGAGATGATTGGTTATCTTCCAAGTGAAGTTAATCTTTATGAAGATTTAACAGTTAAGCAAATGTTAGACTATCACGAATCTTTTTATAACAAAGACATACATAAAAGAAGATGCGAACTAGTAGAAAGATTAAAATTAGATGAGAGCAAAAAGGTAGAAGATTTATCTTTAGGTAATTCTAAAAAGTTAGGTATAGTTCTTGCGTTTATGCATGAACCAAAGCTTTTAATACTAGACGAACCAACAAGTGGACTTGATCCTATTATGCAACAAGAGTTTTATAAGTTACTTAAAGAGGAAAAGAAAAAAGGAACAACAATATTCTATTCTACACATATATTAAGTGAAATATCTAAGATTTGTGATAGAGTGGGTATTATTAAAAATGGAAAGCTTTTAAAGGTGGAAAAAATAGGAGAACTTCTAAAGAAGAATTTAGATTTAGTAACAATTGAATCTAAAGATGTGGCTGCTATTTTGTCTGAACTTAAAGTAGAAGCTATAGAGAAGGAAAAGAATACTGCTAAGTTCAAAAACGTATTACCTGCAAACGAGTTAATAAAAGTTATATCTAAATATGATATAGATGATATTTTAATAGAGGAAGCAAGTCTAGAAGATATCTTCCTGCATTATTATGAATAGGAGGTAATAATATGTTTAAGAGAGAAATGAAAATAAACTTAAAAGGATTTTTAATTTGGACAGCAATACTTGTTGGTATGTTTTTCTTAATACTTGTTATTTATCCGAATGTAATAGCAGGTGAAAGCGCAGAAATGATGGATGAAATGCTTAAGATGTTCCCGGAAGATTTGTTAAAAGCATTTAATATGGATATATCTTCAATTAATACAGCTTTTGGTTGGCTTAAATCTGAAGGCTTTGTTATGATACTTTTAATAATAGGATGCTATGCTGGAGTATTAGGTTCTAATATACTACTTAAAGAGGAAAGTGATAAAACAATAGAATACTTAAATAGCTTGCCTGTAAGTAGAACAAAGATTGTTATAAGTAAGGTATTTGCGGGATTAATATACATAGTTTTAATGGTAGTACTACTTGGAATATTTAACTTCATAGGATTAAGTATTACAGAAGAATTTGATGAAAAACTTCTACTATTGCTTAGTATAACGCCATTATTACCAGCAGTTGTAATATACTTTATGTGTATGTTTTTATCTACATTTACACATAAGACTAAAAAGACATTAGGCATAAGTTTAGGAATAGTAATGCTAAGCTATGTATTACAAGTCTTGTCTACTATGGGAGAAAAATTAGAATTCTTAAAGTATACATCTGCATTTACACTAGCAGATATACGTAATGTAATGACAGATGTTTGTATAAACCCTGTTATGATAGTTGTAACAGTAACAATATCTTTAATACTATTTATAGTTACATTATTTAGATATGATAGAAAAGAGTTAGTATAAGATTTTAGGAGAAACATATGACAGAAAAAGAGAAGATGTTAAATTGTGAAATATATAATCCAAATTATGATGAAGAATTAATAGAAGAAAGAACAATAGCACAAGATTTATGTTTTGAGTATAACAATATAAGACCGTCTGAAATTGAAAAAAGAAAAGAGCTAATAAAGAAAATAATAGGTAAATGTACAGATAATTTTTTAATAGAGCAACCTTTTGTTTGTGATTATGGATATAACATAGAATTAGGAGATAATTTCTATGCAAATCACAATCTAACTATTCTAGATGGCGGTAAAGTTAAATTTGGAGACAATGTCTTTATTGCGCCTAATTGTTCATTTTATACTGCAGGACATCCAATAGACTATATACAAAGAAATAAAGGTTTAGAGTATGTAAAACCAATAACAGTTGGAAGTAATGTGTGGTTTGGTGGAGATGTATGCGTATTACCAGGAGTAACTATTGGAGATAATGTAGTTATTGGTGCTGGTAGTGTGGTTGTAAAAGATATACCATCAAATTCTGTAGCAGTGGGGAATCCTTGCAAGGTAATAAAGAAAATAAAGTAATTCGTTAAGAGGTGAATTAATTGGAAAATGAAAATAATAAATGCTTGTATAAATGTGAAAGTATAATAGATGTAAACGAGTATAAAAAGATGGCTAGGTATTTCCCTAAAAGAATGTACCTTACATATGTTAAAAGGAGCGCGTTTTTAAATTTAATTTTAACTGCTATAATTGCAATAGCAACGCAAAGCTTACTTTTTACTTTAGAATTTTTTGTTGTTTCGCAAATAATATATATGATTGTTATTAATTTTAGGTTAGAATATTATGCTGAACAAGGCTTCTATGCTTTAGAAAAACAAGGGCCGGTTGACAAAAAAATTGAAACGGAATTTTATGAAGACTATTTGATAAGAAAAGGTGAGACCATTTCATTTACTGTTAAGTATTCGGATATAAGTAAATGCATAGAAACAGATACTAATTTTTATCTTGAATATGGAATTAAAAATGTAATTATAATCTTCCAAAAGGCTAGTTGTAGCGAAGAAATAATGGAATTTATCAGAAAAACTTTTGCAAATTTTGAAAGTCATGTTCAAGGTAAAACTAAAGTTAAGAAAGAAAAAAGTGAGAAAAAGAATAATCCTTATCTTATAAAATTAGTGCTGCTAGTGTTGTTTATAGCATCAATAGCAAGCCTTTGGGGTGCACTGTATTCTGTAAGCCTAGTGAATACACTAATTCCGCAATATGGATTTAACTTTACTAAAAACTTATGGGTATTTTGGTGTTGGTTGCCGGTTCCGATTTCGTCTATAATTTTAGGAAAGAAGTATAAAAAAGAAGGATTTAAATGTACTAAAAATATTGTAGCAGGATATATAATGGCAGTATTGTTATTTATGTACGGTGCTTTTGTTTTCTTTCCTACACACGAACAAGATTATAGTAAAATAAATGAATATAAAGAAATAATTAATTTAGAGCTTCCAAGTAATGGTGTTCTAGAAATTCAAGATTGGGATACATATATCGATGAAGATATAACAGAGTATGTAACCATAAATGCATATTATGCAGAAGAAGATGTAACTCTGCTAGAAAAAAGCATTGAAAATAATCCTAATTGGATACTAGGTAATAAAATTACATCTGATTTAAAAGTATTTATACCAATTCTGCTTCAAGGTGCTGATAGTGCATATTATTCTATTTATAACAAAACAACTAATGAGTATAATACAATACCAGAAGAATCTGGAGATTATAAAATATATGCAATGAGATATGATAAAGTAAATAAAAAACTAGAAATTCACGAATTTAGAATTGCATATAGTAAATAAAATATTTTGAATAACCTGTACGAAAGTACAGGTTATTTGCTGTTTATGTAGCTAAAGAAACATTAAAAGTAAATGGTGAATATTCCTGAGTTTTAGACTTTTAATGATGTATATCACATAAAATAACTGTAAATAATATATAAAATATTGTGAAAAAACAAGAAATGTGATAAATATATTATAAATTATACAATACGATTTAGGAGATTAACACATGAAAGGAAGAGGATTTATGAAAAGTAGGAACATATTAAAAAAAGTATCTATGATTTTCTGTTGCATAAGTATGCTTTTAAGCATATTACCAGTGACAGTTAGTGCGGCAAATACGTCTGTACCTGGAGCGGAAGGACATATTCTAACAGATATAATAACAGGTACTTTTGAAGGTGGTTATGATTCTACAATTTTGGTATATAGTACGCCTAATGTTTCGGATTCTATTAAATATGAAATTAATGATAATATGGCTATTTTTGAAATACCTTCTTATGATAGCAACCAATGGTATTTTGATGGTTGGCGTACATGGTATAAAGGCAGTCAACTAGGAGTAGGAGTTGTAACTAGTGATAAAGCAAATCCCAAATATGATGATGATTTAAATTACTTTGAAAGAAATGCTGATGAAAAAGTAGTATCAGGGAAATATTATGCTGCAGGATCTATGAGTGTATATAAAGAAGACGCGTGGCAGGGTACATATTATTTAAGTGCTATATTTAAACCAATTGTTACTGTAAATGTTGGAGATGGCGTAAGTTATACTGTTTCACAAGGTACGGCTATAAATAATAATAAATATGCAGTAACTTATGGTGGAAATGCAAGCATAAATTATACTGTTACAGATAGCAGATATAAAGTAAAAAGCATATCTGCAAGTTATGGCACAAATTATTCAGAACAAGACGGAAAAGTAAATGTAAATTCAATTGAGAGACCGGTTACTATAACAATACAAACAGAATTAAAGCCAGAAGCAACATATATTGCTCCTACTGAAAAGACATTAACATATAATGAGAAACAACAAGAACTTGTAAATAAAGGGACTAGTACTGAAGGTACATTAATGTATAGTCTTGAAGAAAATGGAACGTATAGTGAAAACATTCCAAAGGCAAAAAATGCGGGAGAATATACAGTTTGGTACTATGTAAAAGGAGATGCTAATCATTTAGACAGTGCTAAGCAGTCTATAACTGTTAGTATTTCTAAAGCGAATACAGATATTGGAGAAGTAACTGCACAAGTGCTTAATAATACAACAGATATTTCTCAAGTTGTTCTAAGTAGAACTAACACAACATTAAAAGGAATTCTAAAAATTAAAGATGGCCAAACATTAGTATATGGAAATAATGAAGTAGAATATGTTTTTACTCCAGAAGATAATAACTATAAAGTAGTTGAAGGAATAGTAAATGTTGGCGTAGCAGATACAATAGCGCCTGTGGGAACAGTTAGCATAAATGGAATAGCTAGTGCTAATTGGAATCAAATAGTTGAACCTATTACATTTGAATTATTCTTTAATACAGATCAAATATTGCAAATATCTGTTAATGATAATTTATCTGGAGTAGATAAAATAGAATATTATAGAAGTGAAAATATAATAGATGTTAATTTGTTAGAAGATGAAAAGTGGGAAACAGTTATTGATGGAAAACTCAACTTAAAAGCAGAAAACAATAAGTTAATTTACTATGTAAGAATTACAGATAAAGCTAATAATGTGGCTCTATTATCTACTAACGGACTAGTATTTGATACAGTAGCTCCTAAAATAAGTGGTGTGGAAGATGGTAAAACATATAATTCTACAAAGACAATTACAATATCTGATGAGAATCTAGATAAAGTAACATTAAACGGAGAAGATGCAACAAATAAAATAACTCTTAAGAAAACTAATCTTGGTACTTATAAAATAGTAGCAACAGATAAAGCAGGAAATATTAGTACTGTAACTGTGGAAATTTCAAATAATCCACCAACAGGAGATAATATAATGCTATATATAATGTTGGTTTTAGTATCTAGTATAGGTTTAATAATAACAATAAGAGCTAAAAAAACTATAAAAAACAATTAACATATGATATAATGAACTAGTGAAAGCTAGTTCATTTTTTATAGGGAGCGTTTATGGAAGAACAGAGAATAAAAAATAAAAGCATAAAAGAAATATTTCTAAACATATTAATACTGTTATTTATAATAATATTAATAATTTCTGTTGGTTGTATTGCTAAGTGGTTTGTAGATAACAAAGAAAACGAAGAGATATCAGATAAAGTATCGG
Source organism: Clostridia bacterium (assembly GCA_017536445.1). Lineage (GTDB taxonomy): Bacteria > Bacillota > Clostridia > TANB77 > CAG-465 > UMGS1649. Next base: position 106,056 of record JAFXHJ010000018.1, read on the forward strand.
AGGCTATAATAGAAATTAACGAAAATAAAGACGAAGAAATAGAGTATAAAGTAGATTTTGTTAAATTAAAAGAAATAAATAATCAAATAGTAGCATACTTAAAGGTAAATGGAACAAAAATAGAATATGCGGTAGTACAAGCCAAAGATAATAGTTATTATCTAAGAAAAAACTTGGATAAAAAATATAATGTTGGCGGTTCAATATTTATGGACTATAAAAATAAACTAGATGGAACGGATAAAAATATTGTAATATATGGACATAATATGAAAAATGATTCAATGTTTGGAACATTAAAAAACATATTAAAAGAAGAATGGTATAACAATGAAGAAAATTATATAATAAATTTAACAACAGAAAAAGAAGAGAAAAAGTACAAAGTATTTTCAGTATATAAAATAAAGACGGAAGATTATTATATAGATACTGAGTTTAAAGAAAACGAATTTGAGAAATTTATAAATACACTAAAAGATAGAAGCATAAAAGATTTTGGAACAGAAATAGATGAACAAGATAACATATTAACATTATCTACTTGTGCAGATAATAACGCATATAGGATAGTGTTACATGCAAAACAAATAAATTAGATAAAATATATAAATTCAGTTGTTGTATATTTTGTACAAGCTGAAAAAGGAGAAGACATGTTTAAATTAGTATCAAATTTTGAACCAACAGGTGATCAACCAGAAGCAATTAAAGCTTTGGTGGAAGGAATAAAAAGAGGAGATAGAGGTCAAACACTACTTGGTGTAACAGGTAGTGGTAAAACCTTTACAATTGCGAATGTTATTAAAGAGGTAAATAAACCAACAATAATAATGGCACATAATAAAACACTAGCAGGACAACTGTACAGCGAATTCAAGGAGTTCTTCCCTGAAAATGCGGTTGAGTATTTTATTAGTTATTACGATTACTTCCAACCAGAAGCATATATTGCAGCAACAGACACATATATAGAAAAAGACAGTAGTATAAATGATGAAATAGATAGAATGAGACATAGTGCAACAGCAGCGGTTTTCGAAAGAAAAGATATAATAATAATCGCTTCTGTTTCAGCTATATATGCATTAGGTTCACCAGAAGAATATAGAGACCATACATTGTCTGTAAGACCAGGAATGCAAAAATATCGTGAAGAAGTAATGGAAAAGTTAATAGAGATGCAATATACAAGAAGTGACATGGAATTCTTACGTGGTACTTTTAGAGTAAAGGGAGATATAATAGATGTATATGAAGTAGGTAACAATGAACATGCCCTTCGTATAGAGTTCTTTGGTGATGAAATAGACAAACTAACATTTATAGAACCTATCTCTGGCAAAACAATAGCTAGAGTAGATCACGAGTTAATATATCCTAAATCTCACTATGTTACATCTAGAGATAAAGTAAATAAAGCGATAGCAAGAATTAAGGAAGAACTTGATGAAAGACTAGCTGAGCTAAGAGCAGAAGAAAAGATAGTTGAAGCATATCGTTTGGAACAACGTGTGAACTTTGATATAGAAATGCTTCAAGAAACGGGCTTCTGCCAAGGAATAGAAAACTATTCTGTATATATGGCAGATAGAGAACGTGGAAGTACACCATATTGTCTTTTTGATTTTATGGGAGAAGATTACTTAACAGTAATAGATGAATCTCATGTAACAATACCTCAAATAGGTGGTATGTATAATGGAGATAGAGCGAGAAAACAAGCTTTAGTAGACTATGGATTTAGACTTCCATCTGCAATGGATAATAGACCGTTATCTTTCAAAGAATGGGAAGAAAAAACAAGACAATTAATATTTGTAAGCGCTACGCCTGGAGACTATGAAAAGAATAATTCTACACAAGTAGTAGAACAAATAATAAGACCAACAGGACTACTTGATCCTAAGATTACAGTTAAAGAAACTGATGGACAAATAGAAGATTTAATACAAAATATTAACGAAAGAGTTGCTAAAAAGGAAAGAGTATTAGTTACTACTTTAACTAAGAAGATGGCAGAAGAACTTACTAGTTATCTTGAAGAAAAAGGTATCAAGGTAAGATATATGCACTCAGATATAAAAGCACTAGATAGACTTGAAATAATTCGTGAACTAAGACTGGGCAAGTTTGATGTGCTAGTTGGAATTAACCTTTTAAGAGAAGGCCTAGATATTCCAGAAGTATCTTTAGTAGCTATACTTGATGCGGATAAAGAGGGATTCTTAAGAAGTGAGCGTTCTTTAATACAAACAATAGGTAGAGCGGCAAGAAACTCTGAAGGTCAAGTAATAATGTATGCAGATGAGCTTACAGACTCTATGGAAAATGCAATAAGAGAAACAAATAGAAGAAGAAAGATACAAGAAGAATATAATGAAAAGCATGGAATAGTTCCAAAGAGCATAGTAAAAGATGTTAGAGATAGTGTTAAGGCTGTATTTAATGATGAAGAAGCACCTGTAATAGAACAAGAAAAAGGTGAAACATTAGAAGAAACAATAGATAGACTTACTAAAGAAATGTTTGAGTATGCTAGAAAATATGAGTTTGAAAAAGCAGCAGTATTAAGAGATTTAATAAATGAATTAAAAAACAGCTAATAAGCTGTTTTTTATTGCTATTATATAAAATATTTGGTATAATATGGATGTGAATTTCTTGGGGGAAAATTCTAATATTATATGTGTGCACAAGATTTTTAGGGTTGCAAAATATAAAGGAGGAATTTTTATGAAAGAAGAAATGAGCGAGTTTCTAAAATTTGTATACGAAAACAATTTAGCTAAAGATGTAAGTGAGGCATTTAAGGAGTATCCACCAGAGGAAGAATGGCATAAAGGAATACTAGAAAATGCGGTTGCTGAAGAAAGTTTAATAGAGTATGCAACTACATATGAAGAAGGAGATATTGTATTTGTAAAAGAATACGAATATGCTGATGGAAAAAAAGGACATGATCACTTATTTGTAATAATAGAAAGAAATACAAAGGCTGTGCCTATAGAATATCTTTCAATGATACTTTCATCTAAGGTAGAAAAACAAAAGTATAAAGCTAACAAACTTCTAAAGAAAGACACTCAAAATAATTTGAAAAAAGATAGTATAGTAAAGACAGATAAAGTATATATGTTATCTTTTAGTCAAATAGTATGTAAAGTTGGAAGTGTAAGTAAAGATATAGTAGAGGAATACAAAGCTAACTATTCTAAATACAATAATCACAAAACGACAACCTAAAAGAGTAATAAAGAACCCTTGACTAAGTCAAGGGTTTAATTTTATATGTTTGATTATATTATTTAGAAAGTTCTTTTTTGCATTTTGCACAAACGTTTTTGTCCTTAAATACTGTAACGTCATTTCCTTCGCCACAGAATATGCAGCAAGGAGCATATTTTTTAAGAATTATTGATTCGCCTTCTACATAGATTTCTAAAGCATCTTTAGTATCTACACCTAAAGTTCTTCTAAGTTCCATTGGAAGTACGATTCTTCCTAATTCATCTACTTTTCTAACTATTCCTGTTGATTTCATAATTTTACACCTCGATAAGATAATACCATAGCTGTAAAATAAATACAAGCATTTTTTTCAATTCTAGTGGTGATAAGTTTCGCCTGAATTTATCTTAAACGCCCTAAATATCTGCTCTAGAAGGAATATTCTAATCATTTGATGAGGGAAAGTAAATTTTGAAAATGAAAGTAATACATTCGCGCTTTTCTTAACATTTTCACTTAAACCTAAACTTCCGCCAATAACAAATGTAATAGTGGAGTTACCTTCAGTAGGAATCTTAGCTAATTTTTCACTAAGTTCTACAGAAGTAAATTCTTTTCCATGTTCATCTAATACAAAATTAAATGAGTTGTTTATATTATTTAATTTTTGAAGTATTGCTTGTCCTTCTTTTTCTTTTACAATATTAATGTTACTTTCGTTAAGTGTAGTAGGGAGCTTTTCATCTTTAAGACAGATTATTTCTAACTTACAATATTTAGAAAGTCTTTTTACATATTCTGCTTCATATTCTCGTAAATACTTTTCTTTAAGATCTCCTACACATATTATCTTTATATTTATCATAAAATGTACTCCTCATATGAAACATCCCTAGTAGCACAGTGGATGTTAAATTCATTTAGGTCAAAACCATTTTCTTTAAGTGTTTGGTTAACAGCAAATAGTGCTTGTTCTGGTTCGTTATTGTTTTCGCTAATATGACCTAAAAGGAAATTTCTTTTTCCTTCTTTAGCAAGACATAGTATCGTATCTGATGTATCATCATTAGATAAGTGACCAATATCGCTTTGTATTCTACATTTTAGTGGGTAAGAGTAAGGGCCGTACATAAGTAGGTTTCTATCATAGTTACACTCTAAAACTGTAAATGTTGAATCTGAAAGTTGTTTATATACATCATCTGAAACATAACCTAAATCTGTAGCTATTGTAAGTTTTGATTCCTCATTTGCAAATGTAAAGCCTAGAGGCTCTTTTGCGTCGTGCGAAATTCTAAATGGTGTAACTTTAATATCTTTAAGATAAAACTCGTTATTTTGGCTTACAGTAACAAATACAGGTTCTTTTTTTAGCTTGTCCTTATGTTTATCTAAAAGGTATGATTTAGTTCCATTAGATGTATATATTGGTATATCTGTTTTATTAATTAAAGTGGCAACACCTTTTGTGTGATCTATGTGTTCGTGGGTAATAAATAGGGCGTCAATTTCAGAAATGTTGATACCAAGAGTATCTAAAGATTCTGTAAGTGACTTAAAAGAAACCCCAATGTCTACTATTACAGTAGCCTTTGGGGATCTAATTAAATACATATTACCTGAACTGCCACTATATAATGGATATAGTTTTAGCATAATACGCTCCGTTTCTTATTAGTCGTTTGTAATTTCGTATTCAATATTAGCACCAAGTGCTTTAAATTTATCTACGATATTTTCGTAACCACGTTCGATGTGGTGTATGTCATATATTTCTGTTGCACCATGAGCAGTAAGACCTGCAATTATCATAGCAGCACCAGCTCTTAAGTCCATAGCTTTAACTGGAGAACCGTAAAGTTCTTTTACGCCAGTAAACATTGCTGTTCTATCATGGTAAGAGATAGTAGCACCCATTTTAACAAGTTCTGCAGTATATTGGAAACGAGATTCCCAAATACTTTCAACTATCATAGAGCTTCCAGTTGCAAGTGTTAAATATGTACCAAATTGTGGTTGCATATCTGTAGGAAATCCTGGGTATGGTAGAGTTTTAATGTTAATAGCTTTTGGAGATTTGTTCATTCTAACTCTAATACTATCTTCGTATTCTATAACTTCAGCACCAGATTCTTCAAGTTTTGCAGATATTGGTTCCATATGTTTTGGAATACAGTTTTTAATTAAAACATCACCTTTAGTAGCTGCTGCTGCAACCATAAATGTACCAGCTTCAATTTGGTCTGGGATGATTGCATAGCTTGATGTTTGTTTTAAGCTTTTTACACCAGTAACTTTAATAACGTCTGTACCAGCACCTTTAATACTAGCGCCAACAGAGTTTAAGAAGTTAGCTACGTCAACTATGTGTGGTTCTTTAGCACAGTTTTCTATTGTTGTTGTACCAGGAACTAAAGTAGCAGCTAAGATTGCATTAATTGTTCCACCAACTGTAACAACATCAAAGAAGATAGAAGAAGCTTCTAATTTTTTAGAAGTAGCATAAACATTTCCTCTTTTAACTTCAACTTCAGCACCTAAAGTTTCGAATGCTTTAATATGTTGATCTATTGGTCTTGCACCAATATTGCATCCACCAGGTAAGCTTATTTGTGCATTACCAAAACGGCTAAGTAAAGCTCCAAGTAGGTAGTATGATGCTCTAAATTTACTTGTTAAATCATATGGAGCTACTGTTGTATGTATATTTGTGTTATCTATTATCATTTCATGTTCAGAAACGTATTCTATTTTAGAACCTAAGCTTTCTAATATTTTAACGAAAGCACGTATATCTGAAATGTTAGGTACGTTCTCTAAATGACATTTGCCAGCAACTAGTAACGTAGCTGGAAGTATTGCAACTGCTGCGTTTTTTGCACCAGAAATTGTAACTTCACCTTCAAGGCGACAAGGCCCATTAACTATAATTTTTTCCACTAAAAAATCCCCCTTAAAATATTTTTAGTAATATTTTTTTATCTTCTGTCAAGGACAGTATAGCACAAAAACAAGTAAAATACAACCCACAAAGTAGGTTATATACATGTATATTTATTGTATATTTTCGTTAGGATTTTCTGTAGTACCTATTTTATCTTTAGATTCTCTTAAACACTTTTTATTATTTGCGATTAAACATTTGCAACTGTTAGTAGCACCTGTTAAACAACTTTCTACTTGGGCAATAGAAGAAAAGATAGAGAGATTAAATCCACAAATATAATGGTTACAAGGAAGTGGGAAACGAGGATTTAAACAACATAGCAGTTTATTTATTAAATTTGGGTTATTGTACATAGTTACCTCCAAGAAGTTTTTGTATATTTTATGCATCAAAAAATGAACTGTTAAAATGGTTTATGGTAAAAAATTATTCTTTTCTTTTTTGTTTCTTTATGATAAAATACTTCTGAGGATTTTTTATGGAAAGAATAGATGATTTAAACCTAAATGGCAAGAAGATTATACAAGATACAGACCTCTTTTTATTTGGTATGGATTCTGTACTTCTTGCGAATATGGTTAAGAAAACAAATAAAGATACAAATATATTAGATTTAGGGACGGGCTCAGCGGTTATGCCTGTAATTATTTCTGAGAAAGTTAAGTGTAACAAAATAATTGGAGTAGAGCTTCAAGATAAAATGTACAATTTAGCTCTTAAGAACATTGAGCTTAACGAATTAACGGGTAAAGTATATGCTGTTAAAGAGAACCTTAAAAATGTAGAAAAAATTCGCGAGAAAATTGTCGAAATAACTGGAAAAGATAATGTGGATGTGGTAATATCTAATCCCCCATATAAAAAGGTAGGGACTGGAACGGTAAATGATACAGATGAAAAGTATATAGCTCGTCATGAAGTAAAGTGTGAACTTGAGGATATATTTAAAACTGCATCTAAGTTATTAAAATTTAAAGGTAAGTTATATATTGTACACAAACCAGAAAGAATTGCAGATTTAATAACATTAGGTAGAAAATACAATCTTGAAGTTAAAGAATTGCAATTCTTGCAACCTAGCACTAAAAAGAAGCCGAGTATTGTTCTATGCGAATATGTTTTAGGCGGTGGCAATGAATGTACAGTATTGCCTAGTATAATAGAATATGATGAGAACGGAAATTACACAGACCATGTATATGAAATATATGGAATGGATAATGTGGAGGAATAATGAGTAAAAAAGAAGAAATAACTGGTAAGTTATATTTGGTAGGTACACCAATAGGTAATTTAAGAGATATTACTTTACGTGCAATAGATACATTAAAAGAAGTAGATTTAATACTTGCAGAAGATACAAGACAAACATTAAAGCTACTAAATCACTTGGAAATATCTAAACCACAAATTAGTTACCATAGACACAATGAAAAAGATAAAATAGATGAAGTAAGAAGACTTCTAGATGAAGGGAAACAAATTGCATTAGTATCTGATGCTGGTATGCCAAGGATATCTGATCCTGGTGAAGCGTTAGTAGAAACATTAATAGATGAAGGATATAAGATAGAAGTTATACCTGGTGTTACTGCTCTTACTACAGCAATAGCATACACCAACTTTGATTCAGATACCTTTACATTTGAAGGCTTTTTGCCAATGAGACCAACTAGACGTCGTGAAAGATTAGAAAGTCTTAAATATGAAACAAGAACAATGGTATTCTATGAAGCACCACATAAGATTTTATATACATTAAAAGATATATTAAAACATTTAGGCGAAAGAAGAATATGTATAGCAAGAGAACTTACAAAGCTTCATGAAGAATGTAGATATTCTACACTTACTGAACAAATAGAAGAAATTGAAACAAACGGTATTAAGGGTGAAATTGTTTTAATTGTTGAAGGTAATATTGAAGGCGAGAGCTTAAAAAAAGAAGAAGAAAATGAAAAACTTGGAATAGATAAAATGACAGATAGAGAACTTGTAGAATATTATGTTGGACAAGGAATGGATAAAAAAGAAGCAATAAAGAAAGTAGCAAAAGAAAGAGGAAAAACAAAGAACGAAGTATATATGGAGTGTGTTTAAATGACAGAAAAAGAACAACTTAGATTAGATAAAATGTTAGAGTACGAAAGAGCGTTATATGCTAAAGGATATGAATTTGTATGTGGAATAGATGAAGCTGGGCGTGGACCGCTTTGTGGACCAGTTGTAGCAGCTGCAGTTATTCTTAAAAAAGATGATCATATTGAAGGTGTAAATGATTCTAAGAAACTTTCAGAAAAGAAAAGAGAACAATTATTTGAAACTATAAAGGAAAGAGCTGTAGCTTGGTCTGTTGGTATAGTAGATGAAGAAACAATAGATAATATAAACATACTAGAAGCAACAAGGCTTGCTATGAAAAAAGCAGTAGAAGGATTGAAGCAAAAACCAGACTTTGCATTAGTAGATGCAGAAAAGAAAGTGCCAATAGATGTACCATATTCACCAATTATTAAAGGTGATGCGCTAAGTGAATCTATTGCAGCAGCATCTATTATAGCTAAGGTAACAAGAGATCATATGATAATTGAACTAGACAAAGAATATCCAGAGTATGGATTTGCTAAAAACAAAGGATATGGAACAAAAGAACATACAGAAGCAATTAAAAAATATGGGCTTTGTAAAGCACATAGAAAGAGCTTTTGTAAGAAATTTATCTAGGAGGTAAATATGACAGTTGCATTTAAAGTGGAAGGTATGATGTGTGGCGGTTGCGAAAATAGAGTTAAAAATGCGTTAAAAGATATGGATGGAGTAATAGTCGTAGCTGCAAGTCATGAAACTAAAACAGTTATAGTAACTACGGATAGAGATATAACTAATATACTCAAAGATAAAATTGAAGCATTAGGCTTTGATGTAATAGATTAATTAAATGGGTAATAATATATGAAAAAAGTAATTTTAAGTATAGGTGGAATGAGCTGTAGTGCTTGTTCTTCGGGGTTAGAAAAATATTTGAATAAGCAGGAAGGAATAAAAGCATCAGTTAATCTGGTGCTTGCTCAGGCTTTAGTAGAATACGATGAAACTAAGGTAAATGTAAAACAAATAGAAGAGTATATTAAAGAAGCTGGTTTTGAGTCTTTAGGTATATATAATCCTAAAAAAGAAAATAGAAAGAATATGAATAAACTCTGGTTAATATTATTTGGAATATTAACTTTAGTTACTATGTATGTCTCTATGGGAGAAATGTTTAATATACCTGTACCAGGATTTATTAGTATGGATAAAAGTCCGATAGTATATTCTATACTTTTATGTATATTTGCAATATGTGCTCTTATTTATGGTAGAGATATATTAATAACTGGAGTAAAAAGATTTATTAAGACGATGCCTAATATGGATACTCTAGTAACATTAGGAGTCCTTGCAAGTTTCATATATAGCTTTATTAATATGATACTTGTATTTGCTGGAAAGCATGAACTAGTGCATAATTTGTATTTTGAAGCTTGTGTATCTGTAGTATTCTTTGTAAAACTAGGTAGATATATAGACTATAACAGTAAAGAGAAGACTAAAGAGGCAATAAAAGACCTTGTTAAAATAACTCCAGAATATGCAATAATAAAAACAAAAGATGGAGATAAAAAGGTTACTATAGATGAAGTAAAAGTAGGAGACATACTTGTATGTAAAGCAGGGGATAGAGTCGCAGTGGATGGTACTGTAATAAGTGGTTCTGCACACGTAGATGAGTCGTTTATAACTGGCGAATCATTACCTAGAAAGAAAGTAACAGATTCTAAGGTTATCGCGGGAAGCATTAACTATGATGGATACTTTGAGTATAGAGCTGAACGTATAGGTAAAGATTCTACAATATCTGAAATAGTACATTTAGTATCTGAAGCATCAAATACTAAACCTAAAATAGCTAAATATGCAGATTATGTATGTGGAATATTTGTAGCAGTAGTAATAGGAATAGCAATATTTACACTATGCATGTATATTATGTTTGATTTAGGATTTAAAGAGGGAATAAAACACTTTGTAAATGTGCTTGTGGTAGCATGCCCTTGTGCGTTAGGCTTAGCAACTCCACTTGCTGTAGTAATAAGTGAAGGTAAACTTGCTAAACGTGGAATACTTGTTAAGTCTAGTGACGTATTAGAAACTGCAAATAAAATTAATACAGTAGTAATGGACAAAACAGGGACATTAACAAATGGTGAAGTTAGTATATATGAAGTATTAAATTATACAAATGATATAGATAATGTAGAGATAATGCAAATAGTAGGAAGTTTAGAAAGACATTCTACACATCCTATTGCTTATCCGTTTATTAAATACCTAGATGAAATAGGAAGGCGTGAACTTGATGTAGAATATTTCGAAGAATTACCTGGTGTAGGTATAAGAGGTAAAGTTGGAGATTTTGAATACTATGTTGGAAACGGAAGAGTATTTCAAATATTAGGAGTAGAAAACAAATTCTTAAAGAATGAAGAACGCTTAGCAGCTGCTGGCTGTAGTATTATGTATGTAATTAAAAACTTCCAAGTAATTGCGTTAATAGGTGTAAAAGATACAATAAGAAAAGGTTCTTATGATGCAATGGCAGAACTATTTAAGATGGATAAGAAATTCATAATGCTTACTGGAGATAACGGCTTAACAGCAAAAACTGTTGCAAACGAACTTAATATCTATAGAGTAATTGCAAATGTACTTCCTAAAGATAAGACAGAAAAAATACGAGAATTAATAGATAATGGTAAGTATGTTATGATGGTTGGCGATGGAATAAATGATGCACCGGCTTTAGCTACAGCAACTATAGGAGTTTCTATGCATAGTGGAACAGATATAGCGCAAAACTCTGCAGATGTAATTCTTATGAACAACGATATATCTAGTATTGCTGAACTATTTAGAACAAGCAAGAAAACACTAAATGTAATTAAGTCTAATATGTTCTGGGCATTTGCATATAACACGGTTATGATAACGATAGCATCTGGAATACTTGAAAGATTTGGAATAGGGTTAACACCAATGTATGCAAGTATGGCAATGATGTTTAGTAGCATAACAGTAATATTAAATTCATTTAGATTAAAGAGATAAAGTGACAATGTAGAAAAAGCACTAGTTTTGTCGAATGGACATATTTTGGTTGACAATTTCATATTACCTAAGGTATAATGTATATAATATTAATGGTACTGAAAAGTACTAGTATAAATGTTAGTCGCCACCTTGTTGGCGGGGTATAAATGCACAAGTGGACGAAATGTAATTCGCAACCCTACTTGCGAACAATAAATGCGTAGGTGGACAAATTAGAAATCTATCCCATATGGGATAGATTTTCTTATCTATAAGGGGTAATAATGAAGATAGAATTTAAGTACTAAATTTATAACTTTAATAAAAATCACTTGACAATATTTAACTCGTGCTATATAATATATGGGTAATAAGATAATCTCGGGCATTATGTGTTCGCTTAAAGGAGGGAATAGAAATGGCACAACCAAAAAGAAGATGGTCAAAAGCTAGAACAGGTCTTCGCCGTTCTACATGGAAATTAGAAGAAAAATCATTAGCTACATGTGAAGCTTGTGGAGAAACAATACTTCCACATAAAGCATGTCCTGCTTGCGGAAAATATAATAAAAGACAAGTAGTAGAAATCAAAACTAAAAAAGAAGAAAAGTAAGATAGACCTCACGTAACGTGGGGTTTTACTTTTATGAGGAATAATATGAAAGAGTTAAAAGTAATATATGAAGATAACCACTCAATAGTAGTAATAAAGCCTGCAGGTATTCCATCTCAAGCGGATAAAACTGGAGACACGGATATGCTTACTTTGGTTAAAGCGTATATAAAAGAAAAATATAATAAACCAGGAGAAGTGTTTTTAGGTTTAGTACATAGATTAGATCGTATGACTGAAGGTATTATGGTGTTTGCTAGAACATCTAAAGGTGCTAGTAGACTTTCTGAAGCAATACGTAATGGAGACTTTAAGAAAGAATATATTGCTGCTGTAGAAGGAAAATTAGAAGGTACAGGACACCTAGAAAACTATCTATATAAAGATGAAAGAACTAATACAAGTAGTGTAGTACCTGAAACTAAAAAAGGGGCTAAACTTGCATCACTAGATTATACAGTAGTTGGTCATACTAATTTTAAGAATAAAGAATATACATATGTTAGAATTAAATTACATACAGGTCGTCACCACCAAATAAGAGTGCAAATGAGTAACATTGGGCATCCGTTATATGGTGATGTTAAGTACGGTGGAACAAAAGGAGACCTTGCGTTATTTGCATGCTCACTTAAGTTCATTCATCCTACTAAAGACGATATTATGGAATTTAATGTTATGCCAGATAATACTGGTATATGGGAGGATATAGATGGAGCTAACAGAAATTAAATATAGCTTAGAAGAATATACAAAAAGATTAAATGAGATTAAAACTACATTAAAAATAGAAGCTAAAGAACAAGAATTAAAAGCTTTAGAAGAAAAAACATTAGAGGCGGGATTTTGGGATGATGCTAAGTCAAGCGGAGTTGTTCTAAAAGAAATAAAAGAGTTAAAGGTAGCTTTAGCTGCGTACTATAAAGTAGCAGATGTAGTAGAAAATGCAGCAGTTTCTTATGAGCTTTTAAAAGAAGAAATGGATGAAAGTATTAAATCAGATCTTGAAAAAGAAATTGAGTTATTAGAAGGAAAGATAGAAAAACTAGAAGTGTCTTCACTTCTTGCTGAAGAATACGATACATTAAATGCAATTGTAACAATACATGCAGGCGCAGGTGGAACAGAATCTCAAGACTGGGCAGAAATGCTAAATAGAATGTATACAAGATGGGCAGAACGTTCAGGGTTTGAGTATTCTCTTTATGATATGCAAGAAGGTGATGAGGCTGGAATTAAGAGCGTTACATTTGGAGTTAAAGGAATGTATGCTTATGGCTATCTTAAAGCAGAAAAAGGTGTACACAGACTTGTTAGAATATCTCCTTTTGATGCAAATAAAAGAAGACATACTTCTTTTGCAGCTGTAGATGTAATGCCAGAAATAGAAGATGATATAGAAGTAGAAATTAAAGCAGAAGACTTAGAAGTTGGAACATATAGAGCAAGTGGTGCTGGTGGACAACATATTAATAAAACAGACTCTGCAGTAAGAATTAAGCATATACCAACTGGTATAGTTGTAGCTTGTCAAACAGAACGTTCTCAAATACAAAATAGAGAAACTTGTATGAAAATGCTTAAAGCTAAACTTTATCAATATGAATTAGATAAATCTCAAGAAAGATTAAAAGAAATTAAAGGTGAACTTTCAGAAAATGGTTGGGGAAGCCAAATCCGTTCTTATGTATTTTGTCCATATACTATGGTTAAAGATCATAGAACAAACGCAGAAATGGGTAATGTACAAGGTGTTATGGATGGAGATTTAGATTTGTTTATATCTGAATATCTAAAAATGAATGCAAAGAAGTAGAGGTGTACATATGATTAGAAGAATATTAAGAATTATATTACCAGCTATATTTATAGCATTACTTGTATGTGCTATGCAAGGTGGCAAAAATATATTAGATGGAATATATATAATATTTCCAGTAGTATACATAGCAATAGTTCTTATGAATGAAAAGTGGGATGTATTAATAAGCTTAATATTAACATCTATAGCTTTTATAATTCCAATAAATCTTTTATATAATATGGGAAGTTGCATAGACTTATTAGTCATATATAATGTAATAGCAGGACTTACATATTTAATAAGGTTTGTTATAAGAAAAAAGAAGGATAAAAATAATGCTAGAGAAACTGTTTAATTATTATAATAATAAGTATAAAGTAGAATGGTTACCAAATGGTGATGTAGATGTTTATGATAAAAATATTAAACAAGAAGAGCATATAGGTTTTGTAATATATTTTAATAAAAATAATAAAGACTATGCTATAACTGTGGATACGGAAATTATATTTATTCTAAAAAAGAAAAAACAGATATTTACAAATAAAACATATTGGAAACAAATAAATCATATTCATATGGATGAATTTAGTGAAAAGAAAGTTATAGAAATTATAGATGAGTATTTGAAGTGGGTTATATGTAATTTGCCAATAAATACTACTAGTATATATAAATAAAATGTGATATAATGTATAGTGGTTTAACATACATTATATCTTTTTATATATTTAAGAAGAATATATATGTATATAAGGAGGAACTATGCAAGAAAAACTTACTATTAAAGGTGCAAGAGAAAACAATCTAAAGAATGTAGATTTAGAAGTGCCAAGAAATACTCTTACTGTATTTACTGGACTTTCTGGTAGTGGTAAAACATCTTTAGCTTTTGATACTATATATGCAGAAGGACAAAGAAGATATGTAGAAAGTCTTTCTTCTTATGCAAGACAATTCTTAGGTCTTATGGAAAAACCAGATGTAGATAGTATAGAAGGATTATCTCCAGCTATATCTATAGACCAAAAGACTACATCTAAAAATCCACGTTCTACTGTTGGGACTGTAACAGAGATTTATGATTATCTTCGTCTTCTTTATGCAAGTATAGGTGTACCACATTGTCCTAAATGTGGAAAGAAAATATCTATGCAAACAGTAGACCAAATAGTGGACAGCATAATGGAACTAGAAAAAGGCACTAAGATTCTTGTAATGGCTCCTGTAATTCGTGGTAAAAAAGGTGAACATGCTAAAGTTATAGAAAACGCTATTAAAGAAGGATATGTAAGAGCAAGAATTGATGGCAAGCTATATGATCTTGCAGAAGAACTTCCAGAAATAGAAAGAACAAAGTCGCATAATATAGAGATTGTTGTAGATAGATTAGTTGTTAATGAAGACATGGAAAAACGTCTAGCAGATTCTGTTGAACTTTGTATGAAACAAGCAGACAATCTTGTTTTAGTTAAAATAGTAGACGGAGAAGAAATGCTATTCTCAGGAAATTATTCTTGTCCAGATTGTAACATATCTATGGAAGAAATAACTCCAAGAATGTTTTCGTTTAATACACCATATGGAGCTTGCCCAAGTTGTACTGGTGTTGGCGAACTTTTAATGGTAGATCCTGAAAGAATTGTTTCGGATGAGAATAAAAAGTTAAGTGATCCTACATTGTTCTATGCTTGGGGTGGTAATGGAGTAGACTCTGTAACTCTTATGTATATGAGAGGCCTTTGTGACCACTATGGTATAGATATAGAAACTAAGTTTAACAAAATACCGAAAGCGTTTAAGGATGTCCTTTTATATGGTTCTAAAGGTGAAGTAATTTCTTTCAAACATGAATCTGCAAGATTTAGCCGTTCGTTTGAGGGAGAATTTGAAGGTGTTATAAACATCATTCAAAGAAGATACCACGAAACTACTTCTCTTGGTATGAAAACATATTATGAATCTTTTATGAATACAATTCCTTGTGAAGCTTGTCATGGAACAAGACTTAAAGATACCGTATTGGCTGTTAAGGTTGGAAAACTAAATATACACGAGCTATGCTCATTACCAATAATAGAAATAAAAGAATATATAAACAACTTAAAACTAAGTGAGAAGAATAAAGTAATATCCGAACAAATATTAAAAGAATTAAATAATAGATTAGGCTTTTTAATAGATGTAGGATTAGATTATTTAACACTTGCAAGAAGTGCTGGAACACTTTCTGGCGGTGAGTCTCAAAGAATTAGACTTGCCACTCAAATAGGTTCGGGCCTAACTGGTGTGTTATACATACTAGACGAACCAAGTATTGGTCTTCATCAAAGAGATAATGAGAAGTTACTTGAGTCTTTAAAGAAGATGAGAGATTTAGGTAATACATTAATTGTTGTAGAACATGATGAAGATACAATGAAAGCAGCAGACTATATAGTAGATATTGGACCTGGAGCAGGTGTTCATGGTGGTAATGTTGTATTTGCTGGAACACCAGAAGATATAATGAAATGTGAAGATAGTGTAACTGGTAAATACTTAAGTGGTAAGCTTAAAATAGAAGTACCTAAAGAAAGAAGAAAAGGTAATGGAAAGAAGTTAGAAATAGTTAAGGCTGAAGAGAACAACTTAAAGAAAGTTAATGTAGACATTCCTTTAGGAGTATTAAACTGTGTAACTGGTGTTTCTGGTTCTGGAAAGAGTTCTTTAGTAAATGAAATACTATATAAATATGTAGCGCACGAGGTAAATAGAGCAAAAACAAAACCGGGTAAAGTTGGTAAAATAACTGGCCTTGAAAATATAGACAGTATAATTAATATAGACCAATCTCCAATAGGAAGAACACCACGTTCTAATCCTGCAACATATACTGGTATGTTTGATCATATACGTGATCTTTTTGCTACTACTAATGAAGCAAAACTTAGAGGATACCAAAAAGGAAGATTTAGCTTTAATGTGCCAGGTGGTAGATGTGAAGCTTGTTCTGGAGATGGAATAATTAAAATAGAAATGCATTTCTTGCCAGATGTGTATGTACCTTGTGAAGTGTGTCATGGAAAGAGATATAGTCGTGAAACATTAGAAGTAAAATACAAAGGCAAAAATATAAGTGATGTATTAGATATGACTGTAGAAGAAGCATTAGAGTTCTTTAAGAATGTTACACCAATTAGAAATAAACTAGAAAGATTAAATGATGTAGGACTTGGATATATTAAACTTGGTCAACCATCAACAACATTATCTGGTGGCGAAGCACAAAGAATTAAGCTTGCAACAGAGCTAGCTAAGCGTTCTACAGGGAAAACATTATATATTCTAGATGAGCCAAGCACAGGACTTCATACAGCAGACGTAGATAAATTAATAGGAATAATAAATAGACTTGTAGATGCTGGAAACACAGCTGTAGTAATAGAGCATAATTTAGATATAATTAAATGTGCAGATCATATTATAGACCTAGGACCAGAAGGTGGTAATTTAGGTGGTAATATTGTTGTTACAGGAACTCCAGAAGAAGTAGCTAAATGTAAAGATAGTTATACAGGTAAATTCCTAAAGCCAATGTTAGAAAAGTAAATAAAATATGCAAATATAACAAATTCATTACAATGAGTAAAATACATTGTAATGAATTTTCTTTTGTGATTAAATAAAATATATAAGTGTAAATAAAGGAGAGATAAACATATGAAAAAACTAAAAATATTAGCAATTGCTTGTGCATTGCTTATGACTACAAATGTACATGCAGCATTGCAATCTAGACCAGGTGGAACAGCTACAAGTAGACAATATGCAAGTGTATTTTTTAAACTAGCAAGAGAAATGGAAGCAAGTGGAGGTGCACTAGGATTATCTGCAACGTTTGCAGAAAAATCTAAAGCGTACGAGGAAACATCAGTAGCGAACGGAATAGATTCACATATGTGTAAAAATACCGAATGGGGTGCGGCTGCAATGTTAGCTGCGTCTAATTATGGTGCTGGAGCAGGCAATGTAAAAACGGATTATAACAGTTCTACCAAAATGTATGGAGTAACCGCTTCAACTACTGGGAATATGACAGGTATATTTGGGTTAAACGGCGGAGCAGCATCTTATGAATATGTATCAGCTGGTATCGTTTCAAAAATGATAGATGGGTACAACAGATATATAGCTAATGCAGCACCTAGATATGTAGATAAATATTCTGAAAGCGATACTAATCCTGTAGGAGCAGATAGATTTATCCCAGGAGATGCAACATATGAAACAAGAAAACTTCCTAGTGGTTCAACAAACTGGGTAAGTAATAGTAGACCGATTGGACTTCGTACAGATGGGTTGTTTTCTATTATGCATTATACTGGTATAGGAGATAGCGGTGAAGGTATTCATATTTGTGTGTGGGTAGGAGACGGAATATAATAGAGTTAATACGGGGGAAGTAAAGTGAGAAAAGGAATAAGCTTAATAGTATTAGTAATAACAATTATTGTTATGATAGTATTAGCTGCCGCTGTGGTTATAACATTAAATAATGCAGGGATAATAAACAAAGCAGATGATGCTACATTTATTACTAATATAAAATTAATAATTGAAGAATATGGAGTATTCCAAGGATTTTACATATTAGAAGGAAATGATATAAAAACTTTAAATGTAGGTTCGGATGATTTAAGCACAATCATTAAATCCATACCAGAAGATTGGGCATATAAGGATAAACTGGAGATAATTAAAGGCGAGTTAACATATATGGTTGATCCTGATGATGTAAATGATGTAGAAAGAGCAAAAAAAGTATGTCTATTAGGTATGAAAGTTGATGGGGCAGATAGCTGTAATGATGTTGGGCATATAGAACCACATAAAACAAGTTATGCTAAAGTAGGAAATATATATTATAATACTCCGGATATATCCAATTTCAATGCAACAAAAACATATTTTGTAACATATGATTCAAATGGTAATGAAAAATTAGGTAAAAATATTACAAGAAAAGCGCCAGAAGATTGGTTTGATTATGAAAATAAAGAATGGGCTAATATTGTAGTTATAAATGGAAATTTAAAAACATATTTAGTATGGATACCTAGATATGCATATAAAGTAGACAGTACAAATAAGGTTGTAGATGTAAGATTTGTAGATAACAATAATACATATATAGCACCAGATGGAACACAGATTACATATAATGATACAGTTCCAACTTTCGACGCTAATGGTAATCAAACAAATTATGTTGTAAATAGTGCATTTAATATAAATATGGGAACAGATGAAAATCCAAGTATGAAAGCTTTAGGTGGATTTTGGATGAGCAAATACGAAGCACAAAATGGATTAGATTTAGAACCTGCAATAGAAGTATGGGATACGAGTATTGAAATATTTAAATGTAGTTCAGCAATACCATCTGGGTATAAATATGAATATTATTTAAACGGAAATTTAATTACAACTTTAACAACAGGAACATATAAATTTGAAAACTTAACACCTAATACGGTATATCATTTAGTTATTAGCTTAAAAACGGGAGATTTAGAAGTTGGTAGATATGAAGAAACTATAAGAACTCCTGCTACACAAACATATAATCAAGCAAATGCACCAGAATTAGGGGCATTATCAAAAGCAGGTACATATTACTTAACATGGGATGCAGATGGAAATGAAATAAGAACAGAAGTTGTTGATGAGTCAGGAAATAAAGTTAACGCACCTGCTGATTGGTATGATTATGATAATAAAGAATGGGCGAATATTGTAGTTGTAAATGAAACCATAGGTTCTGAAACATATTTAGTATGGATACCAAGGTATGAATATAGAGTGTTAGATGGAAATCCTACTACGACTGAAAGGAAGGTAGACATTGCATTTATTTCGGCTAACCAAACAGAGCCAACACCAGGATATATAATCCAATCAGCGTTCATATTAAA
The DNA here is from genome assembly GCA_017536445.1 of Clostridia bacterium. GTDB lineage: Bacteria > Bacillota > Clostridia > TANB77 > CAG-465 > UMGS1649. Next base: position 125,738 of record JAFXHJ010000018.1, read on the forward strand.
TATGGGAACCGATGATAATCCATCTATGAAACATATACCAGGTTTTTGGATGAGTAAATATGAAGCACAAAATGTAACTACAAATTAATAGATTACATATAAACAAAAAATATAACAAATTCATTACAATGCGTAAAATACATTGTAATGAATTTTCTTTTGTGATTAAATAAAATATATAAGTGTAAAATAAAGGAGAAAAAATATGAAAAAACTAAAAATATTAGCAATAGCTTGTGCATTACTTATGACTACAAATGTACATGCTGCGTTGCAATCGAGACAAGGAATCTCGACTGCAAAAATGTCTCAAAGTAGCTTTTTTAAAAATATACGAGATATGGAAATGGAAGGTGGCACACTAGGGCTAGCTGCAACTCTTGCAGATGTAAATGGTGTTTATACAGAAACATCTCCATCTAACTCAATAGATGCACATATGTGCAAAAATATAGAGTGGGGTGCGGCTGCAATGTTGGCGCTTTCAGATTATGGTGCTGGAAGTGGTAACATATCTGGGTCGGACTATAACAGTACTACAAGAATATATGGAGTAAAATGTTCAACAACAGGAAATATGTATGGGATTTTTGGCATGCATGGTGGTTTTGCGAGCTATGAATTTACGGCTGCTGGGATTGTATCTAAAATGAACTCATCGCCATCATATAGTAAATATTTAATAAGTGCACCGCCAAGATATGTAGATAATTATGCAGAGAGTACAGACTCTTCAGATTATACAAGATATATACCAGGGGATGGAACTTACGAGTTATTGGGAATTACAACTGGATATATGATAACAAACGGAAGACCCGTTTTTGAGAGGGGGAGTACCCACGTTGCTTATCATAATGCTGGTCTGGGATATAGTGATACAAGAGCTTCACGTGCATGTTTGTGGGTAGGAAACGGAATTTAATATTATGGAGGCAATAAAAGTGAAAAAGGGAATAAGCCTAATAGTATTAGTAATTACAATTATTGTTATGATAATACTAGCTGCTTCTGTAGTAATAACATTAAGTAATACTGATATAACAAATAAAGCGGACAAGTCTACTTTTATATATAATCTAAAGAATTTCGTAGATGAATACAATGTATACCTAGCTTTTTATTTAGCGGAAGGAAATAAAGCAACAGATTTAAATGTAGAAAGTGAGAATATGCAGAGTGTTATAAAATCTATACCAGATAATTCTATATATAAAGAAAAGTTAGCAATAATAAGTGGTGAGCTAACATATATGGTAGATGACCGAAATAAAGATGATGTTGAAAGAGCTAAATGGGCGTGTGAAGCAGGAGTAAAAGTATATGGAATGGAATCTTGTGGAGATATAGAATTTTCAGAAACACATAAAGCGGCTTTTGAAAAAAGAGGGAACATATATTACAACACACCAGATTTAACAGGATTTAATCCTGAAAAAACATTCTTCGTATCATATGATGCAGATGGAAATGAAAAAATAGGAAATAATATAAGTAAAAAGCCACCAGAGAATTGGTTCGATTACGAGAATAAAGAATGGGCAAATGTCGTGGTTGTAAATGAAAGCATAGGAACAACAACATATTTTGTATGGATCCCAAGATATGCATATAAAGTAGATAAATCGGGGAAAAAAGTAGATGTAAGATTTGTAAACAACTCAAATGAATATGTAACATATAATGAAACAAAAATAACATATAACGATACAGAACCAATGTTTGATGCTGATGGGAACCAAACTAATTATGTAATTAGTAGCGCATTTTATATAAATCTGGGAAAAGAAACTTCAGAAGTAAAACAACTATCTGGTTTTTGGATGAGTAAATATGAATTGAATGATACAATAGATATTACTAATATTAACACATGCTATGGGACTAATTATATAGAAATTACAGGAATAACGCATACAGGCGTTGCGATGTTTGATTACTATTTGGATGGGAATTTAATAATTGAAAATACTGGTACGACATATAAATTTGAAAACTTAAAAAACGACACAATATATAATATTAAAATTGTTGGCAAGAGTGGTTATGGAGAAGAACTTGCAGTATATGAAAGAGAGATAACGACTTTAGGAAGTAACACTAACGGAATGACTACATTTAAAGCAGACGCTCGCCACAACTCGATAATAATATACGATACATCTTTAACAGATATAGCAAGACAAAATAGAGTAAAAACATATGAATATTATTTGGATGATGAATTAATAACAACTAATACCAATGGTAAATATACTTTTGAAGGTTTAGAACGACAAAGGACATACAAGGTAACAATAAAGGTTAAAGATACTGGTATATATTATGGAGAATATACAAGAACATTTACTACGCCAGAAGTACCTGTATATGGAGAAGCAAATGCGCCAGAATTAGGTGAATTATTAAAAGCAGGTACTTACTATTTAACATGGGACGCAGATGGAAATGAAATAAGAACAGAAGTTGTGGATGAATCTGGAAATGCTGTAGCTGTGCCTGATGGTTGGTATGACTATAGCAATAAAAAATGGGCGAATATTGTGGTTGTAAATGAAAGTATAGGAGCAACAACATATTTTGTATGGATTCCAAAGTATGAATATAGAGTAATGGGGGCAGAGTCTTCATATGCTTCAGATGAAAAGGTAGATATTGCATTTATTCCAACTACAAGATTAGAAGCAACACCAGGATATATACTTCATTCAGCTTTTGATGTAAATATGGGAACTGATGAAAATCCAGATATAAAACATTTACCAGGCTTCTGGATGACTAAATATGAATTAAATGAAGTAACGAATTAGGAGAGATTTATGAACAAGAAAAAATTATTAATAATTATTGGAATAATAGTAGTTATTGCAGCAGTAGTAGTTGGTATAATAGGCGGTTCCAAAGGTAAATCAAATACAAGTTTGAGTAAGGCTGAAGGCGACAGCCTTTACTCAAAACTTGAAAATATATTAAAATCATCCAACTTTACATATGATGTACTTCAAAACAATGGAACAAATTATGGTGCATCAAGTAGAGTAGAATATGCATTAAGTGATGGCACCGTTTTTGAAGTATACGAGTTTGTAGAAAAATCTGTTGTATATGAAAGTATATTAGATACAGGATATATGTATCTTTTAGGAACAGAAACAAAATATAAAGTAAGCACGGTAAAAGAACTAAATATAGCAATAAAATACTTAAATGAAGGTTCTAGAATAAAAGAAATCAAGAAGATATTAAAATAACAAAAAATATAACAAATTCATTACAATGAGTAAAACACGTTGTAATGAATTTTCTTTTGTGATTAAATAGATATATAGGTAAAATTAAAGGAGATAAATATATGAAAAAATTAAAAATATTAGCAGTAGTATGTTCATTGCTTATGACTACAAATGTGTATGCAGCGTTACAATCTAGACCAGGTGTAGATGCAAAAAGAGACGCAACTGTAGAAAATATGTTTAACTATATTCGTGATATGGAATCAGAAGGTGGAGCATTAGGACTTTCAGCAAATTTTGCAACGAATGCTACTACGAAAGAATATGAAGAGACTACATCTTCAAATAATATAGATACACATCTGTGTAAAAATACCGAATGGGGAGCAATAGCAATGTTATCTGCTTCTAACTATGGCGCTGGAAATGGAAATGTAAAAAATAATTATAATAGCACCACCAAAACATATGGTGTTACAGCATCAACTACTGGCAATATGACAGGAGTATTTGGTATGTTCTCTGGTGCAGCAGGTGGTGAATTTGTAGCTGGTGGAGTGGTTTCACAATTGACAGTTTGGCCTTGCGATGGTTTAAAAACAGTTTCATTAAGATATATAGATAATTATAAAACAGGAACAAGTTCATCAGACTTCTCAAATTACATACCAGGGGATGCAACATATGAAACAAGAACGTTTTCGGGTAATGGTGGCTTTTTTGTAACATCTGGTACTTCTTCACTTTTTTATCGAGGAAATAGTTATGGAATATTTAACTTTGGGACTAGCTATGGTGGCGAAAGCTACGGTTCTCGTGCATGCGTATGGGTAGGCAACGGAATTTAATATTATGGAGGCAATAAAAGTGAAAAAAGGAATAAGCCTAATAGTATTAGTAATTACAATTATTGTTATGATAATATTAGCTAGTGGAGTAGTTCTAACATTGAATAACACTGGAATAATAAACAAAGCAGACAAGTCTACTTTTATATATAATTTAAAGAACTTTGTTGATGAATACAATGTATACCTAGCCTTTTACTTAGCTGAAGGAAATAAAGCAGCAGAGTTAAATGTAGAAAACGAAAATATACAGGATGTTATAAAATCAATACCAGATAATTCTATATATAAAGAAAAGTTAGAGATAATAAGTGGTGATCTAACATATATAGTAGATGATAAAGATAAAGCGGACGTCGAAAGAGCTAAATGGGCATGTGAAGCAGGAATAAAAGTATATGGAATGGAATCTTGTGGAGATATAGAATTTTCTGAAACACATAAGCCGGCTTTTGAAAAAAGAGGAAATATATATTATAATACGCCAGATTTAACGGGATTTAATCCAGAAAAAACATTTTTTGTATCATATGATGCAGATGGAAATGAAATAATAGGAAATAATATAAGTAAAAAACCACCAGAGAATTGGTTCGATTATGAGAATAAAGTGTGGGCAAATATAGTAACTATAAATGGCAATTTAAGGACATATTTTGTATGGATACCAAGATATGTATATAAAGTAGATAAAGGTAATATGGTTATAGATGCAAGATTTGTAGATAATGCGAATACGTATGTAGACACAGAGGGTACAAAGACTATATATAGTGATGTTACGCCGACTTTTGATACAGACGGAAATCAAACAAATTATGTTATCAGCAGCGCGTTCTATATAAATATGGGGACAGAAGAAGTTCCGGATATAAAACAGTTGCCTGGTTTTTGGACTACTAAGTATGAATTATCAGATTCCGGCATATCAAGTATAACTACTAGTATAGGAACTAACTTTATCGAAATAACAGGTATAACGCCTGCTAATGCAGCTTCGTATGAATATTATTTAGATGGCAATTTAAAGCAAACAACTAGTACTAAAACATATAAATATACAGAATTAGAGCCAGACAGAGCGTATGAGATAAAAATTATTGCTAAAACTGTTGACGGCATGTTAATTGGCGAATATGTTGAAAACATAACAACACTAGGCAATAATACTAAAGGTATAACTAATTTTAAAGCAGATGCTTACGGCGAAAGAATAGTAGTATATAGTACAACAATAACAGAACTAGCAAAACAAAATAGCGTAAAAAATTATGAGATTTATCTAGATGATAATTTAATAACTACAAATACAACAGGAAAGCATACGTTTGAAAATTTAGAACGAGGAAAGACATATAAAGTCACAGTAAAATTAACAGATGGCGGAGCATATTATGGCGAATATACAAGAACTTTTACTACACCAGAAATTCCAGTATATGGAGAAGCTAATGCGCCAGAATTAGGAACATTATTAAAAGATGGAACATATTATCTAACATGGGATGCTGATGGGAATGAAATAAGAACGAGAGTTGTTGATGAGTCTGGAAATAAAGTCGATGCCCCGGCTGATTGGTATGATTATAGTAACAAAGAGTGGGCGAATATTGTTGTAGTAAATGAGAGCGTTGGAGCTGAAACGTATTTAGTGTGGATTCCAAAGTATGAGTATAGAGTAATGGGAGCTGAATCTTCATCAACTTCGGACAAGTACATAGATATTGCATTTATTCCAACTACAAGATTAGAAGCAACACCAGGGTATATACTTCATCCCGCATTTGATGTAAATATGGGAACAGAAGAAAATCCAGATATAAAACATTTACCAGGTTTTTGGGCTACTAAATATGAGTTACAGGATGTACCTGTGGAATAAAGGTGTTCTTTTAACAGAATATATAGTAAAGAAGAGAGTAATCTCTTCTTTTTTTCTTGTAAAAAACAACAAAATATGATAAAATATATTATGTAATATGTTTGGAGGTATTTTATGGCAAAACAACAAAAGCAAATTGTGTATTTTAATGCTGTAAGACAAATAGAAACAATAACAATTAAATATAACGATAGATTAGATGGAGCTTTTGTAGATGATGTATGTACATATATAAAAGAAATATCTAAGAAAATGCCAAGAATAGATTTAAAAAATCCTAGGGAGTATTATGCAATAACTGTATACGTTTATCCTAGTGTTAAAATGTTTAATCAAGTGTTTAATGGTGTAATAGAAAAAAGATATTATGAAAGAAGACGTTCATTACAAGATTTATACGTAGTTAAAGATGAGGAAGGTAATATTCACATCGCATCACCTAGAGGACGTGGAACAGAACAGGCAGAAACATTTAAAAGAATACTTGTTATGAATGTTCTAGGTGAATATATGAATGAACAAGATAAACAAACGGCGGATAAAATGTTAAAAGCTTCTATGATGAAAAAGAAAGAACAAGATGAAGAAGAAAAAGAAGTTGAGCCTGTAGAAGGGGAAGAAATAGAAGAAACTGAAGAAATTGCGGAAGAAATAGAAGAAGTGTCTGAGGAAGAAATGGACGAACTAATTATGTTAGAGGACGAAATGGCAGATGTAGATGCTTCTGAAGGGACATTAGATGCTGATGCAGACGAGGAAGAAATCCATGAAGTTTCGGCTGAAGATATCGTCCCGGGAAATGTAGTACAAGCTAGACAATGGTTAAGTTTAGGTTGGATGGGGTATCTAAGTGGAAAATTAAATAGCGAAAAAGAAGTTAGATATTTTGCAGAACATATATCAGCTAATGGTGTAAAAAAACTAGGGAAATTAAAAGATACAGGTTGGTATGAAAGATATAATTATTCTCAAGAATATTCAATTGCAATAGTAGAATACATAGTTTCTACATATGGCGTAAGAACGTTTAAAAAATTCTATGAAGATCCTACAGATTATGAGCATACACTAGGAACAAATAAAAAAGCATTTGAGGCTAGAGTAAAGGCATATATCTATGGCAAATATGGACCTAATAGAATGAAAGAAGAAGTAGAAAGAAAATCAGATGAAGATTTAAGTATTACCGAAGTAAGAATGGATAAAAATGGTGGGGCAACAATGACAGAATTAAAAGTTCCAGAAATAAAAGCTCCAGAGCTAGAAATAGTGTAAAATAATTATTACAAGTATTTCTAACAATCGCGCAAGTTTAACTTGTGAGGAAAGTCCGGGCACCTCAAGGTAGTAATGGTAGATAACGTCTACTGGGAGTGATCCTAAGGAAAGTGCAACAGAAAATAACCGCCACTTATGTGGTAAGGGTGAAAATGTGAGGTAAGAGCTCACAAATTTGTATGGTGACATACAGATGGTGTAAACCCCATTTGGTGCAACACAGATAGAGAAGGTTAAGGTTACCTTGCCGTCTTTTCGAAATGTGGCTAGAGGTGTATAGTGATATACATCCCAGATTAATGATTGTTTAAAACAGAACCCGGCTTACGAAATGCTTGTAAAAAGTTGTATGTTATCATACAACTTTTTTTGTAACCAAAATGTAATAAAAAAAGTGTTGTAAAAGAAAAGAATATAGAGTAATATTATTGTATATAGTAATAGGTGATAACAAATGAAACATAGAAAAATAACTAAAAAAGAGCATAAAACAAAAATAAGCTTAATAACATTTTCTTTGATGATTATAACAATAGTTATATTAGCTGCGGCAGTAACAACTAGTATAAATAATAGAGAATCTTTTTTAATGGCTATATTTAGTTCGTCTGACGAAACAAATAATAGTGTAAGCATAGTTAATGAAATGGCAAAAGAAGTTGATCTGGAAGTAGCCTCATCAGTAGCTACAACATCAGGAAAAGTAGCATTAAACGTCAAGGCGAAATCTACAAACCCAAAGACATTTAAAGAATATAGATATTATATAAAAGAGAGTGCAAATGATATGTATGTTTTAGATGCAATCAAGATTGATGAACAACATGCATATGTAAAATTAGAACCAAATACAAGTTATGATGTAAAAGTAGAAGCTGTAAGTCATAGCGGAGAAACAATGACATCAATGACTTCAGGAGCGACTCCCACCATAGATTAATTAAAATTTATGTTGACAACTTGTAAAAAAAATAGTATACTTAATTTGTTAAATGCGATGACAAGGGAAGAGTAATAAACTAAACTAATCAATAGAGAATAACACCTAGGCTGGAAGTGTTAGATTGGTCTTTATGAAAGACACCCTATGAGCAGACTTATGAAAAGTAAGTACGTGTATTGCACGTTAAAATAAATGAGAAGTAAATAGGGTGGCACCACGAAAGAATATATCTCTCGTCCCTAATATGTTTAAACATATTAGAGGCGAGAGCCTTTTTATATCTAATGTGTTTAACATATTAAATATTTATTATAATTTATATATACATATTAAAAGGAGGAAAGAAAAATGTCAGAATTAATTACAGGACAAAAAAGAAGTGCAAGATGCACAGAGTTTACTGAAGCCGATGTTGGAAGAGATGTAACAGTTATGGGCTGGGTAGACACAAGAAGAGATATGGGTAAAATAATATTCGTAGACCTTCGTGACAGAAGTGGAATAATTCAAGTTGTAATAGACGACAGAGTGTCAGCTGAAGATTTCGAAAAAGCAAGCCATATCAAAAACGAATACGTTATATCAGTAGAAGGTGTGGTTAATAAGAGAGAAGATTCGAAAGTTAACCCAAAATTAAAAACAGGAACAATAGAAGTTATTGCTAAATCTGTTAGAATACTTTCAGAATGTGATACTTTACCATTCCAAATTGAAGAAGCAGATCAAGTAGGAGATCAAACAAGACTTAAATATAGATATCTAGATTTAAGAAGTAAATCAATGCAAAGAAACTTAAAATTAAAAAGTGATATTTGTCACATTACAAGAAACTTCTTCCATGATGAAGGATTTATTGAAGTTGAAACTCCAATGTTAAATAAATCTACACCAGAAGGAGCACGTGACTACTTAGTACCAAGTAGAGTAAATCCAGGAATGTTTTATGCATTACCTCAATCTCCACAATTATTTAAACAAATATTAATGTTATCTGGATATGATAGATATATCCAAATAGCTAGATGTTTTAGAGATGAGGACTTAAGAGCAGACAGACAACCAGAATTTACACAAATAGATATGGAATTATCTTTTGTAGACGAAGATGATGTAATCGATGTAAACGAAAGATACTTAAAGAAAATATTTAAGGAAATAAAAGGTATAGATATTGAAACTCCATTCATGAGAATGACTTATGATGAAGCTATGAGAAGATTTGGTTCAGATAAACCAGACTTAAGATTTGGCATGGAACTTACAGATATGTCAGATATATTTGCAGGTTGCGAATTCAAAGTATTTGCAGATACTATAGCTAAAGGTGGAAGTGTTAGAACAATAACTGTTCCAGGAGCAGCTAACTATACTAGAAAACAAATCGATGAACTTATAGATTTCGTTAAAATATATAAAGCAAAAGGTCTTGCATCATTTGCTATTGAAAACGGAGAATACAAATCTAATATATTAAGATTTATGTCTGAAGATATAATAGCTAAAGTTGTTGAAAGAGCAAACGCTAAAGAAGGAGATCTTGTATTATTTGTAGCAGATACTAACGAAGTTGTATTTGCAGCATTAGGGGCACTTAGATGCGAAATGGCTAAGAGATTAAATCTAATAAACAAAGATGAATACAAATTCTTATGGGTAGTAGACTTCCCTATGTTTGAATGGGATGAAGAAAATAACAGATGTAAAGCTGTTCACCATCCATTCACAGCACCTAAAGATGAAGATTTGAGCTTCATGGAAGAAAGACCATTAGATGTTAAAGCTAAAGCTTATGATATCGTATTAAACGGTACAGAACTTGGTGGAGGAAGTATTAGAATACACTCTAGAGAAGTTCAAAGAAGAGTATTTAACCTGCTTGGATTTACAGATGAACAAGCTCAAGCTAGATTTGGTTTCTTACTAGATGCATTCAAATATGGTGTGCCACCTCATGGAGGTTTAGCATATGGTCTAGATAGACTTGTAATGTTAGTACTTGGATTAGATACAATAAGAGATACAATAGCATTTCCTAAAGATAAGAGTGCAAGTTGTCAAATGTCTGAAGCACCAAACGTTGTTGATGAAAAACAACTTGATGAACTTCACATTAAATTAAACTTACCAGAAGAACAATAATACTAAAAATATATAGATATATAAATACATATGAAAGGAAAAGATTTATGAAAATAGCAATATTAGGAGCTGGAGCATTAGCAATTGGATTTGCTAAGGTTTTAGAAGGTCGTGGTTTTGACATAATAATGTGGACAAAATTCGAAGCGGAAAAAGATGAAATTCTAACAACTAGAGTAAATTCTAAGTTATTCCCAGGAATAAGACTTGCGGATGAAGTTAAAATAACAACAGATATAGTGGAAGCTGTAAAAGGGGCGGACGTAATACTTAACGTCCTTCCGTTTATAGCGATTAGAGATACTATAGAATTAATAAAAGATTTTTATGATGAGAAGCAAATAATAATTAGTGCAACTAAAGGTATAGATGAGGAAAACTTTATAACTACAACTAAGCTTTTTGAAGAATATTTAGGAGCAACAAAGATTTCAGCATTATCTGGTCCATCATTCGCAATAGATGTTGCAAAACATACAGAAATTTCTCTTATGTTAGGTACAAAATCTAAAGAAGCAGAAGATATGACTCGTATGCTGCTTGAAACAGAAGCTATAAAAATGGAAACTACAGAAGATATTGACGGAATACAATTCTGTGGAGCAATTAAAAATGCTATCGCTGTTGGTTCAGGAATGTTAGCTGGATTAAATGTTGCAGACTCAACTAGAGCGGCGTATCTAGCAACTGGAATGACAGATATGGCAAAAGCGTTAGTTACTTTAGGCGGAAAGAAAGAGACTGCATATAGTTATGCTGGAGCGGGAGACCTTATGCTTACATGTATGAGCCCTACAAGTCGTAACTTTACATTTGGATATTATTTAGGACAAGGATTAAATGTTGATGAGGCGTTTAAGATGATGAATAATAAAACTGTAGAAGGATACAAAGTAATACGTGCGCTTAAGAAATATAGCGGAGAAATGGACATACCTTTCTACACAATACCAGTATTATATGACATAGTATTTAATGGTAAGGATGTAAATAATATAAAGAAAGTATAAAATAGAAACTATTCGGATAGACATATAAGTAATAAATAACAACGGAAAGATTTTAATCTTTCCGTTGTTATTTTAGTTAATACGGTGTTTTGATGTGTATTCTGTCGGAATATATCCTAAGTTGATGTATTTTTGGATAACTAGTTCATAGTCTTCATGTGCGGTGTAACAGATAGATTTTAAAGGATAATCAGTGACTTTTATCCAACCGAGTAAAAGAACAGCTATATCGTCTAATGACGAAAGACCTATCTGTTCAGCCCGCTTCATAATTCTTGCCAGAGATGTCTCGTCGAGTTTTTCCAAATAATTTTGGACAACTAAGATATGTTCCTTACAACCAGAGAATGACCGGCAACTAAAGCCGTCTACCAAGTTTGGTAGTATCCATCCACTAAGAATCATAAGGTACACCTCCAAAGTTTTGTTAGTATTAATATAGTTATACTAATATTAATATTTATCGACTGAACAAATTATACCACAGATGACAAAAAAGAGAATATTATGTTATTCATAACCACTAAAATTATTTACAATTCTTTTGTTCTGTGGTAGAATATCCCCGTGGAGGAAGAAAATGTACGACATAAATAACATAAGAAATTTTAGTATAATTGCACATATTGATCACGGTAAATCTACAGTTGCAGATAAGCTTTTAGAACTTACCGGAACTATAGAAAAAAGAGATTTAACAGCTCAAGTGTTAGATAATATGGATATTGAACGCGAAAGAGGGATTACAATTAAATCTCAAGCGGTAAGAATGAAATATACTAAAGATGGTGAGGAGTATATATTAAATTTAATAGACACTCCGGGGCACGTGGATTTCAACTATGAAGTGTCTCGTTCATTAGCAGCATGTGAAGGGGCTATACTAGTAGTAGACGCTTGCCAAGGAGTTGAAGCACAAACTTTAGCAAACGTATATTTAGCATTAGAAAATAATTTAGAGATTATACCAATAATAAATAAGATAGACCTACCCCAAGCAAGACCAGACGAAGTAAAGAATGAAATAGAAAATATAATAGGAATTGAAGCTATGGAAGCTCCTTGTGTATCAGCTAAGACTGGTATTAATATGGAACAAGTACTAGATGAAATCGTAGAAAAAGTCCCAGCACCTAAAGGAGATATAAATAAACCTACTAAAGCATTAATATTTGACTCTAAATATGATAACTATAAAGGTGTTGTCGTTCACGTAAGAATGGTAGATGGAACTTTAAGACCAGGAGATAAAATAGTTGCAATGGCAAGCAAACGTGAATATGAAATAGTTGAAGTCGGATACTTTAAACCAGGAGATTATGAACCAGCTAAAGTGCTTAATGCAGGCGAAGTTGGATATATTACAGCAAGTATTAAAGATATTTCAGATATTCGTGTTGGTGATACATTAACTATAAAAGCTAATCCGGCATCAGAAGCGCTACCAGGATATAAAGAAGTAAAATCTATGGTATATGCAGGTATATTCCCAGCAGACGGAAGCGATTATGAAGAACTTAAAGAGGCGTTATTAAAACTTAAATTAAATGATGCATCATTAAACTTTGAACTTGAATCTTCGGCTGCCTTGGGACATGGATTTAGATGTGGATTCTTAGGACTTCTTCATATGGAAATAATAGAAGAAAGAATAGAAAGAGAATATGGAATAAGTATAATAACTACTGCACCATCAGTTATATATAAAATACATAAAACTAATGGTGAAGAACTAGAGTTATATAATCCAGCAGATTTACCTTCCGCACAAGAAATAGATTATATGGAAGAGCCAGTAGCTAAGGCTGAAATTATAGTACCAAAAGAATACGTTGGTAATGTAATGGAACTTTGTACTGAAAGAAGAAGCGATTACATCAATATGAAATATATAGATGATAATAGAGTGTGTTTGGAATATAATATGCCACTTAATGAAATTATCTATGATTTCTTTAATAGCTTAAAATCTAGAACAAGAGGATATGCTTCTTTTGATTATGAAATATCTCATTACCAAAGAGCGCATCTTGTAAAACTAGACATTCTATTAAATGGAGACGTAGTGGATGCTTTATCTTTCATAGTACATAGAGCAAAAGCAGAAACTAGAGGTAGAAAGATTGCAGAAAAACTTAAAGAAGTTATTCCAAGGCAATTATTCGAAATACCAATACAAGCAGCTATAGGAGGAAAGGTAGTAGCTCGTGAGACAGTAAGAGCTATGAGAAAAGATGTTTTAGCTAAATGTTATGGCGGAGATATAAGTAGAAAGAAAAAACTTCTTGAAAAGCAAAAAGAAGGAAAGAAAAGAATGCGACAAGTTGGTAGTGTAGAACTTCCGTCAGAAGCGTTTATGACAGTTCTTAAGGTGGATGATAATTAATAAAAAGCAAGTTTGGATTTATTCAAACTTGCTTTTTATTTTTACAAATATTTCTTATAATATATATTTAAAAAATGTTGAGTTTTGACTATATAAATGATAACATATATAGAGAGAAAATAAGGGGGAAAATATGAAGAAACAGAGTAAATTTTTGCTAGTTATAATAATGATGTTTACACTTGTGTTAACTACAACAAATTATAAAGGTAATGAGTATAAAACAAGTGAATTAATAAACATAACCAATTGTTCATCATCGTTTATGAACAAATACTTTGAAGAAGTAGGGAAAATAGATGATGAAGACAAAGAAAATATATTGATAGTAACAAGCAAAACAAAGATGCTTGATACATATGGAGCAACAAAAACAATAGCAGCTCCTAACAATCAATATATATTGGTATATTCTTCAACAGAAGCTAAGGATAAAGCATTAGATAAATTAACTAGTGCTAAAGGCATATTAACAGTAGAAGAAAATATAATTTATAAAATTTCGGCATTTAATTCTTGGGGTGTAACTTCAACAGGAATGGATGTTGCATCTAATATTATAGAACAACGAACAGGCAAAGAGAATGTAGTAGTTGCAATAATAGATACTGGCTTAGATACAACTTTATTTAAAAACAAATATCCGAATAAACTAGCGGGTACATATAATGCGTTAAATGGAAGTACAAGCTCTATGTCTGATGAAAATGGCCATGGTACACATATAGCTGGAACAATAGCGGAAAGCACACCATCAAATGTAAAAATTCTTCCAGCAAAAGCGTCTAATGGTTCTACATTGTCTTCAACAGATATAATAGCTGCTATAAATTATATTGTATATAACGAAAAAGCAGATGTAATAAATATGAGTTTTGGTTCATATACACCACACGAAGCGACAAGACAAGCTATAATAGCAGCACATGCAAGAGGAATAATATGTGTAGCTGCAGCAGGAAACGAAGCTACAGCTCAAACAGCATATCCAGCGGGGTATGATGAAACTATAGCAGTTTCAGCTGTAAATTCAAGTAATGCTCTTGCAGACTTTTCTAATGTGGGAAGAAATATAACATTTGCAGCACCTGGTGTGTCAATCAAGAGTATAAATGCTACAATGAGTGGTACGTCAATGGCAGCACCACATGTTGCTGCTGCAGCTGCGATAATTAAGAGTTATGATATAGATTGTACAACAAATGAGCTTATAGATATATTAAAATCAAACGCAGTAGATTTGGGAACTCCAGGCTGGGACTTCCAATTCGGATATGGAGTTATAAGTTTTAAAAACTTCAAATATTGTGAATGTAACTGTACTACATGTAAAAGCATAAGCTGTGATGGATGCTCTTGCACAACATGTATACATAAAGATTTAACAAAAAATTTAACAAGCATTTCAGTTTCAAAAACAGTGTTAGAAAAATATAATTATGGTAGTATTTCAAATTTAGCAAACACGGAACTAAAATTAAATTATAGTTCTGGTTCGTTAATTAAAAAAATATCAGAACTAGAAGAGGTAACAATTTCAGGATATGATCCTTACAAATATACAAGCCAAACAATTACTATATTTTATGCCGGAAAATCAACTCAAGTAACACTTCCAGCAATACAGCAACCCGAATCGTTCTGGACATATGTGCTATATGATGGAAAGGCACAACTTTATGATATGGAAGATGTGCCAGTAAAATGGTTACATTTGCCAGAAAAAGTTGGTGGGTACACGGTAGACTCAATTGTTAGTGGACTTTTCAGAAATAAAGATTTAACAATTGTAACTATGCCAAATACAATAACTACAATAGGTGCTGAGGCTTTTGCAGGTTCGACAGTAAGAGAAATAAGGTCAAAAGCAAGTGCATTAACGCTTGGAGAAAAGGCTTTTTCTAATGCAACTAACTTGATAGGAATAGATGCAAATCTAATATTCGAAGGTAATGATACATTTGAAGAGTGTTATTCGTTAAAAACAGCAAGAATAGACAGTAGTAACACTAAAATACCATATGGTACATTTTATAATTGTACAAACTTAGAATTAACAACTATACCAGACAATGCAGTTGCGATAGAAGATTACGCATACACAAATACAAAACTTAAATCAGCATATATTCCCGCTAAAGTTACAAGCATAGGCAAATATGCATTTGCAAACTGCTTTAATTTAACTACTCTTACAATTAAAGAAGGTGTTAAAACTATTGGAGAAGGAGCATTCTTAACAAATTCAAATTTATCTTCATTAGCAATACCTTCAACAGTAACAAACATAGGGTACAAAGCGTTCAGAAATTGTACTGGACTTGGTAAAATAACCGTAGCAGAGGGAAATACAAACTACGATAGTAGAGAAAATTGTAATGCTTTAATAGAAACTTCAACTAATACACTACTAATAGGAACATATAATACAATAACGATACCTTCAACAGTAAAAGTAATAGATGAGATGGCGTTTGCATTTAACCAATTGTTATATGCAATTGAACTATCAGAAGATTTAACTACAATAAAATCAAATGCTTTTTACGGGGTTTCTAATTTAATTCAAGTATTAACTTCAAAGAAACTTACAAGTATAGCGACTGGAGCGTTTGATTACACACCAACAAATCTTACTTTCTGGGTGTATAGCGATTCATATGCAAAAATATACGCATCTGCTAATAACAGACATTATAGATGCTATGATCCATATGAAACTAAGGTTTATGGATTAAAAACTTCATATGTTGCATTTGAAACAATAGCACCATCAGATATATATTTAATAGCAAAATATGAAGATTACGACGGTACAAGAAGTGAAACGATATCTAGTGGAATAACAATTGAATATCAAAATGGAAACACAAGTCTTAGAGCGACGGATACGCACATTATCATAGGGGCATATAACAATATAGGATATTATTTACATGGCAATGTGACAGTAACTGTTAATAAGGCTAATCCAAGTTATACAGTACCAACTGGACTTTCAGCAACGGAAGGACAAAAATTATCCGAAGTAGTTTTACCTTCAGGATTTAGTTGGATGTCACCTGATACGGTGATTTCTGGTACGGGAAACAAAACATATTTAGCAACATATACACCAACGGATACAACAAATTATAATGTGATAAAAAATATAAGCATTACGGTTGCAGTTGTTGCAACTAAAATTGAAATAATACCAACTATTACAATAAAAGATAAAGTATATGATGGAACGCTAGGAGTAGATTCGTCTACGGTAAGTGTAGCAGAATTAAAATCAGGTGAATATACAATAGAGGATATAACATTGTCTTCGGCAAACGTAGGAAATGTTATTGCTACAGTTAGAATTAAATTAACTGATGCTAAGTTTAAAACCACTTCTTTCCCAAACAAAAAACAAGATTATGAAGCTACAGTAAATGTAAAAATATTACCGGCTACAGTTAAAAAACCAGTTAAAACTTCAAAAGTATATGTATACACAGGTAAAGAACAAGAACTAGAAATAACAGGATTCAATAATAATATAATGACTATAACAGGTAATAAAAAAACTACAGCTGGAGAACAAATGGCGGTAATTAAACTAGCTAATTCAAATTATATATGGGAAGATGGAACTACAACGGAAGTAAATATTATTTGGAATATTAATAGAGCAGATATAGTATATACAGCAGCAGACACCCATTATTTGAAGGACGGAAAAGAATACGGAATCGAGATTAATGTTACTAGTCCTACAAATGCTATAATAAGATATGCGAATGAAAATGGGTCATATACATTATCTACAATGCCAAAATATTCTGAAGCAGGAACGTATGTAATTAAGTTTAAAATATACTTAAACGACAACTATAATGAAGTTTATGATGAACGCAAAGTATATATATATAAAGACGGAATTGTAAACAACACTAAAGATAAAGAAGTAATTTATGATGGTTTAGAACATACGTTAACAATGGATATTAACGTTGGAGATGTTGTCTTAAAATATTCTGTGGGAAATACAGAATATGATTTAGATACATTGCCTATGTTTAAAAATGTAGGAGAATATACAATAAATTACAAGATAGAAAAAGACGGATTTGCTACCGTATATGGAAGCAATAAATTACATATATATGGAATTAAGAAAACAGATTCTAAAATTAGAATATCTGAGAATTTATTAAAAGTTAAAAACTTTAGTTTTAGTTTTGATGATATATCTAAGAGAATAACAATGTATGCTCCAAAATATCAATTCGAGCATATGGATAGGAACCAAAACACTAAATTAGAAGATAAAGTTTTAACAGGAGAGTATATAGGAATATCATTAGATGGTTTTGGAATGTTTAGATATAGAATAATAGTGCTTGGAGACGCGGACTGTGATGGAAAGATATCGGCGTTAGATTACGTAACAATTAAAAATCATATAATGGGAACGTCTAGAATAAAAGATGAACTGCCTATGTTATCGGCTGATGCTGATGATGACGGGAAGATATCGGCACTAGACTATGTGAGCATTAAGAATCATATAATGAACGGAGGAAAATGATAATGAAGAAAATATTAACAGCATTGGTTATATGTATGTTTGTATTAACGGCATTGACAGTAAATGTCTATGCTAAAGGTTCGGTAAAACCTTCAAAAACAAGTATAACAATAGAAAAAGGCGGTTCAACTACGTTTAAAATAACTGCATCTAATGCAGCTGGAAGAGTGGATATTTCTACATCCAACTCTTCGGTTGCATCAATAAGTGCAACGAATAAATGGTTGGACAACAATAGTGCTACTATAACAGTTAAAGGAAAAGCTATAGGAACTGCTACAATAACAGTGAAATTAACTGATGTAGCAACTTATGATAAGGAGCCTTTAACGAATACGTATAAAATAACGGTAAAGGTAACAGAACCTAAATCTAAGAATAACAATTTAAGTTCTATATCTGTAGACGGATATAAACTAGTAAAGAAAAGTGATACATCTTATACATTAGATGTTGGAAACAGTGTTACTAAAATAACAATTAAGGCTACAGCGGCAGACGATAAGGCATCTGTTACTGGTACTGGAACAAAGACTCTTAAAGAGGGTAAAAATACATTTAATGTAATTGTAACTGCAGAATCAGGTGCGAAGAAAACATATGTTATAACGGTAACAAGAAAAGATGGGTATTATCTAGAAGATTTAGCTGAGGCGTTAAAGACGAGCGATCCAACAATAAAACTAAGAGAAGGTGATAAACTTACTGCAGCTCATTTAGACAAAATTAAATCTAGTGGAAAGAAAGTAGACTTAAATGCATTTGATAAAGACGGAAATGTTATCTATACTTGGAAAATAGACGGCTCAAAACTTTCTACATATGCAGAAACAGATACTGGAATAGTATTTGATTCAGAATATAAAGAGGAGATAGGTAAATTATCTAATTATGCCGAAGGTAAATATGTACATTTTGAACAAATAGGAGCATCAATAAACGGCTCAACGGTGAAGATGCATGTGGGAGATGATTTTAAAGATACAGCGGTATTAAATGTATACTTATATAATAAAGATGGTAATACATTGACTTTAGCAGCAGATGGTCTATCTATATTAAATGGAAATGTAGAATTAAATCTAAAAGAATATGGTAAATACTTTATAACAAGATCTACAGTAAGAGACCAATCAGAAAATAGCAAACCACAAGTATTAAGTGGTAGTACAACAGAATCAGTTGACTTTAAAATAATAGCAATTATAGAAGCGGTTGTTATAGTTGTTTTAGTATCTGTAGTAATCGTTAAAAGTAAAAAGAGACAATAGAAGGAATAGCAAATAATAAACTATAAAGCTCAAGTTTAAACTTGAGCTTTATAGTTTATTTCTTTGTTTTAACGTCTCTAGAAAGTTTGACAGCGGTTTTAACAACTTCGTATCCACCATCATAGATTTTAATCTTATTAGCTTTAATTATATTTTCACACATTGCGCTAATATTACTTCGTTCGGTGTTAAGCATATCTAGCATACTTTTTACCTGTTTAAAGGTTCTACATTCAATAGTGCCATCACCAATTTCAGCAGAACGAAGAGCACCATATGCCTCGTGCGCTCCCACTCTTCTAATAAGAAGTTTAGGAACAGGGTAGAAAGCAAGTTCACTTGGCTTTGTTACCATTACATCGCATTCGCGCATTAAAAGGTTTGTAGAATATACAGCTGCGAATATGTCGCTGTGTAAAAACACATGCAGGCCTTTTAAATCTTCGTTAGTAGAAGCAAGTGCAGCAAATTCTTCTGTTTTAGAAAAATCATCTGGATGAAGTGTGATAACATCTTTAAAGTTAGGAATTTTCTTAAATAGGATTTCTAAAACATTTTTATGGTCACCAAGATTTAAGAATACAGTTGCTGTTCCGCCTTTAATTCTAGGAAGTAGGTGAGTAATAATGGTTTCAATCATTTCGAGACCAGCTCCAGCGCCGCCAACGGGAATTAAATATCTTACAGGCTTTCTTTCTATCATACGATTGATTCTTCTTGTACAATCGTAATTAATGTTCGAAACAATTTCATGATCTACATAATGACCAGCAAGAACAATGTCTTTAGAAGACATTGATTTCGTTTCTCCGTCGTACATTTCATTTAGCGTTTTATATCCTAAATACGATGAAGGGGTTTGGACGGTGTGTACAGAACCTTCTGCAAGATGCAATGTCATAGGCAGGTTATCTGGGATAACATTAACTACACAGTTCATTCCTGCATGTATTGCTGCTTGAGCGGGCCAAGAATGGGTTGCTATAAATGGTAAGTTCTTGTCTAAATCTTGGTAAGCTCGTGTCATAAGCTCACTATTCTTTTGATCCACTGCATTACGAGAAAGTTTCTTATACATATTTTTGCTTCCTGGTTCCCAAAGCAGTTTATCAAAAAGAGGAACTCTTTGGGATAATCTTGAACCTAATGAATAAAGGTCGTTAAGGTAAGATATAACTTTACCGCCGGTTGTGTCTTCAAACGAGTTTAAGTCTAGCCAATAAGGTGTAAATCCAAGCGAGTGTGCACAAGATGCAATAGCAAGAGCTATTCTATAGTGTCCAAATCCCATACGGATGTTGCCGATAATGACAGGACGAGGACCAAGCTCTAATGGTTTATCTGAACGCACAAGATTATGAATCTTAAAATACTTTGAAAGGGTTGGATTAGGCACAGCTTTTAGATGATAGATTTGTTTTGTATCATCTCCATATTTAAGTACAAAGCGGCGTTTGCTGTTTGCAGCACGTTTGTAATCTGCTTTTTTAATTTCGTTTCCAAATATTTTTTTAGAACGGTCAATCATATTAGTTACTCCTTAATTTACTGATAATTTTCTTATATAATATCACATGTAAATTTTTATTACAATAAGTTATAAAGTTCTTTCTTAATATATATAAATTGACATAAATCTTGACTATTTTAATAATGTGATATACAATTAATATGTTGTTTGGAGGAATTATGGGATTAATATATGGAGTAAATCCAGTAAAAGAAGCAATAGAATCTGGAAAGACAATAAATAAATTATATGGGTCAAAGGGAAGTAAAGAAGTGTATGAACTTTTAAAGCTTGCTAAATCTAAAGGAATAGTAACTGTAGAAGCAGATAAGATAAAATTAGATAAGATGATAACCACTGAAGGAGAGAAGTTAAAAAACTCGCAAGGTATAATTGCTTCTGTTACGGATTATGAATATTATGAAATAGAAGATATTTTAGAATATGCAAATAGCAAGAATGAGAAACCATTTGTACTTATATTAGATAAGATAGAAGATCCACATAATCTTGGCGCTATAATACGTAGTGCAGAGTGTATGGGAGTACATGGCATAGTAATTCAAAAAAGAAATGCATGCCAGATTACAGATGTAGTAGAAAAGACTGCTGCTGGTGCTGTTAATTATATGAGAGTTGCAAGAGTAACTAATATAACACGTGCAATAGAAGAATTAAAAGAAGCTGGTCTATGGATATATGGTTTAGATATGGAAGGTGCTACTACTATATATGAAACAGACTTAACAGGAGCAATAGGAATAGTAGTTGGTAATGAAGGAGAAGGAATATCTAGACTTGTTAGAGAAAATTGCGATGGTATAATCAAGATACCTATGGTTGGCAAAACAGAATCTTTAAATGCTTCAGTAAGTGCGGCTATAACTATATATGAAATAAAGAGACAAATGGATAAAAAGTAACATATATAACAAGGATGGTTTTGAGTTAAAAACATCCTTGTTTTTTTACAAAAAAGAAAAACAAAATTTTGTAACATTTTTGTAATATTTTTGTTGACATTTTTAAAACAAAGAGTTATAATAATAGCAGTGGTTGATGAAACACACTACATAACATATGATAAATAAGTAAATAACTACATATTACAGTATGATTGTAGTTAATTTTTTGTTCTCGAAGGGAACAAGATTATTTACATAAAATTGTAACAAAAACCACTTTTTAAAACGGGTAAAAAAATAAAATAAAATTTTTAAAAAAATGTCACTTTTTTGTTGACAAACAAAATTACCTGTGTTAGAATAAGTCTTGTCGCTAACGAGTGACAAAAAAGCACATTGAAAAATAAAGAGTAAAACAAGCCAAGTAAAGATGGGGTTATGTAAAACATAACAACCACGTTAATTTTAAAAAGTTTTTTAAACAAAGTAATTAAAGATAGCTAACGTTATCTTGAGAGAATTTAAGACA
>JAFXHJ010000019.1 GCA_017536445.1 Clostridia bacterium
GGAATGTAAAATAAAAGAAAAATAAGAGGGAGAACAAAACATGAAAAACGCTGAAATTCTTGCGGATGTATACACAATAATTTCTAATGAACAAAACATTAGAAGCGTTTTTTGTACCTCAAATAAAAATAGAAACTAGTAAAGTAACACATACTTAAAAAGGTATGTGCTGCTTTGCTTTTTGTATGCAAAAAAGGAGGAATGAAAATATGCAAAAGAAAAAAGGTATATCCTTAATAGTATTAGTCATTACGATAATAGTTATGATAATACTAGCAGCGGCAGTCATTATATCTATGAGCAATAATGGAGTAATAGATAGGGCAAATAATGCTGTAAATAAAACAAACTTAAAAGAAGTACAAGATTTAGCATCTTTAATTTGGGCAGAAGCATATCTTGATGAGGAAAGAACAGATACAATAGAAAATGTAGTAAAAGATAAGTTAGAAGAACAAGGTGTAACAGAAGATAAATGGGATATACAAGTATCTGATGAAGGAGTAACAGTAGCATTAAAGAATGCAGCAAGTGGAACAGAAGAAGGAAAATTAAGTGGTGAGTGGGTATTTAATGAACAAGTTAGTATTCCGGAAGACACAGGTATCGTAAATACACAAAGCATAAATTTTAGTTCTAATGGCAGTAGCTTTACATCAATGAATTTCACAGAAGCACCAACATATAATGTGCCAATCATCAGCCTTAACTATGATGATACAGAGGTAGGCATAGGAGTGGGTGGTATCGAAATAGAAATAGATGTAACATATAGTATTATTAATTTTGGTTCTACACCGCAAGAAGTGTCAGAAGAATTCTATGATTGGTTTACATCAAACGCAACAAAGGTTTCTTAAAATTAACATAAATTACAAAAATGTCACTAAAAATAGTGGCATTTTTTATATTATATGATATAATTATACTGAATTTTTGGAGGGATTAATATGAAAAACTTTTTAAAAACAATGTTAGTGTTCTTAGGAATATTTGCAGTAGTAACTGCAGTATGTATGTTATTAACAGTATCTGGTAATGGAGATATACTAAGATTTGATGAAATATTAGGATATATACTTGCTAATAGACCAGTTCAAATAGCTGCAATTGTTATGCTTGCGGTGTACGGATTATTTGGAGTACTTTCAGTAGCATTAAGTGGGAACTTAAACAATGATGTTAAGAGTGGAGTTGTATTAGAACTTAAAATAGGTGATGTACATATTTCTACGCAAACATTTGAAAGTATAGTAATGAATGTTGCTAAAAAATATAATGGAATAAAAACAGCTAAGGTTAATATAAAATTAAGAGAAACTGGTGTTGGTGTAGATTTATATGTTTATGTATTACAAGATACAGTAATAACAGACATTACATCTAAAATACAAACAGATATTAAGGAAACAATACTTAAGCAAACAACAGTTGCTGTTGAAAATGTTAATGTAAGAGTTAAGGGAGTATACACACCAAACGAAAATAAAGAAGTTTAGTTTCGGAGGTAGTAACAATGAAGAAAGAAAGTTTTTTAGATTATATAATTAAAAATAGATGGGTTATTATATGCTTAGCTATAGTTTTAGTTCTTGTGTTTACAGGAGTAGTAAAAGTATTAGTAGAAGTATTAGTAACTGTAGCATTGATAATAGGTGCTATATATATAGGTAAAAGAATTCAAGAGGATAATGACTATATAACAAGAGCATTTAAGAGAAGAAAAGAAGAAATAAAATATACAGTAAAAGATGATGATGAGGAGTAAAAAATGGGAAGAAGAAAGGCAAGAGACGTAAGTTTTAAATATGTATATGCAACGCTTTATGGTAATTGCGAAATGGAAGATACATTAGAAAGCATAATAACTGTGTCTGAAGAAGATATGAAAGCTTTAGACGCTGAAGAAAAAGAATATTTTGATTCTGTTATAGTGCGGTATCTCTGAACATGAAAAAGAAATAGATGATATGATACTTGCGAAATTAAAAAACTGGAGCATTGAAAGAATATTTAAAATAGATCTTGCAATACTTAGACTAGCAGTTTATGAAATCGCATTCACAGAAGGTATTCCACCAAAGGTAGCAGTAAATGAAGCGGTAGAATTAGCTAAAAAATATGGAAACGATGCTTCTTCAAACTTTGTCAATGGAGTACTTAGAGAGATTTTAAAAGACAGGGAAGTATAATGGAAGAAAGAAAAGTATTTACAGTTTCTAATGTGAATAAGTACATAAAAATGGTGTTCGATAAGGACCCGTTTTTGTCGTATGTGGCCATAAAAGGTGAGATAACAAACTTTAAGGCACATCAATCAGGACATTTGTACTTTACACTTAAAGATGAAACTTCAACAATAAAATGTGTAATGTTTAGAAACGCGGCGCAAAATTTAAATATTAAATTATCTGATGGAGCGTCTGTAGTAGTAACAGGAACAGTTAGTGTTTATGATGTTGGAGGTACTTACCAAGTATATGTAAGGAGTATATCCTTAGATGGTGTTGGTGAACTTTACCAAAAATATGAGGCACTAAAAGCAAAGCTTGAGGCTGAAGGTTTATTTAGCCCAGCATATAAAAAGAAAATACCATACATGCCAAGTCGTGTTGGTGTAATAACATCAAGTACAGGTGCAGTTATTAGAGATATAATAAATGTAAGTACAAGACGTTTTACAAATGTTAATTTGTTATTATATCCTGCAGCGGTTCAAGGTGCAGATGTTGCGCAAACTGTAATTGAAGGAATAAAAACATTTAACAGTAGGGAAGATATAGATGTAATAATTATAGCTAGAGGACGGCGGCTCTTTTGAAGATCTATTTGGATTTAATGATGAAAACTTAGCAAGAGCAATATTTGCATCAAGAATACCAATAGTATCTGCGGTAGGGCATGAAACAGACTTCACTATTTGTGATTTTGTTTCAGATTTAAGAGCTCCAACACCAAGTGCGGCAGCAGAGCTTGTATATCCGTCAGAAGCAGAAATTAAGTCTAAACTAGAATCGTTAAATATTCGTATGAGAACAGCAGTGTTAAATAAACATGCAAGATACAAACAATATTTAACAGCTCTAACAAAAGGAAGACTTGAAAAACGTCCTATGGATATTATTGCAAAATATAGAATGATGACAGATAACTATGTTAAACATTTAGAAGCAGGAGTAATTAAAGCTCAAACTAAATGTAGAACAGCTTTTGAAAAACAAGTGGCATTATTAGATTCATTAAGTCCATTAAAAACAATGGCTAGAGGTTACTCAGTTGCTACAAATGAGAGTGGCAAGCTGGTAAATAAAACTGGAGATGTTAAATTGCGGTGAAAGCCTAATAGTTAAAGTAATGGATGGAAAAATTAAAACAAGAGTAGAAAGCGTAGAGGCTTAAGGAGGAAATATGGAAAAGACTTTTGAACAAAGCATAAAAGAATTAGAACAAGTAGTATTAGAACTTGAAAAAGGTGATTTAAGCCTTGATGATGCAATAGCTAAATTTGAAGCAGGCATAAAACTTTCTAAAGAATGCGAAAGCAAACTAGATATGGCAGAAAAGAAAATAAATGTACTAGTTGGAAAAGATGAATTAAAAGAAGAGCCTTTTGTTGTAGAAGAATAGTTAATTACACATAATTACACTAGGTGATTATGTGGATAAGAAGAAAGTAAAATTAAAAGAAACAAAACAAACTGTGGAAAAAGAAACAAATAGAATAAAAGAAGAAGACTACGGTTATGATTTTGTTCCTACACTAGACAATTCTTTAAATATTGATGAACAAAAGGTGAATGCCAAAAGGTTAGAAAATATTGAAAAGAAAAGAGGAAAATAAAATGAGTGAATTTACAATTAAAGATATAGTTGCATTATGCAAAAACAGAGGATTTATATATCCTGGTTCAGAAATATATGGTGGTCTTGCAAATACTTGGGATTATGGTCCTTTAGGTACAAGACTAAAAAACAATATTAAAGATACTTGGAGAAAAAGATTTATCCAAGAAAGAAAAAACAGCTTTGAAGTTGATGCAGATATATTAATGCATCCAAGAGTATGGGAAGCAAGTGGTCACGTAGCAAGTTTCTCAGATCCACTTCTAGACTGTAAAGAATGTAAAATGAGACTTAGAGCAGATAATCTAATAAATGATTTTGATGAAAATGCTCATGCAGATGGTATGACTAAGGAACAAATGGTAGAATACATTACTGAACATAAAGTTCCATGCCCTAAATGTGGTAGCTCAAATTTTACAGGTATTAGAGAATTTAACTTAATGTTTGCAACACAAAGAGGTGTTACTGCAGACAACCAAATGACAATATATTTAAGACCAGAAAATGCTCAAGGTGAGTATGTTAACTTCTTAAATGTACAAAGAACAATGAGAGCTAAACTACCATTTAGTATTGGTCAAATTGGTAAAGCATTTAGAAATGAAATAACACCAGGTAACTTTACATTTAGAACAATAGAATTCGAACAAATGGAATTCCAAACTTTCTGTAAAGAGGGTCAAGATGAAGAATTATATGCATACTTCAAAGAATATGGTAAAAAATATTTCATGGATTTAGGTTTACCAGAAGATAAATTAAGATATCATGATCACGAAAAATTAGCATTCTATGCTAAAGCTGCGTGTGATATAGAATATTTATTCCCATTTGGTTGGGGTGAAATAAACGGTACTCACAACAGAACAAATTATGACTTAACAAGACACCAAGAATTCAGTGGTACAAGACAAGAATATATTGATCTTGAAACTAATGAAAGATATATTCCATACATCATCGAATCTACATATGGTCTAGATAGAACAGTTCTAGCTGTTATGTGTGAAGCTTATGAAGTACAACAATTAGGTGAAGGTGACGAAAGAGTAGTATTACACTTAAGTCCAAGAATAGCTCCAATTAAAGTAGCAGTTCTTCCTTTATCTAAGAAATTATCTGAAAAAGCTAATGAAGTATATGATATGTTAAGAATGAAATATATGTGCGATTATGATGAATCAGGAAGCATCGGTAAGAGATATAGAAGACAAGATGAAATTGGTACTCCATATTGTATTACAGTAGACTTTGATACATTAGAAGATGGTACAGTAACAGTAAGAGATAGAGATACTATGGAACAAGTAAGAGTAAAAATAGATGAACTTGAAACTTACTTTGGAAATAGATTTGATATCTAATTACAATAATATATAAAATATTTATAAAGCTTGGACATATACATATGGTTATGATATAATAGCCGTATGTAAAGCCAAGCTTTATTATTTAATAGGGGGTATATAAATGAAGCAAAAAATATCGGTAATAGCACCTTGCTATAATGAGGAAGAGGTAGTAGATAAATTTTATGATAGAATGTCAAAAGTATTAAAGGGATTTACAGATTATGATTATGAGATGATATTTGTAAATGACGGAAGTAAAGATGATACTTTGGATATGCTAGTAGATTTAGCAAATAAGGATGAGAATGTTAAAGTTGTTTCGTTCTCTAGAAACTTTGGACACCAAGCTGCAGTTACTGCTGGTATGAGAAACAGCACAGGTGATGCAGTGGTAATCATAGATGTAGATTTACAAGATCCACCAGAAACAATAGGCGACATGGTTAACCTTTGGAAAGAAGGAAATGATGTTGTATATGCAGTTAGAAAAACTAGAGAAGGTGAAAGTAAATTTAAGCTAATGACAGCTAAAGCTTTCTATAGACTACTTAATAAATTATCTGATGTATATATTCCATTAGATACTGGAGACTTTAGATTAATAGATAGAAAAGTAGTAGATGTAATATGTGCTATGCCAGAACATAATAAATTCTTGAGAGGATTAGGAAGTTGGGTAGGATTTAAGCAAATACCATATGAATATGATAGAAAACAAAGAGCAGCTGGTAAGACTAAATATCCACTTAAAAAGATGCTTAAATTAGCACTAGATGGTATGATAAGTTTTTCAACCAAACCACTTAAGATAATTGCAGGACTAGGAATATTTAATATAATATTATCTTTTGCGATTCTAGTATATGCATTATGTTCATATATATTTGACCTAAATACATTAATGCCAGGTTGGACATCAATAATGGTTACGATGACATTTATGTTTGGCATGTTATTTATAGCTATATGGATTCTTGCAGAATATATTTCTAGAATATATGATGAGGCAAGAAAGAGACCAGAATATATTATTAGAGACAGATATAATATAGATAAGTAGGTGTAATATGGGAAAAGTTAATATAAAGAAAAACATAGCTCCTATATTATTTGCGATTGCGATTGTAATAAGTGTTATAATATTATGTCCAAAGCCTATGCAAAATGATACTTTTTGGAGTATAAAAATAGGCGAAAAACTTGTCAAAGATGGAACGTGGGATGTGGATCCGTTTTCAATGCATGAAGGATTAAAATATGTTGCACACCATTTCTTTACGGATGTAGTAATATATTTTGTATATGTGCTTGGTGGATTTACAGGACTATATATATTAGAAATATTAATGGCATTAGGACTTGCATGGATACTTTATTTATTAAATAAGGAACTATGTGGCAGTAAAAAGCTATCTTACACAATGCTTTGCATGCAAATGGTTTTACTTACATTATTTATTTCTGTTAGAGCGCAAATGATAAGCTATATGCTCTTTGCACTTGAGCTACTATTATTAGAAAAGAGTAGAAAACAAGATAAACTTAAGTATTATATAGGTCTTGGAATAATTCCGCTATTACTTACAAACTTCCATATGGGAGTAGCACCATTTTATTTCATACTTCTAGGAGTATATGGACTAGATGCATTAAATATTAAATTTTTATGGTTAAAAACAAATACTAAACCAGATAGCAAAAGATTTAAGAAATTAATACTTTTAGGTATAATTGGAATCTTGTTATTATTCGTTAATCCATACGGAATAGACGGTGTAGTATATTGTTTCAAAACTTTAGGAAACGATTTTATAAATACGTATATAGATGAATTTCAACCATTCTCAATGAGAGATAGTATTACTATGTTACATGTACTTTATATAATATTTGTACTATTTGTATTTATGGTGAGCAAAGCTAAAGTTGACTTAAAAGATATGCTTTTAATATTTGGAACATTATTTATGCATTTTATGGCATACAGATATACAAGCTTATTTATAATATGCAGTGCAGTAATAGTTAAATATATATTAAGTATAATAAAAACAATGGAGCTAGAAAAAGTAGATAAAATAGCGTTTATTGTTACGAGCGTTCTGATTACATTTGTGCTTGGAATAGATATGCTTTCTACTAGAAATTTAGATTATCTAGAAGATGCTGTAGCACCGGTAAAAGCGGTTGAAGTATTAAAAGAAAATATAGACGAGGATACAATTTTATATAATGAATATATTTGGGGTGGATACTTAATATTAAATGATGTTAAGGTATTTATAGACTCAAGAGCAGATTTATATACCGAAGAATATAATGAGGGAATAACTGTAGCAAAAGATTTTGCTAAGATTCAAATGTTACAAGAAGGATATAAAGAGGCAATGGATAAATATAACTTCAATATGTATTTGGTACACTCGAACTCATTAACATCTAGAATGTTAGATGATAAAGAGGAATTTGAACGCATTTATACAGATGATACAGCCAGTATATATAAAAAAGTAAAATAATTAAAATAGAAAAGAAGAATAATAACATAAAAGTTGTTATTCTTTTTTTATTTACTAAAACTATTCCATTTTGAAAAAATATGTAATATAATCATAAAAGATAATGGGGGACTATATATGGAAAATTATGAAGAACTAAAAAAACATGTAAATATATTATTGGTAGACGATGATTTAGATTACATACAAGTAACAGCCTTTTTCTTAAAAACAAAAGGATATAATGTAGATATTGCAACTAGTGGTTCAGATGCAATAAACAAAGTAAGTAATGGTAATTTCCATATTATATTGTTGGACTATTATATGCCAGAACTTACAGGAGAAGATGTAGTAAATAAAATACGTGAGTTTAATGATAGAGTTATAATTATATTACAAACAGGATTTGCTGGACAACAACCACCAGAAGAAACATTAAAGCGACTTAATATACAAAATTATCATGATAAGTCTGATGGTGTAGAAAAGTTATTACTTCAAGTAACAGCAGCTGTTAGAATATTTAATCAACAAAATCTAATTGAACTTTCTAGATATAGAATAAATGCTATGGGTAAACTTGTTAAAGGAATAGCTGAAGAATTAAAAACACCATTGTTATCTATAGGGGCTAGTATGGAAGCAACAAAGATGATTGTTGAAAGTATAAAATCTGATACAGGTGCTGAAGCTTATGGTAAGTTAAATTCTGCATACTTAAATAGTAAAAATCAAATAGAAAGAATAGATAAGATTTGTAAAACAATAATAAATCAAACAGATGAAGGAAATTCTAAAGTTGGATTAACGGTTGCTGATATAGTAGAAACACTTAAGCTTATGACTGCAAATGAAATGAGGACTCGTGGTGTAACATTAGAAGAAAATATAGCACTTAAAGATGAATCATATGTATATGGTTCAATAGATGATGTAATATTTATACTTTGTGAAATAGTGCATAAGCTTACAGAAAAATCCAATGTAGGAGATAAAATTTTATTAAGTATGAGAGAAAATTCAAATGCATGGTATATTTCCTTAAGTAGTGATAAATCATATTTATTAAATAAAACACAAATATATCTAATTAAAAACATAATTGGAAGAATAGATAGTATAGGATTTGAGGAAGTAGCAAATCAATATGTAATAGAACTAAAGAAAAACAAAGGAGAATAAATATGGGCGGAAATAAATTAATGGGAATAGCTGTAATAATACTAGGAATAGGTTTCATAGTGCTAGGAATGGGAATGGCATATCGTAATATGAATGCAGCTCCAGATACAAATACAGATGATACTAATGTAAAACCATATGCTGAATCATCATATATTGAAGTAATAGAATAAGCATAATAGAAGAGACTATTTGTAAGTCTCTTTTATTTTTCTATTGGCAAAAGTAAAAAAATATAGTATAATATTAAAGTATATGGGGGTGTACTGGTTTCGACGGCTATTTTAAAGTACAGGTAGCGAGTAGTGGATGGTCGCTTTGGCCACTATAAAAAAGCGAAATTTAAATTTAAACGCTGATAATAGATTAGCAATGGCTGCTTAGTATAAGCGCCTGTTCATATAGTTTTCGCCGTAGGGATTATATGGGCATCAATTATACGGAAAACGAAGTTATTCTTGCCACTAGAATAATGGGTAAATAAATGGCTACTAGATATAAGTTTTGTATCTATTACAAGTATCTGGGAATAAATAAATAGATACTGCACTCGGAGAAGCAGGTATGTATAGAAATTTTCGGACATGGGTTCAATTCCCATCACCTCCACCAAAAAAGCACTAATCAGAAATGGTTAGTGTTTTTATTTAACTTTTCTTTGAGGTGGCACAACTTGATTTATTATGTAAATTAGTGTATACTTATAACGGTAATTTTAATGAATCCTTTTTATGGGTGATATGATCATTTAACAAAATAATTATTTTAGGAGGATAGCTAATGCTTTCAAAAGAACAAAAAGAAAAATTACGGAAAATACACGTCTATGAATTGGCAAGCGAAGAAAAGAAAGGCAAAGCAATTGTAAGAAAGTTAGTCAAAAAAGGTAAGAAAAACAAAGAAAACTCTTGTTGGAAAGAAGTCGAATTTAAGATTCCAAGTACTTATGAAATACTGGAAGATGTTATTGTACGACTCTTAGCAAATGGCTTCGTAAAGGTTGAAAGAGTTGCTCCGGCAAATGCAAATTGTATCGTAAGAGTTTTTAGAAAACTTCATCACGATTACGATTCTAGCATGATCTTTAATCTGTATGGTGCAGATGTTTTTGCAAGGCATGGTTCTAAATGGACATCAGAAAGTGAAGGGACTGGAAGAGAGTTCTATTTAGACTATACCAAATGTTTGGTTGGTCAGTGGCTCTATCAAGATGAGGAAATTATTTTTGATACAGAATTTGTAGATTTCTATTTAAGAGTAATTCCTGAAGAAAAACAAGTATAATTTTTATTTAACTGGAGGAATAATAATGTTTGGAGTTAGCTTAACAGTTGTTTTAGTTGCAGCTCTTGTAGGAGCTGTAATAGGAGGTGCAGTAGTAGGAGTCGTATGTTATCGTAAAGGATATAATAAGATGCATAAAGAAGCTCATGAATACGCAAAACTTCACCTACTTGGATTCAATTTTTAATAATCAATCGGAGGAAAAATATGAAAATAACAGACTTAGCAGTTTACAATCGGTTAAGAGAGTGGTTCGAAAAACAAGGCTATACTGAAGGTGTAAAAGATAATATGCCCATCTATTGTTGGGATAATGTAAGTTATACACCGTCTGGCATAACCCCGGGACATTATGTGTACGCTATTGAATACTCAAAGCTTAAGCTTTGTGATGTGCCATATAATTTCCGTACAAGAGAGTTTTTCTTACATACGCTTTCTGGCGCATATGAGGAACTTGTTGATTATGTGAAAGCACATATCGAAGATTTTGATAAGCAGTTCTTCAAAGATCACATTGCAACAGAATATTACTCACTTGAGTTTGAGCTTAACGACTTTGAGTATATGCCTCTTGAATACATTGACGAAGAAATGGTGGCATGTGCAATGTTCAGAGCAATCAATATGCGCTATGCAGAAAGGCGTGGCGACTGCGATGATTGGTTCTATTCTGTTTACAGAAGAAAGCCTGAGGTTCTTACCCAGGACTTGTATATCCTTGGCGCTCGTTGCTTTGCAGAAAAACGTGGTGGGGTGAACAAATTCCTGGAGGTTACTCCTAAGGAGTACAGAACGCCGGAGTATTACTTTGCACTTTGCTTGAGAAACAGTACTCGGGTAATGGAAGATATTCCGGATGAGATTCTTACTACCAATTTCCTCATCACTTTAATTAATGAGAGTGTAGAAAATATTCGCTCTTTTAGTGAAAAAGCTCTTGAAATGGAAGCTGAAATGCAAGGAAGAGGAAAGGTTAAATTCTGGCAGGCGGCAATAATCAACGACGGTTACTCTATAAGGGATATTCCGCTTAATGAGGAACGTATCAACTTTTTCCTTTCCCTGTATACTAAAGATACACCGCAATATGAATATGGTTTTAAGAGCCATTACAAGGCGTATTTAAGGGAAAAGAACGGTGATGAAAAGCCTAGGAACACTACAAATGAGCTTGCAGGAATGATGGCTCTTATGGGGGCAATGTCTGGAATGCCTAATGACGAAGCTATCGACCAAAGTACGGAATTTTTGAAAGGCAGTACAAACCGAAAAACACATTTACCGATATATTATGCAAATGCGGTGCCTGAGAAGTATTCCAAGGTATATGATAAAGAAGAATATCTTTTGGAAATATACAATAAGCTTGGCATTCAAGTAGAAGGGGAAGCAGACTACTTCTATTATGATGTAGTTATTCCTAACAATCTCTCTGTATCTATGTTTGAAGGAGACTATGTAATAAAGGATGAGGCGGGAAATATTCTTATTCGTTATTACGATAGAGGACCCTTCTATGACAGAGCCGTAAATGTGACAGAAATTAATGTAACACTTTAAAACAAATAAAAGCACAAATCTTAAATAAAGATTTGTGCTTTTATGCATATAAGTTGAAATTCTTGAAAAAATTTAATATAATTATCTGGCATATTAAGGAGAAATAAAATGAAAGAGAACGGTATTATAGATAAAACTATAGCAGTGCTAAAAGAAACAGCTATAATTTTGCTTTTATTTATAGCAATTAATGTATTAGTTACAAGTGTATTATTTATATGTCATGTAAGCATAAGTATGGCTAATATAATAGTTTCAACTATATTAACTATAATTGTAACAATAATTAGAAATAAAGATAGAAATAAAATTAGTTTATGTATATCAGGCGTATTATCGGTGATAATTATACTAGTAACACTATTTATAGCATCACATACATATGATACAACTTGGGATGGTAATACATATCATAAGCTTGCAGTAGGAATGTTAACAGATGGTTGGAATCCGGTTTATGAAACAGCTATAGAGTACATAGAAAAAGACAGTGAAAAATTAGGTTTGATGGATGATGAA
Source organism: Clostridia bacterium (assembly GCA_017536445.1). Taxonomy (GTDB): domain Bacteria; phylum Bacillota; class Clostridia; order TANB77; family CAG-465; genus UMGS1649. Next base: position 12,248 of record JAFXHJ010000019.1, read on the forward strand.
AGAAATTCAATATGGATAGAACATTATCCAAAAGCTAGCTGGATATTTTCAGCAAATTTATATTCTGTGACTGGTAGCATAGAAACATCAAAAATAATTACAATGCTAATGATGTACATTGCATTCGCAATAATCTTAAGTTACTTAAACAAGAAAATAAATATAATATTTGCCGTACTTGTTGGGGCTTTAATAGCTATAAATCCTATAACAATGGTACAAGCGTTTAGCTATTATATTGATGGTTTGATGGGATTGTGTATATACATAATACTATGTACACTATTGGATATGACTAAAATAGGAAAGTTTGAACCTAATAAAGAATTAGATAATTGGATAATCTTAGCGGCGACGTTGCTTGTTTGCATAAACTTGAAATTTACTGGTTTAGTATATGCTGGTATATTTTGCTTTATGTTTTTTGTAATATGGTTAATAGATGCATATAAAGCTGGAACAATAAAAGAGAATGCAACTAAATATGTAATATACTATGTTGTAGTTGTACTTGTTTCATTATGTGTTGTAGGATTTTCATCTTATGTAAAAAACACTATAAATAAAGGTTTTCCATTATATCCTTTAATGGGCAAAAACAAAGTAGATATAATGACATATAACGAACCTAAATCATTTCCAGAAAGAGGGGCAATAGATAAATTCTTTACATCAATGTTTGCTGTTTCTGAAAATGTAAAATCTAATTCTACGGATAAAGATCCTACATTAAAAATGCCATTTACTATAAAAAAAGGCGAGATAGAGCAATTTGCCAAACCGGATACTAGAATGGCGGGATTTGGAGTGTTATTTAGTGGAATATTTATAATTACAGTTATATCTCTTGGTTATCTAATGTTTGAAATGTATAAAAACAAGCAAATAAAAGAATTTTGGATATTAACAGCATTTGTATTAGTAACAATTTTATTAATACTAATAACAGATGGAAGTTGGTGGGCAAGATATGTTCCATATGTATATTTATATCCATTAATAGCAGTAGTATTATTTGCAAGTAAAAAAGGTTTACTAAACAAAGTGGCAGCTGGCATAATATGTTCTATTTTAATAATAAATGTAGCAATAATATCTTATGCTTCTTGCTCACATACATTAAGTGAATATAGAAAAACAGAAAAAGCATTTGCTAAAATGGAGTTAGTAAATAAATCTGGTAATAAAGCAAAAATATCTTTAAGAACAGATGCGTTTGTATCTTTACTATATAATGTAAGAGATAAAGGGATTGATGTAAAAATCGTAGATAAAGAAGAACTTGAAAATAAAAAATATGCAAACTATTTTTATTATGAGAACAAGAAATAGAAAATAAGTGAGGGGAAAAATGAAAAAAGTAGCAAGTTATATAAAATTGATGAGACCACATCACTACATTAAAAATATTTTAATATTTTTACCATTAGTCTTTTCAAAAAATATATTTAATGGAAGTCTTCTTATTAATGTAGTGATAGGAGCTATAGCGTTTTCACTAATGTCATCAATTGTATATATATTAAACGATATAATGGATGTTGAAGCAGATAAAAAGCACGAAAAGAAAAAATATAGACCAATTGCTTCGGGTGCAGTTTCAATAAGAAATGCTATTATTTTAGCAATTATATTATTTATATTAAGCATATTGTTAAATTGGTATATAAAGTCTAGCATGGTTGCACTATGCGTATTTTATGGATATCTATTAATGAATATTTTATATAGCGTAAAACTAAAACATGTTCCAATAGTAGATATTGTCATTTTAGCATTTGGATTTATGTTAAGAGTATTCTACGGTTCAGCAATAACTGAAATTGCAATATCAGATTGGTTATACATAACAATATTAGCTTTCTCATTCTATATGGGACTTGGAAAAAGAAGAAATGAATTTAGAAAGATGGGAAAAGACGGAAGAGAAGTCCTAAAATATTATAACGAAACATTCTTAACAAGTAATTTATACATGTGCATGGCACTAGGAATAGTGTTCTATTCATTATGGTGCGTAGATGTAAATGCATCAGCATTAGGAAAAATAAATATAATTTGGACAGTACCTTTAGTAATGATAATATGTATGAGATATAGCCTAAATATTGAAGGTGATTCGTTAGGAGATCCTGTAGATGTTATTTTAGGAGATAAGCTTTTAATAGCTTTAGCAGGAATATATTCTGTTGTAATGTTCATGGCATTATATTTATAGAGGTAATTATGAAAAAATTATTTGTATTTGATTTTGATAAGACAATATACCTAGGAGATAGTTCTATAGATATATATTTATATGAATTAAAGAAAAACATATTGCTAATTAGATTTTTACCAGTGCAATTTTTTGGAATGTTAATGTATAAATTAAAATTAAAGCCTAAAGAATATTTTAAGGAAAAATATTTTTCGTTTCTAAAAGGGGTAAAAGATATAGATAATGATGTAATAGAATTTTGGAATAAAAATGAGTCAAAAATAAAGCGCGATATGTTCGTAGGTAAGAAAAATATCGTAGTAATATCCGCTTCACCAGAATTCTTATTAAAACCAATATGTGATAGAGTAGGTATAGATAAACTCATAGCAACAAAAGTTGATTCCAAAACAGGAAAATTTTTAAGCAATAACTGTTATGGTAAAGAAAAGGTTAAAAGACTTGAAGAAGAATTTAACGAATATGAAATTGAAGAATTCTACTCAGACAGCAATAGTGATGTGCATTTAGCATTAATTGCTAAAAGTAGTTTCCTTGTTAATAAAGATAAAATAGAAGAATGGAAATTAAAAAAGTAAAATAGAATAAAGTATAAAATTTTGGTAGATATGTTATATAAAATATAATGTGTCTACCAAAACTTGCTTTTGAAAAGCACTTAATATATAATGTGCATATATAAGGGGGAGACTAAAGATGAAAGAAGTTTCACTAAATTTTGAAGGTCTAATATATTATATTGAAGATGAAGAAATGAAACAAATGGAGCCAGCGGTTTTAGCAGCTCATGATATGTTAGAAGAAAGAACAGGCGCAGGAAGAAGTATGCTAGGATGGAAAGACTTGCCTGAAAGAATTACAGAAGAAGAAATCGCCAAAATTAAAGTTGCGGCGGATAAGATAAGAACTCAAGCAGAGGTGCTTGTTGTAATAGGGACTGGTGGTTCATATCTAGGGGCAAAAGCAGTTATAGATATGCTATCTGATCCGTTATATAATATGCAACCAAACAGTAAGAGAAACGGACCACAAGTGTTGTTTATAGGCAACAATTTAAGTGGCAAATATTTAAGAAGTGTAATTGAGTATATTGAAGATAAAGATGTAGCAATAAATGTTATATCTAAATCTGGTACTACATTAGAACCTGCGATTGCTTTTAGAATATTAAAATTATTCATGGAAGAAAAGTATGGTATAAGCGGAGCGGCTGAAAGAATATATGTAACCACTGATGCCGAAAAGGGATTATTAAGAGAGATAGCTATAAAGGAAGGTTATGAAACATTTATAATACCTCATGATGTAGGTGGAAGATATTCAGTACTATCTCCAGTAGGTCTTCTTCCAATAGCGGTAGCTGGAATAAACTTTGAAGACATACTAGATGGTGCGTTGTTTGCAAGACATATGTTTAATGTACGTAAGTTAGAAGATAATGATTGTTACAAATATGCTGCCGCAAGAAATATACTACATAGAAAAGGCAAAGACATCGAAGTAATGGCAACATACGAACCATCTTTACAATATTTTATTGAATGGTATAAGCAATTATTTGGTGAAAGTGAAGGTAAAGACGGCAAGGGAATATTCCCAGCAGGTGTTACATTTACAGCAGATTTACATTCTATGGGACAATTATTACAAGATGGCAAGAGAAATCTATTTGAAACAGTTCTTAATATAGATGTAGATAAGAGCTTTATAAAAGTTCCAGAAATTGAAAATAGTAGGGATAATCTAGATTATATAGCTGGAAAGACAATTGCTGAAATAAATAAAGTTGCAGAAAAAGCAACATGTATGGCGCATATGGAGGGCGGTGTACCGATTATTGAAATAAACATAAAAGAACTTAATGCATATAGCGTTGGACAATTAATATTCTTCTTTGAAAAAGCATGTGCAATAAGTGGATATATGTTAGGAGTAAATCCATTTGATCAACCAGGCGTTGAAGAATACAAAAGAAGAATGCGTGAGATGTTAAAGAGAGATTAAGGAAGTACTATGAAGAACATATTTAAGTCCGGTATAACTGGCAATACATTAAAATTAATAGCTTTAATAACTATGGTATTAGACCACATTGGATATTATTTTGCCAGTGAACTAGACTATGGAGTGTTGCTTGCTTTAAGATGGCTTGGAAGAATGTCGATGCCTATATATACATATTTAGTGGTACAAGGATTTTTCTATACTAAAGATTTCAAAAAATATGTAGGCAGAATGTTTATATTAGCTACAATAACGCAAGCAAGCATAGCAGTAGTAGGCTATATTGGTTTCAAAATTACAGAAATGTATTATCCACAAGTTTGTAATAGTTTAAATGTTTTATTCACGTATACGATAGCGTTACTTGTAATGAAACTATTACACGAGAGAATAATAATTAAAAAATGGGATTATACAAAGAATCTTAGTATAAGGGTGGTAGCAGCAATAGTATTATGCGCGATTGCGATATTAGTACCAATAGATTATTCTTATATAGGAGTGGTATTAACGGTATTATTCTATTTTATTGAAAAATATAAAACTAAATATTTAGTATGGACAGATGGTTTTAGAAAAGGCATAGGCAAGTACATAAAGTTCGATGACTCTAAAGTTGTAAAAACAGTATATGTATTAGCTTTAATGCTTGCGTTGGTAGCCCTAGCTCCAGCAGAGCCGTATCCTATTCCGGTGATATTGGCTATAATACCGCTCGCTTTATATAACGGCGAAAGAGGTAATAAGTCAAAAATATTAAAATATAGTTACTATTTAACATTTCCGTTACAACACATTTTGCTATATTCGCTAGCAATAATGTTTGTGTTAACATAATTTTAACATTTTTCTTTACTTTTAATATGCGCTGTGGTATAATTTTATTGTATTTAGGAATTATTTCGGTCTAAAATACATAAGAATAAGTATAAAAGCACATAAGGAGGAAAGAAAGTGGAAATATACAGCGAAAACAACTTTGTTACTTTAGGTGGAACAGTAGCATCAACATTAGAAGAGAGCCATGAAATTTATGGCGAAAAATTTTACAGATTCTATATAGAGGTGGATAGATTAAGTGGTATGGCAGATAAAATACCAGCAATCATATCTGAAAGACTAATAGATGTAAACAATTTTAAAATCGGTAAACTAATAAAAATTGAAGGTCAATATAGATCATACAATCAAGTATTAGAAAATGGAAAATCTAAATTAATACTTTCTGTATTTGTAAAAGATATTAAAACAGAAGATTTAGACGAAAAAACAAAGATGGAAAACTCTTTAACATTAATAGGTTGTATTTGTAAACCACCAATATACAGAAAAACACCTTTAGGAAGAGATATTGCAGACGTACTTGTAGCAGTAAACAGAGCATATAACAAATCTGATTACATTCCTTGTATTTTATGGGGAAGAAATGCAAAATTCTGCCAAAACTTAGCTATAGGAACTAATGTTAAATTAGAAGGAAGAATCCAAGCTAGGGAATATGAAAAGAAATATGAAGACGGAACAGCAGAAAAAAGAGTTGCATATGAAGTATCTGTTTCTAAATTTGAAGAATATAAAAAAGAAGACTAGAAAATAATTTACGGATTAAAAGCACTTAGTGAAAACTAAGTGCTATATTTTATGCTTAAAGGATCAATGGATTTGTTGTTTTTGTATATTGTAAAGTGCAAGTGGGGACCTGTTGTCATACCATTCAGTTTTCCGCTTTTTAGATATTTAGGTCCAACAAACGCAACAAGTTCCTTAGCTTTTACATTTTGTCCTTTCTTTACTATAAAGTTAGATGAAATATGAGCATACATTGATTTGTATCCATTTGAATAAGTAATAATAATATTATTGCCATATCCTTTAGAATAACCGATAAAAGACACAACACCATCAGACATAGCATAAAGCTTAGTGCCTTCGGACAATGCTATATCTATACCATTATGAAAATGATAATAATTGAGAGTCCTGTAACCATATTTTGAAGTTATTATATATTTTTTATTATTAATAGGGAAAAACAATTTATTATTGGTTGAAGTTGAAAACAAAGATAATATTAGTGTAAAAAGTAATATAAAAATTGTATATTTATTTTTCATGCATGAATAATAACATGCGAAATATTGTATGTCAAATCAAAAAAATGTTCGAATAATGTAGTTATTTGTCAAAGGGAAAATATTACATTAATATTACAAATAAAAAAAATAGTTGCATAAATTAAAATCGCGTGGTAGAATACAGGTATATCATAAATAAGGAGGAAAAATTATGAAAAAATTAATGAAAGTATTACCAGTTATGATGTTAGTATGCTTAGCATTTACTTCTGTATTTGCAATAAACATGAACCTTAACAACTTAACTCAAGGACAAGCTGGAGCAACTACAATAACTCAAGCTTCAGGTAGAGCATGGGCCACAGTTGTAACAATAGTTCAAATACTAGCAGTTGCTGCAGTAGTATTTGCAGGTTTAAGATACATGTTCGCATCAGCTGATCAAAAAGCAGATATCAAAAAGAGCATGGGAACATTAGCAATTGGTGCTGTTCTAGTATTCGGTGCTACTACAGTAATCAAATTCATATCTAATGCAACTAACCAAATTATTAGATAATAAAAAAATGAGATTAACAAGAGCAAGCAAATGCTCTTGTTTTTTTATATATAAATTAATGTAAATATTACAAAAACATTACAAAATTAGGATGTGAATAAAAAATCTTGCAAAAATTCTTACAAAATGGTAAAATTCAATTATATAGTATGAAAGAGGTAAGAGTTTATGAGAAGAATAGCAAAAAAAATAGTTAAAATATTACCTGTTGTTATAATGCTTTGTATTGTTTTTGTTGATGCTTTTGCGGCAAACACAAATATTGGCGTCCCAAATGGACCATCTGGAACTGCCTCAACAACAATTAAAAGAGCTACAGGAAAAGTTTGGGCTACTGTTATAACAATAGTTCAAATACTAGCGGTTGGATCAGTAGTATTTGCCGGTGTAAGATATATGGTGGCATCAGCTGATCAGAAGGCAGACATTAAGAGAAGTTTAGGAACATTAGCAATTGGTGCAGCATTAGTGTTTGGAGCAACTACAATAATTAGATTTGTTGTTAATTCGGCGAATCAAGTAATGAGAAGATAATTTGTTACAAAATAATTACAAAATTATCATGTAAATAAAAAGGTGTTGCATATATCATAAGATAATGGTAGAATTCAGATAAGAATACTAAATATAGATTAATAATTCTATAAGTCGTAAAAGAAGGAGAAATATATGAGCAAGAAAATAATAGCAAGTTTAGTTGTAATATGTATGCTAGTATTAACAGGCGTAACTGTTGCCACATATGCAGTAAATGCGAGTTTTCCAAGTGAGTCAGGGACAACAGGAACTTTAGGAACAGTTGTAGGTAATACTTGGAGTTCAGTTACTGTTGTGGTACAAGTCATAGCAGTTGCTGCGGTAGTATTTGCAGGTGTAAGATATATGTTTGCTTCAGCAGAAAGAAGAGCGGACATAAAAAAAGGCTTGTCATATCTAGCAATTGGTGCAATATTAGTATTTGCGGCGGCTTCAGTAGCTAGATTTATTGTAAGCGCAGGCGATCAAATAATATAATTTATTGGGTGTACAAGAGATAAGTGCATTTTTGTATGAGGTGAGGGAAAATGTTAAAAAAAGTATTAATTAGTGTTTTATTGTTTGTGCTATTAATAACTCCACATATAGTTGTTAATGCGGGGTTTTTAGGAAATGTTATAGGTCAAGGTACGAACTTTGTAAAAGGCCATAACACAGAAGCAATAGGAACAGCTATAAGAAAAATTATTATGAACGATATAAAACCAGCGGTGTTTAGCATAGGAACATTAATATTTGCTGCGGTTACTGTAATACTTGGCGTGAAGTTTATTTGGTCTAGTGCTGAAGGTAAATCTGAAGTGCAAGAAGCATTGCCAGGTTTTGTGTTAGCGGTAATATTATTTTATTTAGCAGAACCAGTTGTTAATTTCCTACTAGGAAGTACATCTTCAATTACAGGAGTAAGTAGCATAAACGCTATGGTATCGCAGAAGGGGAATGGAGCAACTAGCTGGACAGCTATAGCTGGTGCTACAATAAAATTAATTAACTATGTGGTAAAATATTTAGCTTTGGCTGGTTTGGTGTATTTAGGTATTAGATATATGATAGCTTCAGCTGAAGGTAAAGCATCTATGAAAGTTAGTATGGCAGGAGCAGTAATAGGTGTATTATTTACATTCTTAGCTACAAATGTTGTACAATTTATTATCGATACTGGAGAAAGTATATTATAAAAAAATATATAAAAAACAAATATTTCACAAATATTTCAAACAAAATACAGAAATATTTAAAAGAATAAAAAGAGCGATAGAAAACAGCAGAAATGTTGTATTTTATCGCTCTTTATGATATCCTTAAATAGATAAATAGGAGGTTAAAAATGGGAAATACTTATGGGGTTCCTAGAAGTGCAAAAGGTGAATCTAGAATACTATATATATTCACTGTAAAATCGCTAATAGCAACAGCTATTATGGGTGCTATAGGTCTTATACCGTATAATATATTAGCTAAAATGGAGCAAAAAACAGCGGGAATAATTGTTGTTGTATGTTTTGCGGCGATAGGTTACGGAATAATGACGCTTAAAATTCCTGATTCTCCAATAATGGGTAAATTTAGGAGAGCTGGCGGAGAGCAATTAAGCGATATATTGATTCGCACACTTACTTTTAGCAAAAGAAAAAAGATTTACGTATATCGTAAGGAGGGTAAAAAACTATGGGACAAGAAGTAATGATTTTGATTGTCCTAGGTACAATACTTGTTGTAGCAGGATTTGTATTCATGCTATCAAAAGGAAAGTCACAACCTGGGTCATCAGATACAATAGGTGGAAATGCTCAAGCAGCATCGCCAGCTGAAGTAAAAAGTGTAAAAAGAGTAGAAAAACCAGTAGATAAACATGATATGAGTGGTTTTATCAAATTCGATAAAATAGCCAATGATATGATTTATCAAAATAATGGCGAAAGATACTCAATGGTTTTACAATGTAAAGGTGTTAACTATCACCTAATGTCAGAAATCGAACAAATGGCAGTTGAAGAAGGATTTATAATGTTCCTAAATACATTAAAATTCCCAATTCAATTATACGTTCAAACAAGATCAGTAGATTTGTCTGAAAATATTAAGACATATAAAGATAGAGTAAAAGGTTTCGTAGATAAACAAAACGAAGTTTCAGCAAAATGTGCAGAAGTTGAAGATGATGTGGATTCGACAAACGAAGAAATAAGCTATATGAGAAAAGAAAAACTAAAATATACTAATATAGCTGAATATGTATCAGATATAACAAGATATGTTGAAAGAATGGCGCTTAACAAGCATATGCTACAAAGAAACTTCTACATCATATTCTCATACAATAAAAACGAATTAGCTACAATGGAAAAATTCACAAAAGAAGAATATGAAGATATGTGCTATAGAGAACTATACACAAGAGCGCAAGCAATAATGAGCTCTTTAGCTACATGTTCTGTAACAAGTAGAGTTTTAACATCTAACGAAGTTGCACAATTAATTTATTCTTCTCTAAACAAAGATGATGAAAAATTAATGAACATTAAAGATGCGTTGGAAGCAGGATTATTTAGATTATATACTTCAAGCGAAGATGTTCTTAAGAAGAAGAGAGAAATGCTAGATGCTGAACTACAAAAAGAAGGCATGAAACGTGTTGAACAAGTTGTAGAGCAAGCAAGAGCTAAAGGAATGCTAGTAACAGAAGCGGAAAGCGAAGAAGCTGTTCAAAAAGAAATAGATAAAAGGGCAATAAAAATAATAGATCAATCCGAAGTGGACGAAAAAGTAAAAAACACATTAAAAGATGTTATAAAAGACAATAGAAGAGAACGTGTTAAAAAAATGAATGAAGTTTTAGGTAGAACTGAAAGTGCAGAAAAGAAAAACGTTGTAATGCAAGAATCTGTTCTAACAGCAAACGATGTTTTATCTGAAGAAACAGAAAATGTGGGAACTGATGCGGAAGCAAGAGCAGAATCGGTACAACAAACACCGCCAGAACCTGTAATGCCGGTTCAAGAAACAGTAGTTGAGGTTGAAGAAGAGCCGGTGGTTCAAGAACAACCTATAACAGATGTTAACGAGCCAATTATAGAAACACCAGTAGTAGAAGAACCAGTTGTAGAAAATGTTGCTGAAACGCAAGCGGCGCCACAACCATTCTCACCACTTGCTGGAATGGATGATCTTCTAGATGATGAAGAAGATGATGATATGATAATAGGAACAAAGGAAGGAGAGAGTACAAATGAAGGATAAACCAGTAAAAGAAGAGATGATACAAGCTAGTGAAGAAGAACAAGATGTCCTAAGTTTAAATAAATCTAGTTTGAAAGATTTAATATCTCCATCTGGAATTGACGCATCGCATTACGATTACCTTGAAATATTTTCAAAGATATCTCGTTTTGCACGTACATTCTATGTAACAACACTTCCAAGACAAGCAACATTCCCATACTTCTTAACAGATATATACAATTTTGGAGATATAAATACATCGGTGTATATAACTCCGATACCAGAAACTGTTTCTCAAACAGATCTTAATAGAACTATCGTTGAACTACAATCTGAAAGATTAGTTGCTCAAGATAGAGGAGATATCAACAGAGAATCAGTACTTGCAATAAAGCAAGCCGAAGCTGAAGCACTAAGAGACCAAATAGCATCTGGTTACAACAAGCTATTTGAAGCGACAATGATATCTACATTATTTGCTTACTCAAAAGCAGAATTAGATAAAATGTCAGAACTTTTAGCAATGGAAGCTTCAAAGAGTATGATTGGTATGAAGGCAGCTTGGGCAATCCAAGAAGAAGCTTTCCAATCAAACTTACCACTTAACAATAATTCAGTTAAGAGAAAACACACATTCGATAGAGGTTCGATGGCAACAGTATTCCCATTCGTAACTTCAGATGTCGGACATGATACAGGTGTTCCAATAGGAATAAATAAACAAACAGGATTACCAATAATATTTGATAATTTCCATAGAAGCTTAACAAACTACAACATGGTTATCTTCGGAAAATCTGGTTCTGGTAAATCCGTAACAATTAAAACAATAATGGCAAGAAGTGCGGTCCTAATGGGAATCGAAAGTCTAGTTATAGACGCCGAAGGAGAATATGTTGTTGTTGCTGAATCGCTTTGTGGATTTAACGTAACAATAAGTCCAACAAGTGATAAGATAATTAACATATTCGATATAGATGCCGAAGTTGTAAAAGATGAAATAACAGGTCGTGAAAGACAAGTAGTTAACGTAGAAAACAAAGTAGAAGACGTTACACAAGCTCTTCTTACAATGGCAAGAGGTTCTACGAGAAGTACAGAAGTTAACGAATTAACAAAACAAATAATTGGTGAAATTGTTTCTGAAGAATATCAAGCAATTGGTATAACTTCAAATCCAGATAGTTTATTTGAAGATGAAGGAACTTCGTTTGGAGATTCAGGAGACGCGTCACTAGGAAGAAAGAGAAAATTACTACCAACAATAGGTAGTTGGTATGAAAGACTGCTAGTTAAAGCGGCAGAAAACGACAATGTGGATTACCAATATCACTACAGTTATCTTACAAAGGTTATGAAGCAATATTGTAGAAAATATGACGGACAAATGGCATATTTCGATGGTCAATCAACATTCGATTTATTAGATGGTTCATTATTTATAAACATAGACATATCTCAACTTGAAGAAAAGTTTGCAAGACCGCTTGCACAACAAGTACTTCTAACATGGGTTTGGGAAAAATATGTTAAGAAGAATAGTGAAAACAAAGGAAAGGCAAGAAAGAAGAGAGTTCTTGTAGATGAAGCTTGGATGCTTCTAGATTATCCTGAGGCGGTTGTATTCTTGAATACAATGGCAAGACGTGCTAGAAAAAGAAATGTATCGCTAGCAGTTGTATCGCAAAAGTTCCAAGACTTCTATGAAAAGAAGGAAGCACAAGCAATCCTTACTTCTTCAGAAATTAAGCTATTCTTAGCACAAGATAAATCTGAAATAGCTTACTTAAAAGAAGTATTCAAACTTAGTGAAGGTGAAACAGACTTCCTGCTAACTTGTGTAAGACGGAGAAGGTCTATTAAAGATTGGACAAGAATCTGCAGTTATTGCAATTAGACCAACACAAAAAGAGTTCCAATTCGTTGAGACAAACTTATCTAAGCTTGCTGAAATGAATAAATCATAAAGAAAAGAGAGTGATAAAGGGTGAAAGTAAAAAATAAGAAAAAATTTATAGCATTATCGTTAGTTATATTATTAGCAGCCGTAATGCTTACTACAGTTGAAGCCGCTGTAACTAAAGTATCTGGTTCGGGGGAGAGTGCAACGGTATCATTAGAAACTACTAGAAGTATAGGTGCGACACTAGCTGATGAAGTGCTAGGTCTACTTGGAGATATTCTTGGATTTGCTATTTCAGGTGTATTTTCATTTATAACACCATTAATAAATGGATTAGCGATTGTAATAATAATAGTATTATTTACAATATTCTCAACTGGTTTTGGAGAACATATTCCACCATTACCAGATAATATAGTGTTTAACAAAATTCCAGTTTTAGATGCGAACTTCATTAACCCACATACAAATTCATTAATACATAAAATAGGTGGAACATTTATAGCTGACTTATTTATGTCATTACAGACAATAGCAATAACATTATTCGTTATTGCGGCTATGGTAACAGGTTTAAAGATAGCTTTATCTACAATAGCTGCGAAAAGAGCGCAATACAAACAAGTTGCTATGAAATGGTTAACAGGTTTTATTATTTTAATATGTTTAAGATGGATATTAGCGGGTATATTCTTAATAAATGAAACATTAGTTGCTCAATTTGCAAGAATTGCAAAAGCCTCTGATTTCAGTATAAGAGTTGTTCCTACATTACCAATACCAATTATAGGTAAGTTGCTTTCTGAAGTAATTGGTGGTGTTACTAAATTTATAACAGGCAACAGAGGTATTGCGGTGCCTGGTTACTTAGGATTGATATTATTTAGCTTATTTGAAGGTTTTACAGGAGATATAGTTGCGTCAATTGTAGGATTTGTAATAGTTGGTCAAGCATCAGTTGTATTAGGCTCATATTTCAAAAGATTGTTTATGTGTCTATTACTAGGAGTTATATCTCCGTTAATGGTTGCAACAGATACAATTGTTGCAGTTTCAGGTGGTCAATCACAAATATTTAAGAGTTGGTTAAAGAACTTTATATTTACAGTATTTACACAATCTTTCCACGCAGCATATATGGTTGTTGCATTTAGATTAATGAATAGAGTAACAAATATCAGTGGTGTTTCAGCAACATTAGCGTCTATTATAGTTGTTACATTAACAACTGGTCTTGTAAAGATGGAAAAAATGTTAAAAGGAATGTTTGGATTTGGAGATTCAATGGGTGGAAGCCTTGCGGATGGAAAGAAGAGCATGAAGAAAGCAATGGGTGCTGTTGCAGGTCTTGCTGCTGCTGCTAAATCTCTTGGAGATAACAAACCAAAAGAAATGGCTGCAAAACAAAGAAGACAAGCATTTGCTGCGGAAAAAGCACACCTAAAAGAAAGAACTGCGTTCCAATCTGCTAAGGAAGCAAAAGCAAATGGCAATATGGATGAATATAGAAAACAAATGAAGATTGCTGCAGATGCTCGTAAAGAAGCGAAAGCAAACGGAAGTACAGGAAATACACGTATATACAACAACTTTGGCGGAGGTGCTGGTGGCGCAGGTGGCGTTGGCGGCGGTTCTGGCTCAGGTGGTGGTTCTGGTTCAGGCGGAGGCAATAAGGATTACTTACAATCAGTGCTAGAAGGAAGTAAAGGACCAATGACAGATCAACAAAAGATAGATATGTTAACTCAAGCAGAAGCTCAAGCAAGATCAGAAGAAAAATCTGCAAGATTTGCAAGAATTATGGGACCAGCAAACCTTGCGGCTGGTATCGGTATTGGTATCGGTATGGATGATGATATTGGCGATGCATTATTCAAAGGTGGTATGATAACAAGTGGTCTAGACAGATTGTCTGAAGGTGTAGGACGTAGAGCAGGTGATAGAGATAGAGAATCTTTATACGCAAAGGAAAAGAGTACCGGCGATGAATTAGGATACAAAGTATCTGATACGAGAAGAGAAAAATCTACTGTTGAAGCAGCATTAACATTTGACGTTGCTAAGTTAAGTGCTGATCTTAAGAAAGAATTCCGTGGACTTGGAGAAGTTTTCGGTAACCAAGTAAGAAGAGAAATGCGTGAAATAGATAGAGATTTAGATAACGAATAATGATAAGGATGTGAAGAAATGATAGAAAAAACAAGAAAAATATTAACTGCTATAATTAGTGCAATTGTTATAATTGGAGTAGTATACGGAGTATTTGCATTAATCATTAATATATTCAAAGAACCAGATATATTAACAAAAGATGAGATGGCTTTATATATGATAGAAGAAAATTTAGTAACAAACTATACGACTTTCTATTTTGCAAGTGATTGTTTAGATAATTTAGTAGAAGGTGCTAGAAGAGGCTTATATGACGAATTATATGAAATACATATGAAGGATTACAAGAAAGCAATTTCAAAAGAAGCTGTTTACGCTGAACTTAAAGAGTTCGGCGTAAACGGAGCTGAGTATTCTATAAAAGCAGTATATGAAAAAAATGGCTTATATATAGTAGAATATGATCTTAATGGGCAAACAAAAACAATGCTTATGAGTTTTGATTCAAAATCATCAAGTTATGAGTTTGCTATTGTGAAATAGGAGGTGTACATATGTTAAGTTATGATAAACAAAGACAATTAATAATAGTGTGTATACTTGGAATAATTCTAACGCTTATATTAGCGGTAGTAGCCCTTGTACTTATTTGGAGACCAACGCCAGAAAAAGAGAAAGTATATAAAGTTGGCGAAGTAGAAATGGTTACATTAAATAATGATGATCTACTTAATGAATATTACATTAGATTAAAAACAAAGTTTGAAAATTCTGATATAGATGGACTTGCAGATTTAGTAAGCCCAGACTACTATACTTATACAGGAAAAACAAGGGAAGATGTAATGAAGATGTTAACAGAATCAGAACTGTTAGGAAAATCTTTATCTCTTGAGAATGGTGTTTTATATTCCATTGAAGGATATACTAATATATATGCCTTAACATTAAAGTCTGACGGGGAAGTATATTCTATGAATATAGTTGTAAGAGAATATGCACCAGAGCAATATACTATTGCTTTTGATAATTTTATAGATTATAGAGAACATGTATATGCCGGTTCAAGTAACAGTGTAGAATTAAAAATTACAAAAATGGCAAGATATACAACGTCTATGGTATGTAAATTAAGAATTACAAACAATTATAAGGATACAATAACAATAAATACTAACAAAGAAAATGGTGCAGTGCCATTTGTTTCTTCAATGACGGAAGCGGTGAAATATGCATCAATGTGTACTATAGCTAATCAATCTTTAGAAATACCATCAGGTATGGCTAGAGAAATAGAAGCTACATATAATATGGCAAACTTAACAGATTATATGGCGTATAACGTATTAGTATTAAATGACACAACGTTTAACGGTACAGATGGAGAAGTAGGATTAGAGTATTACTTGTATTAATAAATTGAACTGCAAAAAGGGGGGATAATTGTGAGCTCAAATTACGATGAAGAAGAAAATTACGACGAGGATGATGGCAGGAAAGAACTCAAGGATGCAAAAAATAAAGCACAAGACGCAAAAAAAGAATATGATAAAGCTCATGGTAAGGGCCAACCAGAAGGAGGCAGCCAGCAAGCTGCACAACAAGGAACACAACAAGCGGCAGAAAAAGGAGCTACGTCTACTGCGGAAACTGCAGCTAAAACAAAAGCAGCAGAAAAAGGCGCTGAAAAAGGTGTAGAAGTAGCTAAAAATGCCGGTGAACAATTAGCACAACAAGGAGGAACTCAAGCAGCCGGAGCAGGATCTGGCGCGGGTGCCGGAGCAGGTGCCGCAGGAGCAGGTGCAGGAGCGGGTGCCGCAGGAGCAGGTGCAGGAGCGGGTGCCGCAGGAGCAGGTGCAGGAGCCGCAGGTGCAGGAGCAGGCGCCGCAGCAGCGGGAACAACTGCAGCGGCCGCAGGAACAACTGCAGCAGCAACGGGAACAGCCGCTGCAACAGCAGGAACAGTAGCCGCAGCTGGTGGGGCGGTAGCAGCGCAAGCTGCCATACCTGTTGCGGGTTGGATTGCATTAGCAATTGAAGCGGCAATCTTATTGATGATTGGTTTGTATAAAATGCAAAAGAAATTCGACAAGAAGATGGAGGAAAAAGGAATAGATTCCAAAGGAATTCGTAGATTAATGCTAATTTCTCCTATACTTATGCCGATTGCCATTATAGTATTAGTTGTAGTGTTAATAGCATTGTTAATGCAAGCAGAAACTGCAGATAGAACACAATTTATGATCGATGCATTAGAGTGTTTTGAAAAGAATGGTGGTACCGGAACTACAAAAGCAAGCAATAAATGTGTAGATTTTTATGGTTCTAATTTATTGTTTAGTGAGGGCGTTTTAGCTGGTAGATTTGGACGTTACTTTGGAATAAATAGTAATTCGCCATTAATTAAAAAGACAGACTTTGCAATAGCAATGTTTGTTGCTGAATATCTAGGAGTAGAATTATTGGTATTCGGAGAAAATGGTGTAGAACATTCTATGAAGACTTCAATGGAGAGTGTGTCGAATTACGATTTCTTAAATGAGAATAAAAATAGTGTATTAGAAAAGATGAAAGAAGTATTAACATTCTTCTTAGATCCGCTAGGGTTAATAGGTAAAATAGAGGACTTTGTAAAAGAAGGCTGGTATTTATTCAAATGGTGTAAGATGGAGAAGAAAATCTTTAACCAAATTGAATGGGGATCAGTGACTGTACATAAAGTAAGTGAAGGGCCTTTGGTAGATTTATTTAACTCTACAGTAGATAGAATAGCGCTTGGAATTATAGAGGTAGATCCCTCTGAGTATTTAAGAAGAACATATTATGATACAACGCAATGGAAGACGGGTATAGATTTTAATCTAACAACAGGTTATTTAAGAATACCTGGTACAGCAATTGGAAACTTATTTAAATGTGCTGTTACACTTGATCAAGCAATAGAGTTAACAGACGAATACATACCGTCGTTTATAGAAATATATGCTACATATGCTGCTACAGGTGATTATAAGCGCGCGGACAAGGTTTATGATTATTATGTAGATAATATGAGAAGAGGTAAACCGCTAGAACTTAGACTAGTAACATATGAAAAGTTTACTGTAGATAAAGTTCATAGATGGGGAGATGGACCAGGAAATACACCTGTAAGTACAATCGTATATAACCAAACAAATCCTGATGGGTCATGGGATAATAGAGATATTGGAGAAGCTGGATTTAATAGTATTAAATCTGCTATACAAGCAAAGAGAAAATGGTGGCAAAAAATTGCAGATTCAGTAAGAAATGCAGTTGTATCATTCATAAATGACGTAATTACAGCAGTTAATACTTTATGGGAAGAAGTAAAAGCATTGTTTGGTTTCGATGTTACTATTAAAAAAGAATATGTTACTGTTGTAGAAAAAGGAGCGTCCTACGAATACTTAGTAGAAAACTATTATCGAATGGGAATCGATGAATATGAAGTTGAAAGACCAACGGTGGTAGAAAAAACACCTTCTATAGGTGCAAGCAAGAGATATCCTGCAAGTGGACACATAGAATTAAGGTATGAAGTAACAAGAGATGTTTATGATGAAAATGGAAATAAAGTAGGAACTGAAACAATAGAGTCAGATTCATGGGATATGGCAATAAGAGCACAAGGTGCGGTTAAATATAATGAAAGACACACTATAACTCAACATTCGCTTATACCAACATCAAGTTCTAAGATGGAAATGTTCGGTAAGACACCAGAAACGGAAGGCGCAAATAACAGATATGCTTGGATATTAAATAAAATTGATGAAGCTGAAAAAGCAAAAGCACAAAGAAATCCAAATGCAACAAATACAGATTACTTTACCGCAGAAGATGCTGCGCTTGCAGTCGATGTAATAAATGGATATTATTCTAATACGTTTGGATTATTCGCAGGCGCATCAGCAGAAAACTTTGATGAAGCTGGACCAATAAATGAATCAGTAGTTAAATATGCTGAGCAATTTGAAGGTAAAAAGTTAGCATATATGAAAAGTATAGATGATACTAATACATTCTTAAACGATGAATGGTGTGCAATGTTTGTTTCATTTGTTATGAAGAAAGCAAATGTTGGAGTTCCTAAGTTTTATGGTTGCTCTACATTCTGGGCAAACTATAAAAATAGAACTGGATTCTATGATATTGTGGCGTCAAATCACCAAAGTTATATAACAAAATCTTCTGCGCATAGAGTGGCAAACTGGAACGAGATAAAGCCAGGAGATATATTATTATTTAGGTGGCCAAATGCAAGTAGTCACGTAGCAAGAAACCATACTGGTATATGTAAATCTGTTCAAAAAGATGCACACGGAGATGTAATATCTATTACTGCAATTGAAGGAAATACTGGTTCAGGGGGATATAGTAACACTAAAGTTTCTATAAAAACATATTCTGGAACTAATAGATCTTCATTTTCAAGTCTTACAAACATAGTATCATTTGTGGATATACAAAGAGTAAAGAGCATTGGTGGATGGTAATAAGGAGTTAGATATATGAATAAGAATTTAGGATTACTTCTAGTAGTAGTTGGTGTTGTTCTAATTGGTATTACAGTTTTGTTTATGACGCCTAAAAATAATACAGAACAGAAACTAGTTGAAGCTAAATTAAATGAGGAACAAATGCAATACTTGATAAAAGAAATGCAAAAATATTTAACAGCTTCAGACAATATTAACTCAGATACAACATTTGAACTAGATGAAATGATAAAATTTGCATATTCCTATACCGTATATTTAGATACAAATAATGAATACGCTTCATATAATGAACTTACAGGAAAAGGAACGATAGATGCAAATAAACTTAAAGAAAATATTAATTTGATATTTGGAATAGCTAATGCAAATATTAAAGATGCTGGCTATGAAATAGTTGATGGTAAAGTAGAAATAGAGTTAAATTCTCAAGGTGGAGATGCAACAATATATAAATTCAAACAAAGAAACTTAAATAACGCAACGGGTATAACTATAACAGATATTGATTGCTTAGAATATACAACTCCAAACGATAAATCTTCATTGTTAAATAAAACGGAATATAACGAAGAAGATGTTATATATACTTTACAAATCAAATATAAAGAAATAGATGGTAGAAAAGTATTATTAGCTTATTCGACTTATTCAAATTATGAATATTAATTAAGATAAAAAAGTCCATATTATATGGACTTTTTTATTTTTATTTGATAAAATCATATCGTAATAAGTATAATTATATAAAGGAGAAGAAAATGGCTAAAAAACAATATACTCTTAGTGAATTACAAGAGGCTATGAGAACAAAACAAGCTTTTGAAGCTTATGTTGAAGATGTAGATGGTGAATACAATTTACATTGTATATTTGCAAATGATGTTAAAGGAATAGTTCCACGTGAAGAAGTTTCAACTGTAGTAGAAGATGATGGAAAGGTTGATGCCAACTTATGTGCAAAGAAAAAAGGTAAAATAATGCAAGTCTGCATAAAAGAAATAGTTGCAGAAGAGGAGCAAATAAAAAGAGTAATTTTATCTAGAAGAGAACTAGAATTGAAAGTTAGAAAATGGATGTATATGAATCTTAAACCTGGAATGAAACTTAAAGGAGTTGTAAGAGGGCTTACAGACTATGCAGCATTTATTGATGTTGGTGGTGGAGTAACAGCGCTTCTTAAGGTTGAAGATATATCTCACGTTAGAATTCAAAAGGCATCAGATAAATTGAAATTAGGTCAAAGAATACAAGCAGTAGTAAAAAAATATGATAGAGATACAGGAAGAATAGAAATGTCTCTAAAAGATGCCTTAGGTGGATTTGCTGAAAGAGTTAAAGCGCTAAAAGAAGGCGAAGTAGAAGATGGTATTGTTAGAAGCAGAACAAAAACAGGTCTTCTTGTAGAACTAAAGAATAATCTTGTGGCTATGGCAGATCATGTAAGCGGAATAGAATATGGTCAAAAAGTATTAGTATATATAAAGAAAATAAATATAGAAAAAGAAAAAATAAAAGTAGAAATAATCGGGTAGGTAGTAGGTATGAACAAGTTAAAATCAATATTTATATCGTTTTTGTGGTATTTGGGAGCACTACTTGAATTTGTTAGTATTCCGTTGAATTTAGCAGCATTAAAAGATATTTCAATAACATATAAATGGTTTACCACATTAAGAAATTATGAACATATAGAGATTGTATATTACATTGTAGCGTTTGTAACAATGTTGGTATTCTCAATGCTTGTGCTAATTTCGCGTAAGAACAAGAGGGTTTCAGAAATGATGCTTGCTCTATTATGTTTTATGATTCAAGTAGTAGGAATGTTAATAGTACTTTCAGTACAATTTTATTAGGTATTAACTACTAGAATTAATTTCTAGTGTGTGATATAATAAATATGTTAATACTAAGTATGTCTTAATAATATTGGGCCTAAGGCCAAACAGTATTAAAATTTTAATATGGAGGAATAAAAAATGATTAATGATACAGAAGTAAAAACTAAGGTATCTCCTTTTGCAGTAAGGGAAAATGAAATTAAGGTTTTTGATGGTAAAGAAGGATTTGCATCAATAAACCAAGTAGTGTTTAAGATGGACCAAGGATATATTAACGAAAGTCACATAAAAGCACTAGAAGTAGTAAATGAATATGGATTTGTAACATCAAGACAAGTTACACAAGTATTAGAATCAAGAGGAAAACTTGACGATTTAGAAAAAGAAAAAAGACAAGATAAAGTTGCTAAATGGCTAGAAGATTTGACAAAATCTAAAGTACTTTCTAGATATGCTTTTGAAACTGCTTCAGGAAGAAGCTCATATAGAGTATATGCATTAGAAAAAATAGCTACATACATTCTTAAACAAAGAAATATAGTAACTAACTGGCAACCAACAGATAATACAAAACCAGCATATGCATTAAAAAGAAAATTAGCTGGTAACCAAGTGGTTATAGCATACATGACAAAAGTTGGTGCATTCAAAGAAGCTGATCCAAATTTATTGTTATTCTCTAAGAGATATAATGTTAAATTTAAACCAACAGGTGGAACAGTTAGACTTGAGGCTGATGGTAAAGAGGTTAATTTTGTATTTGAAGTTGTAAGAAGAAATGAAGATTGGCAAAATATGCTTGCTGAAAAATTACAATTATACGCAGATTTCTATGAAAACTTTGCTAAAAACGATGCAGGCTTCTATGAAGTGCCGCAAATAGTATTTGTAGGAGAAGATGTAAACCATAATGCAGAAATATTTAGAATAGCAAAGAAAATAGGATTTAATATAAAAGATGAAGATATGTACTTTACAACAGATCTTCAACAACTAGAAGAAACATTAGAAAAATCTATAAGTGTTTTTGAATTCGATGCTGAAAATAACAAATATAAACTAACAGTTAAATCTTTAGATATATTAAAACCAGGTGATGCATCAGAAATGGTAGCAACAAAACTTAAATCAAAAACATATAGTCCAAATGTTATAGTTGAGTAATAAATGAAATTAAAATAAAAAAGAAGAACAATTAAATTTGTTCTTCTTTTTTATATAATAAATACATTTAATTACATCTATTTAATAACTTCTCGAGTATTTGTACAGCGTTTGAAGCAGCCCCTTTTCTAATATTATCTGCAACAACCCAAATGTTTAGGCCATATGGAACAGAGTAGTCTCGACGTATTCTACCAACAAATACTTCATCTTTATCGTCTGCAAAGCCGTTTAGCGGATAAATGTTAAATCTAGTATCATCTAATACTACTAAGTTTTCCATAGCAGAGAATTGTTGGAGTAGTGTCGCCAGTTCAAAATCTGTTTTTAATTCAACGTTTATTGATTCACAGTGGCAGTTCATAACAGGAACTCTAACACATGTTGCAGTTATATCTAAATCTTTGTTATCTAATATTTTTCGTGTTTCATTTATCATTTTCATTTCTTCTTTTGTATATCCGTTTTCAAGAAAACTATCTATGTGAGGTATGCAGTTACCATATATTTTATGTGGGAACTTTTCTTCTTTAAAACCATATGATGTATGCATTAAATCATCTATACCTTTTTTACCAGCGCCAGATACAGCTTGGTAAGTAGAATATACAATTCTTCTTATACCATAATTTTTTTCTAAAACAGCAAGTGGTAACATTGCTTGTATAGTAGAGCAGTTTGGATTGGCTATTAATTTATTGTCTTTAATTACATCAAAATTTATTTCTGGAACAACTAAAGGAACGTCTTCATCCATTCTAAATGCACTGCTGTTATCTATAACAATTGTACCGTGTTTAGTAAATTCTTTAGCGTATTCTTTAGAAATCTCTGAACCAGCAGAGAAAAGAGCATATGTGAAGCCGTGTGAAGGAATTTCAGGCGTTAATTCTTCAATTATGTGTTCTTTATCCATAAAGTTAATTTTTTTGCCTTTTGAGTTTTTAGAAGCAAATAGATAGTACTTATCTATTTTAAGATTTTTTTCTTCAAGTACCTTTAGAAATGTACTACCAACAAGACCGGTAGCACCAACAATTGCGCATGTTATCATAAAATCACCCTACAACATTTTATGCTGCAAGGTGATTTTTATTTATATTATTAATAATAAAGGAATAAATTTGTTTTATTTGTTCTTTAATAATTCGTGTATTTTATCTAATATATCATCTTTAATATCTATTGTTATATTATTTAGATAGTAAAGAGGAGAATCCTTAGGTAAACTAAATGTATATTTAGAAGCATATAACACTTGTGTATATAACTTAAATTTAGCGTTTATTTCGTTAGTAGAATATTTAGAATCTCCAATAACAGGACAGTCTAAAAACTTCATATGTGCACGTATTTGATGTGTTCTTCCTGTGTACAACTTAACAGATAGAATACTTGCATTTAACATTTTATTATATTCTACTAAAGAATATTCTGTAATACATGATTTGCTTCCAGGAGCATTTTTAGTAAGTACTTTAGAATAGCCATTAGCTTCAGCAATATAATGTGAAAGCTTAGCTGAATCTTTAGGTGGCTTGCCATATACAAGTGTTAAGTATTCCTTATGTATGTTACTATTTTTAAATGCTTCAAGAAGTTCTTTATGAGCTTCTTTGGTCTTTGCAAATACAACTAATCCTTCTGTGTTAGTATCTAGCCTATGACATATTATACTTCCAGGCTTTTCTTTTTTTACAATTTCATCAAAGTATACTTTAGAAACTTCACGTTTATCTTTACCTAGAGTAGAAACAACGCCTTTAGGTTTATATGCAACTAATATATTTTCGTCTTCATAAGCATAGAAGATGTTTGTATCCATACCAAATAATATGTTATCCGTAAGGTAAACTTGAACTTCTTCACCAGGTGTTACAAGGTAGTCTTTAGCTACACGAATACCATTTACTTTAACATCTTTAACTCTAAACACTTTGTTTAAGGATGAATTGCTTAAACGTGGGAATTCCTTTTTTAATACATAGGTAATATCTTTATTATTATATTGTTCTTTTATCTTAAAACTTCTCATAGATAAAATTATACAATAAAATAGTGGATTTTGCAATAAATATGGTAATATGTAATATTGCAAAGAAGCCTCAAATATAGTATAATCTAGGCATTAAAGAACATTGGAGGAGTAATGGAGAATACAAGAACAAATAGACTTATGATAAAAATTACAGGTGTATTAGATATACTAATATGCTTGCTTCTTTGTATATCTTCGTTATATAAAGGTGGATTTTACAAAATAGATTCGTTATTTATCAATCTTGTACTTTGCGCATTAGGACTAGTTTGTTTAGGTGTTAAGTTGTTTTTAAATATAAAAGATAATAAAGTTATTACTAAAAGCAAATTATGCACAACTATAGATATAACAGTATTAGGGATTGCAATAGCATACTTTTTGCCAATATTGTTTGGCACAGATGCTAGTACGGAATCTGCTATTTTTGAGCTAACTCGATATGTAAATCTTGCAATTGTGTATTTTATAGCAAGATCAAGTAAGAATCCTAAAATATATGTAAATTCATTTGTTTTTATGGCGGTAATAGTTGGAATTTTAGGAGTAGATGAAATAACATTTAGAGGTTTTGAAGAAATACTAAATAAATATTCTATGGGATATTTAGAAGAATCTAACAATAGAATTTCTTCAACATTACAATATGCAAATATAACAGCACTTGTATTTTTGATAGCAAGTGGAGTGCTTCAAAATAAATTAGTTAGAAACATTAAATGCTTAAGAGAGAATGAATCAATAGGGCTTAGATTACTTGCTGTATTTGAAACATTAGGTAGTATTTTTCTTGGAACAACTGTGATACTTACTGGTTCTAGGATGAACATATTAATGTTTGTATTATTAGGAGTATTACATATTTGGTATCAAGCTAAAAAGAAGGATTATACGAATATATTAACAGTGTTAATTATAGAAATATCTGCATTTATGCTTGTTGCAAAAATAGACGGATATATATTATCCCAAGAGTATATTAAAGTACTATTGTTATATTTATTAGTATTTGTATTAAGCGTTATATACATATCTTTAATAGACGCATTAAAAGGTAAAGTGAATATAAATTTAAAAAATATAACAATAGATAAAAAGTATAGATTACCTGTAATAGCAGTAAGTGTAATAATATTTATAGTACTGGCTATATTAGCAATCTTGCCTTGTGACTTAAAATTAAATAGTAAAAACGATAAATCAATAGAAATAAATAGAAATATATATGGAAGCTTTGAAGGGAAATATGATATTTTCTTTGATATAGATTTTGAAGGAAATGGAGCATATCACATAATACTTTATGAAATAGATAACGATTTTAATAAAAATGAAATTAAATATCTAGATTATACTCATATAAAAGATGGTAAGTATAAGAGCACTATTGAAGTTTCGGAAAATATACAAAGATTACAGCTTATGGTAAAGGCAACAAATGCTAAAGTAAGAATAAATGAATTTAAGGTAGAAGATAAAACCATAGCATTATCCTACTTATTTTTACCAGATAATTTAGTTTTTAGAATAAAGGATACATTAACTAAAGACTCTAATAATTTACTTAGATTAGAATATTATAAAGATTCATTTAAATTATTCTTAAAATCTCCATTGTTTGGGCATGGAGGAGAAGGGTTTAAGGCAAGATATCAAGAGGTTCAGACTAAATATTATGTATCTTCAGAATGTCACAGTGTACCATTTCAAATTCTTGTAGAAACAGGATTGGTAGGATTTGTAGTGTATATAGTAATGGTTGTTACAACATATAGAATAATATTTAGTCTATTAAAAGGAAAGCGTGAAAACGCAGTAGCATATCTATTAATATTTACTGTATATAATATAACATCGGTCTTTGATTTGGTCTTTTCATATGGCATTATGATAAATATTTTTGGAGTAATAATAGGAATTATTGTAAATGAATATAAAAACGGTTATATAACAAAAGAGGATGAATACAAATTAGACAATAAATCTGAACTAGGAATGCTAAAGGTAGCTGTGCTTTCAATGAGTTTTATGGCACTTTGTGTAATAACAATACACTCATTTAATATGTATAAGGCTAGTATGATAATACTTCCTCAAGAGTCGGATGAAGAACTAAGTCTCTCTTATGAACGTGTTGGATTATTAGAAGAAAAAGTAAAGCTAGATAAACATAATGCAGCATACATTTCGGATTTAATATCAGAATATAAAAATCATATATATTTATTAAATAATATATATATAACAACTGCAGAAGAACAAGATAGAGAAACATTAAAAATAGAAATGTATAACTATTTAGCTAAGGAAAAAGAATTAATAGATAATTTAATAGAATATGAGTATTATAATAAATACGCTATTGAAATGGCTGCTAGATGTTATTTTGAGAATTATTTGGATTTTTCAAACATATATCATTATAATTTTAAGGACAAAGAAGTGGCATATGTATTTTATGTAGGGTATGCAATTAAATTAACTAAAAGGTTGGGAGAAATAGGCCCTGTAAATAAAGTGGCATTGGAAGCTGCAAGAACATTATACGAAAAGTATATACCTATTGTTGAAAAACATAGTATGCAAATTTCTAGCGATATGTTATTAACAGCAGCACAGGATATGAAGAATGAATTAGAGCAAATAAAAAACAAGCTGGATTAAATCCAACTTGTTTTTTAATATGTGGGTTAGGATACATAAGGGTTAGCTTCTCTTAACTGCTCTTTTAATGAGTAGAACACATTAACGTAAGATAAGCCAGGTTCTGTGGTTTTGTAGTTTTCATCAAGACTGCTAATCATAGGTTCAATTCTATGTTCAAGATTAGTAAGTTTGTTGAGAAAATCAAGCTGAGTCATACTTTCGGTTTCAATACGGAACTTATCATCATAGTACTTGAATTCAAATGGCGTAGTGTAACCAATGTTATGTGTTTCAGCATATTCTTTTCTTAACTTGAACACTTTGAAGTCGTATGAAAAAATTTCAACTTTTTCTTGAAAATCTTCCTTAATGGGCTTGTTACGAAATAGCGGGGCAATGCCGAATTTGTAAAGGGTGAATGCTATAAAACCAATTGCAAAAAAGACAAAAAATTCAATCATTTTAATTCTCCTTAAATATTAATTTTAGGTTGTCTCAAAAACTTATGGTAACATTATATCATACAAAGGCTTAAAAGTCACGGGTTTTGTTAAAAAAGTTATGCTAAAAATATAACTCCCTATTTGACAAACATAATTACTTGTATTAAAATATCTACGAAGGAGAACAAAAATGAAATTTTTAATAATAGGAGATATAGTTGGAGCAAGCGGTGTTAATGCACTTAAAAGACATATCCAAAATATCGTAAAGAACGAAGGAATAGATTTTATAATAATAAATGGAGAAAACTCTACAGGTGGTAGAGGTATAAAAGATAAAGAATTAAATGAACTCTATGCTGTTGGTGCTGATGTTGTAACAATGGGAAATCATATATATTATAGAAAAGAAGCAAGAGAGTTATATAAACATGAAAGAAGACTTTTAATACCAGGAAATGTAACAAATCTTGAAGGTAAAGGTTCAGTTGTTATAGAAAAGAATGGTGTAAGAGTTGGTGTTATGAATCTTTTAGGTAAAGTACACTTGGGCGAAATAAATAATGAGTTTGTAGCAGATCCTTTTAAGACGGCAAGAGAATTAGTAGAAAAACTTAAAGAGGAAAAAGCAGATTATATATTCTTAGATTTTCATGCAGAAGCAACAGCAGAAAAAATTGCTATGGGAAATTACTTAAAAAACGATGTAACATGTGTCTTTGGAACGCATACACATGTACAAACTGCAGATGAAAGAATCTTTGACACTGGAATGGCATATATAACTGATGTTGGAATGACCGGGCCAGACGATAGTGTATTAGGTCTAAGAACAGATATTGCAGTAGCAAGATTTGTAACAGGTGAAAAGATAAAATATGAATGTAGTACTAACAATGCAACGCTTCACAGTATTATAGTAGAGACAGATGATAATACTAAAAAAGCAATTAGTATAAAGAGATACAATGTATAAAAATATTTCTACATTTTCCGACAATATCTATTGAATAAAAAAATCTTATTAGATATAATAAAAGTGTAGTGAATACGAGGTACAAAGGAGGAATATATGGAAATATTAAAAGTATCAGCAAAGTCTAGTCCTAATGGAGTAGCAGGTGCAATTGCAGGATTGGTAAAAGAAAACGGTAAAGTTGAAGTACAAGCTATAGGAGCAGGAGCAGTAAATCAAACAGTTAAAGCGGTAACAATCGCTAGAGGATTTATGGTTCAATCAGGAATGGACATAGTATGTTCACCATCATTTACAGAAGTAACAATAGATGGAGCAGAAAAAACAGGAATTAGATTTACAGTAGAACCTAAAACTTTAGTTTAATAAAATATATGTATAAAACAGGAAAGAGGATAATTCTTTCCTGTTTTTCTTGACAACAAAAGCTAAACTGAGTATAATTATAGTTGTCTTAAGGCCCATTGGTCAAGCGGTTAAGACGCGGCCCTCTCAAGGCCGAATCATGGGTTCGATTCCCGTATGGGTCACCAAAATTTTATACAACGAAAGCGCTAGTTATTAGCGCTTTTGTTATATAGAAGCGAATAAAGGGGTTTAATAGATTATATTGACAGATTTAATATACTTTGATATATTAGGTGTGGGGTTTGTTATAAAATTAGATAAAATGTAGGGGGAAAATAAAAATGGATAAAAATGAGAGTCAAAACAACGTTGAAAAGAAAAACGAAAATAAAAATGAAAAGAAAAAGAAAAATATATTTGTTAGATTTGGTGGATTTTTGATTTCGGCAATTGTTTTCGTTGCAGTAGCTTTTGGTCAAGGATTCCTTGAAGGCTTTGTTGAGGAGAAAGTTACAGGCGGATTGGAATCAATAATGTATGATAATGCAGTAGTAGGAGTTTGGGAAACAGAGATAAAAGGTACTGAAAAAAGTAAAACAAATTTATTAAAAAATATTGGTTTGAGCGAGAAAGAGATAGAACTTTGTAAAAAGATTGAATATAAATATGTAAAGGTTCATGAATACGATGATAATGGAACATATAAAGTTTATTATGACATCGACAAACTTAAAGAAAATGTTGAGAAGTTTTATGATAAAGCTCAAGGGGTTTTATATTTAAATAGAAAAAGCTTACATGATTATTACTTAAAAAACTACAAAATAAAAATTAAAGATATGAGCAGAAAGGAATTCGACAATGCAGTTGCAAAATTATATAGTCAAAAAAGCTATGAAGAAATGCTTGAATATTTTGTAGAAATTGCATATGATTATGAAAAGATAAAAAACATTGAAAATGGTACTTATACTATGAGAAAAGACCAAATATATGTAACAGTAGAAGGTGAAAGTAAAGAAGAAGCTATAGGGTATAAAGTAGATAATAAGGTTACATTAACATTAGAATATTTAGATGCTACTGAAATATATACACGATTAAAATAAACATAAGTTGCAATAAAAAAGATGGTTAAAATACCATCTTTTTTGTTTGGTGTGAGTTTTTTATTGCCTAAAACTGCAATTAGAAATATATTTTTTAAGCACAAATAATAATGATTGAAACTGCGAGAAAATTATGTTAGTATATAAACTATAAAGCAATTTACAAGGAGTATTTTATGCTAATAGATAAAAGAAAAGTAAATAAAAAACTAAGGGATATAGCGTTAGGCGCAATAGAAACAGTAGAAAATGTAACAAATGTTACTAAAAAAGTAGTAGACAAGTCTAGTGAAGTTATAGTTGAAACACTGGATGCAAATAGAGATGGTGAAGCAGATATTGAAGATATAATAATTGCAGCTCTTAGAACTCCTGGTTCACGCGTGGATAGAGAAGAGTTCTTTAGAAAAGTTTTTGAAGAAAAATATGGAGAAGAAACTATAGAGGTGGCTATAAAAAAGAATCCATTAAAAGCAAGTATAAGTATGATAGAAATTGATGAAATAGCAAATGAGATTATTAAGAGTGAAAGAAATTTTGTAACAGGAATATCTGCTACATTAGGAACGCAAGGTGGAGTAGGATTAATTGCTGCTGTGCCAGCAGATATAATTCAATATCATGTGTACTTAATTAGAATAGCTCAAAAGTTGTTATATTTATATGGGTTCCCTAAGATAGACATGGAAGAAAAAAGTTCTGGATTTGATGAAGCAACTATAAATCTATTTACAATTTGTTTAGGAATAATGAATGAGATAGAAGGTACGAGCGATGCAATAAAGGTAGTATCTAAAGCACAATATAATGGATCTAAAAAAAGAGACATGAAAAAGATACTAACAGAGGGAGTTATTGAAGAAGAAGCGGAAGATGCAGCAGAATGGTTTGAAGAAAGAATGGTTAAATCTTTTATTGCTTCATCAGTGAAAGCGATGGTGCCTATAGTTAGTAGTGTAATATGCGGAACTTCAACATTTGCATCTTTTGAAACATGCGCAGATAATTTAAGAGATGTATTGAAAGATACGGCATTATCTAATCCCGGTCACGAAGAGTCTAAAGAAGAAAAGAAACTTTGGAAAAAATTAGAACAGGTAGTAATAGAAAATAAGAATAAAGACAAGGAGGAATAATATATGGAAAGAACAATAGTAACGTATGAAACATTTCATGGTAGTGCTAAAAAAATAGCTGAGGTAATTTCAAATAAATTGAACTGCAATTTAATAAACATAGATACTCCGTTTGAAGCAGAAGATTTAAGTGAAATAGACAATATAGTATTAGTATTTAATTTTAGAGGGCCATACACAGCTCAACTTACTAAGTTATACTTATCTAGAGTAAAAGAACAACTAAAAACGAAGAATGTAATATTAGTAGGTGAAGGGCTATTTTCAGAAAAAGAATTTCCGGTTGTAGCAGAAGAAATATATAAAAACAATCCATCTAAAACATTTAATAAGTTTTTTGTAAATGGGCAGCTTAGAATGGAAACATTATTTAAGGAAGAAAGAGTGCTTCTTAAAAAGTTTAGTGAAATAACTGGCATGATAATAAAAGATATGGGAGAACTGGACCTAGCTAAAGCTGAAGAAGTGGCTTTAGAAATAGAAAGACTAATAGATACAGAAGAATTCAAAGTAGATGGTGAAGCAAAAGTAGAAGAAACTAAACCGAAAACAAAATGGGTATGCGAAGTTTGCGGACATATTCACTATGGGGATAATCCACCAGATACTTGTCCTTTATGTGGAGTGCCTAGTAAAATGTTTAAGAAGGTGGAATAAAGAAAAAATACAACAAGAAACTTCGAGCAAATAGCGAATATATGTGCTGTTTGCTCGTTTTTAATTTTCTTGCAATTTACACCTTTTTATGATAATATACAAATAGCATAGAATGAACTAAAAATGGTTTATTATATTATAGGAGGAAATAATGGAAATAGCAAAGCACATATTTAGAGGATACGACATACGTGGAGTATATGGAACTGATTTAAATGAAGAGGTAGCATATAAAATAGGACAAGGTTTTGGGTCATATATATCTGAACTTGGAAAAACTAAAGCTGTTGTTGGTAGAGATAATAGAATACATTCTGAATCACTTGAAAATGCATTGATAGATGGAATTTTGTCTACTGGTATAGATGTAGTAAATATAGGTTTGGTTACAACACCTATGTATTATTATTCATGGATACATCTTGGCATACCTTCAGGAATGATGGTAACAGCAAGTCACAATTCAAAAGAATATAATGGATTTAAGTTCGCTTTTGATGAAACTGGAAATGCTTATGGAGAAAAAATTCAAGAGTTTAGAGAATATATAGAAAAAGGCGAGTTTAAAGAGGGAAAAGGGACTTTAACTCATACGGACATAAGAGAAGGATACTTA
Source organism: Clostridia bacterium (assembly GCA_017536445.1). Lineage (GTDB taxonomy): Bacteria > Bacillota > Clostridia > TANB77 > CAG-465 > UMGS1649. The sequence goes on from JAFXHJ010000019.1 coordinate 44,381, forward strand.
AATCTAATTAAAGAAAGAACTAATTTTGGAGATAGAAAACTTAAAGTTGTTGTAGATGGTGGTAATGGTGCTGCTACTACAATTATGAAAGATGTATTTTCTATGTTTGAAAATCTAGACGTAACATATATCTGTGATGAATCAGATGGAACATTCCCAAACCATGAGGCAGATCCAAGTAATCCGAAAAATTTAACTATGTTAATGGATAAAGTCTTAGAACTGAAAGCAGACATTGGTTTGGCTTTTGATGGAGACTCAGATAGAATAGGAATAATAGACGAAAATGGAGAATGTATAGCTCCAGATATGTATCTAATTGCTTTATGGAGAAGCATTATAGATAAAGTAGAAAATAAATGTGTACTTCACGATGTAAAATGTACTAAGGCAATTGCAGATGAAATGAAAAAACTAGGAGGAAGTGTATGTAAATATAGAGTGGGAAATTCATATATCAAAGCAAAAATGAGAGACGGAGATTTCGCGCTTGGTGGAGAATTATCTGGACACATATTCTTTAGAGATAGATGGCCTGGATTTGATGATGCTATTTATGCGGGATTAAGATATATAGAGTTACTTTCTAATAATAACAAAAGCGCTTCTGAACTTTTAGAAGGAGTTACAAAATATTATTCTACGCCTGAAATAAGAATAAAAACTACAGAAACAGGAAAATATGAATTGGTCGAAAAGGTAAAAGCATATGCTAAGGCTAAAGGATATGAAACTTGCGATATAGATGGCATAAGAGTAGAATTTGACGATGCATGGATGTTGTTAAGAGCTACACAAACTGGACCTGAAGCTGGTATGAGATTTGAAGCTACGACAGAGGAAAGATTAAAAGAAATAATGGATGAATTTAGAGGTGTTATATCGTTTTAATGAAAAGTATAGTTATATCAAATTTAGAAATGCAAGATGTTAAAGAGGCATCAAAGCTTGTTGCCACTTTAGCAGATTATACTCTAGATAAAAGACCAGACATATTTGTACCTAATTATGAAAATTGGGAACTAAATTTAATGGAAAGATTAGATAATAAAGACTATCATATGATAGTGGCAAAAGATGAAGATAAGGTTGTAGGAACCTGTATTGCTGAAATCAAACATATTGGCGATGACGAAGTAACTAAAGTTAGAGATATATTGTTTATAGAATATATCGTAGTTAGTGACGAGTATAAAAGAAATGGCATTGGAACAGCTATGCTAAATCATATGAAAGATTTTGTTAAAGAGAATAATATTTTATCTTTAGAATTAACAGTTTGGGGATATAACACAGGAGCAATAGAATTTTATAACAAGAATTTAAAAGTAAAAAGATCAATTTATGAATATATAGCAAGCGAGGAGAATTAGTATGAAATCAGGATTCGTAGCAGTTGTAGGTAAACCTAATGCTGGTAAATCTAGTATGGTAAATAATCTTGTTGGTTTTGATGTTGCAATAATAACACCAAAGCCACAAACAACTAGATTTAACATCAAGGGTATTAGAACAACTGAAACTTCACAAATAATATTTATAGATACACCAGGTGTACATAGCCCTAAGAATAAATTAGGTGAATACATGATGAAAGGTGTAGGCTTAGCAGTAGATAATGTTGATGCTATTATTTATCTTGTAGATGGTGCTAAACCGGTTTTAGATGAAGCAAACAAGAGAATAATGGAACAAATTGTTGAGACTAAGAAAAAAGTATTATTGGTTATTAACAAAGTAGATAAAATTAAGAAAGAAAACATTTTAAGAATAATAGAAGAATATAATAAATATATTGTATCAATTGGCGGTAAATTTGAAGATATAGTACCTATATCTGTATATAAAAAAGATGGGTTAGAAACTCTTGTTAAGTGTATTGAAAATGCACTTCCAGAAGGAGATTATATCTTTGAAGAAGATGAAATAACAGATGTAACAGAAAGAGAACTTGTAGAAGAATATATAAGAGAAAAAGCGCTTAAATATCTTGATGAAGAAATTCCACATGGACTTTCTATACAAGTTGAAAAAATGAAGGATAGAGTTACTGAAAACGACAATCTTGTTTATGATATTGAAGCAAATATAATTTGCAAAAAATCATCTCACAAAGGAATAATAATTGGCAAAGATGGTGAAATGCTTAAACGCATTGGAACAGCAGCAAGAAGAGATATAGAAAAAATGTTAGATGCTAGAGTTAATCTTAAACTTTGGGTTAAAGTAAGAAAAGATTGGGACGATAACGACAGTTATTTACAACAATTTAAGAACAAAATTAGCTAGTATATGACAATAAATTTCGTATAACAAACTTAAAAATACATACAATATTACTAGGTGATTTAAATGGAAGAGTATTGGGATAAATTTGAACAAACTGGTAGTATTGAGGATTATTTAAGATATAAAGATATATGTAGAGCAGCAGAATTAGAAATTGGGGGAAATGATGAAATTACTGAAGGTGAAGGGAGTAGTAATAAAAGAGATAGCTTATAAAGATAATGATAAAATAATTACATTACTTACAGATGAATTGGGCAAAATCTCTTGTATGGCTAAAGGTGCAAAAAAGACAAATAGCGCCCTTCTTGCTTCATGTCAACTATTTGTGTATAGTGAGTTCGTATTATACAAAGGAACTACATTTTACCATATAAATTCTGCTGAAAGTATAGATACGTTTTATGATTTAAGAATAGATTTGGATAAGTATGAAAAAGCTTGTGAAATAAGCAAAACATTAAATAGCTTGGTTTATGAAAATGTAGAAGCGTCAGGAATATTATCGTTATTTCTAAATACATTATATGTAATAGCGAAGAAAGATTTAGATTTTAGCTATGTAAAGAGCGTATTTAAGTTAAAAACACTAGCATTATTAGGGTATAGCCCAAGTATAACTAGATGTAGCAATTGTAATAGTAGTATGGTAGAAAAAGAAGATAAAGGATATTATTATTCTTTTAATACTAATAGTGTATTATGTGGAGTATGTTACGAAAAATTGAAAAAAGAAAATGAGGACAAGCTAAAAAGTGGATGGTATATAAAATTAAGTCAAGCAACTTTTTATGCAATATATTATGTTTTAGCAAGCGATTCTAAGAAAGTATATTCATTTAAAATAGATAAAAAAGCAGAAAAAGAATTGGAAAAAGTAGCAGATAGGCTATATACAGAACAATTAAGTTTTTAGCAAAATATAAGGGGGAAATATGAAAACAAAAGAAGAAAAAATTAAAAATAATTTAAGACTGTTTCCTATTACAAAAACACTAGGATGGGACTATCTATTTTTTTATGCAACTAATTTCTTATTCTTAACCCAAGTAAAGAATATAGCAGCATCTAGCGTTATTTTAATAGATTCGTTTTATGCGTTATTTGGTATATTAATGCAAATACCAGCAACGTTTATTATAGAATTTTTAGGAAGGAAGAAGAGTATAGTATTAGCAAATGTACTAAACGCTGCATATATGTTAGTTGTACTTACTAGCGTAAATTTATTTAATCTTATTGTAGCTGAAATATTTTCATCTTTAGCATTTGCAATAAAAGAAAGCGCAGAACCAAGCTTATTAAATGAATCGATACCTGCTTCTAAGAATAAGAGTAAAATTTTCTCTAGAATTAATGAAAAAGGGATGGCTAATTGGTATATATTAAATGCAATAACAACAGTGCTAGCAGGATTTTTCTATACAATAAATCCATATATACCTATTTCATGCGCGCTTATTTTAAATGTAATAGTTGCAATTATTTCATTAAAATATACAGAGCCAGTTGATAAGAAAAATAGTAAGACCAAAAGACAAGTAAACCAAATGAAAGAAATAAAAGAAGCTTTTGAATTTATATTTAAATCTGAAAGAGTTAAAAGTTTAATACTTTGCTCAGCGTTAGTAATAGGCTTAGTAGATGTACTTCACAATTATCAAGTAAGTTTACTTGAAGAACTTAATGTTGATCCAAGAATAATTTGTACACTGCTTGCTATAATTGGTGTTGTATCAGGACTTGCAACAAAAAAACAAGAAGAAATTCATGAAGCATATAGAAATAAATCGCTTAGTGTTTTATTAATAACGATTGCAGCATCTTTAATAATTGCAGGAATATTTGGAATTATAGCAAAAACATATATTTATGTTGTATTAATAATATTCATAGCATTTTTAGGTTGGAATTGCAGCAAAGCAATATTTTTTGCGTTAATGGAAAGATATTTAAGCAATTTTGCAAATGAAGAAGTAGATACTAAAATTTTTGTTGCAAGAAACTTTTTAGCCAGTATAATGAGTGCTCTTGTTGGTTTAATTGCATCGTTTTTACTAGAAAGAATGAATACCGCATATAGTATGTTAATTTTAGGTATAATTTCTTTAATAGTATCGATATTATTAATAAAGTATATGAAAAATAGAGTTGGTTTAAAACCAAGCCAATATTCTAAAGAAGAAATAAAATATGATGAATTAAAATAAATTTTAATTGACACCAAAAATGAGTGGTGGTATAATCCTAGTCTATGCAAATAACGAATAAAATTATAATTAATTTATGGAGGAAGTTATGGACGAGGTATACGTGATTAAGCAAAACAATTCGGATTATAAGATGGCAGTAATATTGTCTTTTATAATGCTAATTGTTGGTTGCGGTATGCTAACATGTAGCGGGTGGAAAGAAATATTCTTTGGGGGATTTTTCGTGCTTGGAAGCATTGTTTTGATATATGTTGCAATAAGCCGGAAAAAGACCTTAGAGAAACTTCTAAAAAGGTATTTACACAAGAAGTTAAAAGAGTATTTTAAGAGCAAAAATTCAATATTAAGGTTTGCCATTGAAAGAAGAAAAAAAGTAGCAGTAAGTTATTATATCTATGTAAATGGTTATGTAAATAAAGAAGATTTTGAATTGTTTATGCAAAAGTTTAAGGAAGAAATCGGAGTTAAAATGGAGCATAGACTTCTTAGAAAACCGGCCAACAGCATAAATTAAAAAGAAGGAGTTAAAACTCCTTCTTTTCTTTTTATAACAGGATGTATAATATGATGAAATTGACATAATACCGCAAAAATGGTATAATTAAAGTATTAATGAAAGTCACATAGAAAATAATTTTATTATGGAGGTCTACTATGAATTTGGTAGAAAAAATTAAGCAGGAAGCTATGGCACGGACAATTTCTTTGGTAATGGGAGTTGTAACTATTGCACTTGCATTTCTTTGTATGGGTGGAGATGGAATCATTCTTAAACTCTTTGCACTTCTTTTCTTTGCTGCATATGTTTTCTTTGTAGTTATTGCAGTAAATAAAAAGAAAGACCTAGAAAAGGATCTTCTGGATTACATTAAAACAAAGCTTGATGAGAAACTCCTTGAGGTTTCTTGTACAGAAGGTCTAATTCTTCACAGAGAGAAAGGCTACAAGATTCAATATACCATCTATGCCAACAAAATTGTTACAAAGAAAGATGTTATAGCGGTAATGAAAAACTGCGAAAAAGAGTTGCAGATGGAAATCCGGTACACAGTACACGATCAAGTATAATTTTCATCAAAAAGCACAGGGTAAAAACCTGTGCTTTGCTCGTTTTTTGTACATATTTTTAATGTATATATATAAGCCAAAAAAATAATTAAAATATGGTAAAAGAAATAGCTTCAAATGTTTGCAAATTAAAGGCTTTTGTTATATAATATAGCAGATATTATGGATTAATATGGAGGAGATAAAATGAAGATTACGCATGAAGAAGTAAAACACATTGCAAAGCTTGCAAAATTAAGTCTAAGCGAGGAAGAAGTGGAAAAGTACGCTAAAGATTTAGGCGGAATTGCAGAATTTGTGGAAAAATTAAACGAAGTAGACGTAACAGGAGTAAATCCTACTGCACATGCTGTAGATAAATACAATGTATTTAGAGCAGATGAACTTAAAGATTCATATAACAGAGAAGCTATACTTAAAAACGCACCAAGCAAAGAAGCTGGCTGCATAAGTGTACCTAAGGTTGTAGAATAATAGGAGGATACTATGTACGAGAAATTAACAATACATGAATTAAGAGATAAAATAAAAAACAAAGAAGTAACAATAAAAGAAGTGGTAGATGATGTATTTAAAAGAATCGAAGCTTTAGAACCAAAGGTAGAAGCTTTTGTTACTTTAAACAAAGAATATGCATATAAAAGAGCGGAAGAATTACAAGCCAAGCTAGATAATGGTGATAACATTGGTATACTTGGTGGTATCCCTGTGGCTATAAAAGACAACATGTGTATGAAAGATACATTAACTACATGTTCTTCTAAAATGCTATCTAATTTTGTTAGCCCATATAGCGGAACAGTGGTAACTAAATTAGAAGAAGCAGGAGCAATAATTGTTGGTAAAACAAATATGGATGAATTTGCAATGGGCTCTTCTACAGCAACTTCAGCACATAAGAAAACAACAAACCCTTGGGACACTGAAAGAGTTCCTGGTGGTTCATCAGGTGGTAGCGCAGCATGTGTTGCAGCAGATATGGCTATTGCATCACTTGGATCAGATACAGGTGGATCAATTCGTCAACCAGCATCATACTGTTCAGTAGTAGGCCTTAAACCAACTTATGGTTTAGTATCTAGATTTGGACTTATTGCATTCGCATCATCTCTAGATCAAATAGGACCATTTACTAAGGACGTTAGAGACTCAGCTATAATGCTTAATGCTATAGCAGGTCATGATAGTAAAGATACAACTTCTGTAGAAATAGAAGTACCAGATTATGAAAAAGCATTAGACGGTAGTGTTAAGGGATTAAAAATAGGTATACCTACAGAATTTATTAAAGATGGATTAAATCCAGAAGTTAAAAAAGCTTTCGATGAAGCTATAGAAAAGTTAAAAGAATTAGGAGCAGAAGTTAAAGAAATATCTTTAGATTATGCTAAGTATGCACTTCCTGTATACTACATCATAGCTCCAGCAGAGGCATCTTCAAACCTTGCTAGATATGATGGTATTAAATATGGATATAGAACAGCTAACTTTGATAATCTTGAAGATATATATGCTAACTCTAGAACTGAAGGTTTTGGAGATGAAGTAAAGAGAAGAATAATGCTTGGAACATACGTATTATCTTCTGGATACTACGATGCATATTACAAACGTGCTGGTCAAGTTAGAACATTAATAAAAGAAGACTTTGATAAAGCTTTCGCTGATGTTGATGTTATAGCTCTTCCAACAGCTCCAAATACAACATTTAAATTTGGTGAAAAATCTAACAACCCAGTTGAAATGTACTTAGAAGATATATTCACAGTTCCTGTAAACATAGCAGGTCTTCCTGGTATATCTGTACCGTGTGGTTTTGATTCTAAGAACCTACCAATAGGTTTACAATTCATCGGTAAAGTGTTTGATGAACAAACATTATTAAAGGTGTCTTATGCTTATGAACAAAACACAGAGCATCATAAAGCTAGACCAAATATATAAATAGAATATAGGAGAAAATATGTTACAATCAAAATTAATAGGAGATACAAAAAAAGAATGGCCTAACGAAGCGACTCTAAAAAGTCACGGGTTGCTTCTAAAAGGCGGATATATAAAACAAATGGCAAGTGGAATATTTACACTTATGCCACTTGGAAAAAGAGTATCAGCTAAAATAGAAAATATAATAAGAGAAGAAATGAATAGAATAGATGCCGAAGAAGTTTTAATGCCACTTGTTGCGACTAAAAAACTTTGGGATGGTGCAGGCAGATATGATGCTATAGGTTCTGAACTTCTACGTTTCAAAGATAGAACTGGGACAGATATGGTATTATCTATGACTCACGAAGAAGCAGCAGTGTTTAGCGTATTAAACGAAGCAGCATCATATACTAAATATCCTTTCTCAATATATCAAATACAAACTAAATTTAGAGATGAAGCAAGAAGTAGAGGTGGACTAATTCGTGTAAGAGAGTTCACTATGAAAGACGCATATTCTTTCCACACTTCTGAGGAATCTTTAAACGAAGTTTATGATAAATACTACGATGCATATAACAAGATATTTGCGCGTGTTGGTATTCCAGAAGTTATTGCTGTAGCATCAGATACAGGAATGATGGGTGGAAGCGGCGCTCACGAATATATGTTATTATGCGATGCTGGAGAAGACAAAATAGTTACATGTGATTCTTGTGACTATAGCGCAAACATGGATGTTGCTAAGGCACGTGAAACTACACCTGCTACAACTGAAATGAAAGAAATAGAAGAAATACATACACCAAATGTTAAGACAATAGAAGACTTAACAAACTTCTTAGAAATTCCTGCTACAAACCTTGCAAAAGCAGTTGTATACTACAGAATAGATACAGAAGAAGTAGTTGTTGTATTTATTCGTGCTGATAAAGAAGTTAATGAAACTAAACTTAGAAATATTCTTAAAGTAGACGATGAACATCTAGTTCCAAAGGCAGAAGAAGATGATGGAATATGCTATGGATTTATAGGACCAGTAGGATTTACATCAAATATAAAGACTACATTTGTTTATGACAAATCTCTAGAAAATGAAGCATCATTAATAGCTGGAGCTAACAAGAAAGATTACCACATAAGTGGTGTTAACTTCAAAAGAGATGTTAAAGCCCAAGAATTCGTAGACGTTGCAAAAGTAAGTGCAAACGATACTTGTGTTAAATGTGGTAAACCAACACTTAAGATATCTAATGGTATAGAAGTTGGTAACATCTTTAAACTAGGTAAAAAATATACTTCTGCAATGGGTATGACATATCTAGATGAAAATGGTAAGGCACAAACTCCAATAATGGGCTGCTATGGAATAGGTGTAGGAAGACTTATGGCTTCTGTACTTGAAGCTAAAGCAGACGAGAGAAGAGTTAATTGGCCAGCAGCTATTGCACCATTTAACATTCACATTTGTCCATTAGACTATACTAAAAATGATGGAGTTAAAGCTATAACAGATGAGCTATATGCAAAACTTGAAGGACTTGGATATGAAGTTCTACTAGATGATAGAGCAAAGAGTGCAGGCGTTAAATTTGCAGATTCTGACCTTATAGGAGCACCAATAAGAGTAGTAGTAAGCGCAAGAAATATAGAAAATTCTAAATATGAAGTTAAATGTTTAGGTGACGCGGAAGCTACTTTAGTAGATATGGATAATATATATGAATATATAGATACAAAGATGAAAGGATGGGAAGTATAAAATGAGAGAAGATTATGAAGTTATAATAGGACTTGAAGTACACGCAGAACTTGCAACAAAAACAAAAATATACTGTTCTTGTTCAACAGAATTTGGTTCTGATCCAAATACTCACTGCTGTCCAATATGTACTGGTATGCCAGGAGTACTTCCAGTATTAAATGAAAAAGTTGTTGAGTATGCAGTAAAAATGGGGCTTGCAACAAATTGTAAAATAGCAAGATTCTCAAAACAAGATAGAAAAAATTACTTCTATCCTGACCTTCCAAAAGCATATCAAACATCACAATATGATTTACCATTATGTTATGAAGGACATGTAGACTTTAAAGTAAACGGTGAACCTAAAACAGTTGGTATAACAAGAATACATATTGAAGAAGATGCAGGTAAATTAATACACGATCCATATACTGGAGATACATTAGTAGACCTAAATCGTTGTGGTGTACCACTAATTGAAATAGTTTCAGAACCAGACATTCGTTCTAAAGATGAAGCTATAGAATATATGCAAACATTAAAATCTATACTAGAATATCTAGAAATCTGTGACTGTAAAATGCAAGAAGGCTCTTTAAGATGTGACGTTAACCTATCTGTAAGAAAGAAAGGTGAAACTAAGTTTGGTACAAGAACTGAAACTAAGAACCTTAACTCATTTAAAGCAATTGGTAGAGCTATAGAATTTGAAATAGATAGACAAATAAAAGAACTTGAAAATGGTGGAACTATTTATCAAGAAACAAGAAGATGGGATGACGATAAGGGTATCGGTTATGCAATGAGAACTAAAGAAGATGCTCATGATTACAGATACTTCCCAGAACCAGACCTAGCACCAATAGTTCTTTCAGATGACTATGTAAATGGAATAGAAGCAGCTCTTCCAGAAATGCCAAATGTAAGACGTGAAAGATACATAACAGAATTAGGACTTCCAGAATATGATGCAACTCAAATAACAAACTCTAAGAAAATGGCAGAGTTTTTCGATAAAGCAGTTGCTAAATGCGGAAATGCTAAACTTGTTTCTAACTGGTTAATGAGTGATGTTTCAAGAAAACTAAACGAAGCTGAAATGGAAATAGATAATATTAAATTCACAGCTGAAGATTTAGGAGACCTTATTACATTAATAGATAAAGGAACAATATCTTCTGCAATAGCTAAAAAAGTATTTGAGGATATGTTTGAAACAGGAGATGCACCAGCTAAGATAGTAGAATCTAAAGGTCTTGTTCAAATAACAGATGAATCTGCAATTAGAGATTTAGTAATTTCAGTAATAAACGAAAATGAACAATCTGTACAAGACTTTATTAATGGTAAAGACAAAGCAGTTGGATTCATAGTTGGACAAACAATGAAAGCATCTAAAGGTAAAGCAAATCCAGGAATAGTTAATAAGCTAATAATGGAAGAATTAAATAAAAGAAAAAACGGATAAGAATAAATAAACATAATGAATTAAAAATATTTACAAAAGTTAAAATATAATATAAAATAAATATACATAAGGGGAGAACAAAAGATGAAAAACGCTGAAAGCCTTGCGGCTGTACACACAATCATTTCTAATGAAAAAACATTAGCAGCGTTTTTGCGCCCTAAAATAATAAGTTAAAACTAGCAAAGTAACACATACCAAAAAAGGTATGTGCCGCTTTGCTTTTTGCATACAAAAAGGGGGAATGAAAAAATGCAAAAGAAAAAAGGAATATCCTTAATAGTTTTAGTTATTACAATAATAGTAATGATAATATTAGCAGCAGCAGTTGTAATATCGATTAGTAATACAGGAGTAATAGAAAGAGCTGGGCAAGCAGTAGATTTAACTGATGAAAAGCAAGTACAAGATTTAGCAGCATTGATATGGGCAGATGCATATTTAGATCCGGATAAAAAAGAAGATATAGTAAATGTTGTTAAAGAAGCACTTGAAAAGGAAGGAATAACAGAAAATGAGTGGAATATAAAAGTGTCTAATACTGGAATAGAAGTATCTAAATGGCCAGGAGTAGGCTCAACAGGAGTAGGAAATCCACCAAAGAAGACACAAAAAAGCACGGTTATAAAGGTTAATAAGCAACACTCTGATGGTTGTGACTATACATATCAAGGAAAAACAATGACTTTTGAAAATGTTGAAATTAATAGTACAGAAAACACAGGTATGTATCCAGGGTTTGTAGGAATGAACGCAACATTTACAGACTGTGTAATTAATGGCACATTAGCTCTATATGGTGACTGTACTTTTGTTGATTGCGAATTTAACATTTCAGGAGATAAATATAATTTGTGGACTTGGAATGGAAGTAATGTAACATTCCAAAATTGTACATTTAATTCAGACGGAAAGGCAATATTAGTTTACGGTGCAAAAAATACAACAGTAACTGTTAAAAATTGTCTTTTCAACGACAATGGTGGTTTAACTGATCTTAAAGCCGCTATTGAAATAGGTAACGATTATAATGTTTCATATAATTTAACAGTTAATAATACGGTTGTAAATGGATATGAAATTAATAATAAAGGTATTAATACGGGCACTACATTATGGGCAAATAAAAATTCTATGGGAACAGATAAACTTAATGTTGTTGTAGATGGAGTAGAAGTTTATTAATATATATATAGTGTGAATAAAAATGAAAAAAGGCGTATCTTTGATAGCGTTAGTCATTACAATAATTGTTTACTGTGATAAGGCGATAAAATATAGTAATAACAACGGTTTCCTCCTTTCAAGTATTTAGAATAATAAAAAAATAGATATATTTTGATAAGTTTTAAGCGAAAGTTTAATACTTATCTTTTTTTTATCTGGAGGAAACAGAAAGGAGTTTTTGTGAAAGAAAATGTATATAAAAGAATAGAATATTATTTATACAATTATAAAAATATAGATAACAAAATAGAAGAAATTAGAGAGAGTATTATAGAAAGTGTGAGTATAAGCACACATTCACATTTAATAGGAAAGAACTCTGTTGAAGAACAAGCTATAAAACTTGCAGATAATAGAAAGATATATAATTTAAAAAAGGCGAAAGCAGTAATATCACATTATTTAAAATTATTTAAAAGTAGAAATTATAAAAGATATGAATTTATAAAAATGAAATATTTAGATAAATCTAGTCCGTTAGAGATAAAACGAGAGTTAGGTTATAACGATAAACAACAAGCAGACATTACCAATATGGTAGTGTCTTTTTTTTATAAGAAATTTAAAAAAGCAGGAATAGGAGGTATGTAAAATGTTTTGGTTAGGAATGTTGATTGGTGGAATGATAGGAGGAACTTTAACATTATTTCTTCATTGTCTTTTAATAGTGGCAAAGGAGAGTGAGAAAAATGGAAGAGAATGAAAATAATATTGGTTGTTATTCTGTGATTCCTACAAGAATATTGTTTAATGAAAAATTAAAGCCTAATGTTAAGCTCTTATATGGTGCGATTACATCACTTTGTAATAAGGAGGGATATTGTTTTGCAAGTAATAATTATTTAGGGGCAAAATTCAAAGTTGATCCTAAAACAATTTCAAGCTGGATTAAGGAATTAAGAGAACTTAATTATGTGATAGTTGAAATTATTAGGAATGATAAAAAGGAAATAATACAAAGAAGAATATATGTAAATGATACCCCCTATACATTAAATAATAGATACCCCTATTCATTAAATAATGTAGAGTCTATCCATCAAAAAATGGAAGATAATAATATAATAACTAATAATATAAACACTCACACAGAGCATAAAAAAACATACAACAAAAATGTTTATCTATATGAATATGAGTATGATAGTTTAGTAGAAGAATATGGAATAGATAAAGCAAATAAATGTATTGAAGAACTTTCTTTATATAAAAATTCAAAAGGTGTTCAATATGTTAGTGATTATGACACAATTAAGAGATGGGTTATATTAAGAGTGAATGAACTTGAAAAGAGAAATCAGAAAGAATCAAAGAATAATAAAAATAATAATTATAAGAATTATGAACAAAGAACTTATCCAGATGAGTTCTTTGAACAATTTTATGCTAATTAGGAGGAAGTTATGAAAAAAAGTAAAGGATATATTTTATTAGAAACAGAAGATAAAAAGGAAAAGAAAGTAGAATATGAAATTCAACAGGAAAATGAAGAGATAAAAATACAATTTAATTATGATAATGAAGATTATGAGTTTGAATTTAAAAACTTAAATGAATTAGTAGAGGCTTGGATGCATTATGGATGCGAAAATACATTTTTGAAAAATGTTTCAGATCATCTTTTAGAATTGCATAAAGAAGAATGGTGCAAGAGATACGAATTAGAAGAAAGGTGTAAAGAAACAAAAAAGTCAATTAAGAATGTTGAGAAAATATTAAAAGAAGAAGTAGAAGAAATAAAGAAATCAATAAAAATAAGGTTAGGGGGAATTTATAATGATATGTAAAAGAATAGATTTTATAGATGTTGAATTAGAAGAAACAATAAAAGGATATTTAATAATTGCAGAAGATGAAATAATAGTTATTTTTGAAGGTTATAACAAACAGGGATTTAAGAAATTTAACAATGTAGAAGAAATTGTGCAAGAGCTAATACATACAAAAGAAAAATTAAATATAACAGAAGAAATGTTAGATGAAGAAATAAAGAAAAGTGAGGACTATGAAGAAATTTTAAACGACATATTTGAAGAAAATTAGCTGGAGGTGCAATATGAAAATAAATAAAGTTAAATCAATAGTAAGGAGAATGACTAGAAGTTATGGTAATTATGAAGAAATAATAGATGGATTAAAAACAAAGAAAGAATCAGGAACAAAAAGAGATGTTAACTCTTTTATTAAAAGTAAAAATAGTATTTCTTGTGGCACAGAAATACAAGCAATAAAAAATTTAACTATTGATAAAAAAATAGAAGAATTGCAAGAGTGGAAAAAATTGATAGATTATGTATTTGAAGAGTCAGAAAGCGAAAATACATTTAAGGGACAAGCATTGAGATATAAATTCAAAGATAATATAAGTGGTGATGTGATAGCAGAAATACTATCTTTACCACCAAACACACTTAAAAATTGGAGTAATGAATTTATATTAGAAGTAGCAATACTAGCAATAGACAGAAAGATGATAAAAATAGACAAGCTATAAAAGTTAGTCTTTAAAAGTTGGTCTTTAAAAGTTGGTCTTTAAAAGTTGGTCTTTGAAAGTTAGTCTTTAAAAGTTGGTCTTTGAAAGTTAGTCTTTAAAAGTTGGTCTTGTATATTGATAAATACATAGTATAATTAGTATAGTGGGAGTTTAGGAAAAGGAACTTCCACTATTTTTATATTAAAAAAATATCAATTTGGTTAGACTTTTATATATAGTACCTATTATAATATATATAGATACTGGTATTAAAAAGCTACCCTTTGAAGAAAGGAGTATAACTTGGGTAGAAAAGAAAATTTAAACAAAGCAAAAGATACATATAAAAATATAATGCAACAAATTAGTAGCGATAAAAACAAATGGAAAGAATTTTTAGATTTTTCATCAAGATTTTACAAATATTCTTTCACAGAAAATCTACTTATGTTTGCTCAAAATCCAGATGTAACAATGTGTGCAACATTAGAAGAATGGAACTCTATTGGTAGATGGGTAAAACCACACTCAACGAGTATGAAGATATTAAGAGATACAGAAAACGAAATAGCACTAGATTATGTGTTTGATGTGAGTGATACTTATGCAAGAAAAGATATACCTAATGCCTACACAGATGAAAGATTACAAATTTTTAAATGGAAAGCAACAGAAGAACAAGTAGTACAAATATTAAATACTTATTTTAATAATGAAAATATTGATAAGTTAGAAACAATAGTTGCAGGTTATATGGCGACAGCAATAGATGATAGTGAATTATTGATAAACTTAACAGATGAAGAAGAACAAATGGTATTAAAGCCAGAGTTTTTAGAACTAATGATAAAAAATACTACATATCAAGTTGCGACAAGATGTGGTATTAAAATAGATAATACAGAAAGAATTTTTGCAGAATTTGAAACATTTGCAAATCCAACAGCAATGAATATTATAGGAAATTGTATAAGTCATTGTTCATCAGAGTTATTGAAAATAATTGAATATAAAATGAAAGAAATTAAAAAGGAGGAATTAAAATATGGCAACACTAGGAAGATATGGAGTAATAGTGAAGAAAAACATGGAGGAGTTATATCCAATGAGATACAGCGAACTAACGATAGAAGGGACACTAATGGACAGACTATTAGAGAGGGAACAAGAGATATTGAAACAGAAAGACATAATAGAGAAACAACTGAAAGAGAAGAATCCAGCACCGAAAACGAGCGAGTTTATCGTGATGGCGAAATACAATCAATACATAGAGAGCTTGACAACAGAGTTATTGAAACCAATGTTGGAAGAGAAAATTTAGAAGAAAGTAATGAAGAGGTAGAAGAAAAATCTACTTCTTTTTCTTTTGCAAATAATGAAGTTCCAGAACAACTTATAAACAAAGTGTTAGTAGAAGGGGGAAATGTTGAAAATTCAATAAAAAGAATTAAAGACATTTTAAAAGATAATACTTTAACAACAAAAGAACAAATAGTAGCAATAAGAAATGAGTATGGAGATGCAGGAAGTTCTAACAACGAATATAGCTGGGAGTCAAGAGCGAAAGGATTAACAATAAAAGATAAAACTACTAATGCTCAAATAACATTAAGCTGGGCAGAAGTAGTTAAAAAAATGAAAAAGGTATTTCAAATTGAAAATGAACAATTAGGATTTGAAACATTATTAAATCTATCATATCAGCAAGAAGAATTTGTTGAACAAGAAGATAATTCAAAATATGATTTTATAAAAGATTTAATAGGTAAAAAGATAATTTTAGATGATAGAGAATATCAAGTTAGTAAATTAAATTTAGATGCAAAAGAAATAGAGTTATACGATCAGAGTATAAAAGGTTGGTATCCTATATTTCGTTCAATGAATTTAGATGAGTTTATGTTGGAATATACAAAGTCAAATGCAGTAGCACAAAGTGAAGAAATAATAGAAGAACAAACAGAAAAGATAAATTATACTATACCACACGAACAACAAAAGGAAACTAGAAATGCAAAACAAAGGGCAAATGATAATATAACAGCAATAAAGTTATTAAAAGAAATAGAGAGTCAAGGCAGATTTGCTACAAAAGAAGAACAAGAAATATTAGCTAAATTTAGTGGCTGGGGAGGTCTTTCAAGAGTATTTGATACAAGAGCTGGGGAATGGCAAGTACAAAATATAGAAGTAAGAAATATATTAACAGAAGAAGAAATGGAAGAGGCAAAATCTAGTTCTTTAAATGCTTTTTATACAAATCCACAAATAATAGATAGTATGTATTTAGGTTTAGCTCGTTTAGGATTTAAAGGTGGGAATATATTAGAGCCATCTGCTCGGAATAGGTAATTTTATAGGTAGATTACAGCATCAACCTAATATGCAAAGTAAATTTACAGCAATAGAAATAGAAACAATAACAGGAAGAATTTTAAAGCAACTATATCAAAAAGAAAATATACAAATAAAGCCATTTGAAAAAACAGAACTAGAAAATAATTTTTATGATGTAGCAATTTCAAATGTTCCATTTGGGAATTATGGTGTTTTTGATAAAGACTACAACAAAGAGAATTTTAAAATTCACGATTACTTTTTTGCAAAGGCATTAGATAAAGTAAAAGTCGGTGGTGTTGTAGCATTTATAACTACTAAAAATACAATGGACAAAATGACACCAGAGATAAGAGAATATATAGCAAAACGAGCAGACTTATTAGGTGCGATAAGATTACCTAAAAATGCTTTTCCTAACACAGAGGTTACAACAGATATAATATTCTTACAAAAAAGAGAAAAGATGCGAGAAGAAATGCCAGAGTGGGTAAACACAGAAGAATATTTTACAGATGTTCATATAAATAAATATTTTCTTGATCATCCAGAAATGGTAATGGGCGAATTTAAAGAAACGACAAATCAATTTGGTGCTGATTTAGATGTAGTTTTAAAAGATGGTAATTTAGAAGAAATGCTAACAGAGGCAATAAACAAATTACCACAAAATATATTTCCAGAAAATCAAATAAAACAAGAAAAAGGACAAGATGAAATAAATTATATTCCAGCAGAAGATGGTGTAAAGAATTTTACTTATACTTTAATAGATAACAAGATTTATTATAGAGAAAACTCTGTAATGAGAGAAATTAGTAGCACAGGAATATTAGCAGAAAGAATAAAAGGTTTAATTGGAATTAGAAATACATTAAAAGATTTAATAGAAATACAAAGTGGAAATGTAACAGATGAAGAAGTACAGCCATATATAGAAAGACTTAACAAAGAGTATGATAACTTTGTAAAAAGGTATGGTTATGTAAGTAGTGGTGCAAATAAAAATGCTTTTAGAGAAGATACAGAATATCCATTACTTACAGCACTAGAAGAATATAACGAAGAAACAAAAGAATATAAAAAAAGAGATATTTTTTATAAAAGAACAATACAGCCATATAAAGAAATTACACATACAGATACAGCAGAAGAGGCACTTATTGCATCTCTTAATCAACTAGGTAAGATAAATATTAAATATATAAGTCAGCTATGTGATAAAGATATAGATGAAGTAATAGAAGAATTAAAAGGCAAGATTTTTAGAAATCCATTAACAGTAAAATATTCAATCGATAAAGATATTACAAAAGGTTGGGAAACAGCAGAAGAATATTTAAGTGGATATGTAGTAGATAAATTAGCAGAGGCAGAAGCATTTGCAAAAGAAGATGATAGTTATTTAGAAAATGTAAGAGCATTAAAAGAAGTACAGCCACCAAAGCTAGAGGCGAGTGATATTGAAATTAATTTAGGTGCGACCTGGATACCAGAAGAATATATAACACAATTTGCAAAAGAAACATTAAAAATAAAAGATAGTTATTATGCTAGATACAATATGGAAATTACATATAACAAAAATTTATCAAAATGGATAGTTGAAAATAAAGGTTGGAACTCAAATATTGAAAATACACAAATATATGGAACAAAAAGAATAGAGGGAATAGATTTATTAGAAAATACTCTTAATTTAAAACACACTACGATATACGATCCAGATCCGAAAGATCCAGAAGGCAAGAAAAGAATTGTAAACAGACAAGAAACTATACTTGCAAGAGAAAAACAAGAGGCATTAAAAGAAAGATTTAAAGATTGGATTTTTGAAGATAGTGATAGGCGAGAAGTTATTGTGAATTTATACAATAAAAAATTTAATAGAATTAAATTAAGAGAGTTTGATGGAAGTAATTTATTTCTTCCTAATATGTCCAAAGATATAACTTTTAGAAAGCATCAAAAAAATGGTGTATCAAGAATTTTATTTAGTAAAGATAATACATTACTTGCTCATTGTGTTGGGGCTGGAAAAACATTTGAAATGGTAGCTGGTTGTATGGAACTTCGCAGATTAGGAATTGCAAAAAAACCTTTAATAGCTGTTCCAAATCATTTAGTAGAAGATTGGGGCAAAGAATTTTATAAATTATATCCTAATGCAAAAATTTTAGTTGCAACAAAAAGAGATTTTCAAAAAGATAGAAGAAGGCAACTTGTATCAAAAATTGCAACTGGGGACTATGATG
The DNA here is from genome assembly GCA_017536445.1 of Clostridia bacterium. GTDB lineage: Bacteria > Bacillota > Clostridia > TANB77 > CAG-465 > UMGS1649. The sequence continues at coordinate 63,387 of JAFXHJ010000019.1, forward strand.
CAATTATAATGGCACATAGTAGTTTTGAAAAAATACCAGTTAGCAGAAAAACACAAGAAAAGTTTATAAGAAATGAAGTTCAACAAATAGAAATGGCATTAGCAGATGCAAATGATGGAAAAGGCAAAAGTAGAACAGTATTGCAATTAGAAACAGCTAAAAGAAATGCAGAAAAAAGACTAGAACAACTTTTAAATAGTAAACAAAAAGATAATGTTATAGATTTTGAGGATTTAGGGGTAGATTATTTATTTGTAGATGAGGCACACAATTATAAAAATTTATATGTATATACAAAAATGAATGAAATTGCAGGTGTTCAACATACAAGAAGTCAAAAGGCATCTGATATGTATATGAAAATACAATATTTACTTGAAAAAAATGGTGGTAAAGGTGTATGCTTTGCAACTGGTACTCCTATAAGTAATTCAATGGCAGAGCTATATACAATGCAAAGATATTTACAACCACAAACATTAGCAAATATGGGATTATCAAATTTTGATGATTGGGCAAGTACATTTGGGGAAGTTGTATCAAGTTTTGAATTAGCACCAGATGGAAGTGGTTATAGAGTTCAAGAGAGATTTAGCAAATTTAATAATATTCCAGAGCTTATGAATATGTTTCGTGAAGTGGCAGATATTCAAACACCAGATATGTTAAAATTACCAGTACCAGACTTGAAAAATAATGAATATTCAATTATTAGCAGTGAGCCAACACAAGACATAAAAGAATTTATAGAATCACTAGCAAAAAGGTCAAAAGCTATAAAAGAGGGTGGTGTAAATCCTAAAATTGATAATATGTTAAAGATTACAAATGAGGGTAAAAAAGCAGCACTTGATATGAGATTAATAGATGAGCTGTATGATGACTATGCAACAAGTAAAGTTAATAAAGTAGTTGATAATGTATTTAGAATATATAATGAAAGTGCAGATTTTAAAGGGACACAATTATTATTTTCAGATATGTCAACACCAACAAAAATAAGTGGTAAATATGATGTATATAATGATATAAAAAATAAACTTATAGAAAAAGGTGTACCAGCAAATGAAATAGAGTTTATTCATAATGCTGAAACAGATGCAAAAAAAGCAAATTTATTTAAAAAAGTAAGAACAGGAGATGTAAGAATTTTATTAGGTAGTACTTCTAAAATGGGAGCTGGAACAAATGTGCAAGACAGACTTGTAGCATTACATCATATTGATGTGCCGTGGCGACCATCTGATGTAGAGCAAAGAGAAGGAAGAATTTTAAGACAGGGTAATATGAATAAAGAAGTTGATATAGCAAGATATGTAACAAAAGAGAGCTTTGATGCTTACTCTTGGCAACTTATTGAAACAAAGCAAAAGTTTATATCACAAATTTATAGAGGGGATACTTCTATAAGAAGAATGGAAGATTTAGATAATTCTGTAATGTCTTATGCTCAAATAAAAGCGATAGCATCTGGAAATCCAATGATATTAGAAAAGTTTAAGATAGATAATGAAGTTCAAAAATTGCAAGATAAAGAAAGGACATATAAAGCAACTAGATTTAGATTAGAAGATTCATTAAAAAAGACTATACCAGAACTTATATCAGCTGGTAAAAGAAAAATAGAAAAATTAAAAAATACACTTTCGCAGAGAAGAGAAAAACAAGATGAAGAGAATTGCAATATTGAAATAAATAATAAAATGTATCATACATATAAAGATGCAGGTGCAGAAATATTAGAATTTTCAGATCAATATATGGAACTTAATAAAGAATATACATTAGGAAAATATAGAGGGTTTGAATTAACAATGACTAATTTAGGTGTAGATAATTTATTTCAAGCAAGTAGCGATGCTAGAAAAGTAATAAAAGTTAAAGGAGAGTATGAGATAAGTTTTGATATGTTAAAAGTTCCTACTTTGAATATTAAAAAGATAAATGAAAAACTAGATGAATTAGAAGAACTTATAAAAAATGAAGAAAACAAAGTAGAAGATTTATATAGACAACAAGAAGAATGTAAAAGAGAATTAGAAAAGCCATTTGAATATCAAGAAAAATTAGATGAGCTATTAAAAAGAAAAAATGAAATAGATACAGAATTAAGGCTAGATGAAGATAAATCAATAGAGGCAATATCAGAAGAAGAAACAGAAGAGGGCGAAGAAGATAATTATGAAGATGAAGATTATGAAGAATTTTTAGAAGAAGAGGAGGAAGAAGAATATGACATATAACGAAATCAAAAGTAATTCATTGGGTAATTTAAAAATATTAGCTCATATAGATAATATAGCATTATTAGAAAGACAATATGATGTTCCAGAAAAATATATTATTGCTAGAAATTTTAATATAGAAACTAAAAGCTGGGATTTTGGAAGTTATTTTAGAGATTTTCAAGAAGTGCTGGAGGAATTTACAGAGAGAGTATTAAGTTCAAGACATATTAAATCTAGCAGACAAAAGACAACAGAAGAATTATATGAGTTAAGTTCAAAGGCAACAGAGATGGCTCATAATGTAGATAGAGTTGTATATGATAAGAATGAAAATACAAAATTAAAAGTACAATTTATTCATCAAAAGCCACCATTAGAAGAAAGAAACACAGAGTTATATTATTATGATTTAAGAGATTCCGAAATTGATAAAGGTTATACAATAGAAGAAAATGTATTAGTAAATAATATTGGTAGTTTAGTTACAAATCAAGATATATTAAAAGGAAAGCCTTGTATAACAGATGAAGAATTTGAAGAATTAGACTATGAAGAAGTTGATAATTTATATAATGAAATAGAAGAAGAAATGGAAATGTAGTATTTTTTAAAATTATATGTTATAATGCAACTAACAAATAGTAATTTGTAAAGGAGGTATTTATGGGAATAGAACATTCGCAAAATTATTTACATAGTAAACAACTTGTAGCGACTTTGTTATCAAAGAGTAATATTTGTAACGACGATATTATAATTGAGATAGGTCCTGGAAAAGGAATTATTACCATTGAACTTGCAAAAAAAAGCAAGCAAGTTATAGCAATAGAGTTTGATGCGAAATTAGCGAAAACTTTATCTGAAAAGTATAAAGAATCTAAAAAAGTTCAAATAATAGAGATGGATTTTTTAAAATATAAAATATCAGTAAAAGAACCATATAAAGTATGTGCAAATATTCCATTTAACATAACTGCTGATATTGTGAAAAAGGTATTTGAAGCCGATAATCCTCCTGAAGATATATATTTCATAATGCAGTATGAGGCTTTTCTCAGGTATTCTGGACAGCCCTTTTATAACGAAAGTTTGAGGTCTCTTTTATACAAACCTTGGTTTTCCGCTGAATTGATTTATGAGTTTAAACCATCAGATTTTTATCCTGTGCCAAATGCACGAATATGTTTTGCTCACTTTCAAAGAAAAACATCTGCTGATGTTGA
>JAFXHJ010000003.1 GCA_017536445.1 Clostridia bacterium
ATTTTAGCACAGAGGTTATGTATTGTCAACAATAATTTTGAAAAAAATTAAAAATTTTTTAAGTTTTTTCGAAGCCCTTGATATTACTAACTTTCAAGCTACAAGTTTTTCTTAAATTTCTACTAAAATTACATCTTCTCCAATTAATTTTACATTATTCCATGGGATAGTTATGTTGTTTTTTCCTCCAAGGCTTTTTATTAACTTCCCAACTTGTGCTACAACTATACTTTTTATCGCTCCATTTGTTAGCTCCGCATCAACATCTATAACAAATCCAAGTATTTTTCCGTCACTTACATTTATTACTTCCTTTTGCCTAAAATCTATTCCTCTTGCCATACGCCCTCCTAACAAACTTTTAATTTCATTCCTTCTATTATTCCGTTGGCTATAGCTTCTCCTATTACATATATACTATTACTTATCCACTCTACATCCTTTATATTATCGTGATATCCAACTTCTACCAAAACAGCAGGGCTATTTACATTCATCATCTCTACTATCTTATTATTGTATGTGATACCGTTATCTGCTTCTTTATCATAATATACACTCATTAACGACTTATAAATCTCCTTCGCTACACCATTAGATCTTTCACAATTTATTTTAGGGAAACATTCCGGTCCTTTGTCTCCTCCATAATTGCTATGTATTGCTATATGAATATCTACTTTTAATATATTACTTTCTTTTATTATTTCATCCTTATTCATTCCTCTTCTATTTCTATATACAACAAAATCACCAGAACCAACCAATATTCTTTCTACTACATCTGCAACCATATTCATTCTGTATTCTTCTGTTCCATATTCTCCTACTCCAAAACTCTTATCTTGCGTTGATGGACTTAAATAAATCTTATACATATTAATCACCTATTAATATATATAATAAAAAGAGTGAAAAAATATCACTCTTTTAACATTCTTCTTTTCATTCTTTCTAGCGCAGTCTTCTCAATTCTAGATATTTGAGCTTGCGATACTCCAATTTCCTCCGCTAATTCTACTTGTGTCTTATTATCGAAAAATCTTCTTTTTATTATATTCCTTTCTTTTTCAGACAATTTTTCTAACGCTTGTATTACAGCTAGTTTATCCGTTAATGTTTCAGCATCATTCTTTTCACTTTTCAATTGATCTAACACATATATTACATCTCCACCATCATTATATACTGCATCATATATAGACATAGGTGTAACCGTGCTATCTAATGCTAGTATTACATCTTCTTTACTTTCTCCTACCGCTTCTACTAAATACTCTATAGTAGGTTCTTCGTTGTGCTCGCTTATATACTTTTCCTTTTCTTTCGATAATCTATAGGATAAATCTCTAATAGATCTGCTTATCCTCATGGAGCTACTATCTCTTAAAAATCTTTTTATTTCTCCTATTATCATTGGAACTGCATATGTAGAAAATTGTACATTTTGTGTTATATCAAAATTATCTATTGCTTTTATTAATCCTACTACCCCCACTTGAAACACATCGTCTACATTTTCACATCTATAATTAAATTTCTTTACCATGCTTAATACTAATCTAAGATTTGCATTTATGAAATCTTCTTTTAATTCGGTATGCCCTTCTTTTATTTTTAATAACATTTCATTTTGCTCTTTTGCTGATAGTACTGGTAATTCTTTTGTATTTACTCCATTTATTTCTACTTTTATTGTTCTCATTTGTTTCCTCCCTAATAAGTATCACCTTACTAGTCATATTTTGCTTTAGTTTATCCACTTTATTCACTACACTACATCAAACTTCTTTTTTAGACGATTTATGACTTTCTTTTCAATCCTAGATATATACGATTGAGAGATTCCAAGTTTGTCTGCAACTTCTTTTTGTGTTAATTCTTTTTTACCGTCAAATCCATACCTTAATTCCATTATTTCTTTTTCTCTTGAATCTAAATTTTTAATTGCTAAAGTTATTATTTTCCTGTTATCACTATCTTCTACTTGTTTAAAAAGGCTGTCATTATCTGAACCTAATATATCTCCTAGTGCCAAATCATTTCCCTCACTATCTGTATTTATTGGTTCATCTATAGATACCTCTGCTTTTGTTCTTTGAGTTTTTCTTAAAAACATAAGTATTTCATTCTCTATACATCTAGAAGCATACGTAGCTAGTTTAATATTCTTATCTAAGTTAAAGCTATTTACTCCCTTCATTAAGCCTATAGTTCCTATAGAAATCAAATCTTCTATATTTACTCCTGAATTTTCGAATTTCTTTGCTATATATACAACTAGTCTTAAGTTTTTCTCTACAAGGTTCTTCCTAGCCTCATCATCTCCATTGCTTAATCTATCTAACATTTCTTTTTCTTCGTCTGAAGATAATGGTTCTGGAAGTTTATCCGAACCTGCTATATATAGCAATTCTTCATTTACATTTAACAAACTTAATATATATTCATATATTTCTTTAATCTTTTTATTTCTTATTTTCATATTTCAATACCTCCCATAGATTCTGTATATAAAATATAATTTAATATCATGTTATAATTGTTTTGCTTTGATAATTGTCTATCCTCAAAAACAACTCCCGCATTAACTATCCATTCTTTAGTTTTGCTACTTATCTTTATTCCTTCTAAAATATATGCTTTTTTAGTACAAACATTTCCAAGCGTTACAGTTTTTACATTAAAATACGGTTTGTTTTCTATTCCTTTTAGCATTTTTTCATCTAAAAGTTCCGCAAATATAACAGGCACGCCGTGAGAATATACCGTATTTCCAGTGTCTAGGAATCCTGTATATGTATATATTTTTCCTCCTATATTTATTTTTACTGTATAGTTCAATTCATTTTTGTTTATTTCAGTCCTATAAATTCTCCACAATCCTCCTAAAAAAGTTTTGCCTACAAAATATGTAAATATATACACAAACGCCTTTTCTAATCCCAGCTCATTTGACATATTAAATATATTAGATATAACTATATATGTTCCTACATTTATTATCGAAACTAGAAAGAATAGCACAAAACATTTTGAATATATTTTCATTGTTTTAGGTTTTACCGATATATATATTATGCATATCGCTAATAATAATTTTGTAACTACATAGTTTAATCTCTCCAACCTAAAATAAAACATAACTACAACATATGTGCTTGATATAAGGCTAGCTAACATTATTCTTTTATTATTTAAATTCACTTTTGCAATTTCTATCGTTTCTTTTAATACGACGAAATCCATTATTAGATTTTCTAGAAAGATATATTCAAGATAAATAGTCATTTAATACCTCACTAAAATTATATTTATCTTTATATTAAAATTTTGTAGAATAAATAGTTGGATGTATAATTTTTGATTTACAAATTTAGATAAAAAAGAAGCGAAATGTTTTCACATTTCGCTTTTAATACATATTTTTTATATTTCTTGTATTTTTTAGTCTCTATTTCTTCTTAAGAAAGGAGGGATATCCAAGTCTGCTGTATAGTCTGCTCTTGGTGATACTCTTCCGCTCATTGATGGTTGAGAAGGTTGTGCATCTTGTCTTTCTACCATTGTGCTTCTTAAACTTTCAATTATTTCTTGAGATTTTGTGTCAGTTGTTCCCCATTTATCAAAACCAGTAGCAATTACTGTAATTACAATTTCGTCTTGTAAGCTTTCATCAATAACTGCACCAAATATGATATTTGCTTCTGGATCAACAGATTTTTGAACTAATTCTGCTGCTTCGTTTATTTCTAATAATCCAAGGTCTTTACCTCCAGTAATATTGATAAGAACTCCGCCTGCACCTTCGATAGAAGTTTCAAGTAATGGGCTGTGGATAGCTTGTCTTGCTGCTTCGCCTGCTCTATTATCTCCTCTTGCTCTACCGATACCCATATGTGCAACACCTTTGTCTAACATTATTGTTTTAACATCAGCGAAGTCAAGGTTGATTATACCTTTAACCGTGATAAGGTCAGATACTCCTTGTACACCTTGTCTTAATATGTTATCTGCTTTTAAGAAAGCTGATTCAACTGTAGTATCTTTTTCAACTACTTGTAATAGTTTTTCGTTTGGTACTACGATTATTGTATCTACATTTTGTTTTAATTCTTCGATACCTTTTTCAGCTTGCATCATTCTTCTCTTTCCTTCAAATGGGAAAGGTTTTGTTACAACTGCAACTGTTAGTATGCCCATTCCTTTAGAAATATCTGCTATTACTGGTGCAGCACCTGTACCAGTTCCACCACCCATTCCTGAAGTAATGAATACCATATCTGCTCCTTTTAGAGCTTCTGCTATTTCAGCTTTAGATTCTTCAGCACTGCATTCACCAATCTCTGGGTTTGCTCCAGCACCTAAACCTCTTGTTAGCTTTTCACCTATTTGGATCTTTGTTTGTGCCTTAGATGATTCTAATGCTTGTTGATCCGTATTTACAGCTATAAATTCTACATCTCTTAAACCAGCCTCAATCATTCTGTTTAATGCGTTACCGCCGCCGCCACCAACACCAATTACCTTAATGTTTGCTGACCCTGACTTGAACATTGTTTCTTCCATCTTAAAAATCCCCCTCTTCTTCTTCATTGATATTTCTTCTTTTTAGTGTATTTGTTATCTTTTCTTTTGCCTTATTTATTACTTCCATAATTTTGTCTTTCATTCCAGGCTCTGTCATTATTTCAATGTCACTATTTACATGTTTGCTTGTTCCTACATTTGCAATATATTTTACCATTCCAAATGCAACTATATGTTGTGGCTTAATTACATTTATTAGTTTTGGACTGCATATTCTTACTTGATTTACTTTAAGTGTAAGTACTGCTAGTTCTTCAACACCAGATATATTACTTAAACCTTGTCCTGTTATTACAACACATTCTATTTTCCCTATCAAATTATTTTCTGCCATTATTTTTCTTGTTATTTGATAGATTTCTTTAACTCTCGCTTCTATTATTCTAACTATATCACTACATTTAACCACATTTGATTCCTCATCATTTGCTTTTTTAGTAGTTAATTTGACATCATGATTATTAGATATCATAGCTTCAATTGCTAAATTATATTGCCTTTTCAATTTATCTGCTTCGTCCATATCTATATTTAATGAAATTGCAATATCACTTGTTATATGATCTCCACCAACAGGTAATGTATTATTGTATTCAAGAGATCCGTTTTTGAATACTGATATTTCTGTGTGTGCCGCGCCTATATCTAGTAGTAATACTCCTAATTCTTTTTCTTCTGGCATAAGTACTACATTTGAAGTAGCAAATGTTTCTAGTACAAAACCATCAATTTTTAATTCCGCTAAGTCCATTACTCTAGTTATATCTTCTACTGCTTGCTTGTCCGCTATTATTATATCTGCATCTACTACGAAGTATTTTGCGAATGCGCCTATAGGTTCTTCAAAGTATTCTCTGTCATTTACTATGTATCGTGTAGGTATAATATCTATTATTTGTTCTTTATTATTTTGTCTAATACCGAGTTGTATTTTTTCCATTACTGCGGTTATATCTCTATAAGACAAACCATCATCTGGTTTTTCAACATCCCCTTTGAATCTTATTTTTTCGATTCTTGTATTGATGCCTTTTATATTTACATACGCCGAATTTATATATAGTCCAGCGGTATCTTCTGCTTCTGTAATTGCTTTTACTACTGATTCAGCAACCTCATTGCAGTTAACTATTTTACCCTTTTTAATTCCATTAGACTTTGCCAATCCATATCCAACTACTTCTATTTCGCCAAATTTGTTTACTTGCCCAACTACCGCAGCTGATTTAGAAGCCCCCATGTCTAAGGAAACAATAATGTCACCTATAGCCACTTTCAATTCCCCCTGTTTGTCATGGGTATATAATACTATTTTTTTAGTCAAAAAGCAATACTTTGAATCAAAATTCTGTAATCTTTTTGTAATATTTTTGATATATAACCCCGAACCCTCACATTACAGTGATTTCAAGGGTTGCGGGGAATTAACTTTTATGTAAACCAATAGTAGGAATAAGGAAAAATTATTGTTTTTTATGCACATAAAAATTGATAATATTAACATCATTATTTCTATTGCTTTTTGTATATAATTCATATATCCTTTTGCTGTTTTATCATCAGTTAATACTCTTAGTATTAATTTCCATATATTATACCCATCTAGAGGAAAAATTGGAACTAAATTTATTAATGCTAGTGATATATTTATTTCAAATACTATTCTTACATTTTTAAATATTAATGCTAATACTATATTAGAAATAGGGCCTACTAAATAAATAATAATCCCTTTTATCCCTTCAATTTTTTCTTTAAATCCTGCATTCAATCCGGCTAATCTAATATTTATTCTTTTTACTTCGTAACCAAATATAGTTGCAATTAGTATATGTGCAGTCTCATGGAACATTATAAACAAATAGCATATAAAATAATTAGAAAGGAAATTTCTAGCTTTATTAGAAAAAATACAAAGAAACGTTATTATTATTAACGTTTCTTCTACACATATGTATTTCTCTCTTACTTTTATTCTCATTATATATTCACCACAAGTCTAGGATTTATCTTTTCACCTTTATATTCTATTTCAAAGTGCAAATGAGGGCCTGTTGAATATCCAGTACTTCCCATCTCTCCTATCTTCGTTCCTGCTTTTACCTTCGCGCCTTTTTTCACAGATATTTTATTTAAATGACAATATATTGTTTTAATGTCCCCATTTTCCACAACTACATAATTCCCGTTATATTTATTATTCGTAGCGCTTGTAACCTTTCCTTCGATACTACTTACCACCTTCGTCCCTTTTTTGTTTGCTATATCCACACCAGTATGGTAACTATCCACTCCTTCAAAAATTACTTCCCTTGCTCCAAAATTAGAAGTTATTGTCCCTGTTGTTGGTTTTACAAATTTGATTCCTGTACCTTTTATTTTTTCTACTATGTTATTTTCGAAACTCATAGAACTAACAGCAGTTATATATTGTTCTTCTACTACACTAGTTCCAACACCTAATGGCTCATCATATACTTCTACTTCTTTATTCTCACTTTTATTATTACTAGTTTCTTCATATATTTCTACCTCTTCTTTTTCTAAATTTATCAACATATTTTTTATCTTATTTATTTCTTCTTTAACTTTGTTTTCCAAATTATCCGGTATTACTCCTTCTATATATGAATACACTGTACTTCCCATATTAAAGACATCTTGCTTTATTTTTTCCTTAGAATAGTTCTTCCTAAATTCCGTTTTTATTTTTTTCGTTATATCTGCTTCTAATACAATTTGTATATTCATTATTTTTACTAATGCTACAAATGTAAATATTGCTATGGTTGTAACTAATTGTATTGCTAATCTAAATATTATTTTTTCTTTTAATGTTTCATTTCTATTTTTACTCTTTGATTTACTTTTAATTGCTTCTTCATCGTTATCTATACTAATGTTGTTTTTTAAATAGTAACTTCTTTTTAATGTTCTTTTTGCTACTACACCTTCCATATAACCTCCAAAAAGGACTTATCCTAATACAATATATTGGATAAGTCCTTCTTATATGACTATATATTAAACTATTTTTCCTGTTAAATACCATTTATTATTTTCTACTATCTCTACATTTTTTACAGTTCCGATATCTTTTTCTTCCGCTTCAAATACAACAATCTTGTTGTCTATTGTTCTACCTGTATACATTTTATCATTGTTTTTACTTAAACCTTCAACTAAAATTTTGTGAACTGTTCCTATCTTCTTTTCATTATCTTCTAATACTAGTTTTTCAAATAGAGCTTTCAGTCTTTGTAATCTTTCCACTTTAACACTTTCTTCTATTTGATTTTCCATTCTTTCTGCACGTGTACCTTTTCTTATACTATAGCAGAACATATATACAAGCGAAAACTTAACTTTTTCTACAACATCCATTGTATCTAAGAAGTCTTCTTCTGTTTCGCCAGGGAATCCCACAATTATGTCTGTTGAGAAAGAAACATTTGGTATTCTTTCTTTCATTTTTTCTACTAATGTTAAGAAATGCTCTTTAGTATATTTTCTATTCATTGATTCAAGAATTCTAGTACTTCCTGATTGAAGTGGCAAATGTATTTGTTTTGCTATTTTGTCTGATGATGCTATTTTATCTATTAACGCATCTGTAAAATCCTTTGGATGTGGAGAAATAAAACGTATAACTTCTATTCCTTCTACTTTTTCTATCTCTGTTAATAGATCTACAAATGTATATTTATTATCTTTGAAATCATTTCCATATGAGTTAACATTTTGTCCAAGTAATGTTATCTCTTTATATCCCTTACTTGCTACCGTTTTAACATCATTTAAAATATCCTCTGGTAGCCTACTTCTTTCTCTTCCTCTTACATAAGGAACTATACAATATGAACAAAAATTATTACAGCCATAAATTATACTAATTGATGCTTTATATCCTTCTTCATATCTTATTGGCACATCTTCTACTATTTCATGTTCATTGTCTTGTACCTCTTGTGTTTTTTTATGGTTCTTTATTGCTAGATACAATTTTTCTGCGAAGAACTGCATACTTTTTGTTCCTAAAACAACATCTACATAGCTATAAGATTTTCTTATTTTATCTAGTATATGCCCTTGTTCTGTCATACAACCAACAATTGCTATATACATGTCTTTGTTTTGTTTCTTTCTTGTTTTTAAGTATCCTACTCTTCCAAAAAGTTTGTCTTCTGCATTTTCTCTAATACAACAAGTATTAAACAAAACTACATTAGCTTTTTCTATTTCATTAGCTTTAGTAAATCCCATTTTTTCTAGTATTCCGGCATATTTCATAGAATCGTTTTCATTTAATGCACATCCCATTGTTTCTATGTAATATGTATATTGTTTGTTTTCTTGTTCTAGTAATTCTTTTATTCTTTTTTCATAATCTATTTTATATCTCATATTTTCACCTGGTTAGTATTGTACCACAATATTCATCATTTTTCTACATATATCTATTTTTGTATAAAAAAACGACTCTAGAAAATTCTAAAGTCATTTTTATATCTTTTTTAATATTAAACTCTTTCCATATATTCGCCAGTTCTTGTGTCTATTCTTATTTTATCTCCGATTTCTACGAATAAAGGTACTTGGAATGATGCTCCAGTTTCAACTGTTGCTGGTTTTGTAGATCCAGTAGCTGTTGCTCCTTTTATCCCTGGTTCTGTATATGTTACTTCTAATTCTACAAAAGTAGGTGGTTCAACACCGAATATGTTACCTTTGTATGATAATACTTTAACGTTCATATTGTCTAATAAATATGGAAGTATGTCTTCTATTGCTGATTTATTAAGTTCTACTTGCTCATATGTGTTATTATCCATGAAAGTATAAGTTTCGCCATCATTGTATAAGTATTGCATTTCACTTGTAGTGATTGATACTTCTTCTACTTTTTCTGATGGGTTAAATGTTTTTTCCATAGTAGTACCAACTATAACGTTTTTAAGTTTAGTTCTAACGAAAGCGGCACCTTTACCTGGTTTAACATGTTGGAATTCTACAACTCTATAAACTTGAGAGTCCATTTCGAATGTAGTTCCATTTCTAAAATCTCCTGCAAATATCATTTGATTTCCCCCTTAAACTTCAATTTTTATTAAGCTTTAACTGTTTCTACTAATTTAGCAAAACCGTTAGCATCGTTTACTGCCATTTCAGCAAGCATTTTTCTGTTAATGTTGATGTTTTTCTTTTTAAGACCATCCATTAATTTTCTGTAAGAAATTCCATTGATTCTAGCTGCAGCATTTATTCTTGCAATCCATAATCTTCTAAAATCTCTTTTCTTATTTTTTCTTCCAACAAATGCATATTGTCCAGATTTCATAACAGCTTGGTTAGCCATTCTAAATCTTATGCTCTTTGCTCCAAAATATCCTTTAGCTCTTTTTAATACGCTTTTTCTTCTAGCTCTTGTTGTAACTGCTCCTTTAACTCTTGCCATTTTGTTTTTCCTCCTTTTTTACTAAAGTCCCTTAATTATGCATAAGGTAATAATTTCTTAACTGCTGACTTGTTTGCAGAATCTACATAAGATGCTCCTTTTAAAGCCATTTTTCTTTTAGAGCTCTTTCCTGTTAATTTGTGTGCTCTGTTTGCAGTTGTTTTTTTAACTTTACCAGATTTTAATACTGATAATCTTTTCTTTGAACTACTGTGAGTTTTCATTTTAGGCATAATCTATTCCTCCTTTATTTTTTGCTGTCTTTTGGTAACACTATTACATTTAAGAATTTGCCTTCTAGTTTAGGTTCTTTGTCTATTTGACCTGCATCTAGCATTGAAACAAATTTAAGAATTGTTTCTTTACCTTTTTCAATGAACCTAACTTCTCTTCCCTTAAACTTAAGTGAAACCTTAACTTTATCTCCATTCATTAGAAATTTATTAGCATTTTTTGCTTTAACTTCTAAGTCATGTACATCGATTGTTGCAGATAGTCTTATTTCTTTTATTTCAACTACCTTTTGGTTTTTCTTAGCTTCTTTTTCTTTTTTAGCCATTTCAAACTTGAACTTGCTATAATTTAGTATCTTACATACTGGTGGATTTCCGTTTGGCGCAACCATAACTAAATCCATATCTTCATCATAGGCTTTATCTATAGCTTCTGCTGTGCTCATTCTTCCTAATCTTTCACCATTAGTTCCAATAACTTCAACTTCAGCTACTCTGATTTGTTCATTTATTAGAAAGTCTTGTTTAATATCAATACACCTCCATAAACAATAAAAAAAGATTGCAAGCATGCAATCTTCTCCTCTACAATTTATCCCATATATTTTTAGATACTAAATTGTATACCCTGTTAAGACAAAACCACAAGGTGAGAAGACTACTTCTACTTTACGGGTTAAATTGTAACATAATTTTATTTGTTTGTCAACATAAAAATTTGGTTTTAGCAAATTTATTTACTATTTCCACCAAATCTTCTATTTCTTTTTGCGTATTCTTTTATTGCCTTATTCATTTCTTCTTCATTAAAATCTGGCCAATGTTTTTCAGTAAAATAAAATTCAGAATAAGATAATTGCCATGGTAAGAAATTACTTGTTCTTAACTCATAACTAGTTCTTATCATAAGATCTGGATCAGGTTGCCCTGCAGTATATAACATATTAGATATAGTTTCTTCAGTAATATCTTCTACTTTCAAATTTCCTTCTTTCACAAGATTGACAATTTCTTTTGTAGCATTAACAAGTTCTGCTCTTCCACCATAGTTAAAGGCAATATTTAATGTAAGTCCAGTGTTATTTTTTGTCTTTTCGACTATTTTATTAACACCTTCTGTTACATCTTTAGGAATATTGTCTTTTTCTCCTATTACCCTTATCTTTATATTCTGAAAATCTTTATTATCTATCATTTTTGCAAGACGAGTTCTTAAAAGCATCATTAAAGTTGCTATCTCATCTTTACTTCTTTTCCAGTTTTCTGTGGAAAAAGCATACACTGTCATATACTTTACTCCAATCTTGTTCAAATATATAGTAATTTTTTCAAGATTATCTGCACCAGCTGTATGCCCTTCTAAAGTTGTTAATTTTCTTTCTTTTGCCCATCTTCTATTGCCATCCATAATGATGGCAATATGTGAAGGCAACATTTCTTTATTTAGTTCTTCCATTTATTCTCCTTAGGTATGATAATATAGCATTATATATCTAGGTTTGTTACATATTTAGCATTTTCTTCAATAAATTCTCTTCTTGGTTCTACATCTTCACCCATAAGAACAGTGAATATTTCGTCTGCCTTAACAGCGTCTTCCATAGTTATTCTTACTAAAGTTCTCTTTTCTGGATTCATTGTTGTTTCCCAAAGTTGTTCTGAACTCATTTCACCAAGACCTTTATATCTTTGAATACTTACACTATCTCTTTTTATACCTTTTTCTTCTAATTTTTTAAATTCATCTTCTAATGCATGTTCGTTATAGCAGTAGATATCTTCCATTCCTTTTTTAGAAAGTTTAAATAATGGAGGACATGCAGCATAAACTTTACCATTTTCTATAAGTGGTCTCATGTATCTAAAGAAGAATGTTAAAAGAAGTGTTCTAATGTGAGCACCGTCTACGTCGGCATCGGCCATCATTATTATCTTATCATATCTTATTTTTTCTATATTAAAGTCGTTTCCTATACCAGCACCAACAGCAGTTATAACTGGATTTAATTTTTCGTTTCCATATATTTTATCTGCTCTTGTTTTTTCAACGTTGATCATTTTACCCCATAGTGGAAGTATTGCTTGGAATTTTCTATCTCTTCCTTGCTTAGCACTACCACCCGCAGAGTCTCCCTCGACGATGTATATTTCACATTCAGCAGGGTTTTTACTTGTACAGTCTGCAAGTTTACCTGGTAATGTAGTTGATTCTAATACACTTTTTCTTCTTACTAATTCTCTTGCTTTTCTAGCAGCTTCTCTTGCACGCGATGCAGATAATGCTTTATCTAGAATTGCTTTTGCTTCTTTAGGATGTTCTTCTAAGTATGCAGCAAGTTTATCATTCATCATAGAGTTAACTATACCTAGAACTTCACTGTTACCAAGTTTTGTCTTAGTTTGTCCTTCAAATTCTGGTTCTCTAACTCTAACACTTACTATAGCTCCTATACCTTCACGAATATCATCACCTTGTAGGTTAGCATCTTTTTCTTTTAAGATATTAAATTTTCTTCCATAATCATTAAATACTTTTGTAAGTCCTCTCTTAAATCCATCTAAGTGAGTACCACCTTCAATAGTATTAATGTTATTAACGAAAGATAATATATTTTCACTGTATGAAGTTGTATATTGAAGTGCTACTTCAACTTCTACTTCTCCCTCGCCTTTAGATTCTAGATATATTGGTGGGCAAACAAGTTCTTTGTTCTTGTTTATATATTCTACGAATGATACAACGCCACCTTCATAATAGAATACTTTTTGTTTATATTCTGGATCACGCTCATCATCTAAAGTTATCTTTAATCCTTTATTTAGGAATGCCATTTCTCTAAATCTTGTTTCTAGAGTTTCAGCATTATATACAGTATGTTCAAATATCTCTGGGTCTGGTTTGAATATAACTTTTGTTCCACGTTTCTTTTCATCTCTTACTTTGTGAAGTTTTTCAGTAACCTTACCTCTTTTAAAAGATATTTCATAAGCACCATCACCATTACAAGCTTCTACTGTAACCTTTTCTGATAATGCATTAACAACAGATGCACCAACACCGTGAAGACCACCAGATACTTTATATCCTTCTCCACCGAATTTACCACCTGCGTGAAGTATTGTATAAACAACTTCAATAGCTGGTATTCCTAGTTTTGGATGCATACCTAAAGGTATACCACGTCCGTTATCTTTAACCATAATGCTGTTATCTTCTAAGATTGCAACATTTATTTCATTACAATATCCTGCTAAAGCTTCATCGACAGCGTTATCTACTATTTCATATACAAGGTGATGTAATCCTCTTTCAGAAGTACTACCTATGTACATACCTGGTCTTTTTCTTACTGCTTCTAATCCTTCAAGGACTTGTATTTGACTCTCATCGTATTCTGCCATTTTTCTACCCCTTATCTATAAATTTGTTTTTTTACATTTGCATTCTATCATTAATTTTTTAATTTTTCAACTGTTCCATTTTTAACTTTAAAAATCGTCTTATCTTCTACCTTGTCTATACTATCTACTTCAGTAGTAGTTATAAACACTTGATAATCTTTTAAATATTCTATTAAATAATTTATTCTTCCTTTATCTAATTCTGAAAAAACATCATCTAATAATATTAATGGAATTGTTGCTTTTATTTCTTTTAATATTTCAAACTCAGCCAATTTTAGAGCTAACAATGCTGTTCTATTTTGTCCTTGTGAACCATACTTGTTTACTTCTTTATTGTTTACAAAAACTAAAAAATCATCATGTGCTATTGTTTTATTAGAAGTTTTTCTAAAAATATCATTTTCACGAGACTTTAATAAAATGTTTAAAACCTCTTCCTTATTTTTATTTTCAAATTCAGAAATGTATTTTAAATTTAATATTTCATCCCCTTTAGATAGTTCTTTTTGTATTTTTACTGCCTCTTTTTCCACTTTATCCACATATTCGTACCTTTTTGTGGATATATATTCTATTTTTTCGGCTATTTGTTCATCTATTATATCTAAATATGTGAAATCTATTTTTTCTTTTTCTAATTTAAGAACGTCATTCTTTAATTTAATTAACTTGTTATATTCTTGAAGTGAAATAACATACTTTTTAGAAATTTGACTTATTAATATATCTAGAAATTTTCTTCTATTATTAGGAGAACCTTTAACAATATTCATATTATCTGGTGAAAATACAACAATTGGTATCTTACCTATAAAATCTGAATACCTATTCACTTTAAGATTATCCTCTTTTATTTGTTTCTTATTACTAGTATCTAAAAACACTTCCACTTCTATCTTTTTATCTTTATTACTTTCGTCTATATATGTATGTACATTTCTAAAAAACTCTTTTTCAAAGGATATACATTCTATATCTTTACCTGTTCTATATGATTTTGTAATAGCGCTTACATATATCGACTCAAGTATATTAGTTTTTCCATGCGCGTTATCTCCAACAAAAACATTTACATTATTATTAAACTCTAATTCGAGATTCTCATAATTTCTAAAATTAGTTAGTTTCAATTTTTGTAAATACATTATTTACTCCTCAAATTAATCTTTTAATTTTAAAGGTAATACCATATATACATATCCACTTCCTGCAAGTGGTCTTATTACAACTGGTAATAATGGAGATGAAAATTCAAGTTCTACTTCATCATCATCAATTACTTTTAAAGCCTCAATTAAATATCTTGGATTAAATCCAATTTCTAAATCTTTACCAGAAACAACAGCATTAACACTTTCTTTTGCGTCACCTGCTTGGCCTGCACATGAAATTTGGAAAAAATCTAAGCTCATATTAATTTTAACAGGTATCTTCTTATCTTCTTTAGAGAATATTGATACTCTTTCTAAAGCTTCTAATAATGTTTTCTTGCCTATTCTCACTCTTGTTTCTATATCTGTAGGTAATGTCTTATTATAATTTAAGAAGTCACCTTCTATTATTCTACTAATAACTGTACAAGGGCCCATTCTAAATAATGCTTGGTTTTTATTTAAACCAATCTTTATAATAGCTTCTTCATCATCAGATAAAGTTTTAGTTATTTCTGTTAATGCTTTAGCTGGTATTATTGCTTTAAACATACTTGGTCTTTCTAAAATTTCACGTCTTACTGCCATTCTAAATCCATCAAGTGCTACAACACTCACTTCGTTATCCACAACTTCCACAAGTGCTCCTGTGTATACAGGTCTGTTTGGATCAGAACTTGTAGCAAAAACTGTTTTCTTAACCATATCTTTAAACATTTTTTCAGAGATACTTATTTCTCTTTCAGCATTAAATACAGGTAATCTTGTAAAATCATCTGGATTTTGTGTTAATAATTTAAATACGCCACTAGTTGATTTAATAATAAATATACCATTATTAATTTCAAAACTAATATCTTCTGATTCAATTTTTCTTATTATTTCATTAAAAGTTTTTAAATCTACAACTGTACTTCCCGAAGCTTCTATAACAGCTGGTATTATATATTCACTACCTATTTCTAAATCATTAGTAGTTAATTTTATATTATTATCATATGTTTCTATTAAAACGCCTTCTAGTATTGGCATAGTAGTTCTTGTTGATACCGTTCTACTTACATTATTTAGTCCTATTATTAGATCTTCTTTTTTACATTTAAAATTCATTTTTTCTGCCTCCATATTTTTTAAATTTATCCCCAACAAAAAATTTTCACTGCTATAATATAATAATATATATATAATCTATATATATTTAGTAGTAGTAGTAGTAGGTGTTGTGGATTACGGGGATAAGTCCAACAAACGCCTAAAAATAAGGTGTTTCGAGTGTGGATAACTTTGTGGATAACTTGTACTTTTTATCCACAGAACATTTGTACTTTGTGGATAATTTGTAAAAATTGAAGTTATCAACAGTCTATCCACAGGATATTCACAGCTTTGTGTGGATAACTCGATTCTTTGTAACAAACGCATAATCGTTTTGTAACATTCTTGTAACAAAACCCTCTAAGCATTGGTAGATAGCGATTTTTTGATATCATCTATTAATTCTTTTGTACTTGGATCTGACATATATTCTTTCGTAAGTTTGTCACATGCATGTATAACTGTTGTGTGATCTTTTCCCCCGAAATCCTTCCCTATTTGTGGAAATGTCATATTAATAACTGTTCTGCATAAATACATTGCTATTTGTCTTGGATATGCAACGTTTTTAGAACGGTTTGAGCTTAATAAGTCAACTACTTTTATATTAAAGAATTTACTAACAACTTGCATTATTAATTTACTTGTTATAACTTTTGAACCTTTAACTAATACTGATTCAATAGTACTATCTATAATTTCATCTGTTAATTCGTTATTTGTAAACGACGTATACGCTTTAAGTTTATTAAAAACCCCCTCAAGTTCTCTAATGTTAGAAGTTACTTGTGTTGCTATTTTTACTAAAACTGAATCGTCGATCATATATCTTTCTTTTTCTCTTCTTTTCTTTAGTATAGCAAGTCTTGTTTCATAATCTGGCGCTTGAACATCTACGGCAAGGCCCATATCGAAACGAGTCTTTAATCTTTCATCTAACATGTGTAGATCTTTTGGTGGTTTTTCACTTGTTAGTATTATTTGTTTTCCACTCTCAAACAATGTGTTAAAAGTATGGAAAAATTCCTCTTGGCATTTAGCCTTTCCTACTAGGAATTGGATATCATCTATAAGTAAAACATCTATATTTCTATATTTATTTCTAAACGAAGCATTTTCTATCTTCTCGTTCATGATAGATGCTACAAGTTCATTAGTGAAACCTTCACCAGTTGTATATCTGATGTTAAGGTTCGGATGATTTTCTTGTATTGCATGACCTATTCCTTGCATCAAGTGAGTTTTTCCTAGCCCTACTCCCCCATATATATATATAATGGGTTGTATACTTCGCCAGGATTTTCTGCAACGTTTTTAGCTGCTGCATATGCAAATCTGTTGTTTGATCCAACAATATAATTTTCAAAAGTATATTTTGGATTTAATCCTATATCTATAGGACTAGAGTTAGTTTGATTTGCAATAGGTTGAGTTATATTTTCTACATTTTTAGTAGTTTCATCTTTGGTATTGTTTGATATTTCGCTACTAATTGGAGTTATATCTTCTTCTTCGCTTTCGTTCATTTCTTTAGATTCAAAAGTTATAATATAACTTTTATTAGTCAGTATTATTAAAGCGTTAGTTATAAGATCAATATATTTCTTATTGATAACTTCTATGTGGTACGATGAAGGAACTAAAAAACATATAGTATTTTCATCTGAAAGCCTTGGTACCATTACTTCTATAAAAGTTTTATATCCAATTGGAGAAATTTCTTCTTTAATTGCTTCTAAAGCTTGTTCCCAGATTTTTATAAAATCCGCATTCAAAATTACTCACCCCTTATCTTGAAAGTTATCCACAAAGTTATCCACAGCTGTGAATAACTTCTTATATTTTAACAAGCAATTCATATCACTATTTTACATAATGAATGTGATTAAATTGTTGAATAAAAATAGGATATAACTATTTGCTCTAATATATCAGAAAATGTAGAAAAATACAATAGTTTAGGGCAAAAAAGATAGTTAAAAAAATAAATAAAAATGTTATGTAAAATGAATATGTAATCTTAAAAACATATTGTGGATAACTTTAAAGGGAAAACTGTGGATAACTCTGTGGATAACTTTTTTTAAAACGTGGAAAAATAGACTTATCCACATACCAAGTTGACAATTTTATGATGAAATAGTATAATTTCACATGCAAAAACAAATTATATTACTTACTATTGGAGGTATTAAAATGTTTAGAAAAATAAGGAGAAGATTAGCACATCGGCATATAAAAAAGTTTCTTGAAGAATTTATACCGTGTATAGGATTAGGAGAAGTACATCTTTTTTGCTGCGAGAATTTTAGATTAGGACAGTATGCAGTACATACAACGAAAGGTAAGTATAAATTGACTTTCTGGGAACTATGCAATGGTGCAAAGGAGTTTACTTTATGGCTTAATTATAAGCAAGGCGAAGGGGAGTTTATTACTTTTTCTATTATTGGAAATATTTCTTTTGCCATTATGCCTGAAACGCATACGATGGATAAGAAAGGCGAAAGACAAGTGGTTGATCTTATAAATGGAGCGGCAAAAGTATATCCGAAAGAAAATAAGAGTGACAATGTTAACTATAAGATGATTGAATACAAGCAATATGTAATGAAATCAGATGTAATTGACATTGAAAATCTTATCAAGGAAACATACAATTATATCTTCTAAAGAATCAAAAAGAGCAGGAATAGATTATTACTGCTCTTTTTTTATTTAGTTTAAAAAATATTTTTAAAATCGTTGACATTTACATAACTTAATGTTATAATCTTACCAGAAATTTGTAGACTTATTAACAGGAGGTGTACTACATTATGAAAATGACATTTCAACCAAAAAACAGACAAGAAAAGAAAGAACATGGATTTAGAAAAAGAATGAAAACAGCTAATGGAAGAAAAGTATTAAAAGCAAGAAGAGCTAAAGGAAGAGCTAAACTTACAGCTTAATTAACAAAAAGAATATTTTTAATAAAGGCGAAAGCCTTTATTTTTTTATCCAAAGGAATTAAAATATTAATAGGTGAGAAGAATGAGATATACAAAATCTTTAAAAGGAAGTGTTAACTTTAAAAGGGTTTTAAGACAAGGAAGTTATGTTTCAGGGAAAATAGTAGCTATTTATATAAGAAAAAATAATGATATAGTAGACGAAAACAGGCTTGGAATATGCGTGAGTAAGAAACATGGAAATAGTGTTGTTAGAAATAAATTAAAAAGATGGGCAAGGGAAGCCTACCGTTTACTTGAGAATGATCTTTTAAAACAGTACAATATTGTAATTTTATATAGAAAGGAGATAGAAATAAATAAACTAGATTTCAACGCTCTAAAAAGCGAAATGAGAGATTTATTTGTTAAAAACAACTTGCTATATGGATAGGATATTAAAACGCCTTAAAACAGCTCCTAGACGCTTAGGGGTTTTTGTGATAAATTTTTATCAAAAACATATATCAAAACATCTTGGAAAGAAATGTATATACTATCCATCGTGTTCGGAATATACCAAACAAGCTATTGACAAATATGGTATAATCAAAGGTAGTTTAAAAGGCATAAAAAGAGTGCTAAAATGTCACCCTTTTAATCAGGGTGGAATTGATCATTTAGAGTAAGGAGAAAAGATGATAAACTTTATAGCGGAAATATTAGGAGCACTAATACGACTAATATATAATATTGTTGGAGAAAATTATGGTTTATCTATAGTGATATTTACAATATTAACAAAGGTATTGATGTTTCCAGTTACATACAAACAAGAAAAAGCAATGCAAGAGATGGGGAAAGTTGCTCCATTAGAAAAAGAAATAAGAGAAAAATATAAAGGGGATAAAGAAAAAATGGCAGAGGAGCTTACTAAAATGTATAGTGAGCACAAGATAAATCCGGCATGCGGCTGTTTATCTATGCTAATACAAATCCCATTAATATTTGCAATATTTGCAATAGTAAAACAACCGTTAACGTATATAATGCAAGTACCACAAGCAGAATTAACACAATATACTCAAGAATATTTAGGTAAAGAAAAGGTAACAGATGGCGATGTAAAATCGTATGAAATAGAAATTGCAGATAAAAAAGGATTAATAGATATGGAATTTTTAGGATTAGATTTTGGTGAAAAACCATCAGATATATTTAATAAAGATAAAGAAAAAAGAGCTAATCCGATAACTATTTTAATACCATTACTTTCAGTAGTTTTAGCGGTTATACAAAATAAATTAAATGAAAAAAGTAGTAATATGACTGAAGAACAAAAAGAACAACAAAAAGGAATGTTGACAATGATGCCAGTACTTTCAGGATATATATCATATATAATGCCATTGTCACTAGGAATATATTGGTTAATTGGTAGTGTGCTTCAATTAATAACACATTGGTTAGTAAAATTGCTATTAAGAAGAAACACTATTATGATAGGAGGAAAATAACATGAAAAGAATGACAGAAGAATACGGAAAAACAGTAGAAGAAGCAATAAGAAAAGGATTAGAAACACTTAAAGTTTCACGTGAAGATGTTAAGATTATTGTAATAGATGAACCATCTAACGGAATGTTAGGAATACTTTCTAGTAAAATGGCTAAAGTAAGACTTACTGTAGAAAAGAAAGTAGACGATGAACAATTACAAAAAACAGTAGAAAAAGCAAATGAAATACTTGAAAAAATCTTTGAAATAACTGGTGATTCTTCAACATTTGAAGTTACAGCAGAAGATGGAAAAGTACTTGTAAAAATAGCATCTGAAGGTTCAGCTCATTTAATAGGATATAAAGGAAAAACAATAGAAGCTATCCAATCTACAATAAACTCAATACTTCAAAAAGAAGAAGAGGAATATGCAAAAGTATTTGTAGAAGTAAATGATTACAAAGTAAAGAAAGAAGAAAGACTTAAAGAATTAGCAAGAAAAATGGCTAGAAACGCTGTGAAGTTTGGAAGAGATGTAAGACTTGAACCGATGTCTGCATATGAAAGAATGATCATTCACACAGAACTTGCAAATAGAACAGATGTAAAAACAGAAAGTTACGGCGAAGAACCAAGAAGAAGAGTAGTAATAAAGAAAATAAGATAAAATAAAAGGTCAGCAAAAGCTGACTTTTTAAAAGGAAAGGAAATAAAGTTATGTTAACAGAAACTATTGCGGCTATAAGTACAGGTGGTACAAGTAGTGGAATTAATATAATAAGAATAAGTGGTGAAAAGGCACTAGAAATAGTGTCTAAGATTTTTACGAACTATGCTAAATTAGATCACCAAAAAATAATTTATGGAAAGATAATAAATAACAACACAAGCACTATGGTAGATGAAGTGCTTGTTTCATACTTTAAAGCACCACACAGCTTCACAGGAGAAGATGTGTGCGAGATAAATTGTCATGGTGGAAGAAAAGTAACGTTAGAAATATTAAAACTTGTAATAGATAACGGAGCAAGAATAGCAGAACCAGGTGAGTTTTCTAAGAGGGCTTTCTTAAACGGTAAGATGGATTTATCTAAAGCAGAAGCTATAATTGATGTAATAAATGCTAAGACAAGCGCGCAAGCAAAAGTGGCTGTAAATCAGTTATCAGGCGGAATCTACGACAAAGTAGAAACAGTAAGGGATATGCTTGTAACACTTATGGCAGAGATAGAAGTAAGTATAGATTATCCAGAATATGATTATGAAGAAATAACAATAAATAAGCTAACGGAAAGATTAGAATTAATAAAAAAAGAAATAGATTTATTAATTAAAACACATAACGATGGTAAATATATAAAGAACGGAATAAACCTAGCAATAGTAGGAAATACAAATGTAGGTAAATCATCATTATTAAATACATTATTAAATGAAGAAAAAGCAATAGTTACAGATATAGAGGGAACAACAAGAGATGTTATAGAAGAAACTTTAATAATAGGCAACCTAGTATTAAATGTTTCAGATACTGCAGGAATAAGAGAAACTGATGATGTGGTTGAAGCAATAGGTGTTAACAAAAGTCTAAAAGCCATAGATGACACGGATATGATAATATATTTAATAGACTTATCAAGGGGATTAAACGCTAGAGACATTGAGCTTTTAGAGAAAATTAAAGGCCAAAACAAGCCATATATAATTGGACTTAACAAGGTAGATATTTCACGTGAAAAGATTGAAGATGTTAAAAGGCAATTAGGAAATCATAAAAATATAATATGTATATCTAGTAAAACTGGAGAAGGTATTGTAGAATTAAAAGATACTATAGAAGAAATATTTAATATATCTAATATAGATAGTGAAGAAAGCAGAATAATAGTAAATGAAAGACATAAAGATTTACTAGAAAAAGCTAGAAATAGCGTTATAAAAGCAAAAGAAATAGCAGAAATGGGAGAATCTTTAGATGTTGCTGCAATAGATATAAAGGAAGCTACAGAAATGATAGGAAACATTACAGGAAAGAATGCAAGCAGCGATGTTGTAAACAAGATATTTGAAAAATTCTGTTTAGGAAAGTAGGAATAATATAATGATAGAATATAAAGATATGGATTATGATGTAGTTGTAATAGGTGGAGGACATGCTGGTATAGAAGCTGCCCTTGCCGCTGCACGTCTTGGAAAGACTACAGCTATGTTTGTAATGAATATGGATTCGGTTGCTAATATGCCTTGTAATCCTAGTATTGGGGGAACTTCAAAAGGGCACCTGGTAAGAGAAATTGACGCTCTAGGAGGACAAATGGGACTTTCTGCTGATCAATGTTTTGTGCAATCTAAGATGCTTAATTCATCTAAAGGGCCAGCTGTACATTCATTAAGAGCACAAATAGATAGAAGAAAATATCATGCATATATGAAGCAAGTACTAGAAAACGAACAAAATCTAGATATTATACAAGCAGAAGTTGTAGAAATTAGAACTGAAGGAAATAAAGTAAAAGAAATAAAAACTAAAAACGGAGCAATATACGGATGTAAAGTAATAGTAGTTGCTACTGGAACATACTTAAAAGGTAAAGTTGTAATAGGTGAAGTATCCTATGAAAGCGGCCCGGATGGCGTATTCCCGGCTAATGAGCTGTCTCAAAGCTTATTAAACTTAGGTATAGAATTAAGAAGATTTAAGACAGGTACTCCAGCTAGAATAAATGTAAAAACAATGGATTTATCTAAGATGGAAGTACAAAGTGGAGATGAAGACATACAATCATTCTCGTTTATGAATGAAGAAAATAAGGAATTACTTTCAAGACCGCAAATAGACTGTTATTTAACATATACAAACGAAGAAACACATAAAGAAATTAGAGCAAATATACATCGTTCGCCTTTATTTAATGGCTCTATATCAGGAGTTGGGCCTAGATATTGTCCTTCTATAGAAGATAAGGTAATGAGATTTGCAGACAAAGAAAGACATCAAATATTTATAGAACCAATGGGAGATAATACTGGAGAAATGTATATCCAAGGAATGTCATCTTCGCTTCCAGAAGAAGTTCAAAAGAGATTATACAAAACCGTTCCAGGCTTAGAGAATTGCAGGTTTATGCGTTCTGCGTATGCAATAGAATACGATGCAATAGATTCAACAAAATTATCTTTAGGATTAAAATATAAAGATATAGATGGATTATATTTTGCAGGCCAAATTAACGGAAGTTCTGGATATGAAGAAGCAGCTGCACAAGGCTTGATTGCTGGTATTAACGCAGCTAGAGAAATAGACGGCATGCCAGAGTTTACGTTAGATAGATCTGAAGCCTATATAGGGGTATTAATAGATGATCTTGTAACTAAAGGAACTAATGAACCATATAGAATGATGACATCACGTTCAGAATATAGACTAATGTTAAGACAAGATAATGCAGATCTTAGACTTACTGAAAAAGGCCATGTTGTAGGGCTTGTAAGTGATGAAAGATATGCTGCATTTGTAAATAAAAAGGAATTAATAGAGAAGGAATTAGAAAGAGTAACAACTACATTAATTAAAGCTAATGACCATACAAATACTCTTTTAGAATCATTAGGAAGTAGTAGAATTGAAAGAGGTACAAAGCTTGCAGAACTTCTAAAAAGAACAGAAGTTACATATGATAATACAGCAAGTATAGATCCTTCTAGACCAGTATTACCAAGGTCTGTAAGGGAACAAGTAGAGATACAAGTTAAGTATGCCGGATATATTAAACTTCAACAAGAACAAATAGATAGATTCA
Source organism: Clostridia bacterium (assembly GCA_017536445.1). Lineage (GTDB taxonomy): Bacteria > Bacillota > Clostridia > TANB77 > CAG-465 > UMGS1649. Next base: position 24,162 of record JAFXHJ010000003.1, read on the forward strand.
AAAAATTAGAAGAAAAGAAACTATCTACAGAAATAGATTATGAACAAATAAAAGGATTAAGTTTAGAAGCAAGACAAAAATTAAATAAGCAAAAACCTACTTCTGTAGGACAAGCTTCTAGAATAACTGGAGTTTCTCCAGCGGATATATCTGTGTTATTAATTTACCTAACTCAAAGTGGGAAGAAAGAGGTGTGATTTCACGTGAAATTAACTAAAGAACAATTCATTGAAAATACTGTAAATGCAGTTAAATCAATAGGTTTGGATGTTTCTATGAAACAAGCAGAAATGCTATACACATATAAGGAACTCTTAGTAGAGTGGAACGAAAAGATAAATCTTACTGCCGTTACAGAGGATGATGAAGTAATAGTAAAACACATTATAGACTCACTTTATGTAGCAAAATATATTGAAGAAGGAGAAAAAGTAATTGATGTAGGAACAGGAGCAGGACTTCCAGGGATGATTCTTGCAATATATTTTGATGGAAAAGTGGAATTCACATTATTTGATGCATTAAATAAAAGAATAATATTTTTGAATGAAGTTATTAAAATTTTAGGGCTAAAGAATGTTAAGGCAGTACATGGCAGAGCGGAAGAAACTGCTAAAGAAGCTGGGTTTAGAGAAGTTTATGATGTAGTTGTAAGTAGAGCTGTAGCAAGACTTAATGTACTTATGGAACTTACATCACCTTTTGCAAAAGTAGGTGGTAAGTGCATATATATGAAGGCAGATAAGACAGAAGAAGAAATGAAAGAAACAAATAAAGCGGTAGTAGAACTTGCGTTAACATTAAAAGATACTTATGAGTATCTTTTAGAATATAACAATGAATATTTTAGAAGAACTATCATAGAATATAATAAAACAGATAATGTTAAAGATAAATATCCAAGACAATTTGCTAAAATAAAAAAACAACCTTTATAAGCTAAAAATATGACTTGGGTGCGATAAAGTTTGCAAAACTTGACAATGTATGGTATAATACATTGTGCTGTAAAAACATTTTGACTATATTTAAATAAATAAGGAGGTTTGTATGGCAAAGAAGAAAAAAGTAAACTGTAAGCATGGCCTTACTTGTGCTGAAGAAATTCAGGCAAGAAAACTTAGATGGCAGTTAGAAGCCGGGGACGAAGACTACAACCAACTGATACGGGAGCTTTATAAAGAGTGGTTTATGAAACCTAAGGAAAGTTTTTTTGATTGGCTTTGGCCTCAAGATAAAATTCTGTCTTCTGCACTTAGAAGGATGTACGACTGGCAACTGACCGTTTTCGGAAAATCTATCAAGTAATTATAAGATGTGATTGTATAAGGTCAAAAGAAAAAGAGCAAATCTTTAAAAAAAAGAGATTTACTCTTTTTTTTTTGCGTAACTTGTAATATAATAACAAGCAAAGAGGTGAAAGTTGTGGCAAAAGTAATAGCAATAGCAAATCAAAAGGGTGGCGTAGGTAAGACTACAACAGCAATTAACTTAAGTGCTTGTGTTGCAGAAAGAGGAAAAAAAGTACTTTTAATAGATATAGATCCACAAGGTAATGCTACTAGTGGTGTAGGTATAGCAAAACAACCAACAGATAAGTCTGTATATGATGTAATAATAAATGAAGACAAAATGGTTGACATAATAAAACCAACTGTGGTTAAAAAATTATTTGTGTGTCCATCAAGTATAAACCTTGCAGCAGCAGAGGTGGAACTAGTTCCTTTAATGGCTCGTGAAACAAGACTTAAGAAAGCAATAGAGGAATTAGAAGAAACTCAACAATATGATTATATATTTATGGATTGTCCTCCATCATTAGGACTTGTAACATTAAACGCATTTGCAGCAGCAGATAGTGTCCTTGTTCCGATTCAATCAGAATATTATGCGTTAGAAGGGTTAGGACAACTTGTAAATACTATTAAGCTTGTTCAAAAGAATTTAAATCCAGATCTAGAGATTGAAGGCGTTGTAATGACTATGTTTGATTCTAGAACTAGATTGTCTACTCAAGTAGCAGAAGAAGTAGTGAAATATTTTGGAAACAAGGTGTTTGAAACTATGATACCAAGAAATATTAGACTTAGTGAAGCACCAAGCCATGGATTACCAATAACAATATATGATCCATTATCTAAAGGTGCTAGAACATACAAGAAACTAGCAAAAGAATTATTAAATAATAATAAGTAAGCAGAGGAGGAACATATGGGAACTAATAAAGGTTTAGGAAGAGGATTAAATGCCCTATTTGATGATATAGAAGAGGTTAAGAGTGTAACAACAAAAGAAAAGAAAAAGGTATTAGATAGTGTTGTAGAACTTAATGTTACAGATGTTGAACCAATGCCTAATCAGCCAAGAAAAGTATTTGATGAAAAGAAATTAGAAGAACTTGCAGATTCTGTAAGAGAACATGGTGTTATTCAACCAATAATTGTAGAAAAGGCAGATGAAGGTTATCATATAGTTGCAGGTGAAAGAAGATGGAGAGCAGCAAAAATAGTTGGTCTTAAAACGATACCTGCTATAGTTAAAGATTATACAGAATCTAAAAGAAAGCAAGTTGCATTAATAGAAAACATCCAAAGAGAAGATCTTAATGTTATGGAAGTTGCTAGAGCATTAAAAGAGCTTATGGAAATAGACGAGTATACTGTAACAGAAGTAGCTAAAGTAACTGGTAAGAGTCAATCAGCAGTATCTAATATAGTTAGACTTCTAAAATTAACTCCTGAAGTTCAAGAGTATGTTCTAGATGGAAAACTTGTTGAAGGACAAGCAAGAGCACTTTTAACAATAGAAGATGCAGAAGAACAAGTAAGAGTAGCTAAAAAAGTAATAGAAAAGAAACTTACTGTTAGAGAAGTTGAAAAACTTATTTATGAAGATGCTAACAAATATAATGTGAAAAAGAAGAAGGTAGCTAAGAAAAGTAGCCTTTATAAAGCCGTAGAAGACAAATTAAGCGAGTATTTTGGAATGAAGGTAAAAGTAGATGCCTCAAAACAAAATCAACGCCTAATTATTGAATACTACAATAACGAAGGATTAGAAAGTATACTTGAAAAGCTAGAAATAGAACTATAAATGTAATAATAAAAGAAGGTGAAAGTCATGATGAGTATATTAGAAAATGTGAAATATGAACATATAGCGATACTTATCCTTTTTATAATAACAATAATGAACTACATTTTGCTATTAAGGAATAATAAAAAGGTAAAAAAGTATAAAGAACAATATGAAAAAGTATTAGCTAAGTTCAATTCAAAAGTAGATATACAGGATGACTTTCAATCTATTTATGACAGATTAAACGCTGTTGAGAAAAAATCTGAAGAAACTGTGGAAACTGTGAATAAGTATATAAACAAAATAAAGAGTAATGTGCAAAAAGTAGGATTTATAAAATATAATGCTTATGATGAAACAGAAAATAAATTAAGTTTTGCATTAGCGCTTTTAGATGATTATAATAATGGAGTATTAATAAACCACATATATTCTAAACACGGTTCTAATATATATGCAAAATTAGTAACAGAATCTAAAGTTGAGGATAGAATTTCAGAAGAAGAGGGCTTAGCGCTTCAAATGGCAATAGATGATAAAGATTTTAAACTAAGAGTAGTTGGGGAAGTAAAGGAAACTAATAAGACTAAAAAAAGAAACAAAAGATTGTAGTATTATTTGCAAAAATAAAAGTAGGAAATATAAAAAGAAGAAAATAAATAATAAAAAAGTCTTGACATTGATAATAAATTTGGTATAATTAGTCATGTACTTAAGGAAGAGTGTCCGAGTGGTTTAAGGAGCCAGTCTTGAAAACTGGTGATGTCGAAAGGCACCGTGGGTTCGAATCCTACCTCTTCCGCCACATAAAGGAAGCTAAAGGCTTCCTTAATTTATATGGAGAGTTACCCAAGAGGCCGAAGGGGACTGTTTGCTAAACAGTTAGTGTCCAAATTCGGGCAGCGAGGGTTCGAATCCCTCACTCTCCGCCAAAAATAACATTATCATTAGATAATGTTATTTTTTTATATAATATATAATTATTGTTTTACTAAATGTTTTGTTTTAATATGAGTATATGGAGAGGTAAATGTATAGAATTAAAGCCACATCAACAAAGGGCAGTAAATAATGCAAATAAAGTATTTGTAGAAGACAATAGAGCAATAATAAGCCAATTAAAAGTAAGTATTGCAAAAGAGTTTGGAGTAAAACCAGAAGAATATAAAAAAGTGTTTCCTAATTTAGAGATTACAACATATCAACAAATAGCATCAGATTTTAAAAAGAATAAAACATATGCCCAAGACTTTGATGCAGATTTAGTTGTATTTGATGAAGCACATCATACAGGAGCGCCAGGTTGGGGAAAAATGTAAAAGAGCTAATGAATTCACATCCAGAAACTAAATTTTTAGGATTAACAGCAACTCCACAAAGACCGTATGGTATAGATGTGGTAAAAGAAGTTTTTAATGGTAATTTAGCAGATGAAATAACACTTGAAGAAGCAGTAGCAACAGGTCTTTTAAAAATGCCTAATTATGTGTACAGCTATGTGTTCGTATGAACCAATTATAGAAGAAATAGAGGCTGGAAATGTATTAGAACAAGATTTAACAAATCAAGAAATTGACGCGCTAGAAAAATTATATTTTTAGAAAAAACTTGAAATATTATGTAAACAATGCTATAATATAAATGTAAGTTTTTGTAGGTGTAGCAAAATAAATAATTACGCTTTACTAGAATTGCCTGCTGATTAATATAGTGGGGAAAGTAAAAAGGAGAACAAATGGAAAAAAATCGTCTTACTTCTGATATGAACATGACAGATATGTTACTAGTTATGTCCGAAGGAAATTCGGGAGCAATGATATGCATAGCATTGATGATGAAATATGATCCAATGGCTTTGGTGGATATTTTAGCATTAGATGCTATAGGCATATATGGCACTAAGTTATATATGTTATGGAACGACTGCTGCGGAAGAGATTTGGAGAAAATGAAGCAAACAATTGCAGCTTTTAACGAAGGCAAATTTACCGAAAAAGAAATTCACGAAAATCTTTCACGCGATTACGCAAAACCATTTATTTAATCTTCTAAAAGAAGAAAAACCAGAACCGTTTCAACAATAGTTGAGACGGTTCTGGTTTGTTTTATTCAAAAATAAGATGCGAAATAACATTTGCAATTTCAGGCTTAGTACTACAGCTGTGTAGAATACCATCCTTGTTGATAATCATTGCAAAGTGCTTTCCACCACCAATTCTATCAAGCAGATTGGCTACGATATAATCAGCAGAGTTCTTGTGAAGAAGATTGCTTGCAACGTTAAAGAGTTCTTCTTCGCTTACGCCTTCAAGGAGTTTGAAACCGATAAGTTTGGTATCAGGGCTCCATTTTTTGATACGTGAAATAACCTTAGGAGTAAGGTCGAGCATAACCATAAGGTTTGGCTCATACGAAGAAATCTTACTTTCGTCGTGAAGAACTGCTTTAGGTGCGGTGAAGATATTCATAAGCTTTTCACGTTTTTCGTTTTCAGAAAGATTTGTAAAATCTTCGTGAAGAATTTCTTCTACAATGTCTTCTGCACGAACAACATATCTGCCTTTGTAGTCTCCAACTGCAGCAGAGTGGACGATTGCATCAATTCTGTAATTTGCAAAGAGATTATCCAAAGCATGAATAAGATCATCTGTGGACTCAACCGTGATAAATCTTACCTTATCACTTTCTACTCTAGGCTTATATGAAAGCTTAGTAGAGATATAAAAAAGATTTTCGATTTCATCCTCGAAGTTGGTAAGAACTGTGTCTGCAATGATGCTACCAAGAGCACCAGTAGACATATTCGTAATCTTCATCACAGCATCGATTCTTTCGTTTGTAGGGCCAGCGTCAATAATAATGTTCTTTTTCATAATATTTTCCTCCATTAAAGTAAATTTTTTGTAACTACACCACAGGGTGTGTTAAGATAGTTATCGCTTCTTCCGAATCTAGAGATTTCACGTCCAATTGCGTATTTCCCATATGCAAAAGAAGGAGTATCTTTATCTAGAGTAAGAATGCTTGCATTATGGTCAAGAGATTCAATCCCTTCTTCTTCCATCCAGTCCTTTTCGTGGTATTGAATAGGGCCAAAGATATAACTCCTGCCATAACGATTAGTTTCATCACCGCGAATTCTATTAGCTACAAAAGAGTAAATAAATTCGTTATGATTGTGGATTGCGCGGGATTCATCCATAAAGACTGTTGGATTAGAATTGCTACAAGGAACGATAAATCCAAACAAATCTTTAGAAAGTTCATAATCCCTTGAGATAAGATAAGCTGCCTCATAGTACTCCAGACAGTTAAGGATATATATTTTATTTCCTTTCACGTGGAATTCATGTTCATGAAGATAATCTTTAATGAATTCGTTTGGAGTAATCTTTGGTGCAAACCTTACCATTGGTTCACTTCCGCAAGGGAATCGCTTGGCTATAAGATAGAGTTCGCCATTTTGATAAATCGTAGTGTAGTTGGTTGATCCTGCGTAGATGCTACCAAATACAATTAACTTACCTGTTTTAGAAAGCTCTAACATTACATCTGCATATTCCTTAGTTGCAGACATTTCCGGAAAAACAACGATGTCTGGGTTAGTTTCTCTTATGATTTCGATACATCTTTTAATTTGCTTGTGGTAAAGGTCGTCTACGACGAGATAGTCCTTTTCATGTGTACATTTGATGTGTAATTTCAACTGAAATACAAGTACTGCTAAATAATTATTTGTTAGCATATTATCACCTCCACTAACAGTATAACTCTGTAAACGCCATAACACAAATACATAATATTTATATAAACCATAACTTACGGTTATGGAAACCTTGAATAAAATGTTATATAGTAGTATAATTATTTTGGTGATATAATATGGGAAATGATATAGATTTAAACTTATACAAGGTATTTTATACAGTAGCAACTGTGGGGAATATAACTAAAGCAGCAGAGGAATTATATATTTCACAACCTGCTGTAACAAAAGCAATACATACATTAGAAACAAATTTAGGCGGAGTGCTGTTTATACGTACTAAAAAAGGTGTTACTTTAACAGAAGAAGGAAAAGTGTTACTTGAATATGTGAAAAACATATTGACTGAAGCTAGAAATGCGGAGAATAAATTCAACTCGTTAATTAAACTTGAAGAAGGTAAGATTAGAATAGGTGCAAGTGCTACGGTATCTAAACACTTTTTAATGCCGTATATAGCGGAATTTCACAAAATGTACCCTAATATAGACATTGAAATAACAAATGAACTTACTATCAATTTAATAAGCGATTTAAGAAATGGATATGTAGATTTTCTGGTTACTAACTTACCTACTAAAGAAGCATTAGATATGGATATAACAGTTTGCGCAAAACTTCATGATACATTTGCAGTAAGTAAAAAGTATCTAGAAAAAGAGGATAAAGTATATACATTAAATGAAATTTTAGAGCATAAAATAGTAACACAAAAAGAGCCATCTAATACGAGAGCTTTCTTAAATAATTATATGAAAAGTAACGGAATTGAGTTTAAGCCAGATATTGAAATAGTAAGTTATGGATTAGTTACAGAGTTTGCTAAAGCTGGCTTTGGAATAGCATATATAACCAAGGAGTTTGCAAAAGAAGAATTAGAGTCAGGCGAACTTTATGAATTAAATGTAGTGCCAAAGGTAGAAGAAAGAGAATTAGGTATAGTTACATTAAAAAATAGTGCATTAAACTATGCAGCAAGCAAATTTGTAGAATTAATATTAAAAGATATTAAGGAATAGAATATTGAGTTTTTTTAAGTTTTGTTCTAGAATATATATGTACAAAGGAGAAAGAAATGGTAGATTTACATATGCATACTAAAAATTCTGATGGTAGTGATACTGTAAGAGATCTTTTGAAGTTATGCGAAGAAAAAGAATTAGAAATAATATCTATAACAGATCATGACACTTGTAAAAGCTATGAGGATATAAAGAAATTCGATTATAAAAGTTTGTATTCTGGAAAAATAATAGTTGGCTGTGAAATAACAACATCATACAAAGGAAGAATAGTAGAAATTTTGGGCTATGGCGTAAATCCAGAGATTATAAACGAATATATGTTAAATTACTATACCCCAAAGCACAAACTTGCTAGAAAGCGCTATATGGCCTCTAGAATGGTGAAAAATTTGCAACGTGATGGATTTGATATAGATATGAGAGATATAGATTTTTCTGGTTATCCAGAGCATCAAGCATACGACTATTTAAAAGCACATAAAGAACAAGCAGTTAAAGTTTATGGTGAACATTTACTAGACTCACTTAAGAATTTTTTTAGAGATGGAGTAGTAAATCCAGAGCATCATTTGTTTATAGATTTATCTAAGTTTAGTCCTAGTGTAGAAGAAACATTGGCTTTAATAAAGAAGGCAAACGGAATAGCAATTCTTGCACATCCATATCAATATGCTTTTGATAATACTATAGATTTCCTAAATGAATTTACAGAAAAGTATAGAATTGATGGAGTGGAAGTATATCATTCAACATTTACAAATGAACAAATGAATGAAATAGAAAAATGGGCAAGATAACATAATATGATAATGTCTGGTGGTAGCGACTATCATGGAACAGTTAAGCCGGGTATAGAATTAGGAACTGGAATGAATCATAACTTGAATATAAATAGAGCGATATTTTATAACTGGACGAGAAATAAATAAAGATAAAAAGAGTAACAGTTTGTTACTCTTTTTTATAACTATTTGCTAACAATACTAATTATTTTTTATTATCTTTTTTATCTTTAGTGTTCTTTTTATCTTCTTTTTCTGCAAGTGCAGCTAAAAGATTTGTATATTTATCCATAAATCTATCGTGTGCAGCTTGTGCAATTTCTAAATCTAATGGTTTGAATTCAAAATCTTTATCTTTACGTGAAATTAATTCTTTTACGAAGTATTCTAGTAGTTTTGGATTTCTTGCAAGGATAGGGCCAAGCAAGTATGTACCACGGAAACTGTTATGCTTGAAACCTTCTGTGCCGGTGTCTTTTTCTTCTCCATATCCTTTTATTACTTCAAACATAGGTAAAGAGACATTTTTAAGTATTCCTTGGTGATTTTCAAAACCAAGAATTAAATCGTCTACTTTTTTATGTTTAAATACACATTCAGAAACTCTTCTTTCTTTAGTTCTTTCAGTATAGTAATGGAATATACCTAATGTTTCTATTTTGCTTTCTCCATCTTGTATGTGAGTACCAAATAATTCTACTGCATTACCTGTTACCAAGAAGAACTTCCCGCTTAATACTTCTTGTGAAATATGCGGTAAATATTTTTTTAGATATTCTAAAGCAAGTATTTGGTTTGTTTCAGTTCCTGCACCCATATACACAAGGTCTAAATCTCCAAGATAAAGATTGTCGTTTAAAGATATTTCTTTAACTTCTACATCAATACCTTGTTTTTCTAAAGCGTATTTTAGCGCTAGTATATTTCCACTTTCACCATAAAGGTTAAGTATATCATAAAATAAATGTCCTATTGTTATTTTCATTATACTTCCTCCTTCTTAGTAAAAGTTGATTTAAATGGTTCTACATAGTCAAAATTAAGAATTCCAAATATGTAGTCTGTTTTATTCATATCTACAGCTTCTTTAGCTTCAGTTAAGTTATTAAATATGTATATTTGTTCATTTGGATAGCCAGCCAAAATTAATCTTGTAGCTATATCATAGGCATTTGGCCCTGCACAAATAATGTTTTTTACATCTGGTGTGTTTAATATTTCAAAATCTATATCATATAACCAGGATAAATCATCAAATGCATATCTTCTGCTTATTTCTTTCCAACCAATTACAACAGTTTTTGTTCCTTTGAATCTTTCTGTGAAAAGTAAAGATTGATTAAAAGTAGTACTGTTTTCGTTTTTATTATTTAACACATACACATCACTATCGTTGTATTTGTAGTGGTTGTACATTTTAGAGTTAGCATTAAGTTCGCTAATATGTTTAGCGACCTCTGTTTCGTCTAGACCAAGTGCGCAAGCAGTGGTATATGCAGCCATTGTGTTGTATACACTGTATAATAAATCATATTGTAATTTTACTTTGTGTTTATTATCTACAGTCATTTCAAAGTTTGGATAATCTATATTTGTAATAGTATATTTAGATTCAGGATGACTAAAGTCACATTTTGGACAATTAAATTTGCCGTGGTTTTCAAAATGATAGAAGTCATATACTAATTTCGTATTACATTTTGGACAGTAATTTATATTTAAATTCTTAAACTTTTTATCGGTATAAGATAAATCTGTTTTATCTAAAGAATAGTATGTTGTTTCATATTCGTTTTCTAAATTGAATTTTTGAAGATATGGATCATCGCCGTTTAGTATTAAATGAACACCTTTGGGCAATGCTTTTTTAATTTCTTCATAAACCAAGTCTACATGTCCTTGTCTTGGTGGTTGATCGCGAGTAATGTTTGTTATTACTATATGAGTTGGTTTAACATCAGAAAATGTAAATTTTGCATATCTTTCATCCATTTCAAATACAAATACGTCACCTTTAACTTTTCCTGATAATGTACAGTTCTCAAGTAGTGTAGTTGTTATACCTGCAGTTAGATTAGCACCTGATGCGTTGTGCACAACTTTATATCCCATACTTCTATATATGTGAGCAATTATACTCGAAGTACTTCCTTTACCAGAAGAACCAGTAACAGCGATTTTAAGTTCTGGTAATTCTAGTTTTGTTAATAATTTTTTATCTATTTTAAGAGCAATATCTCCAGGCAAAGAACTTCCTCTTTTAAGAATCTTACCTGCAACAATTGCAGCCTTTCCTAAAATAATTGCTAATGATTTCATGTTATCACCTCAAATTACACATATATTATACTCATAAAAGCCCTATTTTACAAGGGTATAAGAAAAAACTCTACAGTTTAGGTAGAGTTTTTAGAATAAATCAAATATTTTCTTAAATCTTGGTAAAGAAGCTTGTTCTTCTTTGTTAAAGATTTGCATTTTAAGTAATGCAACTGCATAAACTATGGCTCCAAACGCTACACATATAAACATGTTTATTGCTGTTGGAACAAATCCAGAGAATAGCTTAAATAATATGAACACTACAATTCCCATTATAGCTGATGAAATAAGTGGTTTCATATATACGTTTTTGATATCTGGCTTTCTTCTTAATGTTCTATACAATACAGTAGTTACTATTAAACAGTTAACTAAATGGTAAATAATTGTTGTTATTGGAACAATTATTTCACCATAAATAGGTATTAATTTAATATTTAATATATATTTAACAATTGCGGCTACAAGTACAGACATACCTGGTACGAATAGTTTTCCAATTCCATTTAATGATCCTTGAGATACTTGAGCTATTAATGAGAAGATTACTGCCCATACTTCTATTTGCAGAAGAGTTGCGCCTAAAGGAGCATTAGGGAATATTGTATTAAATATTGGAGTAGCAAGAACAGCTAAACCAACCATACAAGGGAACGCTATTATTGAAGATAATTTCATAGAGAAATTAATCTTATTTAGCGCAGCTTGTTTTTCCTTCTTTACAATATGTTCTGTTATTATTGGAATAAGCGGTGTAACAAACGCTACATTAAATGTGTGGGGTATAGACACTAGAATATCTACTTTACCAACTATTATTCCATACTTTTCATTAGCTGTAGCTAAGTCATAACCGTATTTAGTTAATCCTTCCATAACAGACAATATATCTACTATTCCAGATAATGAAACAACTATACTTGCAAAAGAGATAGGTATTACATATCTTAATATTTTTTTAATTGTTACTCGTGTACTGTCTTGCATATGCGGTGCAGAGTTTTTAATAGCTTCATATATACTTGTTCTGTGTTTCTTGTAGAATAAGTATAGGTAAACAAGAGCTGTTAAACAAGATACTGCGGTAGCAGCTGTTGAACCTATGGCCATTATTTCTGGACTCTTACCAGTTAAAAGCAGTACGAATATTACTGAGAATACGCTATTTACAACTTGTTCTAATACTTGAGCTTTACTATGTGCAGACATGTTTTGCATTCCCATAAAATATCCTCTAAATACAGCTGCTATAGAAACGAACCATACAGCAGGAGCTAGAGTTGCAAGCGTCCAACGCACGCCTTCGTTAGAAAGTATATTAGTTGCAATGTAATTTGATCCAAATAAAAGAATACATGCAAAAAACAATCCTACAAATGTAAATAATTTAAGTGCTGTTCTAAATACTTTATGAGCACCTTTTGCATCACCAACAGCAAGTTTTTCTGAAACAAGCTTTGATATTGCGTTAGGAACTCCTGTTGTAGCAATCGCTAAGATGAATACATAAACCTTATATCCGGTACCGTAATAACTATTACCAGCATCCTGGAATCCTTCTATGTTAGTAAGGATAACTCTATATATAAATCCCAAAAACTTTATTAAAAGTTGAGCGGCCAAAACAACAGTAACACTTTTCATAAATGTTTGTTTTTTTATAGCCAAAAAAATTCCCTCCAATTCTAAGGTAATATTATATCTTATTTTAAAAGTCATTTCAACCGATTTTAGTGTTAAATTGTGTGTTTGTATAAATATATATAAATATACAAATAACAATAGTATGAACAAATCCATTTAATTGACTTTACCCCACTTCTGTGGTAATATTACTGTGTTAAGTGGGGTAAACACACATTAATATATATGTGCTAAATTAAAATATAGAATAGGCACGTATTATGGAGAGTGAAATATGAGAGAATATATAATATATGGGGCACTAACTTTATTATCATTTTTAGTTAGTTATTTTACAGTGCCATTTGCAATTAAATTTGCAAAGAAAATGGGGATTATAGACAACCCAAAACAAGATGATAGAAGGGTACATAAAGAACCTACACCGCGTGTTGGTGGTATAGCAATGGTTGCTGGTATGGCAGTAACAATAATTGTATTTTGTATTTTATGTTTAATATTTAATATGGAAATAAACACAAAATTAATTGGATATTCATTAGGTGGTTTAATTATCGTTACAATGGGATTTGTAGATGATATGAAAAACCTAAGACCGCTTTATAAATTTTTATTCCAATTAATTGCGGGAATGGTAATATACGTATTTGGAATAAGTATAGCAGGAGTAAAAATACCATTCATACATCCACATATAATAGATTTTGGTTTGTGGTCGTTCCCATTAACTCTAGCATGGGTTTTAGGAATAACAAACGCTGTAAACTTAATTGATGGATTAGATGGGTTGGCCGCTGGTATTTCAGCAATAGCAAGCATCTCATTGCTAGTAATATTCTCATTAGTAGGAGCAGGAATGGAAGTTATAGTAATAACTTTAGCACTAGCAGGAGCAACAATAGGATTTTTACCATACAATTTTAATCCAGCAAAAACATTTATGGGTGATACAGGATCAAACTTCTTAGGATTTACATTATCTACAGTATCTATTATGGGTATGGCGAAAGGATATACAATTTTAGCAATAGTAACACCAATAATTGTTTGTGGAGTTCCGGTATTTGATATGTTATTTGCAATAGTAAGAAGACTTGCAAAACATCAAAAAATAACAGCTCCAGATAAAGGACATATACATCATAGATTATTAAAACATGGTTTTTCACAAAAGCAAGCAGTATTAATACTTTATGGCTTAACAAGTATTTTAGGAATTATAGCAGTAACATTAGTAAGTGGATTTACAGTACAAGGAATAATTTGTATTGTAGTGGCTATAATAATATGGGCAATAGGTTATATATATAACGATATGAAAGTAAGAAGAAGTACGATGATTCCAGAGGAAACATCGAAAGAAGATAAAGTTTAGGAGGAATAAAAGATGGGATTAAAACAAGATTTAATGCAAGCACTGAAAGAAGCTATGCAAAATAAAGACACATTAAAAAAAGAAACAATAACAATGCTTAGAGCAGCAATACTTCAAGTAGAAAAAGATGGATTAAAAGAATTATCTGAAGCAGAAATGGGAACAATAGTTGCTAAAGAAGTTAAAAAGAGAAAAGAATCTATAGTAGATTTTGAAAAAGGTGGAAGACCAGATATTGTAGAACAACTTAATAAAGAAATAGAAATATTATCTGTATACTTACCAGAACAATTATCTGAAGCAGAAATAACAAAGATGGTTGTAGAAGCTATAGCAGCAGTTGGTGCAACTGGAATGAAAGATATGGGTAAAGTAATGGGAAGCATTAGAGAAAAGACAGCTGGTAAAGCAGATGGCAAATTAGTATCAGATATAGTTAAAGCAGAACTAGGAAAACTTTAATAGGCATAAGATATAAGAGGAAGTAAAACAAAACTAAAAGGAGCAAGTATGAAAAATATAATTATTAGAAATAGTAATAGATTTAAGAGTGTTTTTGCACAAGTGAATTTGTTGTTACCATTAACAGCAGAGGATATGAGCAAGAATGCTCTTCTTGCTATGATGTTAAAAAAATCAAATAGCAAGTATAAAACAGAGAGAGAATTAGAAAGAAAATTAGCAGAGTTATACAACACATCATTTGGTGCAGGTGTAGGTAAAGTGGCAAATATGTACGATATAACCTTTGGTATAGAAATATTAAATGTTAAATATACAGGAAAAGAAGCATTAGACGAAGCTGTGGATATTCTTTGTACTGCAATTTGTGAACCGAATTTTGTAGATGGTAAGTTTGACGAAAAAACATTTGAATTAGAAAAATCTAGCTTACTTGAAAGAATCGCAGAAGAAAAAGATAATAAGAAAAAATATGCATTAGACTCATTAGAAAGAGAAATGTTTAAAGGAACAGATTATGGTTATCCTTTATATGGAACTGCTGAAGATGTGGTAAAAATAACTAACGAAGAATTAGTTAAACATTATTACGATGTAATATCTAAAGCGGAAGTTGTAGTTGCTACTGTTGGTAATCTAGAAAATATGGATGGCTTAGCTGAGACTATACACACAAGAATATGTGGAAAGTGTGGAAAACATACAGTAGAATTTACACCACTTGTGGAACAAGCAATTAATAAAGAAATAGAGACAAAAGTAGAAGAACAAGATATAAATCAAAGTATAATTTGTATTGGCGCAAGAATTAAAGATGTTAAGACAGAAGATGTATATAAAGCACGTCTTTTTGATAACATTCTAGGTGGAACACCAGCAGCAAAACTATTCCAAAATGTAAGAGAAAAAGAAAGCTTAGCGTATTTTGCAAAATCTATGTACAATATGTTCACAGCAAGCGTATGTATGTTTGCAGGAATAGCTCCAGAAAAATATGAAAAAGCTAAAGAAGTAATGCTAAAACAATTAGAAGATATAAAGTCTGGAAAGGTTTCAGATATAGAATTTAATGCAGCAAAAGAAAACTTAATTTCTGCATATAAAGAAAAACAAGATTCTAAAGGCGGTCAAGCCAAAGGATTATTTAGTAATGAAATATACTTTGGTAGAACTGTAGATTTTGACGAAATGATAGAAGAAATTTCTAAACTAACACTAGACGATGTGGTGGAAATTGCAAATAGAGTAGTGGTAACAAATATCTTCTTGTTAGGAGGTAAGGCAGATGTTTAAAGTAGAGACAAACTTAAAAACAGGTGAAGAAATATACAAAAAGGTACTATCTAATGGTCTAAAGGTATATATTTGCAAGAAACCAGGATATATTAAAAAAGTTGGAATGTATGGAACAGTATATGGTTCAATTGACAACGATTTCATAGATATAACAACAGGTGAAAGACTTAAAGTAGAAGATGGAATAGCTCACTTTTTAGAGCACAAGTTATTCGAACAAGAAGATGCAAATGCATTAGATGTATTTGCAAAAATGGGTGTAAGTTCAAATGCATATACTTCTTTTGATCATACAGTATACTTCTATGAAACAAGTTCCAAACATAAAGAATGTTTAAATAAGTTATTAGAATTTGTAAATACGCCATATTTTACAGATGAAAATGTTGAAAAAGAAAAAGGAATAATAGCACAAGAATTGAAAATGTATGAAGATGAACCAAGTTCGGTAGCATATTATAACGTTTTAAGAGCAATGTATAAGAAGTTCCCGCTTAATGTAGATATTGGTGGAACAGTAGAATCTGTATATAGAATAGATAAAGAAGCGCTTTATTCATGCTACAATACATTCTATAATCCTGCTAATATGTTTGTTATAGTAATTGGCGATGTGGATGAAGTGGAAACAGTAAAGCAAATTGAAAGTTTCTTTAACAAAAATGTGAACAGAAAAACAGCTACAGTTGAAAGATTTATTTTAGAAGAGCCAAAAGAGATAGCAGAAAAGAGAATAGAAAAGAAACTTGATGTATATATGCCATATATTTGTATGGGATTTAAACATGAAAAACAAGATGGTAAGACAAATGCTAGAAATACAGTAATAATGGAAATAATAGATGATGTATGTTTCTCAGCGTTATCAGATTTCCATGAAAGAATGTTTAACAGCAAAATTATTACAGAACCAGTAGAAATTACATACGAATCTGGTAAAGAGTTTTCACATACAATACTATTTGCGGTTTCTAAAAAGCACGAGGAGTGTGAAAAAGAGATAAAAACATATTTTGAAGAATTAAGACAAAATGGAGTAGATAAAGAATTGTTTGAAATAGCAAAAAAGAAGAAACAAGGTGAACTTATCTATGATGCTGAAAACTTTATGGAAATACATAGAACAGTAATAGATAGTATAATTCAAGATACAGATGTGTTTGAAATGGCAAATGCAATAAAAGATATAACTAAAGAAGATGTAGACAATTTCATAAGAGAAAATTTAAGGGAAGATAATATGGTTATATCTAAAGTTAGAGAAAAGAAAAAATAAAATTAATGATAATAAAAGCTCTATATTATAGGGTTTTTATTATTTTTTTATCAAAATTATTTGACAAATGCTAAACCGTAATGTATAATATGACCCTACAAACAATTTAGTAGATACTAACTATGTATCTTGTTGTATGTTAGAGTAGTGTTTTGAATGCGATTATTGCATGTGCCCGCGAAACCCGACCACGGGTAGTGTTATAGGTTAGTAGCGGCGAGCGAACGCTTGGCACTAGCTGGGTAATGAAACCTTAATCGGCGGCTAAGACCCGTTAGTAGAAACACAACTTTGATATAAATATGTTGGATAATCTGATGTATCCGAAAGGACTTGGTTATTCAAGGTGAATGGCATAAGCGTGAAGGGTAAACGTGACATGTCAGCGGGGAAGACTGCAAAGATATACTATATAACAAAACCGTCCGGAAGGATTTGTTACGAACTAGTATACTCCTCGTAGATGAAAAGGGGAAACCCACTCCTTATCTAACAGTCTATAAAGCGGGAAAGAGGCACACAGGCCTCTTTCTTTTTTTGACTAAATGTCGAAATATGCTGAAAAATAGCGAAACTTGCGGTCGATTGTTGGGTAAAAAATATTGACACTGTAGAATAAAAATGTTATAAATTTGGTGTGAGGGATGAGTGAATAACATGCTAAACAAAATAAATATGCTAAGAGAAAAATTAGACAAACAAATTTTAGAGGAAAGACCGTATGATGAGATCTTAGAGACAAGTAGAGAAATCGACAGACTTTTAGTAGAATTTTATAAAGATAGTACTCCTATTAAGGAGTCTAGATTATTTTTGGTCAAATAAGATGATAGCTAGTATTATTACTATGCTATAATCTATTTGGTTTTCTTTAAACATAAAAAACAATGTTATAAGTATTATCAAGTCATCTATATTAATACTTATACCAAACAATTCGACTCTGTCATTTGTTATAGAAAACGCATTGCTTTTTAATGGTTCATTAATATTATTATAATTGTCGTTCAATTCGTAAGGAGTTCTGTTATTATTTATTATTTCGTTTGTACTTTGTTCGTTTGAGAAAGCTCCATAGACGTGATTCATAGAGCACATATTATTCATATATGCTCTATTTGGATAATAAAAGGGATTATTATAAAAAGGGTAATACATTTTTAATCACGATCCTTGCCATTAAATATATTAAAAGCTTTCATTACACCTAAAAGTGCTATGTATGTATCAATGTTTTTTTGTCTAGTTTCTCTTAAGAAAGGCTTTAGTGAAGAAAGTAGATTTTGTCTGGGGTCAGGATTGTTTATTCCGCTTAATACATTTTGGAATTTCATAATTGAACCTATATCTAAATTCCCTAATGCACCAAGAGGTGATGAACTGTTCGTATTCGAGTTTGCATTCATAGAATTAGTGGTTTTATCAGTATTTAACATGTCTACAATTTTTGAAATGTCTAAATTGTTTAGATTTGGGCTATTTATATTCTGTTTGGAAATATTTGTTTCTCCTGAGTTTGATTCATTCAATTTGCTTTGAATAGATGTAACAATGTCTAAAATGGGATTAGAAGTTTGATTCTCAACTTCTTTTATATCGTTGTTCATTTATTTGTTGTATTTTGTTCAGTGTTGTTAGTGCTCATACCGAGCATTCTTACTAAATTATTTAAATCATCTTTAGACATGTTTTTTACTATATTTGAAACTTGTTCCAATTTTTCCTTATCTACACCTGCTAGCATATTTAGCAAATTTGAATTTAACAGATTATTCACAAAATCATCTCCTTATATCTATTTATTAAATTATATGCAACAAACTCACAAAAGTTACAAGAGGTGATAATTATTTTAGGTAAATTTATAACAAGAGATATACAGAGTATGTATGGTTTGGAAGAAATAAAAGACGATGGGGTAATTGTAGTTAACAAAAGAGAAATCGCAATTTATAAAGTAAATCCTGTAAATATTATAGCGTGGGATTTAGAAACAAAACAAAAAATAATTTCGTCATATATAGCTACCTTAAGAGGCATGTCAGATACATTTCAAATAGTTGTATCAAAAGAGAAAAGTACGCTTAAACAAGATATTGAACAGTATAAGAAAAGATTGTTGGAAGTAGAAAATTATGGGCTTAAAATTGCGCTTAAGAAGTACATAGAATATCTTCAGAAGATAGAAAATGAGAATGGAATATATGAGGTAAAACATTACTTAATTGTTGAAGTGAAGAATAATGAATTAGATGAAAATATTAGAAATACTTTTTCTAATATGAATGAATTTGGTATAGATATTAGAAAAATAACAAGGAAGGCAGAGGTGCAAAATGTACTTCGAAAGGCGATGGAGTGAAAGGAAATAACTTAGAAATATTAAAAATATTACCTTCAAAAGTGGAGGAAAAGTACGATTGCGTTAAGATTGAGGATAAATACATATGTATTATGACTGTGATCTCGTATGAAAAAATTGTATTTTTAGAATTTTTAGAACAACTTCTTTTGGAGGAAGAAATAAGAATTTCATTTCATATATCTAAACAAAATGGCGGTGAATTCTTAAAAAAAATAACAAAGTTTGTTTCAGAAAGTGGAGCTGAGATTAGGACGATAAAAAAGAACCAAATAGATATAGAATTGTTAGAAAAAAATAAACGAGAAGCAGAAGATATAAAACGAGAAGTGCAAGTTAACAATGAAGAAATATTTCTAGTTGAAACATATATTGAAATCATAGGAAAAAGTAAATTAGAGATAGAAAGCAAGTGTAATAAATTGAAGAATTTATTGTATTCTAAAGGGATAATATTAAGACCAACTTTTTTTAAGCAGAAAGAAGGATATAAAGCAATGCTCCCATTTTTGTTAGAAAGAAAGTTGCTTTCAGAGTATACTTCAAATGTTTTTACTACATCTAGCTGTTCTATGTTGTTCCCATTTTTTGCAAAATATAACATCACAGATAGTGGGGTGCTTGTAGGTAGTGTAGATAATAACCTATTCAAACTATCTTTGCTTTCTAAAAACAATCTAAATCATAATATGTGCGTGTTTGGCAGTAGTGGAGTTGGAAAATCGTTTTTTGTAAAGTTATTAATATTAAGAAAAATGTACAAAAATATAAATCAGATAATAATAGATTCTGAGGGAGAATATGAAGTTTTAGTAAAAGAGTTTGGCGGAAGAACTTTAACGTTAGACACATATAATCCGATGCAGATTGAAGAAAGTTTTGCCAAAAGAAATCAGGATTTTTTAGAACAAACTATATACATAACTAAAGAGTATGTGCAAAAAAAGTACAATATTAAATATAGGGAATTAGAAATTGAGAATCATGTAAAAGATTTATTTAAAAAATATAAAATAACGAGCAATATGGAATCACTTTATGAGTATGGAAATCGAGATAACATATACATTTCGCCTAAATATAAAAGTGAATTTCCAAAATTACACGAATTGTTAGAACTACTAGGAATTATAGATGAAACTTTAACCGAATGTGAAATAATTCCAAAGACTAACCTTTATTATTTTTTATTAAAAGGTAAAACAGGCACACAAATACGAAAGGAAATGGAACTGTTTTTGCCAAGACTGAAAAGTATAATCACAGAAGAAACATTAATATATTTTGATGAAATTTGGAAGTTAATAAGCAACGACGATGATTACAATGTTATAGAGGAAATATATAACTTCTTTAAGACTTTAAGAAAGAGAAGAGCGGGTATAGTGGCAATTAGTCAAGATATAGGTGATTTGTTTAACATAGATAATGGAAATTTTGGGAAGAGTATACTTAATAATTCTTATACTAAAGCGTTCTTCAAAATGAGTTATTCAGATATGGACAAGATGAACGAAGTAAATAATGGTGAAAATAACATAAGAAAAGAAATATGCAAATTAATTAAAGGACAAGCTTACATTATGCAAGGTGATAATAAATTTGTTCTAGATGTAATAGCAAACGATTACGAAATAAATTTAATAGAAAAGGGGATGTCAGATGAAGAGAATATTAATAGCAATGGATAACGAAGTGCTTTTAAGTCAAATTAAAAAGTGCGGGAAGTATCTTGTTTATGGGTACGATATAGATACAAAGGAAAATGTAATAGAGTATTTAAAGAAAAACGATGTAGATGTTTTGATAACAAAAGAAAGTTTATCAGGAAATATGGATTTTAAAACATATATAAAAGAAATAAGCAAATCACAAAGCGGGGTGAAGGTAATAATTGCAGTAAATACTCTGGTAGAAGAAGTTAAAGGTTTTTTACTTGCAAATAATGTAAATAATATAATTGAAGGCGAGTGTATAAGTTTTAGTAAAATAATAGAGATGATAGATTCAAAGCAAAATATTATAGAAACATTGCAAGTTAAACAATATGGGAAAGTTAGAGATGATACGAACATAATAACAAAACAAAAGATTTGTGTGTTTGGCACGAGTGGCGCTGGTAAATCTTATGTTGCGAGTTTACTTGCACATCATATAAGTAAGAAGTATAAATTAAACACTCTATTAATAGATATGGATTTGCAAAATGCAGCAATAGATATATATAACAATTTAATGTATGCTCCAAATTCTCTTGGATGTCTTATGGAAGAGATAGATAATGACTCTTTTAATAGAGAAGTACTTTTAGATTATACAAGTAAGGGCGAAAAAAACGGGAAGTTATCTTTTTTAACAAACAATGTAGGTGTATATGAATGTCAAAATCGATTATCTAAAGACTATTATGAAAAATTGTATGAAGAGGCAGAAAAAAACTATGATGTTGTGATATTAGATATGCCGTCTGCACCTTTTCTAGATGTAGTACCATTTTCTATGCTTAAAGCAGATAAAATAGTGTTCGTTCTTAATCCTAATTTTATAAGTATAAGACAAGCAGTAAAGTACATAGATTTAATGGTTAATGTATGGCAAATAGATAAGAACAAGATATACTTAATAATTAACAAAATAGGAAAAGATTCGTTAACTGCGAAGCAAATATCAGCGATTCTAAAAGATTATACAATTGTTCTTAAAATAGATGAATCTAGAGAAGTAGAAAAAGTGATAAACGGAATAACAAATATCACTGGTGACGAGATACTAGATACGGAGGAGTTTTTAAAAATGTTAAACATATATAATTTAGAAGAGATAGAGGAGAAAAAACATGGTCATAAATGCATACAAAACCGTTTTAGCAGAAAAGAACCGAGACAATAAGGAACAAAAAAGAGATATAATCAAGCATATTACAAAGAGATTGTTGGAAGAAGAACTCGAAACAATAGAAAGAAGAAATATAGAGAAACTTACAAAAAAGATCGAATGGATATTAGTAAATAAATATGAAATAGTAGAAGAAAAAAATGTAAATGATTATATTAAAGAAGTGCTAGATAAAATATATGGATATGGAATTCTAGAAAAGTATTTGAATGATGGAATAACATCGGATATTAGGGCGGTGGCTTTTAATAATATATATGTAAAACAAAAAGGTAATTGGATAAAAACTGAAGAGACTTTTGCAAATGAAGAAGAATTTAACGAGTATATTAGATTTTGCGCACTCAAGAATAATTATAATATAAATAATGAAAATCCAATAGGGGTATTTAGTGATAGGAAAAATGGCCTTAGAATTGAAGCGGGAATAGAACCTGTTAATGTGAATAATGCTAATTTAGTAATAAGAATTCACAAAAACGAAACTCCAAAAAGTTTAGAGCAACTTTTTGAAGCATATCATATGTTAGATAAGTATTCATATGAAGTTATAAAGGATGGTACAAAAAGAATGGCAAATATATTAATTTGTGGGAAAGGTGGAAGTGGAAAAACCACTCTTTTAAGAGCGATAATAAACACATTGCCAGAAAATATAGCGATAAATACTAATGAAGAAACGGCAGAATTATATATTGAAAATAGAAATATTATACAAAGAGAATGCTTGTTAACTAGAGTAGAAGATAAAAATGTCGATTTAGAAAAATTATCAAGGAACTCTTTGGTGATGTCAAATGATGTTATTGTAATAGGAGAACTTAAAGGAAAAGAAGCAAATTCTTTTTTTGATGCGATTTCAACTGGACATATGGGAATAGCCACCGTTCATTCGGATTCTACTAAGAATGCAATAGATAGAATAATAACGTTGATTAGAAAAGACGTGAAAGCTTCTCAATATACAGACAGATTTCTAAGAAGATTTTTAGCGGGGACTATAGATTATATAATATTAGTAAAAGATTTTCAGGTTAAAGAAGTAGCTGCAGTTAAGTATGATGAAGAAAAAGATGTGTTAAATGTTATTAATGTATATAGAAAGGCGAGAAAATGAAGATATGTATATTCTTACTAATATTTTTTCTAGTGAACATTTTAATAGAATGGTCAAAAAAAGATTATATAAATCCATTAATAATATTTAAGCAAAGTAAAATAGCGCGATTAATAACAGATAAGGTAAATATTCTTTATGACAAGAAAATAATCAATTTTAACAAAAAGTATTTAACAGTGTTAAAAATAACAACAATTAGCTTCGTATTATATTTAATAAGTATCATTATACTATATTCGTATATAAAAGTTTTAAGTACGTCAATGATTTTATCTATACCATTTTTAATATCACCGTTAATTATATCTAAAATTTTAATCGAAAGAAATAAACAAATAATCTCTAAACAAATTCCATTCTATGCTATAAATATAAAGAACCAAATAAAGGATGAAAACAATATAATACAAGCTATAAAAAGAGCAAGAGTAGAAGAACCGCTTGCTAGACATATTAATGAGTTTTTAACTAGTGTATTTAACGGTGCGAATGTTATTAGCTCTTTTAACAAATTAAAGCAAGATGTAGATGTAAAAGACTTTACAGAGCTTATAAATTCGTTTGAAGATTGCTATAAAAATGGTGGAGATTTTGTTCGAGTGTTGGAAAAATATATTATTATAAATACAAAAGAGAGACTGCAAAAAACAGAAATGGAGGAGAAGGCATTTTCGTCAATTGTAACTTTGGTTGTTATGACATTTTTAAACATATTAGTAATAATAACATTTGTGTTTGGGAATGCAGAATATGCAAATATTGTAAGAGGTACAAATGCAGGACGAGCAATATTAAATTTAAATGCAATAACGTATATGCTAACTTCAATAATAATTTTTAGAGTATATAAGGAGGAATAGAATGAGCTTAGATATGGAAATAAGTGAAACAATAAATAGATTAAGAGATAATGTTTTGGAATTAGATTTAGATCATCGATTAGACAATTTAAAATTAGATTTACAAAATATTTCGGAAAGAGCTTTAGAAAAGTCAATGAACTATATAATAAAATCAATGCCTGTGCCAGACGCTATAAAAGATGTTTTGAAAGGTGTAAAAGAATCAATAAAAACAAAAACTTTAAAAGAAGTTGTAGAAACGGCTGTAAATAGTAGTGTAAGAGAGGGGCTAGAGATAGTAGGAGTTTCTAAAACTAACATAAGCACATTAAAGGATGTGAAAGATTTCGCTTTTAAAGGTGGATTGGCAATGCTGTTGAAATGTGGTTTGCAGCTGGTTGAAAGAAAATATCTTAAAAATAATATAGTAAGTGATGCTATATATAGATTTTTTGGAAAAGTCAATGAATATATACTGAGTAATGAATTTGTAAAAAAGATAAATTCTATGGTAGACAAGCTGTCAGCAAAAAAAGATGAATATATGAAAAAATGTGATAACTGGTACGAGGCCTATACTAAGTTGGATATAAAAAATATAAATAAGCTGTCAGAAGAACTTGGGACTAATAGATATATAACGTCAAGGTATGAAGACTGTGATAGAGAAAATAGGATAATACAAAATATGACTAAAATGGTAAATGCCAAAAAAAGCATATTATCTATAGAACAACAAAAACTATGCGAAGCAATATAAATGTAGGTATTGCAAGCAAAGTCAATATGTAGTATAATGAGGCTGGGAGAGGATGTTTATGTCTAAAATGAAGGAAGTTCCAAACGCAAAAGCAAAGCTAATAGGAATGTTAATATCTGTGCTATTAATGATATTTACAGTTACACAAACATATTACTTAGCAATGTATACATTAGGGCAGGAAATATCCGAAGACAAGATGGCGATATACAAATGGGTTGTGAAGCTTGTGAATTATGAAGATAATAACGAACAAGTTGAGCAAGACGCTTATCAAGTTTCAGAGTAGGAGGTTTTTATGAATTTTTACGATAAAGTACATGAATTAGTGAAAAATTTTAAAGAAACAGAAGAATATAAAAAATATATAGAACTAAAAAAGAAAGTAAAAGAAGATTTAACTTTAAAGGAAAAAATAGACACATTTAGAAATAAACAAATAGATTACCAAAAACAATATATAAATGGCACTCCGATGTCTGAATCTAGCAAAGAAGAAATGCAACAACTGTATTCTGTAATTATTCAAAGTGAATTAGGAGCTGAATTTTTCCAAGCAGAAATAAGACTAAACGTATTGCTTGCGGATATGCAAAAAATAATAAACGATGGAATGAAAGATGTAATTGAGTTTTAATTATGAATTTATCCAATCAAGTACAAAATATGTTAAAACTACTTAAAAGTAGAAAAACAAAAGTAGAGATAAATAGAAATATAAAGAAAGAAGAATATAATTTTATATCGGATACAATATATATATCTTTATCGGAAAGAATAGTACAAAAAGGATTAGAAAGTGCTAATCCTTTTTGTCTTAAGGTTCTATCGATGTATAAGTCGTATTTTAGGTCGAAACAATCTAAGATATTACATACTCTATTAATACTTCTAGATAATTTGAGCTTAATAATGACAGGAATGACGATTCTGTTTAGGTTTTCTTTAGGAAAATCTAGAGGTGTATGTTTATTAACAATATTGTTTATATCGTTAGAAATAGCATTAAATTTATTTGTTGAAAACAATGCGTATAAAAGAGCGTGTAAGTATCTAAAAAAGAACATATCTAAGCTAAATGACGATGATATAACCAAAGAAAATGTGGACAATGTGGAAAAATTAGTGAAGAAAAACAAGTTAAAGTTAATAATTAATAAAGAAAAAATTAAAATAGTAATGTTAGTTTTAGTTTTGATATTAGCAATATAACTAATGAGAGGGAAATATGGTATTTTCAAATAAATTTTATTATTTTCATTTGAACAGGTACGAAAAGAAAATATATAGGAAGTTCGAAAGAAATAAATGGCGAATGAAAAACGGTAAGGCAAGAATAGAATTTTCTTATGCGTTTTCATGGTTGTTAAAATGGAGAAGTGGAACGGATAAAATAAATGATTATTACGCAGAAGCTACAAGGGCATATTTATATGATAACCCGGATGTGTTTTATATAGATCAAAACAAGATGTATATAAATACTTTAGCAAGACATAAAGGAATAAGAAAGAGGACAAAAACGTATATGGATGCTGGCGCAAACGGTACATATTATGTATATGGATATAAGTCGAGACTACAAATTAGCATTATAGAAAGAAAGTTAAGAAAGATAGTACGTGGACTAAAAAGAGTGACTAGAGGAATGTCAGACTATGATAAAGTAAAAACGGTCCATGATTATTTAGTTAATACTTGCAGATATGATATAGAATTTTCAAATCCTAATATGTTTAATATATATGGTGCGCTAATAGACGGTGTTTGCGTTTGCGCAGGCTATGCTAGAGCGCTAAAATATTTACTAGATTCTATGGGAATTAAGTGTATTTGTATAATAGGAAGAGGCGGAGATATATTAGAAAGACCTGAGGGCCATGCTTGGAACTATGTTAAACTAGAAGGTGAGTGGTATGCTATAGATGTTACATGGGACGACCCTGTTGGAGATGTAGATGAAATTAGATATGATTATTTCTTAATGGGAAGTAAACAAATAACAAAGGACCATTTACCATCTGAAACATATGAATATCCAGAACTTGCTGGAGATAGAAGGGACAAAGTTTGTTATAAATTGTAATGGAGAATAAGATGCAAAAAGAAAAATATATGAAAGAAGCTTTGAAAGAAGCTAAAAAAGCACTTGCTAAGGATGAAGTACCAATAGGTGCAGTTATAGTACTAGAAGACAAAATAATAGCAAGAGGCCATAATCTTAGGGAAACAAAAATGAATAGTTTGAAGCATGCAGAAATTGTAGCTATAGATAAGGCGTGTAAAAAGCTAAATAATTTTAGGCTAGAGAATTGTGAATTATATGTAACTTTAGAGCCCTGCCTTATGTGTTCTGGGGCGATAGTTCAGTCTAGAGTAAAAAAAGTGTACTTTGGTGCGAGTGATGAGAAATATGGCGCGGTGACAAGTGTAGCGAATGCTTTTGATATAAAATCTAATCATAAAGTAGAGTTTGAAGCTGGAGTCCTAAAAGAAGAGTGTGAAAAAATAATAAAAGACTTCTTTAAGGAACTAAGAGAAAAGAAGAAAAAATAAAAAGAAGAACAAAGTTGCAAATCAACTTTGTTCTTTTATATTATCCAAATATTATTTTCTCAAATTCTTGTCTCATTCCAGTGCCATCTTCGTTCATATGTATTTTAGATTGGTAAATGTCATGCCCAGGAAAAGGGTTCGCTTCTACTACAAGTGGACCGTTTTCTGTTATTGCTATATCCCAACCAACATATCCAACTTGAGGAATTTCCTTACACATTTCTTTTACATAGTTTATTGCATCTTCAAACATTGGAATTTTGAAACCAATAAGCTTTGTGTTTGTATATGGATGCTCTTCATATATATTCCCTTTTTTATCTACAGCTGGTTTAACAATAGTTCCGTCTGGTTCTATTGTAGTAAATAGTCCGCCGTGGTTAAAGTTATCTACAACGTTTCCGCTATTACCCATACGAATGCTTCTAAACATTATATGTGTGTTTCCGTCTTTTGTAACAGAAACAATTCTTAATGTATTAACTGCAGTAGGATATATTTTAGACATTTCTGGATGTTGAATTATATAATCTTCAAGGAGCAATTGCTTGTTTTCTATAAGAGAATCATATAATTCTTTAAGGTTTGTATCATCTTCTATTACAACTTTAATTATATTTCTACCACACGCCAAATCTACTGGTTTTGCAATAAAACTTTTTTTAGATTTTGCGTATGTTTCGAATTCTTCGTAAGAAGCTTTGTTTAAATCTAGCCAATCCCTTTTTAAGAATTTGTTAAACTTTTCATTAAACTTTAGCTTGTTATCTAATAGATCTGTGTAGTTTTTATCGTTCAATGTTTGTACAAAACGATTGTTAATACCACGAGTAATCATTGTTTCTCTTTGCGCTTTGCTTAGGTTATAGAAACAGAAGACTTCGTAATCCACATATCCAGCCATATATTTGTAACCACAATAGATTATATCAAAAAGAATGACTATAGCAGGTTTCTTAACTATTTTACTAACTCTTTTGGCTGTTTTGAACATAGCTTTAAAATCCATTTCAAAAACTCTTTTAATTAAATATTTTATTTTTCTCATAATATACCTCATATTCACAAATGTGATGGTGCTCCCGAGACGAATCGAACGTCCGACCAACAACTTAGGAGGTTGCTGCTCTATCCACTGAGCTACGGAAGCAAGCTAAGCTAATTATACTTAAGTTTTATGCTATTTTCAATATTTTATTTGCTTTTTTATTTATTCTGTTGTATAATAATTTTCATCAGTACCAATAGCTCAACTGGATAGAGCATCAGACTACGAATCTGAAGGTTGGGGGTTCGAGTCCCTTTTGGTACACCAAAAAAGAGCGGTTAACCGCTCTTTTTTAATTTTTTTATACAACAAAATCTTTTAAAAACTTATCTTTAATCTTATTCAATGTTTCTTTACTTAAGCCGCAACTTAATAGATAGTTTTCATATGTCCCATATGTTTCTTTTAATCTCATAATTAATGTCCTAATATATTTAGCGTCAGACTTTTGCACGTTTTCTGCATAGGTATCTAAGAATGTAGAACCAGAGATATATGTTTCGGTCACTTGGTAGTTTGCGATAATATCTAAATCATCTACACCACATAAACCCAGAAGTAGTGCTGCAACAGTGCCTGTCCTGTCTTTACCGGCAGTACAGTGGAAAAGAACTCCACCTTTAGCTTCAGCAAACACGGTAAATATTTGTTTTACTTTTTCCTTGTTGTTTAACATGAATTTATATGCTTCGCCAAAATCGAAATTTGGTTCTAGTTCATGTGCCTTAGAATAAGCTTCACTTTCTTTATTAGATAATGGAAGATAGTAGAATTTGAAATAGTCCCCGTCAATGTTATCGTCGCTAACAAATGTCGCTTGTATTTTAGTAACACCTCTAAGGTCTATAATATCTGTAATTCCGTATTTTTTTAAGAATTCATTATCTTCTTTGGTAAGGTCTGTTAGCCTGCTGCTTCTAACAAATGTCTTAAATTTGGTAATCTTATTATCTTTTGTACAGTATCCTCCTAAATCTCTTGCGTTTTTAACATATTTAAGCGGTAATCTTATACAGTTCATAAATACCTCCTTTAATCTTATGTTATTATACTATACTTTGTTAAAAAGTTAAAGAAAAAAGGAAGGAATAAAAAATAATTAAAAAGTTCTTGAAAACTGCTTGAATTAAAGTAAAAAACGATATATAATTCTAAATAGATGTTAAGTTCGTATATTAAGCTTGACGGGGAAAGAAAAAAGTGCTTAAAATAACATTTTTTCGTTGACAAACAATAATTTGTATGATAAAATATACGAAATGTTTATCGTAACATTCGAAAAACTATGTAAACTAAAGTGTTTAAGGATGGTACAATTGTTGAAAAAAATATTTGTAACGGAGTAAAAGTTAATATGTATGTATCAAATTGATTTTAGGGTAAAATCAGTTTGACTTTTTGTCGTTTATACGAATATTTTATGTAAATAAACTATATTTTTAGGGGGAATTTGAAGTGGTTCACGAAGTAAAAAATGGAAAAACAACAAGAAAGAGTTTTTCAAAAATCGCAGAAGTTATTGACATGCCAGATCTTATTGAGGTACAAAAATCATCTTATAAATGGTTTTTAGATTCTGGACTTAGAGATGTTTTTCATGACATATCTCCAATAGTTGACTACTCAGGAAATCTAATGCTTGAGTTTGTTGACTATAGATTAGAAGATGAAACAAAATACTCTATAGAGCAAGCAAAAGAAAGGAACACTACATATGCCTCTCGTTTGCAAGTTAAAGTGCGTCTTTTAAACAAGGAAACAAGTGAAATAAAAGAGCAAGAAATATTTATGGGTGATTTCCCTCTAATGACAGAGAATGGAACATTCATAATTAATGGTGCTGAAAGAGTTGTAGTAAGCCAATTAGTTAGAAGCCCAGGTGTATATTTTGATAGAATAAAAGACAAAACTGGTAAAATTACATTTACAGGAACAGTTATGCCTAACAGAGGTACATGGTTAGAATTTGAATCAGACCTTCAAGATATGTTATGGATAAAGGTAGATAGAACTCGTAAACTACCTATAACTACATTTGTAAGAGCATTAGGAATAGAAAAAGATGCTGAAATATTAGATTTATTTGAAGATGATTTAATAGCAGCAACCCTTGAAAAAGATCCTTCTAAAACTACAAATGCAGCGCTTCTTGAAATCTATAAGAAATTAAGACCAAGTGAACCTTTACACGTAGATGCTGCAGAGCAACTATTATATGGTTTAATGTTCGATGAAAGAAGATACGATCTATCTAGAGTGGGTAGATATAAATACAACAAGAAATTAAATCTTGCTACTAGAATAACTGGTGAAATAGCAGCTGAAGATGTTGTTAACGGAGAAACAGGAGAATTATTCGTTAAGAAAGGTGAAAAAATCACTGCAGACGTTGCTGAAAACATCAGACAATCTGGTATTAATGTTGTATATGTAGATAAGAACGGAAAGAAAGTAAAAGTTATTGGTAACAATACAGTAGACATTTCTAAATATCTTGGTATTGAAGTAGATAAAATGGTTATCAAAGAAGATGTTCATTTACCAGTATTAAAAGAAATAGTTGAAAAAATGGAAGGTAAAGATGAAAAAGCTTTACAAAAAGAAATAAAGAAGAGAAGAGAAGAACTAGTTGTAAAACACATTACATTTGATGATATAGTTTCATCTATTAACTATTTTGTAAACTTCTACAATGGTATGGGGAAAATAGAAGATATCGACCATTTAGGAAACAGAAGAGTTAGATGTGTTGGTGAATTATTACAAAACCAATTTAGAATTGGTCTTACAAGACTTGAAAGAGTTGTTCGTGAAAGAATGGCTACTCAAGATATGGATGTTACAACTCCACAAATGTTAATAAACATCAAACCAGTTGTTGGAGCAATCAAAGAGTTCTTTGGAAGCAGCCAATTATCTCAATTCATGGATCAAATTAACCCACTAGCTGAGTTAACACATAAGAGAAGGATTTCTGCATTAGGGCCTGGTGGTCTTACTCGTGAAAGAGCTGGTTTCGAAGTTCGTGACGTTCACTATTCTCACTATGGTAGACTATGTCCAATTGAGTCTCCGGAAGGACCAAACATAGGACTTATATCTTCACTTCCTACATATGGAAGAATCAATAGATACGGATTTATTGAAGCTCCATATAGAAGAGTGGATAAAGAAACAGGAAAAGTAACTGATGACATAGAATATATGACAGCAGATACAGAAGATAATTACATAATTGCTCAAGCAAATGAACCATTAGATGCTGAAGGTAGATTTGTAAACAAAAAAATAAAAGTTAGATGCGTAAGAGAAATACTTGAAGTATCTCCAGATAGAGTAGATTATATGGACGTTTCTCCAAAACAATTAGTATCTGTTGCTACAGCAATGATACCATTCCTTGAAAGCGATGACGCTAAACGTTCGCTAATGGGATCTAACATGCAACGTCAAGCGGTTCCATTAATAAAAGCAGAAGCTCCAATTATAGGAACAGGAATAGAATATAAAGCAGCACAAGACTCTGGTACATGTATAGTAGCTGGCCAAGATGGTGTAGTTACATATGTAGATGGAGACAAAGTTGTTGTTGAAGGAAAACAAGGTAAAGAAGAACACTTATTAACTAAGTTTAAACGTTCTAACCAAGGTACATGTTTGAACCAAAGACCAATAGTTGTTTCTGGCACAAAAGTTAAGAAAGGTGATGTACTTGTAGATGGTTCTTCTACAGAACAAGGTGAAATGGCATTAGGTAAAAACATACTAATCGGTTTTATGACTTGGGAAGGATACAACTACGAAGACGCTATCTTAATTTCAGAAGATCTAGTTAAAGATGACGTATTAACTTCTATTCATATTGAAGATTATGACTGTGAAGCTAGAGATACAAAACTAGGACCTGAAGAAATCACTCGTGAAATACCAAACGTTGGTGATGATGCGTTAAAAGACCTTGATGAAAACGGTATTATAAGAATAGGTGCAGAAGTAAGACCTGGTGATATCCTTGTAGGTAAAGTAACTCCTAAGGGTGAAACAGAACTTACTGCTGAAGAAAAACTATTAAGAGCAATATTCGGTGAAAAATCTAGAGAAGTAAGAGATACTTCGCTTAGAGTTCCACACGGAGAAGCTGGTACAATTATAGATGTTAAAATCTATACAAGAGAGAATTCTGATGAATTAGCTCCAGGAGTACACAAAGTTGTAAGAATATACATAGCTCAAAAGAAGAAAATATCTGTTGGTGACAAGATATGTGGACGTCACGGTAACAAAGGTATCATTTCTAGAGTATTACCTAGAGAAGATATGCCATACTTACCAGATGGTACACCACTACAAATCGTATTAAACCCACTAGGTATACCTTCTCGTATGAACGTAGGTCAAGTACTTGAAGTACACCTAGGTTACATAGCAAAACAACTCGGATGGAAAGTTGCAACACCAGTATTTGATGGTGCTAAGGAAGAAGATATAGAGAAATTATTTGAACAAGCCGGTTTAAGCGGAACTTGTAAGTTCCCTGTAAGAGACGGTAGAACTGGTGAATTATTTGATAACGAAGTTACAGTTGGTTACATGTACATGTTAAAACTTTATCACTTAGTTGATGATAAGATTCACGCTCGTTCTATTGGACCATACTCTTTAGTTACACAACAACCTCTTGGTGGTAAAGCACAATTCGGTGGACAAAGATTTGGTGAAATGGAAGTTTGGGCTCTTGAAGCTTACGGTGCAGCATATGCTCTTCAAGAAATATTAACTGTTAAATCAGATGACGTTTCAGGAAGATTAAAAACATATGAATCAATCGTTAAAGGTGAAAGCGTTCCAGAACCAGGAATACCTGAATCATTCAGAGTGTTAATTAAAGAACTACAAAGCTTAGGCTTAGATATGAAATTATACAATCACAATGATGAAGTTGAAGTTAGAGAAACTGTAGACTTAACAGAAAAAACAATATTACCTGCAGATTACGAAACTACAGACATAGATCCTGAAAGCTATGTTTTAGATGATGATTCTGGAATGGGTATAGAAGATGAAGACGGCGAAGAAGCATATGAACTTGCAGAAGATGACGATTTCGCTGATGACGAAGAAGTTTAGTAGTAGGGAAGGAGAAAAAGTATAATGGCAGAAAATAATAATGTAAATCCAGAAGTATTCGATAGATTAAGTATTGGAATAGCTTCTCCTGACAAAATAAGAGAATGGTCAAAGGGTGAAGTTAAAAAGCCAGAAACAATAAACTATAGATCCCTAAAACCTGAACGTGACGGATTATTCTGTGAGAAAATATTCGGGCCAACAAAAGACTGGGAATGTTATTGTGGTAAATATAAGAAA
This sequence comes from Clostridia bacterium, assembly GCA_017536445.1. Lineage (GTDB taxonomy): Bacteria > Bacillota > Clostridia > TANB77 > CAG-465 > UMGS1649. Next base: position 58,138 of record JAFXHJ010000003.1, read on the forward strand.
ATAAGATATAAAGGAATTATATGTGATAGATGTGGTGTTGAAGTAACTAAGAAAAGCGTAAGACGTGAAAGATTAGGACACATTGAACTTGCAACACCAGTGTCTCACATCTGGTTCTTCAAAGGAATTCCAAGTAGAATGAGTCTTATAATAGACGTTTCTCCTAAAGCTTTAGAAAGAGTTGTATACTTTGCAGCATACATAGTTATGGATCCAAAGGATACAGGACTTTCATACAAGCAAATATTATCTGAAAAAGATTATAGAGAAGCAATCGAAAAATACGGTGAAGATTCATTTGTAGTTGGAATGGGAGCAGAAGCTATTAGAGAACTTTTAGCTAAAGTTGATCTTCATAAAGAAGAAAAAGAAATTAGAAAAGCTCTTGAAACAGCTACTTCTCAAAAACGTTTGAAATTAATTAAACGTTTAGAAACAATAGAAGCATTTATAGCATCTGGAAATAGACCAGAATGGATGGTACTAGAAGTAATACCAGTTATTCCACCTGATCTAAGACCAATGGTTCAATTAGATGGTGGTAGATTTGCTACTTCTGACCTAAATGACCTATATAGAAGAGTTATAAATAGAAATAACAGATTAAAGAGACTTATTGAACTTGAAGCTCCAGACATTATCATAAGAAATGAAAAGAGAATGCTACAAGAATCAGTAGACGCTTTAATAGACAATGGAAGACGTGGAAGACCTGTAACAGGTGCTGGAAACAGACCACTTAAATCTTTATCAGATATGTTAAAAGGAAAACAAGGTAGATTTAGACAAAACCTACTTGGTAAGAGAGTTGACTATTCTGGACGTTCAGTTATCGTTGTTGGTCCTGAACTTAAGATTTATCAATGTGGATTACCACGTGAAATGGCACTTGAATTATTCAAACCATTTGTAATGAAAGAATTAGTAAAAAGAGAATTAGCATTCAACATTAAAAATGCTAAGAGAATGGTAGAAAGAGCGGCAGTTGAAGTTTGGGATGTTTTAGAAGATGTTATCCAAGATAGACCAGTATTATTAAACCGTGCTCCAACTCTACACAGACTTGGTATCCAAGCATTCGAACCAGTTCTAGTTGAAGGTAGAGCAATAAAACTACATCCATTAGTTTGTGCTGCGTTTAACGCCGACTTCGACGGTGACCAAATGGCCGTACACGTACCATTATCACCAGAAGCTCAATCAGAAGCTAAATTCTTAATGCTTGCATCAAACAACTTGTTAAAACCACAAGATGGTAAAGCAGTTACAGTACCATCACAAGATATGATACTTGGAAGCTACTACTTAACAGTTGAATATGATGATGAACCAGGTGTTGGTAAAGTATTCAAAGATGAAGACGAAGCTTTAATGGCATATGACCAAAAAGTCGTTGGACTTCATGCACCTATTAAACTTAGAGTAACTAAGGAAATAGATGGTAAGAAAGTATCTAAGATAATAGATACAACAGTTGGTAGAATAATATTCAATGGTATTATTCCACAAACTCTAGGATATGTAGATAGAACAAATCCTGAAAATGCTTTCAGACAAGAAATAGAATTCCCTGTTAGAAAGAAAGAAATAGGACAAATAATAGATATGAGTATCGAAAAATTTGGTATTCCAGATACAGCAGTAATGCTAGACAATATCAAATCTTTAGGTTACAAATATTCTACAGTAAGTGCTATTACAGTTTCTGTAGCAGACATGGAAGTTCCACCTGAAAGAGAACAAATACTAAAAGAAGCTGATGAAGCCGTAGATAAAGTATATAAAAACTACAAACGTGGTCTTATATCTGATGAACAAAGATACAACGAAGTTGTTAAGATTTGGGGTAAAGCTACTGATGACATCCAAGATGCTATCATGAAGAACCCTAACATTAAAAACCCAGTACGTATCATGGCTCACACTGGTGCCAGAGGTAACCCAAAACAAATGAGACAATTATCTGGTATCCGTGGACTTATGGCAGATACATCAGGTAAAGCGGTAGAAATACCAATCAGATCAAGCTTTAGAGATGGTCTAGATGTTCTAGAATACTTCATTTCTTCACACGGTGCTCGTAAAGGTCTTGCCGATACAGCCCTAAGAACAGCTGACTCTGGTTACTTAACAAGAAGATTAGTTGACGTTAACCAAGAAGTTATAATAACTTCAGAAGATTGTGGAACTGAAGATGGTCTTTATGTTGAAGCTATCATGGAAAGTGGAGAAGCTATAGAAAAACTACTTGAAAGATTAGAAGGTAGATACTTAGCTGAAGATATTAAAGATGCTGATGGAAATGTAGTATTTACAAGAGATACATACATATCAACAGCAATTGGAAAACAAATAATGGATTTAGGATACACTAAAGTAAAAATACGTTCAGCTCTTACTTGTGATATGGGAAGAGGCGTATGTGCTAAGTGTTATGGTAAAAACCTTGCAACAGGTGAACCAATTAATGTTGGTGAAGCAGTTGGTATAATTGCTGCACAATCAATCGGTGAACCAGGTACTCAGTTAACAATGAGAACTATCCATACTGGTGGTGTTGCTGGTGGTGCAGATATCACACAAGGTCTTCCTCGTGTTGAAGAATTATTCGAAGCGAGAAAACCAAAGGGTGTTGCAATCGTTACAGAAATAGCTGGTACTGTAAGAGTAGAAGCTGTAGATGATTTAAATAAAGATGTTATTGTAACAAACGAAGAAGGCACAAGCATGAGATACCCAATCTATAGTGCAAGACCTCTTGTAAAAGACGGCGATGTAATAGAAGCTGGTGCAAGACTTACTGAAGGTTCATTAGATCCACACGATGTTATTAGAATTAATGGAGAAGTTGCAGTTCAAAACTACATCATCCAAGAAATTCAAAAAGCATATAGAACTCAAGGTGTTAATATTAACGATAAACACATTGAAATTGTTGCAAAACAAATGTTAAGAAAAGTTAGAGTTTTGGATAGCGGTGAAACTAACCTAGTTGCTGCTTCAATGGTAGATATAAATGAATTTAAATCTGCTAACAAAGAAGCTAGAGAACAAGGTAAGAAAGAAGCTACTGGTAAGAGAGAATTACTAGGTATCACAAAAGTTGCGTTACTTACAGATTCATTCTTATCTTCAGCATCATTCCAAGAAACAGCTAGAGTATTAACAGATGCGGCAGTTAAAGGTAAGACAGATAAGTTACTAGGATTAAAAGAAAACGTAATCATTGGTAGATTAATTCCAGCAGGAACAGGGCTCGTAGATTACTCAGATATTAGATTGTCTTCTAAAGATACAGAAGTATCACATGTAGATGATGATATAGTATCTAGCACAATCATAGATAACATATATGAATAATAGAAAATAACGGGGTAACCCGTTATTTTTTATGCCTTTTTATTGCAATACATATTATCTTTATGATAACATTATCGTATAATTTAAGGGGTATATTATGAAAGATAATAAAAATATGATTTCGTGGAGAATCACGCTAGCAATAATGCTAATATTTGGGCTTGGATTTACTTTAGGAAAGGTAACTAGTATCGACAGACTAGCTAAAATTGAAGGGTATAAAATAAAGATAGAACAAGATGCACTAGCTATTGTAGATGATGCGACTTCTGGAAATGCAACATCTGGTAATGTGGAAGACGAAGAGTATGCAACTGATCCTAACGCAACTTCTAGCAACGTGCAACCTGAAGACGACGAACCGGTTATTACAGACCCAGTTAGAGTTGAATTAGATGGAAAAGAAAAAATAGAACTAAAAAATGAAGAGATAACGGCAGATCACATTAAATATATTAGAACATCTACTAAAGATGTAATAGTTGATGCTACAAACAATACGAAGATTGCTAAAGAATTGTTATCTGCAATATCTGCGGCAAGTAAAAATACACTTGTTGTAAACGCAGGCGGAAACCAATTTGTATTCTACGGAAGTAAGATAGAAACAGTAACAGATGTAGATGTGTATATGAATGTTAACACTGTGGCAAAAGATGAAGATGTCTCTAAAGTTGTTTCTTCAAAAGGAATTGTTCTAAAATTCTTAGAAGGAAATAAATTCCCAGAGGGAACAATAGTACGAGTTAAAGAAACAGACTTAATAAAAAACGAAATAATAGCTGATGCAAAAGCATACAGTTATAACAATAAAGATGGTAGCTTAAAATTAGTTCAAACAAATATAGGTAAAGAAGACGGATATTACAACTTAAAAATTTCTGGGGAAGGAAAATTCGTTTTGATTAATAAAGATTTTGAAATAGCAGAAGGTACTAAAACAGAGGAAAAGAAAGAAATAGTAGAATTTGTAGATTCTAATATGACATATCTTCTTGTTATAGCAGGAAGTTTAGTTGTTATATTTATAGTATCAGCAATGTTGATTGCAAATAGAGGCAAACAAGAAATAAAAGTTGAAACTTCAGTTGCATCAGAGGGAGATCAAGTTGCGTCAAACGAAACAGATAACCTATTAGAACCACAAACACTAATAGACCAAATGGTAGATGCAATTAATGAGAAAAAACAAGAACAACAAAATAAATAATATAATAAATAATATGAACAAAAGACAGTATACCTTAAGATAATGAGGTATACTGTTAACTTTAAGAGGGAATATGAAGGGATTAACATCAAACAAACTAAAAATCATTGCAATAATACTTATGATATTAGATCATATAGGGTATTATTTTGTAAGTTATATATCTAAAGAAGCTTTTGATGTATTAAGGTTTTTTGGAAGAATGGCAATGCCAGTGTTTGCATTTTTAATAGTGCAAGGCTTCTTCCATACAAAAGATATCAAAATATATATGCTTAAGTTGTTTATAACTGCAACAATTTTTCAAGGATTATTATTTGGTTTGGGGATAATAAATCATGTATATGTACCAAACTTTTATATAGTAATAAACACATATCTAAATATATTGTATTCTTTTGTTTTATCTTTAATAATGTTATGGTTAATAGATAAAAAAGATATATTAAAAAACAAATGGTTAAATTATATACTAAAGATAGTTGGTATAGCATTAATTGCTTTTGTGTACCATTTAGTAAATTTAGAATTAGGATTAAGAGTACCTGTAACAATATTAGGATTTTATATAGCAGAGAAAATAAAAAGAAGTGGTAAAACAGCTGAGTTTACACAAGTGGTAATGCTAATTACACTTGTACTAGCGCTGTTTGCGGATTATGATAATCTACAATTTAACTTACCATCGATTTTATCTATATTTATTATATCGTTATATAACGGTGAAAGAGGTAAAAGGAACAAATGGATAAGCACAGCTTTTTATGTTTTTTATCCGCTACATCATATGATATTATATGTTACAGCATTAACAATAACACATATAGTGAGGTAGGTAAATGGCAAGAAAACTATTTTGCGAATTAGGTCCTTGGGCATATAAAATATCGGTAATCAAAGAAGGTATAAGAAAAGATATAAAGGACATAATTAAACGCAATAAATTAGCAAAAAAGAAAATTAAAGAAGATTATGAATACATATTAAAGGGTGAAATGAAACTGCTTCTTAGAAAATTAGAAGGAGTAGATATGAGGCTTCAAGTAAACAAGATTACTAATCTAAAGCTAGCAGCAGATAAAATAAATGGCATTATAATAATGCCTGGAGAAACATTTTCTTTTTGGAAACTTGTTGGGAAACCTACTAAAAAGAAAGGTTATCTTAAAGGGTTGGTTATAAAGAATAGCACATCATTTGGTGAAGATTATGGTGGAGGACTATGTCAGCTTGCAAATCTAATACATTATTTAGTATTACATACTCCGCTTGAAGTAACAGAACTTCATCACCATTCTGATGCGCTATTCCCAGACTATAAACGCAGAGTGCCGTTTGGAACGGGAACATCAATATCATATAAGAGTGTAGATTACAGGTTTAAGAATACATTAGATTATCCAATTGAGCTAAAAATATGGTTGGATGATACTATGCTTTATGGTGAAATAAGAGCGGATAAAGAATTAGATGTAAAATATAAATTGGTTGAAGAGGATCACCATTACGCATTAGAAAATGGTAAGTATTTTAGAAATAGTGAAATATACAGAATATGTATAGATAAAAGAACAAAAGAAGAAATAAATAAGGAATTGATATTAAAAAATCATTCGAGGGTTATGTATGATTATTCACTTATCCCAGAGGATGAAATAAGGAAGTAGAATGTTATTAGAGAAAATAAGATTTAATCTAGAAAATAATAAGGACAAGCTATGCTACTTGTCTAAATCTAATCGTTATACATATAAAGATTTAGATGAAATGGTAAGAAAAATATACAAGTATATATTAGATAAAAATGTAACGGGAAGGGTTGTTTGTGTTGGTCACAAAGAAATAGAAATACTCGCTGCATTTTTAGCATGTTCTTTTGCTGGAATTACATATATTCCAATAGATGAATCAATTCCACAAGAAAGATTAGAATATATAATAAATGATACAAAACCAATGTTGGTATTAACCAAAGATATAATAAAAGATATTATTAATGAAGAATTAATAGAAGATGTTGAGTTAAATATAAAAATAAAGGCAGAAGATGTATATTATATAATCTATACATCTGGAAGTACAGGAAAGCCAAAGGGTGTAGAAATAACATATTTAAACCTAGAATCGTTTGTTAGATGGTTTGTAACAGTTATCCAAAAAGAAAGTGTAAGAGTCTTAAATCAAGCATTGTTTTTCTTTTGATTTATCTGTTGCTGACATATACTTTTCATTGTACACAGCGTCTACACTATGTATAACAGAAACTAGTTTTATGGAAAATGCATTAGAGTTATATAACGAAATTAAATCACTTAATGTAGATGTAACTATAATGACACCATCGTATGCAAATTTGTTACTTACAGATAAGTGCTTTAACAAAGAACTTTTACCTAATCTGGATATAATGTATTTTTGTGGAGAAACATTAACTAGAAAAACAATAGATAGATTGAAAGAAAGATTCGAAGGAATAAAAATAATAAACTCTTATGGTCCAACAGAATGTACAGTAGCTATATCTAGTGTAGATGTAACTAATCTAAAAGAAAAAGTGTTACCGGTAGGTATAATTAAACCTGATGTGGAGGTACATATATTAGATGAAGATATGCAAGAAATTGCAGATGTAGGTGAAATCGTAATTGTCGGCAATAGCGTTGGCAAAGGATATTTAAATATTAATACGGATAGTTTTTTTAATTACAACGGTAAATACGCATACAAAACTGGAGATATAGGATATATAAAAGAAGGGATGTTATATTTTGAAGCTAGAAAAGATTGTCAGATAAAGTATCTTGGCCACAGAATAGAGCTTGAAGATATAACAAACAACATATTGAATGTGGACGATGTGGAAAACGTGCTCACTTTTACAAAGAAAAACGAAGAAAAGGTGGTTACTAAGATAATATCTTGTATTAAGTTAAAGCAAGAAAGCAAAGCAGGTGCTAAAGAAATAACCAAGGTATTAAGAGAAAAACTACCTAATTATATGATACCAAAAATAAAGATAGTAGATGAGTTTATGCTTAATGCTAATGGGAAAATAGATAAGAAACAAATGGAGGAAATATTTAATGAAAGATAAAATAAAAGAGATTTTATATAATGCGTGTGACGATGATAGGGTATATAAAGATGAAATAGATTTGTTAGAAGATGTAATAGATTCGATGGCCTTAATAGAATTTATATCAGCATTAGAAGATGAATTTGGTATAGAAATATCTCCTACAGAAATACCATTAGATAATCTAAGAACGGTAGATGGTATAACGGAATTTGTAGAAGGGAAGATAAGCGAAAATGAATAAAGAAGAAACAATGAAAATTGGAAACAAAATACTTCATATAACTACAGAGATATTTATAGCAGTAATGATAATAGTGTTTCCGTTGCTTGTAGATAGTACGGGCTTTTTTAGAATATTAGAACTTAAATGGTATAGTCATCTTACAATAGTAAGCACATATATTTTTTCTATACTTTCGATTTTAATATATTTCTTTTTGGTGAAAAAAGTTAATTTGTTAAAAGGAAAAAAGTTTACTAAAACTAAATTCTTTATGATAGCGTTTTTAGGAATAAATGCAATATCTACATTTATATCTCCATATTTTAAAACGCATGATTTACTAATAGGATCTGGAAGAGGAGAAGGACTAATAAATATCTTGCTATATACAGTAAGCTTTTTATTTGTAAGTACATTTCTTAAATTTGAGAAGAGGCAAATTAACTATTTTGCAATATCTGCATTAGTATTTAGTACAATATGTGTTACGCAATATTTTGGCTTTAATCCGTTTAATATGTATCAAGATGGAATAGGAACACATAACGTAAGTTTTATGGGAACAATAGGTAATGTGGATTTTATATCTGCATATTATACAATAGTTTTAACAGTATCTCTTGTAACATACTTGTTTATTTCTGAAAGCAAGTGGCAAGGCTTTCTTAATTTAACAGCTGTAACGATGGGAATATTTATATTCCAAATAATAGATGTGCAAAGCGGGCTTGTGGCATTTATGGCGGTAGTAGCACTGCTTGCACCATATATACTTCTTTCTGGTGAAAGATTTAGCAAAACTTTGGTTGCTTTGGCGGGCGTTGTAGTAGGATTTTTTGTAGATTTAGTTATTAATCTAAAATATGTGTATGCTACAAAAGAGCTTGTTTTTGATTTTCAATTTAATGAGTTGGCAATCGGAATGATAATATGTATAGCACTGTTATTAATATTAGCTTGGATATTAAAGAAAAAAGATTATTATTTATTGCATCAAAGAAGACGCATAATTATTATATATGGACTTATGATTCTTGCGGTAATAGGTGCTCTGGTAGTACTATATATGAAAGATTTTAACATAGGTATATTGCATGAAATGTATGATATACTACACGGAAATTTCAAAGATGAATATGGAACATATAGAGTGTTTTTGTGGAAAAGAGCTATTAAGTTAGTAGAAGAAGCACCAGTAATAGGAACAGGAAGTGATACCTTTGCTATTAGGTTTATGAGTAAGTATACACAGGATGTAGCAGCACTTGGTAAGTTAACAATAAATGATACTGCGGCAAATGTATATTTAACAATACTGGTAAATACAGGCGTTGTAGGATTAATAGCATATGTTTGTATAGTATCATCTGTTTTGCTTAAAATGCTAAAGACAGCATTAGTTGGAAAACTAGAAGATAAAATAGTTCATGGAAATACATATTACTATTTGATGGCTATAGCAACATTTGCATATGCTGTACAAGACTTCTTTAATTTGTGGGTTGTTATAGTAACGCCAATATATTTTGTTACTATGGCAATGACGGAAAATATAAAGAATAAAGAAAATATTTAAAAGGAAAACAGCGCACTTTTTAGTGCGCTGTTTTCTTTTTGGGCCTTAGATTTTAGGCGATTAGGCAAAAGGTTACATAGGTACCATGCCGGGCAACAAAGCATAGAATTCGTCCGAGAATCCCGAACGGATAAAGTCTTCCTTTCGAGGAATTTCCATAAAGTATTTGGCCGGTGCTCCGTAATGTTTCTTTCCGGTGGCCGTTTTTACGGTGAGAGAACAGTATCTCCAAATGCTATGATTTGCGCGGGGATCCGCGTCAAGAGAGTTACTTCTGATGAAGTAAACAGGAATGTCGTGCTCGATGCACTTAATTGCAAAGTTATAGCTTTGCTTGTCTAAGAATCTGCCGCTTCCCAAAAGAAGAATCGCATCTCCTTCTTTAAGATTGGAAATACGAGGAAGATTGCCGCTGCTCTTTTCTACGATTTCGACAGGGGAATCTGACATAAATTCGCGGTAGTTTCTGACTCGGTTGAACCTTTGATGGATAAATTCTCTGTCAGACATCCGGATTTCTTTAAATCCGCATCCCTGATGAATTACAATTACCCGTTTCGCCGGTGCTCCATGAAATGTGAGAGTTACTTGGTTTGCCATAATAAAACCTCCTAAAATTTTACTAGCATGCGAATAGGCACAACTGTACCGTAGATAACACATGCAATTGCTATGGTGTTACTCTTTATTTAACACTCTTATATTATAACATAGAAGCTGGTTTATGTCAACAAAAGAGAGAAGTCGTTACTTCTCTCTTGGTATAGTTTTTAATATAAATTCATTCTCTCTATTTGCAAATTCTATAAATTTGTTTGAAAGATTTTCATCTAATTGAGTTCCAGCTGAACGTTTAATTTCTGCTAAAGCATCTTCTAAAGTATAACCATCACGATATACTCTTCTAGAAGTTAACGCGTCGAACGTATCGCATATTGAAATTACTTTAACTAGATAAGGAATTTCATCACCTTTTAATTTATCTGGATATCCTTTTCCGTCTATTCTTTCGTGATGATGTCTAACTAGAGGCAATGCATCTTTGAATGTTTCAGATGATGCGAGGATTGTTTCTCCAATAACCGGATGGAGTTTTATTGTTTCGTATTCTTCATCTGTTAGCTTACCTTTCTTTAATAAAACAGCATCAGCAATACCTATTTTGCCTATATCATGGAAATTTGCTGCTAAAGATAAGATTTTTCTGTCTTCATCATTTAAATTTAAATACTCTGCAAATTTATCTGCATATATTGCAACTCTATCACTATGCTCTTTAGTGTAGTTGTCTTTAGCATCAACTGCATTCTTTAATACTGTAGCTATTTCAACACCAAAGTTGCTTATAGTCATAGACATTTGTTTTATTTCATTCATTTGTTCAACGTATTTGTAACCACTTTCTATTAATAGAATTAGGTCATCAAATCTTGCTCCTTTTTCAAAGAAAGCTTGTATGTCTAGCGAACGCATTATATCTATAGAAGGAGCTAAGTCCTTATGTGCAGACATTAAAATTATATATATTTCTTTATCAAATTCGCGTACAAGTTTAACTATTTCATCTCCGCGAATCATAGACATTAAGTAATTAACAACTAAGACATCGTGTTTATTAACTTTAAGTTCCTGTATTGCTGCTATTGGTTCAGTAAATTTAGAAAGGCCTATTCCGTAGCTATCTAAAACTATTTCCATAGCCTGCATTAAACCGATATCATCATCAATTATTAAAACATTATTCTTTTTAGGGCTCATTTATCTCACCTCAGTATTTAGAGTATATCAAAAAGAATAGAGCATTACAAGTAACTAAGAGATTATTTTAAATGTTCCAAGGGTGACGGTAAAGTCATTTGGAAATACGGTTATAGATTCTATGCTAAGTTTTCCTGTTAAAAGTAGTAATATTACAAGTAATCTATTTATATCGCAGCCGTTATTATTAGAGAAAAAATTGTTAATATTAGAGTTGCTTAAATTAGATAAAAACTCATCCATTTTATCACCTAGTAAAATATATTAGAAAGCTTGAGTTTTTATACATCTCATAGTATAATAGGGGTGTCGGAGGAATATATGGATAAACGCAATATATTTTATATATTATTAACAATAATTTTGTCGATTTTAGCGTTTGTTTTAACACTAAAATTAGTATTTAGAACCGAAAAAATAAATGAAGGAAAGTTTAGGGTAGCAGATGTAATCGTAACAAGTACAGCGGAACTAACAGATAAAACAGCAGAAAATGATGTGTGGAGCTTAAATTTATCTCAAAGAAACATATTAAGCATGCTAATTGAAAATGGAAATAAAACTAAGATAAGAAAAATATATATAAGTGACTTAAAAGTTAAAAGCAAGAATCCGATAACATTCTATATGCTAGATAATGAGGAAAAACTAACCTTAACAAATGTACCACAAAAACTAGATGTGGAATATGAAATAGAAGAAAACGGCCAAATTAAATTAGAAATAGTTGCTTTAAATGAGAATGTGTTAAGAAATTGGGAAGTGCCAGAAGGAACTAATGAAATAATTTGTGATGGTCGAATATTTAATATGGCAGGATTAAGCTTAAAGGATATTCAATTTGATCTTACATTTAAATTAAATATTGTAGAAGAAATAGGAAAAAACAACGTACTAAAAGTAAAATTAACATTACCATCTGAAGAACTATTAATAAACGGGGCAGATATCCGTAGATTAGATAAAACACAATTTAAATTTAAAGTAAATTAAATCTTTAGCTTGAAAACTAAAAGCGATTAGTGTATAATAACAAAAGTCGCTTAGGCAATAAGAAGTTTATGAACCTTGTCAGGTCCGGAAGGAAGCAGCAATAAGTAGATTTTCTTATGTGCCATAGGCGATTTTTTGTATATATAGATATATAAAAATAAGGGGTTGAAAAAAATGGCATACGTTGCATTATACAGAAGATACAGACCATTAACCTTTGCGGATATGGTTGGGCAAGAGCATATAACAAAGATACTAAAAAACCAACTTAAAACAGGTAAAGTATCTCATGCATATATATTTAGTGGAACTAGAGGAACAGGAAAAACGACGGCAGCAAAAGTTTTTGCAAGAGCAATAAACTGTTTAAATCCTAAAGATGGAGAACCTTGTAATGAATGCGAAGCTTGTAAAAGTATATTAGAAGGAAACTCTACAGACGTAGTTGAAATGGATGCTGCATCTAACAACGGTGTAGATAATATACGTACAATAAGACAAGAGGTAGCGTATTCAACAACTGGTCTAAAATACAAAGTGTATATAATAGATGAGGTGCATATGTTGTCTGCTGGAGCTTTTAATGCTTTACTTAAAACATTAGAAGAACCACCAGCAAATGTTGTTTTTATTCTAGCAACAACAGAAGAACACAAGATACTTCCAACTATACTTTCTAGATGTATACGTTTTGAGTTTAAAAAGATAGGAAAGCCAGAAATAATAGAAAGACTTAAATATGTACTAGGAACATTAAATGTTGGCTATGAAGAAGAAGCGTTAGAAAGAATAGCATACTTAGCAGACGGCGGGATGAGAGACGCGTTAAGTATCCTTGAGAGATGTGTAAACGCATCAAGTGGTGATGTAACAGCTGCTAAAGTAGAAGAAATAGTAGGGACAGTACCGGCAGATTTAATAGAATCACTAGTAATAAATATTTTAGATAATGATGTTAATTCTGCAAATAAAACAGTTAATAAAATATTAGAAAAAGGTAAAGATTTAAGAAATATAAATGATGCAATAATAGAAGAATTTTTAAATATTCTAATAGGATTATCTAGTGAGTGGCCAGACACAATATCTGATACAGTAAAAGAAGCAGCAGAAGGAGTAAGTGTAGCTAGAGTAAACTTAATAATAAAACACTTATCTAAATTAGATGAAGATCTTCGTCAAAGTACAAATGGTAGTGTATTATTTAAAGCAAAAATGTTAGAACTTGCAACTAAAGTACCAGTGTTAGATGAAAATATGCTTTTAAATAAAATACAAGAGTTGGAGATGAAGCTAGAAGAAGTGTTAAGAAATCCACCAGCACCTACAAAGTCTACTAGAAAACAAGATGAAAAAGCAGAAGACAAAAAGGTAGAAGTTAAACAGGAATCTTCTGTGGATAATGTGGAAAAAGAAGTTAAAAAAGAAGAAAAAAGTGTAAAACTTGTTCAGGTTAAAGCGGGCAAGAAACAACTTAAAGAATTATCTAAAATAATGCAAAGAGCGTCAGATGAAGATAATTTAAAAGTATTCTCTGCTCTAGCAGGAACAGAAGCTTTTATAGAAGATGATACAGTTACATTCTCAACTAAAAATGGTTTTGCATATGGAGTATTAAATAAAGACACATCTAAAGATTACTTGAAAACTTTAGTTGAAGATGAAATAGAAAGAGATGTAAATATTCGCATAGAATATATTACAGAAGATTCAAAGGATGAAAAGTCTTTTGAACAAATGATGCAAGGTACAGATGTACCATTTCAAGTTATAGATTAGGAGGAAATATATTATGGCAAGATTTGGAGGATTCCCAGGCGGAGGAATGGGAAATATGCAACAATTAATGAAACAAGCACAAAAAATGCAAGCAGATTTACAAAAGAAACAAGAGGAAGCAGCAAACACTGAGTTTGAGGTTTCTGCCGGTGGTGGAGCAGTTGTAGTTAAGGCTACAGGAGCAAAAGAAATAAAAGAAATAACAATAAAAAAAGAAGTAGTAGATCCAGATGATGTAGAAATGCTACAAGATTTAGTATTAACAGCAGTAAACGAAGCTTTAAGAAAAGCAGACGATATGATGCAAGAAGGATTAGAAGGATTTAATATCCCCGGTTTAATGTGAGGCACAGATGTATTCAGAATCAGTAAAAAAATTAATAGGAGAATTTGAAAAGCTTCCTGGAATAGGACATAAATCAGCAGTAAGGTTAGCGTTCTATATTCTAGAATCAGACGAAACTGCTGCAAAGAATATGGCTGATGCACTTTTAGAAGCAAAACAAAAAGTAAAGTTTTGTACTAAATGCTTTAACTTAGCAGAGTCAGACCTTTGCGAAATATGTTCTAATAATAAAAGAGATGAAAGTACAATTTGTGTAGTCGAAAATGTAAAAGATGTTGCTGCGATGGAAAAGACACACGAGTTTAAAGGACTATACCATGTGCTTCATGGAGCAATATCTCCTATGAACAATATATCTGCAAACGATATAAAAATAAAAGAATTAGTATCTAGACTATCAGATGATAGAATAAAGGAAGTAATACTTGCTACTAACCCAACAATAGAAGGAGAAGCAACAGCAATGTATATTTCTAGAATCATAAAAACAATACCAGGAGTAAAAGTTTCAAGAATAGCTCACGGTATACCAGTTGGAGGAGATCTAGAATATACAGACGAGATTACTTTAATAAAGGCTATGGAAAATAGAAGGGAAATGTAATATGGATAAATTTAATGAACTTAGAAATAAGTATCCAACATTTGAATATTTGTCTTATGACATAGAAGAAACAGATGACGCAATAAAAGTTACATACAACTTTAATGTGCCAGGTTTAACTATGTTTAATCCTACATGGAAATTTCCAAAAGCTAAAGAATTTAATCTATCTGCAAACGATAGAAAAATATTAGAAACAGCAATATTTAACTTGGGTATGGTGGAAGTTGTGTCTTACCTTAAAGCAACTTGTTCACCAACACTAATAGTTAAAGCTGGTGCGTTAAATAATGAGCAAATAGCTTGGTATAAAAAGCTATATATAAATGGTTTAGGAGAGTTTTTCTATAGAAATGGTTTAGTAGAAGCTATGAACATAGAAACATTCTTAAAGATAGAAGCAGAAGGAAACAGCACAGAACCACTTTTAATAGATGAAATATTAGAAGGTAACTTAGTACCAGTTGGTGGTGGAAAAGACTCTAATTTAACTTTAGAAGTGCTTAAAGGTGAAAATAATACTTGCTATATTGTTAACCCTAGAGGAGCATCATATGAATCAGCAAAAATAGCGGGATATGAAGATAACAATATATACACTCCTAAGAGAACTTTAGATGCAAGATTATTAGAGCTAAATAAACAAGGATTCTTAAATGGTCACACACCATTTTCTGCAATACTTGCATTTTCATCATATATTTCAGCTATACTTTTAGGTAAGAAATATATAGTATTATCTAATGAAGCAAGTGCAAACGAAGCTAACGTAGAAGGAACAAACATTAATCACCAATATTCTAAGAGTATAGAATTTGAAAACGATTTTAGGGAATATATATCTAACTTCGTATGCTCAAATGGACCAGAATACTTTAGTTTATTAAGACCGCTAAGTGAATGGCAAATAGTTAAGGGCTTTATAAAAGAACCAAAATATTTCAAAGTGTTTAAAAGCTGTAATGTAGGTTCTAAACAAGATATTTGGTGCGAAAATTGTCCTAAGTGTTTATATGTGTATATAATGTTAGCAGCATTTTTAGATAAAAAAGATATGGATAAAATCTTTAGTACTAATATGCTAAACAACAAAGAATTAAAAGATATATTTAATGGTCTAGTTTATCCAGACTATGATAAACCATTCGAATGCGTAGGAACTAAGGAAGAGATAAACTTAAGTCTTGCTATGATAATAGCAAAATACAAAGAACAAGGTAAAGCGCTTCCAGCGTTATTAAAAGATTATGATGCATCAAATGAAAACTTAGCAGAAAATATTAAAACCGCAATATATAGCTGGAATGAGGAAAATAATCTTCCAGAAGAATTTGCAAAGAAATTAAAAGAATATGTGATGTAAAGGAGAATGACCTTGAAAAGTGGAATAATAAATGAACTGTCAGGCAAAAAGGTATTAATACTTGGCTTTGGTAGAGAAGGAAAAAGCACATATAATTTCCTAAGAGTAAACAATGTAGATTGTACTATAGGAATAGCAGATAAGAACGATATAACAGATGAAACTATATTAAAGTCAGGAGTATTGTTCCATACAGGTGAAACATACTTAAATGCAATGAAAGACTATGATGTAATAATAAAGACACCTGGTATTTCATTTAAGGATGTAGACTTAACGGAAATAAGAGAAAAGATAACATCTCAAACAGAGTTATTCTTAAAATATGCCGGTCATAAAACAATTGGTATAACTGGAACAAAAGGAAAGAGTACAACATCTTCATTAATATACAATATGCTTGTACAAAGTCACAAGGTGTTACTAGTAGGAAATATTGGACTTCCAGCTTTTGAGATGATAGATTCATACGAAGATACAGATTGGTATATTTATGAATTATCTTCACACCAATTAGAATTTGTTAAATCTAGTCCTAAGATATGTGCATTACTTAATATGTTTGAGGAACACTTAGATCACTATGTATCTTATGAAGCATATAAAGAAGCAAAAAGAAATATATACAAGTACCAAAAAGAAGAGGACTACTATGTATATAACAAGTCTATGGCAGATGTAATCAATGGTGAAAGAGAATTAAAACAAAATCTTGTAGCTGTTAGTACAGAAGATTTTACTAACAACAGTACATATTACTCAGCAAATGAGATAAAGATTAATGTAGATGGAAATACAAGTATTCTAGAAGTACCTAAGAATATGGAACTTAAGGGAATACACAATGTATATAACGCATCTGTTGCAGCTACAATAGCTAAAATAGCGGGAGCATCAGATGAAGATATATTAACAGGAATAGCTACATTCAAAACATTACCACATAGATTACAAGAAATCGGAGTGTACGCAGGAGTAACATACATAGATGACTCGATATCTACAATACCAGCAGCAACAATATCTGCAGTAGCAAGTGTGGATAATGTGGATACAATCATCGTTGGAGGAATGGATAGAGGGATAAATTACGAAGAATTAATTGAGTTTATTCACGATGGAAAAGTTCCAAATGTAATTCTTATGTATGATAGTGGTAAACAAATCTTTGAAAAAGTAAAAACAGATACAACTGCAAATGTAATATATGCAGATGATCTTGAAAAAGCAGTTATACTAGCAGTACAAATAACAGCAAAAGGAAAAACATGTATAATGTCTCCTGCAGCAGCAAGTTACGGAGTATTCAAAAACTTTGAAGAAAGAGGAGATAAATTCAAAGAATTTGTTGTTAAATATACAAGTGAGATGTAGACAAAACAAAAATATGATATAATATAAAAATAAGAGGGGTAAACAAAAGATGAAAAACGCTGAAAGCCTTGCGGCTGTACACACACACACAC
>JAFXHJ010000020.1 GCA_017536445.1 Clostridia bacterium
GCACGGGTGTTTTGCCTACGCAAAACACTTTTATCCTTATATATTATATTAATTATTTCCTGATATTCCAGCTAAATAACCTGTTGAGAAAGCTATTTGCAGATTAAATCCGCCTGTATATGCATCTACATCTATCACTTCTCCTGCAAAGTATAATCCTTCTACTAGTTTAGATTCCATTGTTTTAGGATTTATTTCTTTTACATTTACTCCACCACTTGTTACAATTCCTACTGCTACACTTTCTAAAGAGCTAAATGTAAATTCTAGATTCTTAAATGTATTTACTAGTCTTTCTTTTTCTTCTTTAGTAATACCATTTACCTTCTTAGTTTCTTCTATTTTACTTGCTTTAACTATAATGGGTACTAAACTAGATATTGTTAAATCTCCTAAACTATTCTTAAATTCTTTGTTAGAATATTTTTCAAAATCTCTAGTGATTCTTTTGTATAATTCATCTTTATCTAACGCTGGTTTAAGATCTATATATACCTTAACCTTGTTTTCTTTGGCTTGTTTGTCTAAATCTTCTATTTTATTTATCTTACTACTGCTACTTAAAACTATTGGGCCTGAGATTCCCTTATCTGTAAATACCATTTCACCAAAACGATTGTCTACCTCTTTACTGTCTACATTTACCTTAAGTGCTACATTTCTTAAACTTACACCTTTAAGACTTGTACATATATCTGTTTCTTTAAGTCTAAATGGTACAAGTGCCGGTCTAATATCTGTTATTGTATGTCCAACTTCTTTTGCTAGTGTATATCCGTCTCCTGTGCTACCAGTTAAAGGATAGCTCTTTCCACCTACTGCTATTATTACTTTGTCTGATTTAACTATATTTCCATCTTCAAGAGTTACACCCGTAACTTTTCCTTCTTCTACATTTATTTTCTTAACAACACTTGAGTACTGAATCTTTACATTTAGGCTTTTTAATTTCTTCTTTAACGCTTCAGTAAGTTCAGATGCATCATCTGATGCTAAAAACACTCTATTTCCTCTTTCTTCTTTAGTTTTTACTCCTAAAGAATTCACATAATCCACAAGTGAGTAGTTGTCTAAATTGTTGATACTACTCATCATAAACTTAGGATTTGTAACCACATTTGAAAGAAAGTATTCCATATCTCCTACAAAGGATATATTGCATCTACCTTTACCTGTTATATTTAGTTTTTTACCAAGTACATTATTCTTTTCTAGTATTAATACTTCATTGCCATTTTCTGCAGCTTTTATACCTGCCATCATTCCAGCAGGTCCTGCTCCTACTATTATTACTTTCAAATTATTCACCTGCTAACATTCTATCTATTGCTGTTAATATTCCAAGTTTTGCACTTTCATATGTAAGGCCACCTTGCATAAATACTGCATAAGGCGCTTTAACCGGTGCATCTGCTGAAAGTTCTATTGATGCTCCGCTAACAAATGTACCTGCTGCCATTATTACTTCGTCAGCATACCCTGGCATTGCCCAAGGCTCTGGTAATACAAATCCATCTACTGGACTTGCCATTTGTATTCCTTGTATGAAAGATATTAATTTTTGTCTGTCGTTAAATATTACAGATTCTATTATATCTGTTCTTGCTTCTTCTTTTGTTGGACTAACTTCGTATCCTAGCTTTTCTAATATTGCTCCAGATAATGTTGCTGTTTTTACTGCATTCATTACAGCTTGTGGTGCCATAAATAATCCTTGAAGTATTTCTTTATTCTTACCTAATGTTGCTCCACATTCTTTACCTATTCCTGGTGCAGTAAGTCTTTTAGCTGCATTTTCTACTAAATCTCTTCTTCCTACTATATATCCACCAGTTTCGCAAAGTCCACCACCTAAGTTTTTAATTAAAGAACCTGCAATTAAGTCTGCGCCTACTTCTGTTGGTTCTTTTGTTTCTACAAATTCACCATAACAGTTATCTACCATTACTATTACATCTTTATCTATGTTTTTTATTGCTTTAATTGCTTCTTCTATCTTAACTATTGGTTGAGAAGGTCTAGTTGCATATCCTCTAGAACGTCCTATAAACACCATTTTTACTTTGTTATTTCTTATTACTTCTTCTATAGCTGGTATATCCATATATCCATCTTTAACGTCTACTTGTTTGTATTTAACACCCATTGCCATTAAAGACATATTATTTTCTACTATACCTATAGTTTCTGCTAAAGTATCATATGGTGCGCCTGTAACACTTACAAGTAAGTCACCTGGCATAAGGTTGCCTTGAAGTGCTGTACTTAATGAATGTGTTCCATTTACAAAGTTAATTCTTACTAATGCATCCTCTGCTTTAAATATATCTGCATACACTTTCTCTATAGCTTCACGGCCAATATCGTCATAACCGTAACCTGTTGTTGCTTTGAAGTGTGTATCACTTATTCTTGCTTCTTTGAATGCTTTTAATACTTTTGCTGTATTGTATAGAGACACTGCTTCTATCTCATCAAATTTATCTTGTATTTCTTTTTCGCACTCTTCTGCTAAATTTATTACTCTTTCAGATAATCCAAAATTCTTATATGCTTTAATTTTTAATTCTTCCATTGTTTTCTCCTTAATTTACATAATACATATTATACTATATTTTAATTAACTAATCTAGTACTTAAACATGAAAAGAGCAGAGTTTTAACTCTGCTCTTTATGATTATTTAGTTATTGTTGTTAGGTGCGACCTCTTTTTGTTACCCGCATCTGGTTTTTCTTAGGATTGGTGTTCATTTTAAGGTTCTGCTGCTTAACATTGCTGGGAATGGTAGAAGCTACTGGTCTGGGTGTTTTTCCACCTTTCTTTTTTCCATAGTTTGCCTTCATTTGTCTTCCTCCTTAGGCTTTTTGTTTACTTCTTTTGTTTTTTTAATTTCTGTTTTGCAGAAATCTTGAACAACAAACTTGTCTGGCGTCTCGATGATTTCCGGATACATGCATTCAAACTCAACCTCACCAGTTACGGTAATAAGGCCAAACTTCAGACCATATTTTGTTTGAATATGTCCAGAGCGCATCCAAAGATCATCATAGACAGGTTCTGCAATAAAGTTCCCTTCAAGGTCCATAACTCCAACTTTTCCTCTTCTCATATTTACCTTAAGAAGGTTCGGAGTTAAAAAATCCATACGATATGCATCAACCGGATCAAAGAGTTCTTTGCCCCTTGTATCTATTACAGTTTTCATATCGTCAGGGTAGGTTACGATTGCATACCCATCGTCCGTGAAATCCTCAACATGTTTGTACTTAAAAGGGACAATCTCATTCGCATCACCATCAATGAAACCATATTTCCCTTTATACTCAGTTGCACAAAGTCCGCTTTTTATATCACGTACGCAAGTGTACTTATCCGTTATTTCACGACCATACTGAGTATACAGCGTTACTCTCCAACCGAATGCATTGTGTACAAGCTTGTACATATGCTCATCCACCTTGTAGATATTTACATCGGAGTTGGGATAGTTATTACTGAATATGATATCATTATGCATGATATGACAAAGAAAATATCCAACACTTGTCCTGTAAAGGATAAAACCATCTTTACGATAATCGCAAATCATTTTGAACTTAGGGGTTATTCTTTCTCCTCTACTATTTACAAGCCATGTCCGGTTAGAGAAACGACCATGTATAGGTTTAGGAGTATCTGTTTTTCCGTGTGTAACTCGCATATAATCCTCCTTGAAATTATTTTTTTGTTTCGAGAGTTTTTCCGCTCTCAAGTCTTGCATAATCTTTTACAACAAATTTATCCGGTGTCTCCATAATTTCGTCATAAAGACATTCAAAGATGAGGTTGCCCTTGATATCTGCAAGGCCAAACTTTCTGTTATATAACAGTTCAAAATGATTATTACCCTTGCACTCGATTCTATTATATAGCGCAGGGATAATTTCTCTTTTTTCCTTATTTATAACACCATACTTGCCGTTCTTTCTTATTAAGAAAAAGTCTTTTGAAAGAGCTCTTAATTCTTCACACTGTATAACATCAAAGACCTCTTTTAATCCCTTCGTTAAAAGCGTAAAGTACTCGTTGTCCTTCTGAACAACAGCATAACCGAAATGATCAAATTCTTTTGCACTAAGAAAAGGCCCAGCCAGAATATTAAATTCCGTAGTAGCAAAATAGTACTTGCCTTCAATTTTTATGATGTACAAATCCGTACCATTACATTTCAAATAGTATGTAATGTCTCTACGAACATACCTGCCATCCATGTCATATAAAACAAGCTCATTGTCCACCTTAAGTACAAACATACCATTATCCATCTGGGTATACGACTGGATATCGCCGTAGTTAAGGGGCTTTTCTGTCGCCTTATCCCATATGTATACTTTTTTTGCCAACGGAATACCGCAGTGATTTCTACAAACCGCTACAACTACCTTTCTGTGTTCGTAGAGGTCTATAACATCGAACTTACCGGTTACTCTCCGTCCTTTCTTGTTTGCAACATATTTCTTGTTCTTAAACATTGCCTTCAAAATTTCCATATTATCCTCCAACTTAATTAAATTAAGATTTTTTATTTTGACTGGTATTATTCTATCACAATAATAGTATTATGTCAATTTAACATATAAAAACAGGTGGTAATACCACCTGTTTTATTCTTTTATTATTTACCCATTTAATTTTAACAGTTCTTCCTTTGTTAATCCTGTTGCTTCTATTATATCTTCAACTGACATTCCTTTCTTTAGTAAAATTTTTGCGGTTTTAAGCATATTCTCTTTGGCTTGTTCTTGGGCTTGTTTTAAGCCCTGTTTTATGCCTTGTTTCATACCTTGCTCTAAACCTTCTTTTATGCCTTGTTCTAAACCATGCTTCTTAGCATATGATAACGCTGCCGCTTCATCATGTAGCGCTTTTTCTCTTATGTCTGCTAATCTTTGTGCTTCATAATCTCCATTTAATATTTCTAATTCATCTGCTATAGCTTGTATATCTTTATTCTCTTCCATAATAGATTTTACCTCCTTAGAATACGGTTTAGCAAAAAACATTCCCCATTGTGCTAATTTATCTCTTTGATTCTTTTCATAATTCTTTGCTACTTTAGGTAAAATTATTATATATAACTCAAATTTATTTGTCAATATTTTACTTTTTGTCTCTGTTTCAATCATTGCCCATTTAGTCATAAAATTTTCTATGTCATTTAATTCTTTTATTTCATGATTTACTATTATTATATTTATACATCTATTAATTTCCGCATAATCTACATTCTTCTTTAGTTGCCTAGAATACGAATTAGCTAGATAATATAAAAATCTTTCTAACTCTCCATCATATTCCTTTACTTGCATTTCTATATTACATTTTGTATTATCCTCAAGCTCAACATTTAAATCCATTATTCCAAATTTATCTGTTGCTTTAGATATATCTAAATGTCTATCTAGATTTGCTATTATTTTTACCTTTTCTTTTAATACAGAACTTAAAAAAGCTTCTGTAAGTCTATTATTCTTTTCCCTAAATAACGTATGAAAAACATAATCATTTTTAGGATCTAGTAATTTATATGTTTGATTTTTCTCCATTTACTTTTGTTCATCTCCTTTATTGAATAAAAATTAAAAGACTTAAATACTGAAAAAAACATATTGACTTAGTATAATTTGAATAAATATCTGTTTGAATAAAAATATATGAACAGAGCTTGTCCATATTATATATATGTATGCTACTATTTGCAAGAAAAATCGGTCGCAATATTCGACAATAAAATTAAAAGGCTACAAATTAATATAAAAAAATAAGGGCATAAGCCCTTACTTTAATTCATATTTTAATGTAGATTATTCAGCGTCTTCTTCATCGTCATTGCCATATTCTTCTTGGAATTTAGCAAATACTCTTTCAGCTTCTTCGTCATCCATAACTGTGTCATAAACTTCTTCGCCATCTTCTTGTTTTATTTCAAGAATTAGAACTCCGCCTTCAGTTTCATCAACTGGTAGAACTACTAAATATTCTTTTTCGTCTAGAGTTACAACATCTAGTATTTCGAATCTAACATCGTTTCCTTCATCGTCAACAAATGTTAATATTCCTGTTTCCATTTCTTCTACATCATGTTCGTGATCATGTCCGCAGCCTGTGCAAGAACAACAATCATGTGTGCAATTTTCTCCCATTTTTAATTCCTCCAAATTCTTTATAATATTATTTGCTAAAAAAGCAAATATATTCTAATAATTTTGACTACTTAAATAATCTTGTAATATGTACATAGCAGCAAGTCTATCTGCATGAACTTTCTTATCTTTTTGTTTGATTCCCATTTCCTTCATAGTATTATACGCCATAACTGTTGTTAAACGTTCATCCCATTTAGTTACTGGTAATCCTAAAGCTTCAATTTTAACAATCACATCATCTATTTTTTTAGCAGTTTCAGAGATATCTCCATTCATATGTTTTGGATATCCAATTACTACTTCATCTAGTTTAGAAGCAGCCATAATCTCTTTTATTTTACTAATTAAGATTTCGCTATCACCTTTTGTTTCTAGAGTATCCATAGGTTGTGCTGTTATCTTTAAAGCATCCGTTATTGCAAGACCTACTCTTGCCATACCATAATCTATCGCTAATATTTTTCCCATAAGTCACCTAGTTGTTTAAGTAGCTATTTATCATTTCCTCTAACAATTCATCTCTTTCTACTTTGCAAATTAAAGCTCTTGCATTGTTGTGAGAAGTAATGTATG
The DNA here is from genome assembly GCA_017536445.1 of Clostridia bacterium. GTDB lineage: Bacteria > Bacillota > Clostridia > TANB77 > CAG-465 > UMGS1649. The sequence continues at coordinate 6,761 of JAFXHJ010000020.1, forward strand.
TTGGATCTCCTGATAAAATGTATCCGATAATTTGGCTTACTGGTTCATAGCCCTTATCTTTAAGTGCCGCAACCACTTGTTCCATTATCTCTCTTACTCTTTTTGACTCTTCTTTTTGTGGACTAAATACGGCTGTGTGTTGATCCATATTTATTCCTCCTTTCTTATACAATATATTATATTATCTTTATTGTACTTGTATTTGTATCCGTCATACCATCTAAATAATTAGACATTTTGCTTAATTCTCTATCTATATTACTTTGTTGTTGTATATTATGCATTACAACATTTATATTTAAAGAAACTTTTTCACCTCTTGCTATTTCTTCTTCCATTTTAATATTACTGATATATCTTTCAACCGTTGGATGAAGCGCTTCTGCTCCTAAACCTAAGCTTACTACACAGAATTTACTTCCACTATATCTTATAAATATATGCTCTTTACTAAATATATCATTCATAAGTTTTGCAGCTCTTTCAAGAAGTCTATTACCTACCTCTCTACCATACGCTGAATTTATTTCACTAAGATTCGCAAGGTGCATTAGTGTAAGCACTGAATTAGATTCTGTTGTTGTTCTTTGTCTTACATTTGAATACAAGTAAAGATTGTTATAGAATCCTGTTTGTTTATCTGTATTATATGCACCTTCAATTGATTCTTGACTTAGAACGTTTTCTATAAACACACCAATATGGTCTTTTAATTTGGCTAATTCTTCTTTAGATATAGTATCATATGCATTCTCTGCATTATCTTCTAATAGCCAAAAGCCTAAATACATACCATTATAATATATTGGCGAGAACATTGCTGAGCGGATAGTTCTTTCCACTGCAGATTTATATCCCAAAAGTCTTCCTCCTGCTGATACTAAATATTTAGATATATTTTTTTGAGCGTTTGGCTTGAAATTTGGTTCTTCTGCCAAATTCTTAATGCTATCTCTAAATACCTCTTCAACATTTGTTGCTTTTATTTGATATTCCATTCCATCAAATATTGATATAGTTGAACTTTTGCTATTAAACACTTCCAAAATTATATTATTTAATTCTTCTATTTTCTTTGAAGCTGGTATAGGCGATGCCATAAGTTCAAACATTCTTTGCATTATAACAAAGCCTGCCATATTTCCTAGCGCTAATTTATAGTAATTGTTTCTTCTAATTAGGAAGAATACTAATACTCCTAACGCTAATATGATTAATATTAAACAAATTATTATAAATATCATATCAATCTCCTACTATTCTACAACCTTCTCGAATCCCGAAGATGCAGTTTTTACCTCTGTTATTTTTGGTTTCTTAAATAAATTCAATCCACCATTCTTTTTGTATTTATTAACTATGCTACTTCCACTTGAAGTTTTAGTTACTCCTAATGGATAAATAACATTTGCTATTTGTTCTATACTCGCTTTAAACTCATCTGTAAACGATTTAAATGTATTTGTATATTTATACATCATTTCAACATATCTTACATAGTTTTCTTGTTCAAATGGAATTGTATAATATGTCATTTCTGAAGATACAAATAAGTTATCAAACATTTTTAAATCTGGGCTTGAGTACACAGCTATACCATTTAAGATATCCATTGCTGTTAAAGCGCATTTAACGTGCTTGTTTATTATTACTCTTACCTTATTCATTGGAATTCCTCTAGCCTTAATTTCTCTTAAGAATATTGTAAGTAAACTTACATTTAATACATCCATATCTTGTATTACATATATCTCTTGAGCAAGTCTATAATAATCCACAGGCGTTGAGAAATCACAATCTAATAGCACTATACTATTATTGTTAGAAATTGTTTCTAACATTTTAGTTGCATCATATTGTCTTCTGTCTTCGCCAGGCATTCCTGTATATATACTTAACTTACCATACATTAACGGCTCATTAAGACCATTTGATGCATATTTCATACTTTCTGCTGCTATTGCTCTCTTACCTTCATTGTCATAAGTGTATAGTGTATATGTGTCTCTCTTCTTTGTTAAATCTACAATACCTACTTTTACATCTCTTTTATACAATGCATTAGATATTGCATTTATACAGAATGTTGTACCAACTTTTGGAGCACCAACCATACAAACTATTTTTTTATAGTCCTTCGGTACTTCATATACATTACGTACAACTTCCTTTTCAACAACTTTTGTTAATACTGCTGCTTGCGTATTTTGTTGTTTTACAACAATTTTTTCTATGATTTCTGGTTGTTTTTCTATTGTTACAACTTCTTTTACTCCTTCAACAGTATTATTGGCCGGAGTTGCTGGTGCAGGACTTACTTCTACATTTACTAACACTTGATTATATCTATCGCTGTTTTCCTTTAAGAAATCTTTAACTGATGCTGGTAAAAATCCTACTATTATTCTTAATTGCTCATTTGTATATTGAGCGCCTATTTTATCGAATATTTCAACATATTTAGATGTATCGCCTTTTTGGTTTTGATAATAGCTTATTATTCTTTGTATTTCTATTTCTGAAACTTCAACTTTGCTATATACATTTTTATTTGCGCTATTTTCATAATATTGTTTTACATCTTTCTTCATCTTTGGTGTATTGATAGCTTGAGCTGTTTTACTTTTAGTTCTATCTCTACCAGTTAATACTGTATATACACCTATATTAAATAATTTTGCTAAGAACTCGTCTCCTAGTTCTCTTCTGTCCGATGCTATAAAAACTATTTTCTTTGCATCAAACTCATCTGTCATCGCATCTATATTATGAAAGATAAAGTCATCTATTTGCGCTTGATTGTTCGTTGGATACTTTTCTAGATTTTCTAGCAATACTACTCTATCATAGTTGCCGCCTGTTAATTCTTGTACAGCTTGCTTAAAGTAGTACACATTTTTATACTCTACCTTTTCCTTATATGTTTCCTCGTAATATTTTACTATGGATTTTACCGTATCATCATTATTTAATCCAAATAATACTTTCATTTAGTTACCACCCTTGTTTTAAAATTTCTTTCGTTTTTATCTATACCCTAGTTTATCTTTTAGTTATTTATTGTGATTATTGCGTAAACTAATGGTAGACATTGAATTATTGTCATAAATACTGAAAGTCCAACTATTAGTTTTTGTCCGCTTACTTTATGTTCAAAAGCTTCTGAACCAACAACGTAGTATTGATACATACCATATACAAGCACTATAACAGCTACTGGCCATGAATATGTTTGAACATTTTTAAGCACTGTCATTACTCCACCTACGATTTCATTATCTTTAACTTCTACTTCAGTAGTAGCAAAAACCACTGTAGTTGCTAATAATGCTATTATAGAGATTAATAGACAAGTTTTAAAAACTTTATTGTATACCATAAAAAACCTCCAATCTTATTTTATGTAATCTTTTAACACATATATTTTACTATATATTGGTCATAATAGCAAGTATTTTTATAAAAAAAGAAAACATCATAAACACACAGTTACTGTATTTATGACGTAATTTTTCTATTTATTTTTAACTATTACTCCCGTTTTTGTAAGTTCTAACATCAAATTAGTAGTATCTATTCCCATATTTTGTATTGAATTCATAATATATTGTTCCATTTTTTCGTCTCTTAAGCCCTTCATTCTAGCTTCACTCCACGCGTACGAAGCTTGTTGTTGTGCTTGCATCAATGTTGCCGAACTAACGCTAGCTCTTACATCGTTTAATGCCCCTTCATTTGTTTTGCTTATAATTACACTTTCAGTAACACTAAGACCCGTAACAAAGATTGAAATAACCAATCCTGATATAGCTAAAAGCAATCCTAGTCCTCTCAGTAATTTCTTGTTCTTGCCATATTCCTTGCCTTTTTTCAATACAGCTGTTACTATTACACAGAATATTGCGATTACCAAGCCCCATATTGATATCCAACTTAAAGCTATTGACAAAATCCCTAATATTAAACTTATTATTGCCATTTTTTTCCTCCACATTCTATTATTAATACAGTATGATTATATTATATTTGTAGATAATTTTGCAATATATATGCAACCATTAACTAGAGTCACAATATATTTATTAAGATTGTCTTACAATTACGCAGTTTGCTGGTATTGTTGTCATCATCACATCTACCGCGTCACCATTTTCATAATACAACGCAACACCGTCTTCTGTATGCAAATAAGCGCCACCTATTATTAGCGCTCCAACTTTTAAACTTTGCATTTTAAATCTATCCGTATTATAATCGCTTTCTATTCAAACTCCCCATTCCATATCTTTATCCGCGTAATATGTTTTTCCTTCAATTGTAAAAGATATTTGATTAGGATTACTTACCGCTGTATCGTCCTTCTTACTTACAGTAACACCTGTATCCGTTACGTTTATATTCCAATCAGCGTCGGTTATCTCGTTATCTGCAAGCCCCGCTTTAACTACATTTTCTATGGTATCTGTTCTTTCCTCATCTAGATATGCTTCTGCCCATAAAAGCGATGCAAAATCTTGAACTTGATTTTCATTTGTTAAATCTACTGCATAAGTAGCTTTATCTATTATGCCAGTGTTATTCATAGAAATAACAACCGACGCAGCTAATATTATCATAACGATAATTGTGATTACTAAAACTATTAAACTTATTCCTTTTTTCTTTTGCATAAAATTCACCCCTTACGTATTTTAATTTTATTACATAAAAAGTATATTGTAAATACCAGTTCTTTATATATTTTTTTCTTTTATAAGTCAAATAAAAAGTCCGAATAAATTCGAACTTTCTTTACTATTTGTTTTATTTTGCATCTCTCACTTTAATATTACAAAAGGTCTTAAGATTGACGTGTAGCATTTGCCGTGAACCAAATATAAAACTCTTCTGATACCTCTTGTGAAGTAGAACCAAGATCTATTGTTTTTATTTCTTCTATACTATACTCGCTTGACGAGATATAATTCACCCATTCACCTTCCATATAAGTATACACATTTTCATCCGATCTCAGCCCTTCCCAATATAACGTGTAATATAACGCACTATCACTTTCAAAAACTCCAATTTCAGAGCCACTCATATCTTTCATAGTAAAATTAATTGGATAAAAATCATTAAGTCCATTATAGTTTATTGTATCTTTAAATTTCCACAAACCACTCAATTTATATATTACAGTAGCGTTTCCATTTTCGTTATTATTACCGCTACTATCCGAACCATTATTTCCTGCAGACAAATGCCCATTTACAATTATTTCTATATCACTTGTTCCGTTTTGAGATAGCGTAACTTCAAAGCCCGTATTCGTCTTTACTATTTTTGTTCCGTCCGAATTAGTTGTTATATTAGGTTCAATTATGCCTTTATTTTGTAATTCAGTTATATACTCATCTAATGTTATCTTTCCTAAATTATCCGTAAGTATTCCATTTTTTATTAATGTTAACCTTGTCATTTCGTCTGCATAATTATTATTGTTTGTAGCTTGTTTTGATCTTTTTATTATCCCAGTATTTTCTAATGTTATTATTACTGCACCAGCTAAAATTGTCATTACTATTATCGTAATAACCAATACTATTAAACTTATTCCCTTATTCTTTTGCATATTAAAACACCTCTTATGTATTATAATTTTATTACATAAAAGGTGTTTTGTAAATATTTAAATTTTTATTACATATATTTTCTTTTAAATCTTCTTATTTCTCTTTTACCTTCCTTTAAGCAATCGCAAATTGCACTACTATTGCATGCACCAACAAAAGCACCAGCTACCATGCCTAAAACAAGACCAGCTATCATACCCTTTATACACTCCATTTTTATTCTCCTTTCTTTATTTAGTATTATTCTTTACTTTTTTCATATTTATTACACTTGAAATTATTTCATAAATTCCAATTAGTAGTAAAAAATATATAAAATATTTATTCAATCTTTGTTCATTTATTCTGTTAAAAAAATATGTCCCAATTATGCTTCCCAAAAGAAGAAATGGTAATATTTTTTTAGCTAAATTAAAATCTATTTCTTTATTTTTAATATTTGTAATAGTTGCGCCAAGGCTAACTGCTAAAAACAATATTAAATTTAAAAATTGAGCTTCTTTTTGTTCTAGTTTAAAAAAAGTTGTAGATAACAATATAAATATTGCGCCCCCTCCTATTCCCATTCCGGCTAAAACACTTGAAAATATGCTAGTTATTATTAACATTATTAACTCCTTATTAACTTTATTATAGACAAAACTACTATTAACACTCCCGAACAAATATTTAAAATGTTTTTATTTATTTTTTTCATTAATTTTGTGCCAACAGTTCCAAATAAAATGCCTATTATCCCCACTATTAACATATTTTTAATATTTGTATCTATTGTTTTTATATACCTTAACAGTGTTAATATACTAGTTATTCCTATTGCAAAGACACTTAATTTTCTACTTTTATACGTGTCTTCTTTTAATATAAAAATTAATATAAAAACCAAAATTTGTCCCGCACCACTTGCAAACAATCCATTAATTATCCCCGCAAAAAAACTTCCAAAATATATCATACAAATAGTATGTGTTATTTTGAAAGTTTTATTTTACTTATTATTTTTTGTTATTTTCTAGCTTTTTCTTTAGCTCTTTTATCATTAATTATTTCAATTTCTTTTTCCGTTAATAATGTTACATTGTTTTCTTTTGCCCACGCCACACAGCCTTTTAACACCATGTTTAAGAACGGCCTTGGTACTTTAACAAGCATACCACACGCTTCATCAGTAAACTTAACTTCAGGGTCAATTCTAGAAGCTGCATATTTTACAGAATCTAGTCCAACACCTTTATTTTTAGGTATCGGTTCAGATATTGGTGTTTTAAATCTTGTGTACCAGAAATTTTTAGAATCTCTATAACCATAATCTACTGGTACATTAGGGAATCCCCAAGGTTTTACTCCGTTTATTATGGTGTTATAATATTTATCTTTCATTAAAATATTATCTATTTTAAGAATAAAATGTGCACCAAATTCTGAAGTTATACCATTAAAGTCGTGATACGGTCCTTTATATTCATCTTGTATTGTATCGTTTTCTGCACCATCCAATTCCTTAACCCAAGTACACTCAAATACTTGATATGCTTCTTTTATTATCTTAGGATAATTTCCATCAGGATTTTCTCTTTTTCTTTTACCATCTACTAAAGTAAATATACAGTCCTTCATTTTTTCTTCTGGTGTATCACCTGGAAATCCAAGTCTTACTGCTTCTTTGAAATATTTCTTTTCATCTGTTATAAAATTTAACGCACATTTACCTGTTTTAAGTAAATTTTTACATGTATTAGAACTATTTCTACATTCTAATATCATAGCATAATATCCTTTTCCTGCAATGTAGTATGGAAAACATAACGAATATGAGCCTATATTAGTAAAACCATTTTCATCCACAGTAGAAATTTCTATTGTTGGCATCGGGAAAAAGCTCGATGTTTGATAAAAGTTATCTACTATTCTCATATCTTTAAAGCCGTCTAAATTTTCTATTCTTTTAGTTTCCATTTCATTACCATCCTTTGTTTAACAAATAATTTCTTCTCCCGCTTGCGCTAATAGTTGTTCTATTTTTGCCTTCGTCATATCTAGCCCATCTGTTGGCTTTCCAAAGTATTTACCTTCTACATATCTTACTCCGATACTAATTAGCGCATTTAATTTTTCTGCAGAATCCACACCAAATACAACAAGTCTTATTAATCTCGCTGTACAATATGACACAAGCTCTTTTATTTGTTTAATTGTATTTTCATCTGTATCCGTAATTTTATACTTAACAACTTTAGGCTCAATTTTATCTATATCTCTTACCGTTTTATTGCTTGATTCAAAATTATCTATACAAGCTTTTGCCTTGACTTTTTGAATCTCTGCAACCATATCCCTCAAGTCGTTTGTATTTATTAATTCGAAATTATTAAAATCTACAACAACCTTTTTGCCAGCAATAGAATCGAATATTCTAGATTTATTTACATAGTTTTTATAGCTTCTTGCATCTATGTTAATATACTCTGTTAAACTAGCAGATGGATTTAACTCATTAAATCTTTCCAATGAATTTACAAATAACATTTGTTGAAGCTTATCGTATCTTTCGAATTCTTTAGCTTTTTTGATAATTTGATCATACGAAAAGTTTTCATCGGTTATTATTTTATAATATACTTCATACCCTTCAACAACTTTGTTCTTTAAATCTATAACTGGTTGATAATAACATTTCAAACGTTTACCAGAAGTAACATCTCTACATAACCCTACTATTGTTTTTTCTGTTATATCTACGTCACTTCCGCCGTCTTCATACTCACTCGTTGGTCCTTCTCTTTTAGTTGTTATTTCACTTTCATCGTCGTCATCGTCATCTAAATCTACAACAAATTTTGCATTTGGTAATATTGAACCAAACATTTTATTCTCTTCTTCGTTTCCAAAATAATCTGTTGCAAATTCAAAATATTTATTTTGAACATTAATAAATCTATTATATACATCCAAACTCTTGGCTTTATTATCTGCAACTTTAACTTCTATTAAAAGATAGAATAGATCTCTTTTATTCCCAAGTTCTTTAGCTAAAAAACTCAAATTATCATATGTAAGATCTCCTTCGTTTAAGAACTTATCATGATATTTGATTAATGTTAAAATAACATTTTTTTCATCTTCGGTAAAATAAAATCTATCTAATATATCTACAGCTATTTCTACAGATATATCATCGTGTCCTGCAAACGAGTCACTTCCAGATCCATTTATCATTTTTGCTCTTGGTTTGCCTATATCGTGTAAAAACATTGTCCATTTCAATATTTTTAATTCCTGTGCATTAAATTTAAGACTATCTTTTCCTACACTTTCTATTGTACACAATGTGTGCTTAAATACCCCATACCTATGATACATCGTGTTTTGTTGACAATTTATTACACTTTCACCATACTTATTCTTCTCGTAAAACTCTGGGAAATGTTGTCTGAAAATCGGGTTTTGACTTATCCTTGTTAAAATGAACATAACATTATCATCCATAAGAATAGATGTATATAGTTTGGTTAATGTTTCCGGACTATTTGTGTGCATTGAAAGCTTAGAAATCCACCCATCTATTTCAGATTTTGGTAAGTTTATTTTTGGTGCATATTCTTTGTCTATTAAATCATCAAATTCTAGTTCTTCCATGATATTTCTCCTTTGTATCTAATTCATCTATGTATATCCTATCATATAACATTTTTTTATACAATAAATATTATATAGAAATTTTAACATTTTTCTTACCATATTATGTTGCACTTAATATAGTTTTTGTATTATTTTTTAACTATTTTTTCGTTTTTGTATTGACTTTATTTTATTCCTGTTGTAAAATATATGAGCAATGTTATGTATGCATTACCTGTTCCCGGTAATTTGCAGTTAATGTATATGTACGAGAATTTATATTAAATTAATTAGGAGGAATTATCCCATGAACAATAAAACACACAGCGTTAAAGCAAGTGAAATTGAAAGAAAATGGTATATAATTGATGCTCAAGACAAATCTTTAGGTAGAGTTGCAACAGAAGCAGCAAGACTATTAAAAGGTAAACACAAACCTACATACTCTACACATATGGATTGCGGAGATCATGTAATAATCATTAATACAGATAAAGTTGTATTAACAGGAAACAAATTAAATAACAAAACTTACACTAGCTTCTCTGGCTACATTGGTGGTCTAAAAGAAGTTAAAGCTAAGGATATGATGGCAAATCGTTCTGATAAAGCCGTTACAATAGCTGTTAAAGGTATGTTACCTAAGAACTCTTTAGGAAGAGCAATGCTTACTAAATTAAGAGTATACAAAGGTGCAGAACACGAACAACAAGCTCAAAAACCAGAAATCTGGAATTTTTAATTAGGAGGATAGAACAATGCCAAAAACAGAAAAGAAATTCATTTACGCAACAGGTAAAAGAAAATCTGCTATCGCTAGAGTAAGAATTACTCCAGGTACAGGTAAAATAACAATTAACAAAAAAGATATAGCTGAATTTTATTCGCTAGAAACTTTAAAAGCAGTTGTTACTAGACCATTTGCAGTTGCAAATATGATGGAAAAATATGATGTTATAGCTACAGTTAAAGGTGGCGGTTTCTCAGCTCAAGCTAGCGCAGTAGCACATGGTATTTCTAAAGCTTTAGCAACAATCGATTTAGATACAAGAACAGCTTTAAAAAGAAGCGGTCTTATCACTAGAGATTCAAGAGTTAAAGAAAGAAGAAAATACGGTCTTAAAAAAGCAAGAAAAGCTCCACAATTCTCAAAGAGATAATATCAAATTATGGATTATACAAAAAGCACGATTTATTCGTGCTTTTTTGTTTTGCATATTCTTGAGTTTTTTTAAACATTTATGATATAATAGATATAAACTAAATAGGAGGAATACAAATGAAAAACAAAAAAGGTATAAGTTTAATAGTTTTAGTTATAACAATTATTGTTATGATTATTTTAGCAGCCGCTGTTATTATATCAATGAATAACACAGGTATAATAGATAAAGCAAGTCATGTAGTAAAATTAACAGATGAAAAACAAGTTCAAGATTTAGCATCTATGTTATGGGCAGAAGCTTATCTTGATGAGACTAGAACAGATACTATAGAAAATGTAGTAAAACAAGGTCTTAATGAGCAAGGTGTGACAACTGAAAATTGGAACATAGATGTATCTGATACAGGTGTTACTGTAACTAAAAAACAAGATGTTGCTGCAAATTTAATAGATTTTGTTGTTCAATATGACGCCGGGAATTTTGAATCTGTAACATATCAAGCCGAGCAAGGAATGACATGGTCGCAATGGATTAATAGCAAATACAATGTAGATGGTTGGCGTTTAGATTCTATAACTGAAGAAAACGGTTCTATAACTAGAATAGATAATCCATTTGTTCAGGATGGAAAAACTCAATATGATTTATTTGGTATCTATGAAGCTGTTCCTAATGAACTTATTGTTTCTAATAAAATTTATCAATATGGTTATTGTGGGCACGTATATGAATAAAGTTTATAAATATATTAAAAAGCACGATTTATTCGTGCTTTTTTTATTGCAAAAAAAATAAGTATATAATATAATTTTTATATATTAAGGAGGCTATATTATGAAAAAGTCATTTTATATGAACACAATTGCTGTTTTAGTTATGGTATTCTTCTCATTTACAACTGTTTTTGCCAAAACATTAACGTTACCACTTGATGTTTTGTCTTACACTATTGAAAATGATGGTTATTATAAATCCTTAAATTCTGATAATGCAAAAGTATCTTATACTTATGATGCAGATAGCATAGATTTCAAATATACTGTTACAAAAGATGAAGTAGAAAAAGTATATTCCACTTCTTTTGAATTAAAAGATAATGTTTTGTACTATACATATAAAGGTGACAAAACTGATCTAACTCAAATAGAGTTAGATAAAATAGCTTTTGAAACTGTATTCTACGCAGTTGGCGAACTAAATGCATTACAAAGAAGTTTCTTAGAAGATATGAATAAGGATTTTTCAAGATACAACTATGATCAGTACGGTATAGAAGTTAAAACCTTTGAATATGGTAATGGCAAAAAAGGTATTGAAAGTTTCAGATTACACACAACTGAAATAAGTGCATACGGAACTTCAGTTACTACACCACCAACTGAGGAAATTGTTGTCGCTGAACCTGTTCCAAAAGGGAATTTGGTAAAAACTATAGCGCTTGCCATTATTTTTGTTCTTGTTGTTCTTCTTATTATTGTACTTGCTGTTAAAACTAAAAAAGTTAAAATCGAAAAAAAGGCAACTAATAAGAAAACCGCTACAAAGAAAACAACTGTAAAAAGAACTAAATAACAATTAAAGCAGCCAGCAATGCTGGTTGCTTTAATTATATATGTTTATTTTTCCTTTGTATATTGCTCTTCAATATGTCATATAGAATCTAATACCCCAGTTTCAGCAGCATTAGTTAATCCTTCTATATTGTAATATGTATTAGGTATATCTCCTACTATTACCGTTTCTGCTACGGTTACCCTAGTAACACTAGATACCGCTCCCACATTAAAAGGTACAATGACATTAACCGTACTAGAAATATCTATATATATTGTATGTTTTGTTTGGTTTATACCTTCTGATACAAACTCTGTCTTAAATTCTGCAAGCGTATTTCCATATGGAACTAATTTCAGTTTTATCTTTGGACCATAGCCAGAAAACATATTTAAACCTATCAATTTTGCAATTGGTATTTTTATTTCTACATCCTCTAAATTACTTAATTTCTCTTGTACTTTGTATGCGATTCCTGAAGATAATTTATTCATCTCGATTATATTTGCATTTATACCAACTATCTCCCCCTCATTATTGTATGTAAGTTTTACTAAAGAATCATAGTCCACTTCTTCTAACATCTCTTTTACAGTTTCATTTGTTACTCGTAACGCTACACTTTTAGCGCTACTGCTACATGCTACTTTTACTACAGGAGATATTCTCTTCAAAGCAAAAAACACTATTAACACACCAATAACTATTACAATTAAAAAAAGAGCAAACGACCTTCTTATGTACGTTTGCCCGAATAACCTTGTATAATATTTTACTCTCATATTTTATTATCTTATTATTAGTATTTTCTCTCCTATATCTAATTTATTAGGATCTGTAATATTGTTTGTATTTGCTATTTTATCTACTGTTGTTTTATATTTTTTTGCTATATCCCAAAGGGTATCGCCTTTTTTTATTATATACACATACATACTACTTAGTTCATTATCCATAATATCCTCATCTGTTATTTCATCTATTAATACTACTTTATCTATATTTTCTATTTCTATTACAAACTCTATGTTAACATTTGCTTCTACATTTCCATTAATATTAGACACCGCTTTACTTACCGCTTTTATATCTACTTCTATTTCGTTGTCTTTTACGTCTTTTCCAAGCGGTATAGAGGTATCTACCAAAAGCTCAAAGCTCTTTCCTTCTACTACTCCTGTATCTTGATTTATAAACGTCACATTAAGTTTAATTGGTCCATCAACATAAAGATTTTCACCCACCACTTTTGTATTCAAGTGTTCTGTAGAAACCACTACGCTTCCAACTTTATTCTTTGAATCTGTCACACCAATATTATCTTTTGCATTTATGTTTTTTACTATTCTTTCTTTATTCTTTACTACAACTACATCTTTAGCATCGTATTTAAGATTGTTCTTTGTGCTATAAAAATCTTTTATATATGTTATTTCTTTTTCCTCATAAAGTACTGCATCCACATTTACTTCTGCCTTAGCATTTAGCATATTATTGTCATTTACTATCAATTCCAAGTTCCTTAGTGAATATTTTATATCTAATTTATATTCCTCTTTTATGCTTTCGAATTCTATCATACCAGCAAATGGGACTTCTGTAGTATATGTAAATATATTATCCGTATCTTTTTCTACATACATTACTTCTAAGCTAATATCTCCCTTTACAAGAATTTTATTATAACTTAACTTATAATCTGTATTAGTTATACCTGCTCCAACTCTTAATATTTCTCCTATTTTAGGAGTAGAATCTGACATTATTATATCTTCGTTAGTATCTATTATTTCTTGTTTTGTATCTATAACACTATAGAAAGTATCTTGTATTTTTTTAGATTCAATGTCATTTTCACCTTCCATATCTATCAATATATCTACTTCTGCATTCTCCTTAACAGCATACTTATATACAAGTTCCGTTTTAATACTTATCTTTCTTTCGTTTGGAAGAGAATATACAATATTTCTCACCGAAACTTGCACATTATCCTTCATATTCTTTTTAACTTCTGGAATATTAATACTTTGCGTAAATGGATAGGTCATTGTTATTCCTCTTGTCTTATCCATATCCATACTCCTATATATTATATAATACGTAATTTCGCCGCTTATTCTTATTCCTCCATCTACAACATCTGTATTTGCTATGAATGGCATGGCTTCTACTTGTACAACCTTCATTACATCAGGTTTAGAATCTGGAACTAAAACATCTTGTTCTAACCATAATATTTGTGTATTTCTAGCAATTACTTTATCTAATTTTAACAGTTCCTTGTTAGTTTTAATACTCATCATTTACCTCCTATTATTACTACATATATATGAGAGTAATTTAATTTTATACTTTAAATAGTTTTTTTATTATATATTTTATACAAACACGCACCATTTTTGAGTATCTTCATATACTAAAGTATATAAAGGTTGGCACATCACCAAACTTTATATATAACTGCTTAAAATTAATATCTTGTAATCTCCTATAAAAAGGAAACGATAGGGAATATATACCTTATCGTTTCCTTTTTGTAATACAGTATTTTTATTATATATTAATCATCAAAAGATGTTTTAACAACTTGTCTTTCTACTTCTGTCGCTTCAAATAGAGCAGCTTCTTCAAAATTAAACATATTAGCTATTATATTGTTTGGGAATTTAAGTCTCTTTGTATTATACTCTGTTACTTCTACGTTATATATTCTTCTTGCTGCTTGAAGTTGACTCTCTATTTTAGTTAATAATTTTTGCAGACTTAAAAACTGTTCATTTGCCTTTAGCTCAGGATATGCTTCAACAAGTCCTAAAAGATTGGTAAATCTTTCATTTAATTCTTGATTTTGCTTCATATTCCCTTGTTCTCTATTATCATACTCAGCTCTAAGTCTTGTTATTTGCTCTAAAACTTCTTGTTCGTGTTTTACATATCCTTTTACTGTTTCAACTATATTTGGTATTAAATCAAAACGTTGTTTTAAATATACATCTATTCCGCTACTTGCTTGTTTTACTCTTTGTCTTCCTTTAATTAAAGAGTTGTACATAGCTATTACCCATATTGCTATTGCTGCTATAGTTATTAATAAAATTGTTTTACCATTTAATACAAAACCTGTAAAAGTTCCAAGCATTGTTAATGGTGGTATCACCATAACAATCATCATAATCACCACAATTACAATTGCAGGATTTGTTTCTCCTCTTTTTAATTTATTCATATTTATTACTCCTTACATTATTATTTCATCTATTACTTTATATATGTGCGTAGAAAGGTTCATCATTGCACGAATTACATTGTAGTATTTTTCAAGCGTTTGATATTCCATCGAATCTTTAAATATATTTGGTTCAAACACCTCTCCTGTAAACACTCTCATATATATTGTATCACGTATTATATGAATTTCAAATGAATAGCCATATTTTTTAATCATATCTACCATTTCAGCCATTACATCCGCAGTTAAAACTCTTACTGCCATTATTCTATCTTTCGATTCTACATCGAATTTTTTTTCGAATTCTGGAGAATCTAGTTTTATCTTGCTTCCGCTTAAAGAAGACCAATTCCTTTTTATATATATTTCTGTTCCTAAATCTTTATCTATCTTCATTTTAGAAGCTATACCATGAAATATTGTTGTATATGACGTATGACCATCTTTGTCTCTGCTTTCCCTTTCTGTATGGACCTCACAAAATTCGATTGTAGAATTGACTCCAGATTTTAATTCTATTGGAGATGTTATTAAATCTTCAGAACTATATCTATCTATTATTTCCTTATATCCACCTTCTCTGTATTGTTCTCTTGTCCAACCCTTATCTGGTCTATAAACAGCCCCCTTAAAGACATTTGTTATTAGAGGAACTATTATTTTTTCTTTAAACATATTTTTATATAAATATGTTGGTGAATCTTTAGCCGCTCCTCTTTTAGCCGCGCTAAAAATGAACATAAACATAGATAATATAACTAGTGGTACTATTATTACTACCCCTATCCCTGTTAAAGATACTATTATAATTCCTATAAAGAAAAATAGTACTCCAAAAAGCATTTTATTTGTTTCCTCTTTGCTTTTTAACCTTAATTCCTCTAATTCTGTTTTGTTTTCGTTGTATAATCTTGTATATAATTCTCCGAATCCCTCTTTCATATTATTCACCTCTATTGGAGCTTCTAACCAGAATCGAACTGGTGACCTCATCCTTACCATGGATGCGCTCTACCTACTGAGCTATAGAAGCATTTAGGAAATTATATCATATAAAAAAATAAAGTAAAACATAAATTTAATGTTTTACTTTATTTTTTATCTTTAAATCTATATCTCTAATTTTGATATGTTAGCATAAAATCTATGTATCAGTTCATTTACTTCCTTCATTATATTATAATGATTATCTACCGCTATTCTATCAATTTCGCTACCATAACTTGCTTGTATTATCTCCGGTTTTCCGATTACTCTTACGTGCATCATATTCCTTAAAATATTTACTTCTACTCTATAATTATATTTATTGTATATTTCTAACATAAAATTCATAATATCATCCGTTAGTATATCTACAACCGTTTTCTTATTCATAGCCATTACATCAAAAACGTTTTCAAAAGTCTTATTATCCATTTCATATTTAAAAATATTTCCGTCAGCATATTTTCCTTCTGAGCTTATTTTTATCTTTGTACGAATATCTTTTGGAAGAGATATTTTTGCGTATATTCCATAGAATTTATCATCCGCACCGTCCGTTATTTCATGAGATAAATCATACAATTCTATTTCATTAACTTTGTTTCCATCTAATATTAATGGAGTTATTATTTTATCTCGTGATGCATATTTATCACAAGATTCAACAAATTCAGATAATATGTATTCCTCCTTTGTTATTCCTTCTTCTGGAAATCTTTCTGCATCAGGTAATACCTCTTTTAATATCTTAGGAGCCATTTCATTTAATATTTTTCCATAAAAATCTTGTGATTCATGTTTAATGTCTTTAGCGGTTTGTGCTGCTACTATTAATATAACTAATGGAATTACTATCAACAATCCTATAAGTATATTAAAAAAGCAAATAATTACACCAATACCTATAAACGCATATAACAACTTTAGAATTCTTTTTTTCTTTTCCACTTCTTGTCTTGCCATTTCTTCTCTTATGCTCATATAATCACCTCGTTTTACTAATCTCTATTAATTTAAAGATTATATCACATAAGAAAAATAAAGTGCAACCAAATATTGCTATTTTTCCTCTAATATAAATTTATTTAGTTTTTTAGCCACTTTTGTTTCAATCCTAGATACATAAGATCTAGATATGTTTAACATATCTGCTATCTCTTGTTGTGTTTTTTCCTTCTCACCATTTAATCCATATCTCATATTAATAATATTTCTATCTCTACTATTTAGTTTAGTGTTGATGTATTTTATCATATCTTCTGTAATAACCTTGTTATATATATTGTCTATTGGGTCTACACTTTCTTCTTCAATTACATCTATTAACTCCATATCATTTCCATCTTTATCTGTTCCAATAACGCTGTTTATTGATACATCTCCACTTGTCTTTTTCATACCTCTTAAATGCATAAGTATTTCGTTTTCTATACATCTACTACAATATGTAGAAAGCTTAAACCCTTTATCTTCCTTAAAACTATCTACCCCTTTAATTAATCCTATTGTTCCAATAGATATATATTCTTCATTTTCTTGTGTACTTGCCGCATATTTTTTAGCAATATGTGCAACCAATCTTAAGTTGTGTTCTATAAGCTTATTTCTTGCCTCTCTATCTCCACAAAAATGTTTCTTTAATAAATATTCCTCCTCACTTTTACTTAATGCTTCTGGAAAAAGTTTTTCCTCAGATATATATCCAAATAATAAAAACACATAAGACAATATGTTAGATAAAAACTGTAACATATATTTCACCTCTATATACATTTGTATTAATTTAAAAAATATTTTTGCCTGTCACGCAAATCCATTTTGTATAATTTTATACATATTGCAAACAATATATATGAGGTGAAAATAATGAGTAAAAACGAAGGACATCAAAGAATTAAATGTACTGTTGCAGACTGTACTCACAATTGTATAGAAGATTCTACTTGTAGACTTGAAGAAATTTCTGTTTGTAACTGTAATGCAGTTAAAACAAAAGATCCCAAAAAGGATACTGCTTGCGCATCTTACAAATATGATAATGTACAACCGATGGAAAAGTAAAAAGTATTAAGAAAGAAACAAAAAGAACCAGTCACAGTAAATTACTGTGGCTGGTTTAAGTTAGATGAGCTTTTCACGAATCTTCTTTACAAAGCTGTTTTTTCTGTCAGTTAAGGTAATCATATATCTATCTGAATACGAGATAGTAATACTGTTGTAATTACCTTCAAAAACATTGATGCCATCTGCAATGATTTTAATAGCACTTTCATTTGCAGGAGTAAGGAGTATATCCATTCCCGAAGGAATGCAAATACTTTTAGGCATACAATGTATTTTGCTGTTTACAATAGCCTCGATGGGAGTCATCTGAATCGCTTCAATCGTTGGAAACATTATACTTCCGACAGAAGAAATGTTTCTTGCTGTTGAACCCGTTGGAGTTGCAAAAATGAGTCCAGTACCAACGAAAGTTTCTAAGAATTCATAGCCGATGTTTACATTCGCTCTGAAGGTTTTATCTTCTGCATTAAGAACGTTAAACTCATTTACTGCATAGAAAGTTTTTTCTTTACCTGCAGTATTTACTGTGAGTTTTACATATCTTAAATGCTCTTCGATATAATTTGGAATGTTTTCCACGAACATCTTTGCACTGGTAATATCGAAACTCTGCATAAACCCTAAAGTTCCACAATTGATTCCAATATACCTTGTTTCCGTATCGTAGTTATTATCGCTTATCCACTTAATAAACGTTCCATCTCCTCCAAAGCCGATTACAATGTCCGGATTTTCATCCGTAACTTCGTATCCAGCAGCTATAAGCTCTTTCCGTACTTCTTCTGAAACAACCCACGCGTTGTTTTTGGTACTGTTTACATAGAGTTTAACTTTCTTCATCATATCCTTTAACCTCCGTAAACAAGTTTTGTATGCTGACTCTCTCAAGATTGAGATTGTCATTTTTTCCGCTTCTTATGCGAACTTTAGGTGATACAACAGGACCGTGGTAATCACTACCGCAGCTTACATAAAGGCCAAATTCATGTGCCATCTTAAGAAGCTCGAATGTAAGTTCTTTAGGACAATCACTGTGGTATGCCTCAATAGCCATAAGACCTACATCCATAAGGCCTTTAATATATTCCCTAAGTTCAGGAATTGGCTTTTTAACACTTCTTGGATGCGCAAGACAAGGCACTCCGCCAGCATCAAGAATAACTCCAATAAGTTCCTTATCTGTAGGATCTACCTTCTTATCTACAATAAGATGCTTTACAGGATTTAGGTACTTATCAAAAGCTTCGGGTACGCTTGAAACATAGCCATATTTAAGGCAAAGCTTGGCAACTTCGGGTCTTCCGATGTTTCCGATAGACGACAATAGTGCCACAACATCCTCTTCATCAAACACCATATTGTAATGCACATTAAGAAGTGAAAGTAGAGACTTGGTTCTGTTTCTACTATCTTCAGTATATGCATCACAAAGCTCGTTTAATGCTTTGTTTTTAAGGTCGATGTTAAGGCCCAACATATGAATGTTTATTGTCGCCGGCGATTTTGCAGTAAATTCCACACCCGGAATTACAACAATGTCTGAATACGGGTTATTTGCTACTGCTATTTTGCTACCTTCAATGTTATTGTGGTCTGTAATTGCTATAGTTGATGCTTGCCGGTCTCTTGCCATAGTAACAACCTGAAGCGGTTCATACTCTCCGTCAGAATAAATTGTGTGCAAGTGTAAATCTGTGTACATGCTAATACTCTCCTTTTCTTCGTTCTATGCCCATAGTTAGGGCATATTAATATTTTTCAACACATATATTTTACCACAAATATGCCATTTTTGCAACTTGTAATTAACAAAGTGTTAGTAACAGAGATAAAAAAGAAAGAATAGACAAAATGTCTATTCTATAGATCTATTATTTTTATGTATACACTACGCATTACAAATTTTGTGCGCTTACGCAGGTGGATTCTCACACCTCTTGCGCACTTTAATTTTGTACCTTCGTTATTTTGTTAAACTAAAATCGTAATCTCCTGTTCCCACTGTGGCAGGGATGCTAGATTTTAGACAAACTACAGGACGCACACGAGAAGAAATGTCGCAGCCGCGACGGTCCACACGGCCAGTGCCCGCACCCATAACACGGTTAACACGGTTATCGCCGTAAGCAGACGGAGACGCCAACCAGTAATAGTAATGTGATGGTACATATAGTTCATCGCTTGTTACATGTACATAATAGTCATTGTTTATCATATACCCATATGTATCTGTTGTTAGTGTCATTGTTGGTGTGTATCCTTTTGCATTCCAGCCCGCTGCTAATAATTCTAGTGTAGGTCCTCCTATTGCTCCAACTACGTTTGCACCATATGTTGTTGTATTTGCAAAGTTAGCATAATCTTTTATTAGTTGTGCTACTGCTTGTGAGTTATATGATGTACTTCCGCTTACTGTATCTACTAATGTATATTTATCTGCTGTTCCTACTCTAAACTTTTCATACAGCGCTAACTCATCTGTTGTTAGACTTGCTACTGTTGTTCCTTTATCTAATGTAGTGTCTGTTATGCCATTTTCTGCTATTAGATATACATATTCGCTATTATGATAATATATTTGCCAATCATCATATGTTGTTCCATTTACCGTTACAGTATAGTCTACTTTATCTCCATAATTATCTGCTGTTATCATAGAACCTAAGCCAGTACCTGATGCAGAGTTTTTATTTGTAATGCTTACTCCTGTATCTGTTATTGTTATATCCCATTTGTCTGCCGTTACTCCTTGTTTACCTAATTCTTCTGTTACTTTATCTATTAGTTCTTGGCCTCTTAGATTATCCATATAGGCATCTGCCCATGTTAACGCAGC
>JAFXHJ010000021.1 GCA_017536445.1 Clostridia bacterium
TGTTTAACCCCTCTTATACCATTTATTTTATTATATATTTTGTTTTTATTCAATGTTTTTCTTTAAATTATTTGTTATTTTTTGTAAAAAATAAACTACCTTGTATTCATATTAATCTAATCTCCTATTACCAAACACTTTCGTTTATTATTCATTCTTATAATCGTCGCCTAATTTTAATATTAGGTGTTCTTTTTATTGAAATATACTTGCTTTTGTAATATAATATACCTATGAATTTTAAGGAGGAAAGATTATGTTAGACATTAAATTCGTACGCGAAAATCCCGACATAGTTAGGGAAAACATTAAAAAGAAATTTCAAGATAAAAAATTACCTCTAGTTGATGAAGTAATTGAACTGGATAAACAAGTACGTTCCTTAAAACAACAAGGCGATGAATTAAGAACTAAAAGAAATAATATTAGCCAAACTATTGGTATGCTAATGAAAGAGAAAAAGGTTGAAGAAGCCGGCTTAAGAAAAGTTGAAGTTGTTAAGATTAACGAAGAACTTGTACATATCGAAGAAGAAGAGGCTAAAGTATCCGCTATATTAAAAGAAAAAATGATGGTTATACCAAATATAATAGATGACTCTGTACCTATCGGTAAAGACGATAGCGAAAATGTTGAAGTAGAAAAATTCGGCGAACCAGTGGTACCAAGTTATGAAATACCATATCATGCAGATATTTTAGGTTACTTTGCAGGTTTAGATAAAGAAGCTTCTGCTAGAACAAGTGGTAATGGTTTCTATTACCTTATGGGAGATATGGCACGCCTACACTCTGCTATGATTTCTTATGCAAGAGACTTTATGATAAATAAAGGTTTCACATATTGCATACCACCATTTATGATCAAATCTGATGTTGTAACTGGTGTTATGAGCTTTGAAGAAATGGGCGCTATGATGTATAAAATCGAAGGTGAAGATTTATACCTAATTGGTACATCTGAACACTCTATGATTGGTAAATTCAAAAACCAAACAATAGATGAAAAGAACTTACCATTAAACCTTACTTCTTATTCTCCATGCTTTAGAAAAGAAGTTGGAGCTCATGGTATTGAAGAAAGAGGCGTATATAGAGTACACCAATTCGAAAAACAAGAAATGGTTGTATTGTGTTTACCAGAAGAATCTATGGATTGGTACAATAAAATGTGGAGTTATACAGTAGAATTCTTTAGAAGCTTAGATATACCTGTAAGAACATTGGAATGTTGTAGTGGAGATTTAGCTGATCTTAAAGTTAAATCTTGCGATATTGAAGCATGGTCACCAAGACAACAAAAATACTTTGAAGTTGGTTCTTGCTCTAACCTAACTGATGCTCAAGCTAGACGTTTAGGAATACGTGCAAGAGGTGAAAATGGTAACTACTTCTTACACACATTAAACAACACAGTACTTGCCACTCCTCGTGGACTTATTGCATTTGTAGAAAACAACTACAACGAAGATGGAACAATATCTATTCCAGAAGCATTAAGACCATATATGGGAGGACAAGAAAAAATTTATCCAAAGAATAAATAATATTAAAGGAGATTTATGGAATACTTAAAAAATGTAGAATTTGTAAAATCTGTATTTAATAAAGGTGATTTAATACGTGACGATTTGCCTATCATTGCTATGGTAGGTAAATCTAACGTTGGTAAATCTTCGTTTATTAATTCACTTACAAACAATAAAAATACTGCTAAAGTTGGTCAAACACCTGGCAAAACAAAATGTTTAAACTTCTTCTTGGTAGATAAAAAATTCTATTTAGTAGACTTACCCGGTTACGGCTACTCTACTATGTCTGAAAAAGAAAAAGAAAATATAAACAAACTAACAAACTACTTTTTAGAGAATAATAAAAACATTAGACACATATTTTCTCTAATAGACATACGCCACCTTCCATCTAAAGATGATAGAGCTATGTATGATTGGTTAGTAGCTTTAGAAAAGGATTTTACAATAATACTAAACAAAGCAGATAAGCTTTCAAATGCTAAAATTGAAGCAAGCATAAAAGATATGACTAAAGCATTATTTGCTAAAGAAGAAATGATACCATTCTCTACTGAAACAAAATTAAATCTAGATAAAGTGTTAGATATAATTAAAGAAAAAATGAATTAGATATGTTAAAAGCAACGATTTAATCGTTGCTTTTAATTTCATTACTTTTTATTTTATTACTTTTTTTCATCAGATATTTTTAAGTTCCACATTCCATTAGAAAATGTAGCACCCAC
Source organism: Clostridia bacterium (assembly GCA_017536445.1). Taxonomy (GTDB): domain Bacteria; phylum Bacillota; class Clostridia; order TANB77; family CAG-465; genus UMGS1649. Next base: position 2,260 of record JAFXHJ010000021.1, read on the forward strand.
CTCTTCTTTTAAACAAACCACTGGCCTTATTGCATATCTTGAAACGTCTCCAGAGTGCGCATAATATACTCTTCCATCAAAATTAATTCTTATTATGTATTTTTCGCCATTTGCTGACGGTGACGCAATCCAATATCCTTTGCACGCAACATTATATGAATCCGTTATTGTCTCTTTATGCGGATAATATAAATTATTGCTTTCTTCTACTTTATACCCAGCTTTTTCTTGCATTTCTTCGAGCGGAATAACCTTTACCATATTATCTTCAGATAAACCTACCATATATCCAATAGCATTTGTTTCTGTATTTGGTTTATATAATATTTTATCTTCTGGATATTTTGCGTTCCATGAAGCTATCCACATTCCAATAGTTGGGGTGCCTATTGCATCCACTGCAAATTCGTTAGTAAAATCTGCCCACTTCTCTGTATTTAACAATAACGCACACGATCTCATATTATAATTTGTATTCACAAATTGCCCATATTCTTCAATTTTATATTTGCCTGCTTGTTCATTGTTAATAATTGCGGCTTCTGGGAAATCAAGCGAATTATATGCAAATGATGTAGAAAATTCAGTTCCTGTATTCCTTAGCGCTACATTTGATGGTATTTTAATACTTGGAAGATAGTCTGTAGTTATTATATATACATTCTTCCCATCATTATAAAATACTCTCCAATCATTTATACCGTTAGCTGAATAATTTACCTTGTCTCCATAATTACTTGCCGTTATTTGACTTACTAGAGATTTTGGCACCAATTCATTTAACGTTTCTTGGTAGCTCTCTTGTTGCTTGTTAGTACTATCTACAGCTTGGTTCGCTTTATCTATTATATTTGAATTGCCTATCGAAATAAATACCGCTCCTGCTAATATTATCATAACAATTATTGTTATAACTAAAACTATTAGTGATATACCTTTTTTTCATTTTTAATCCTCCTTTGCTTATTATAAATTTATCATACCCATTGAAAGTTTTTCATAACATTCCCTACATACAGGCATATATCCTGCTTCTCCAACAAGAATATCTGAATCTTTTGGCCCAGAGTAATATGTGTATATCGCTTCTTCAGATTTACACACTTCACATACTGAAGTCATAAGCTCTATTTTATCTGCCATACACATTACTTCGCCCATTCTTCCAAATGGTTTTCTATCTGATGTTAAGTTAAGTCCAGATATATATATTCTTTTATCCTTATTTGCAAGTCTATTTATTGCTTCTAAATCTCCATCTAAGAATTGGAATTCATCTATTACATAAACATCTGCATCATAATTCTCTATATCTTCTATGCAAGAAATATTTAATGTATCTAATTCTTTTCCCGATCTTGTTACTATTTTATTTTCAGCAAATCTGTTATCTATACCTGGTTTAAATACTTTTATATCTTTACCTCTTATCTTTTGTATAGTTGCCGCTTCTATAGCTCTTTTAGTTTTTCCACACTTCATAGGCCCTGTAAATACATTAATACTTCCCATAACATTAACCTTCCATATCTTTATTTATATTATACTCTGTTAATACTTCATACCCATTTTCTTTATCTAGTCTCAAATCATATATTTTAAGCGCACATGTTGCAAATCTTAGTTCCGACATTTTTTTATATGTTAAGTTTTGTAATCTCTTAGAAATTAACTTTATTGGATTTGCGTGAGTTACTATTAATATTGTTTTCTTTTCATTTTCCGGAACAAGTATTTCATCTAGAAATTCGTTAAGTCTTTTTTCTACATCTAAAATACTTTCCGAACGCGGAATAATATCCTCTAATTTTTTAATAGGTAAATTTAATTTTTCCGAATACTCATTTAATGTTGCACAACGTCTTAATTCATTTTCCGGAACAAGTTTGTTTTCTAAATCCAACTTTTTCTCAGATAGTGTGTTATACTCAGGAAACGCTTTAGCATCAACTCTTTTCATTCCTTGAAACATACCATAATGACGTTCGTTAAGTCTTAAATCCCTTACTATTTTACCTTTATAGTTTAGCGCGTCAGCAAAAATACAAGCAGTATCATATGTTCTAGATAAGTATGAAGTATACACCTTGTCTAGTTTAACTGTACCTAGTAACATTTGTATATCTTTAGCAGCAGTATATGGTTCTTTCCTACCTTTAGCAGTTAAAGGATAGTCTCTCCAACCATTTATTACTCCTTCTTTAATACCTTTGCAATCTGCATGTCTCATGAATATTAATCTCACGTTTTTTCCTCCTTATATTATAGAGTCCACAAATTCCTCCGCATTGAATTCCTTTATATCGTCTATTTTCTCCCCTACACCAATATACTTGATTGGTATATTTAATTCGTTTATTATTGAAAATACTACGCCACCTTTTGCAGTTGAATCTAGTTTTGTAAGTATTATTCCGTCTACACTTGTCTTATCGTAAAAAGCTTTAACTTGCTCTACAGCATTTTGCCCTGTAGTAGCATCTATTACCATTAATACTTCTGTATCAATATCTTCGATATTTCTATCTATTGTTTTCTTTATTTTTTCTATTTCATCCATTAGATTTTTCTTGTTATGAAGTCTTCCAGCTGTATCACAAATTAATGTATCATAACCTTCATCTGTATACTTTTTAGAAGCTTCAAATACTACTGATGCTGGATCTTGTCCATCTTTTCCAGATACACATTCTACCCCAACATTTCTCGCCCAAATCTCTAATTGTTCTATTGCTCCAGCTCTAAATGTATCTCCAGCTGCTAACAATACTTTGTTTCCCATCTTTTTGTATAAATTAGATATCTTTGCTATTGAAGTTGTTTTACCAACACCATTAACACCAACCACTAATATTACATTTTTCTTAGGATCAAATTCTTTAACTTCTTCTAATGTTAAAATATTAATCATTTTCTCTTTCAAGAGTTCCATGACATGTTCTTTTGATGTATCATCTTCTTTTAATAAATCTTTTCTTAATTCATTACAAATTTCTGATGTAGTTTTCATACCTACATCAGAAAGTATTAATAGTTCTTCTATTTCGTCTATGATTTCATCAATATCTTCATGCGATTTAAATATGTTATTAATCTTACTTGAAAAAGCCTCTTTAATCTTTGAAAATATCATTTTTGCTCCTTATATTATTTCGTTTAATATTATAATAATTATTTATTAAAACTTGTATCCACATTTAGTACAGAAGTTAACATCTACACCGTGTACAGCTTTACATTCTGGACACACTTTTTCTGTTATAACTTCTTCTACCTTCTCTACTGGTATTCTTACTTTCTTTTGTTTAGCGCCACAATGAGGACAGAATTTATTTTCTATTCCTATTGTTTCTTTACATTCTTCGCACACTCTTAAATCTTTAAGATATAGTGTTTTAACATCAATTTTATCTATATCTTTATACATTTTTTCTATTCTTTTACATTCTTTTACAAGTTCTGGCGCTACTTTTTCACCACTTTTATATTTTTCGTATACCATTACACCGATTTCGCCAAGAGTTGCTGTTATTTCATCTTCAATATCACTAGCTTGTATTTTAAGCTTAGTTTCTTCCATAAATTTAGATGATTTATCTGCTACTGTTTTATATGTTTTTTCTGCAACATCTCCTGCTTTATCTAATACGTCTTTTACTTTATCTTTAAATTCCATAATTAAACCTCCAATTATACCTTGTTTATATCACAAAAGTTATATAAGTTCAATGATTTTTGAAACTATATTTTCAAATTTCATTCCTCTTGAAGCTTTAGCTGCAATAAGCGAATCTGGCATTAAAAATCTATCTACATGTTCATAGAATATTTCCTTAGTTTTATACCAATTTGCTTTTAACTGTTTATCTTCATCCAAACTCTTATATGCGTCTTCCATATGTTCTCCAATAACAATTATATTCGTTATTTGCTTATCTATCGCATACTCTATAACAGACTTGTGACCATTTAGCGTTTCATCACCCAGTTCATACATATCTCCCATTATTATTGTCTTGCAATCTCTATTAGATGCCGCTACAGTATCTATTAAAGATTTCATAGAAACTGGATTTGCATTATATGTATCATCTATTAAAAGGACATTATTGTTAAGTTTTTTAACATCCATTCTCATTTTTATACCTTCATATGATTCGACACCTTTAATTATTTCGTCTATTGTCATATTATATCTTTTACCTACTGCTATACCTGTTAAAGCTGCATATACAAGATGTCTACTTAGTCCTGGTATTCTTAATTCATAAATATTGTTGTCTATTAATATTTCTGCTTTAACTACTCCTTCTGTATAATCTACTACCGCGTCTATTGCTTTAATATCTGCATTTTCTGAATATCCATACCATACTTTTTCTATCTGATCAGTTACTGTAACAAGCATATCATCATCTGCGTTAAGAATAGCTACACCGTTTTCTGGCATATTAGCAAACACCTCTGTCTTTGCTTTTAGTATGTTTTCTCTTGTTTTAAGATACTCTATATGTGCTACACCTATATTTGAAATAACTGCCGTATCCGGTTTTACTATTTTACTTATACTATCTATTTGACCTAAATGGTCCATTCCCATTTCTATTACTGCTACTTCATGTTCACTCTTAAGTCCAAGTACTGTAACAGGCGCACCAATTTCACTATTTAAATTTCCAGCAGTTTTTAATACATTATATTTAATACTTAAAACTGATGCTATCATTTCCTTGGTAGTTGTTTTTCCTACACTACCTGTTATAGCTACAACGGGGATATTAAACTTTGTACGATACCAAGTAGCCAAATCTTTTAATGCTTTAATTGTATCTTCTACAAGAATGTACACTATTCCTTCTAAATATTCATCTAATTCTTTAGAAATTATGCAAGCTATTGCTCCATTTTCTTTAGCCATACCTATATAACTATGGCCATCTGTATTTTCCCCTACAATAGCAAAAAATAGCCCATTAGTAGTTTTAACTCTACTATCTGTGACTACTTCTTGTACATAGGAGTCAAGGATAGTAGTTTTACCTACTACCTTTCCATTAGTTTTACTTACTACATCTAACAATGATACGTTTTCCATTGTTCCTCCTACTTTATTTAATATTTAATTTACTTTACCACTATATTTTCTTAAAGATATTTCTATTATCTTTTCGCATAAATCTCCATACTCTATACCAGCAGCTCTTGCTTCTTGTGGAAGTAGGCTTGTTGGTGTCATACCAGGTAATGTATTAGCTTCTAAACAATATGGCAAATTATCTAAATTAGATAGCATAAAGTCTATTCTTGCATAAACATTTAACCCTAAAGCTTTATATGCTTTTTCTGCCTCTTTTTGCATCAATGTTGTTATGAATGGATTTAAATTTGCAGGACAAATTTCATCTGTCATACCCGCTTGATATTTATTCTTATAGTCATAAAAACCAAATTTAGGAATTATCTCTATAATTGGAAGTGCATTTCCTTCCATAACACCTACAGAGAATTCTCTACCACGAATATATTCTTCTACTACTACAGTGTCATCATACTCTCTAGCATTTCTTACAGCTGCTCTTAGTTCATCCATATCTGTTGCTATTGTAACACCAACACTCGAACCACCGTTTGAAGGTTTAACTACCGCTGGAACAAATAAATCCATCTTTACATCGTCAAATACTTGTTCTTTAGTTATTGTTAATCCCTTAGCCATTCTAACACCTCTTGGTATTAACATCTTACGAGTAAGATCTTTACTCATAGCTATCATACTACCTTCATAGCCAGTACCAGTGTATTTAATTCCCATTAAATCGAAGGCTGCTTGAACTTTACCGTTTTCTCCGTTCTCGCCGTGTAATGCCATAAATACTATATCTGCTGCCTTACAAATATTTATTACATTAGGGCCAAAGAACTCATTTGGATTGTCTCTTAGCGCTCTAATTTCGTCTATATTTGCTATTTGTTCTCCAACAACCGCTCTTTTATATAATCCATTTTCTCCTAGTGTAAATACTGTATTCATATCTACATCTTGTAAACCTAGGTATACATCTAACAAAACAACGCTATGTCCTTTTTCTTTTAATGCCTTACATATTAAAGTTCCTGATGTTAATGAAACATCTCTTTCTGTACTTGTTCCACCACATAAAACTGTTATTTTCATAATTATTTACTCTCCTTTGATATATTCTAAATATATCTACTTCATTATATCACTATATATTTTGTATTTCTACTATTTATCCAATAATTTCTAGTGTCGTTCCTGTTATTATTAATCTCTTCATTCCAGCTGTTTCAAATTTTATTTCTGCAACTTTCATATCTGAATCTTCTGTAAGGTTTGTTACAATACCAACACCAAACTTCTTGTGTCTAACCTTATCTCCCTCTTTAACTTCTACACTTGTATCATTAGTTTTAGATACAACTTTACCAATGTTTACATTTTTTAAGAAGCTTGATGCATCAATTCCAATTTTAGAAGGTGTGCGTCTAGGCGAATATCCGCCCATAGATTCGCTTTCACTAATTTCATTAAATGTACTAGATAGCCAGCTTTCTACTCTAGAGTATTCGTGATCAAGATACTTTTCTTGTTTCATTTTAGCTTTTTCTAGATTTTCTTTTGCCGCTTCATCTAAATATTCTTTTGGAATTTCTTCAGTAAATCTAGAAGGTATTGTGTATGTTGTTGTACCATACATTGTTCTTTGTTTGGCATTTGTTAAGAATAATTCTTTCTTTGCTCTTGTTATACCAACATAACAAAGTCTTCTTTCTTCTTCTATACCATTATCCTCATCTATACTTCTCTTAGATGGGAATAATCCTTCTTCCATACCAACTAAGAATACTACAGGATATTCTAGACCTTTGGCGTTGTGCATAGTCATAAGAATAACTGCTTCACTGTCTTCTTCTAAATTATCTACATCTGCTACTAAAGCAATACTATCTAAGAAATCTGTTAATGAGTTATCTGCATTTTCTTCTTCAAATTCTTTTGCAACACCTAATAACTCATATAGGTTTTCTAGTCTAGATTCATTTTCAGGATTCTTTTCCTTCATAAGTTCTGCTTCATAGCCTGTAACTTCAAGTATTCTTTTCATAAGTTCAGATGGAAGCATTGTATCTTTAACCGCATTTAAGTCTAGTATTAAATCTCTAAAGTTTGCTACTGCACCGCTGCATCTAAGTTCTGCTATATTTGCAGGTTCTGTAATATACTCAAACGCACTAATTTCCATAGACTCTGCTTTTTCTTTTATTCTATCTACAGAAGTATCTCCAATACCACGTTTAGGTTCGTTTATTATTCTAGTAAACGAGACATTATCTTTAAGGTTATTTACAAGCTTTGTATATGCTAGTAAATCTTTAATTTCTTTTCTAGCATAGAACTTAGTACCACCAATTAATCTATATGGCGTTCCTGTTTTCATAAATACATCTTCAATTACACGACTTTGTGCATTTGTTCTATAAAGAAGCGCAAAATCTCCGTATTTGAATTTACCAGTTCTACACATAGAATCTATTTTATCTACTATATATTCTACTTCGTCATATTCGTTTTTAGCAGTATAATATTTAACTTTTTCACCTTCATCATTTTCTGTCCAAAGGTTCTTTTCTATTTTAGAAGTATTGTTGTTTATTACTGCATTTGCTACATTAAGAATTGTTTTAGTACTTCTATAGTTTTGTTCTAGCTTAACTATTTTTGCACCATCATATTCTTTTTCAAAATCTAGTATGTTAGATATATCTGCACCTCTAAATGCATATATACTTTGTGATTCATCACCAACAACACATACATTACCATGCATTGCAGCAAGCATGCTTATTAGCATGAATTGTACATGGTTTGTATCTTGATACTCATCTACTAATATATGCTTAAACTTGTTTTGATAATAACTTAATCTATCTGGATTTTTCTTAAATAACTCAACTGTATAATTTAAGATATCGTCAAAGTCTAGTGAGTTATTTAATTTTAATGTCTTTTGGTACTCTTCATATATTTTTGCTATAGTTTCTTTTCTGTAATCTCCTATAGACTCTTTCATATATTTTTCTGGAGTCTTAAATACATTCTTTGCTGCGCTAATTTCGTTTACCAAACAAGAAACCGAATAATTCTTTTCATCTATTTCAAATTTCTTAAGTATTTCTTTTAATACTTTTTGTTTATCTAACTCATCTAATATATTAAAGTCTCTAGTAAAACCTAAAGCTTCTATTTCCCTTTTAAGTATTCTTACACAAATTCCATGGAAAGTTCCAAGCCACATATCTTTAGCATCATCTCCTACTAAATTTATAACTCTTTCTTTCATTTCTTTTGCCGCTTTGTTTGTAAATGTAATTGCAAGTATCTCCCAAGGCTTACAAAGTCCTTGTTCTAAAAGATATGCAATTCTATATGTTAAAACTCTAGTTTTACCACTTCCTGCACCTGCTAATATTAAAAGTGGTCCATCTGTATATGATGCCGCTTCTCTTTGCACAGGATTTAATCCGTTTAGTAATTCACTCATTATATATTAACCTCTACTACTCCACCATAATCTACTACATCTAGTCCTTCAAAATGATGGAATTTTAACCCTTTCTTTTCTATAAAAGATTTTATTTTATTACCATTTATTAAATTATTTACATCTCCGAATAATACAACTGTGTCTCCAAATCTAGCCATAGCTCCGCCAATAAAGCCTTCCATAGTTGAATCCATAAAAGACATTTGACTTTGCTTCTCAAAGATTTTATTTGTTCTTGTTTTAAGCTTAACATCTGGTTCACTAACATATAGTACTTCTATTCCAGCATCCATTAATGCTCTGGCTACACCAATATCTGATGTAATGCAAGAATTATCATCTACTGGGAACGTACTACATCTAGCATAACCTTGTCCAACATCTATTAGTCTATATCCACTATTTATTAAATATGTTTTAACCACTTCATCTGTATATTTAAAGTTGTGAACAGCATTGTTACCAACAATACACACATTGTATGGCACATCCAAAGGATATTTTCCGCCCACATGTGTAACACAAGTAGTTGCCGCAAAAGGAAGCTTGTCCGCTTTTTCTGGAGCAGCAAATAGTACTCTACCCACCTTTAAATAATATATATCTACATGTGCAGATATCTCATCATACACATCTAAGTTAAAGTTATTTTCTATTAATTCGTAGCCTAAAGATTTAATAAATTCTTTTTCTACGCTTCTCATTCTGAAGTCTATGATTGCATATTTCATAAAGTAAAATCACCTGCTAAAAGTATACCTTTAAGCAGGTGATTTGTCAATTGAAAACGACTAACCTAGAAGCATTTCATTGACTATTTTTTGCACAGCATAATAATCATATCCGGCGCCTGTAAGTCTGTCTTTTCTTTCCTTACCATTCCCCCATTTTCCTTGTATTACCTCTTTTGCAATTTGCTCATTTGTTTTCTTTCCAAGTAATTTTTCATTAACTATATTTTGAATAGTATAATAATCGTATCCAGCAGCTTTAAGGCTGTCTTTTCTTTCTTTGCCGTTTCCCCATAAACCTCTAATTACTTCGTCTGCTATTTCTTCATTGGATTTTCTACTTTCACTACCTTCTTCATCTATTCCGTTTATTTTATTTGCTTCTAAAATAATATAATCTAGCTTGCTTAAAAGATATTTACCAGGGCAAGCAGTTGCGGTATACATATTATGCCAAGTTAGATTTTTACCTTTAACCAATTTCCCTAAATTATTTCTCTTAGCTACATCCGCAACTAGAAGTATTAATTTTTCTAGTGCTTTATCCGACACGGGATAATCTCCACTAGCTTTGCTATTAGATACTTCTATTGTTACAGATTCTTTGTTAGATTCAAAATTGCTGTTTGTATATGCTGTATCTTTTTCATTTACATAGAGAGCCACTCTTCCATCACTACCAATTCCGTAATGACTAGAAGCTTTTCTATCCGGATTCTTAAATACATTTCCGCACTCTTCTATTGTTAGTACTGCTCCCATATGATGCACAGTTACCGCTTTTATCTTACTACCATTTCTTCCTTGCATATAGTTTGCACTATTTGCTAAGATTGTTTTATCTATTAGTTTTGAATTACTCATATTTCATATTACACCCCATATATTATATGAGTATGAATTAATATGTTTCCGTTAATTTGAAGCCTATTTTTCTTGTTTTATTCTTTTTCTTTTTACTATATTTTTAGTTATATTACCTATTAAAAAGATAACATATAACACTGGCAACACATCAAACATATTGTTTCTAAAAAGCAAACTGTCTCCTAGTGCTAACGCGTTATGAATAACCCATAACACAATAAATACTAATAAAATACCTATGTTGTCTAATATATATTGTTTAATATCTTTGTATACAAGTGTTATCATACAATAAACAAAAAATGTAATGCTTAAACTATAAAAAAGCAAATTAATTATTTCTACCATACGCGCATTAACATTTGTATATTCTAATAGATATTTGGTGTTAATAGATGATATATATGATTTTAATGCTTTTTCCCTATCTGTACAATTATTATCCTCGTTTACATTCATATGTTGTTTAATACCATCTTCTATTTCAAAAGAATACTTATCTAAATATTTTCCATTTTCTATTTCTTCCCAAAGTTTAGATTGCTCATTACTTACTTTATTAAATTCTATATAACCGGCCACTACACTTCCTATACTAAGTATTACTATTGTTATCATGAATATTAATAAAAACTTTTCTATATTTTTCATTTGTTATCCCCTCTATTCTTATACTCATATGTTATTATATATGATTTAATTATTCAAGCATATATAAAAAACACACGCATATTATTGCGTGTGTTTCTTAGGTTAGTCTTAGGCTTTCTTCTTTGAATATTTTGCCTTGGTAGACTGACCACCCCTTGTTGAGCGTTCGGTAACATTCTTTTCAACAAGCTCTGCTACTTTATGAGCAAGTTCAGTGTCTCTTGTATACCGATCGCATCTATAATCTGCGAGTGCTCTGTGAACGTAAGACTTAGGGATGCCAAAATGTGCCGCTGTTTTTCTGATCGTGCTATTTTCGTACACATAATATTCTGCTATCTGCTGTCTTTTTTTCCGTCCTATCCTGTACTTAGATTTGAACATTTTTTACCTCCATAAATTTATTTTGGTCTTTATTTCAACCATATATATTATATTATTTTTTAGGTAAAAAGTAAAGTAAAGGTCTTAAAATTCGCTACATTTCAACATATTTTAACAAATTTAGTATTAAAACTTCTGTTGGGTCTTTTATTAAAGAATCTCTTTGCTTTTTCATATATTTTGGTATTTTCTTTTTGAACTCTTCTAAAAGCTCTTCAAAAGTGTAGAATTTGAATACATCTTTTTCATCATCTAATACATATTCTATCATAGAAACTATCGTCCTTTGATAGGTTAACGTGTCTGCGCTTTTTAATTTTGTAGCAAGATTTGGAAGTATCTTTTCAAATAAAATTTTCTTAGGTTCCATATTCTCTGTAACGCCACTTATTTTAACTTTTTTAGTTATATTATTAATTTGTTCATCAGTAATATTAATTAATGAGTTAAATACTTTACTATCTTCCGTAGGTATTACATAGAACTTATCTCCTATATACCCTTTAAGTACACGCATAGCATCATAATATCCCATTTCCATATCTCTACGAACAGATTTATTATCGCTTATTGCAATACCACTTAAAACTTTTTTACTTGGTTCTATAACTATAATGTTTAGACCTTTTTTATTAACCCATTTAGTTACACCTATTGCATTTGTTCTTATTTCTATAAAATCTGTATATCCCTTATCTATTAAAAGAGAGATTGGGCGATTATCAAAAAAGCCACCATCTATATATGTTTTATTATCTTTTAACAAATCTCCTTGTTTGAAAAAAGGAAGATATGAACTTGCCAAAACATATGATGCAACTTCACCTTCTGGTATATCTTCTTTATATATATATACAGGTTTCATATCTGTTAAAGATACTGTAACCATACCATAATCTATTTTAGATTTTCTAAGTTTCTTTTCATCTATATATGTACTATATAATCTCTTTAATTTATCCGAATCTACACCTTTATTTTCCACATTAGATTTTAAGAAATTAGCCCAATATTTTATAGATTTAATACTGAATTTCTTATCTACTAATTTTTCTATTTCTTTTTCATCTACATCTAATCCTAAAGTTGATGAACCTCTATACCATGCATCATATAATCTTTCGAAATCTCCTTGTGCAAGGACAGCAGCATTAAACGAACCAATTGACGTTCCTACATAACCGCCAATTTTATATCCACATTCATAAACAGCTTTCATCGCTCCTAAGTGGTAACTACCTTTAAGCCCACCACCTTCTAGTACTACTCCATACATTTTTATCACCTAAAAAAATTATATAACAAAGTATAATTTAAAATCAATAAGTATTACAATTACAAACAAAAACAACCTAATGTTTACGCATTAAGTTGTTTTGTATAATTTTGATATAACATACTAGTTATTGTACACACGTTATTATATTATGTACTACAACACCATTTGCAATATAATTATGATAACCTTCTATTGTTAAATTATATGTGTCATAATTGGGTTCCCCATTTCTTATCTCTATTGAAACTATCCTTACATTTTCTTCATATCCTATTAGCGTATCCCCTACTTTAAGCAGTTCTACTTTATCTAGCTCTTCAATAGTTTGAACATTGTTTGGTCTTAATGATTTCCAGCCCTCTATAGTTAACAACGGGTGATAAGCTCTCATTCCTATTCTTATGCCATTCGAAAGATTAACATATACCAAATCATCCGAATTATGCTTAATTATTGTTTTTAATACCTTTTGTGGTATATATTTTCCCGTTTCCTCATTAAGGGACATTACTATGTCTCCAACTTTTACATCTTCAATATTTTTAATTGTCCCATCTGCCATCAATACTTTTGTTCCCGGATCAAAGCAACAATCTTCTGTTCCATCTGTATATGTATCACCACTAATAATTTTATCTGTTATAAGCACATTTTTTCCATAATGAGAAACTCTTGCGCCGCCTAGATACGTTACATATGTATTTTCATATATTTCATAATCTCCGTTTAGGTTATATGAACTGTTTACCCAATTTTCCCAAGTCATTCCATTTATAGCGCTAAATATTTTGCCGCTTATATTAAATGTAATTAAACTTTCTTGTTCGGTAGCATTTGCTGTAAACCAGTTATAGAATTCTTCCGACACACTCTGTGGTGTTGTGCCAAAGTCAATATATCTTAATTCATCACCTTCCCACCCCGAATTATGTGAATAGTATATTTCTTGATTATAGAACGAAAGATACAATTTATTAATTTCAATATCATAGTATTCATAATCTACCGTATATGTAACTTTTTGAGTAATTTTAGTTGTTGGTAAATTTAAAGTTTCATTAAATACCCATTGGCCACTTATTTCATATGTAGCTGGTGTATTCTCTGTTACAACAACTGTACAACTTGCGCTCGTACTACCATATGTTGCTGTTATTACTGCTGTTCCTGCTGATTTCATTGTTATCGTTGCAGTGTTGCCACTTGCACTTACCGTTGCTACACTTGTATTTGACGACTTCCACGTAAGACTTCCAGATATATTGGCTGTAGTTACTGTTATTGTTTCTGTTGCTGTACTTCCACTATTTATTGTTTTAGATATTGTTGTTTTATTTAATGTTATTGTTGGCGTTGGAGTTGTTGTATCTCCTCCTGTATTTCCACCAACGTTACTACTTGGTGGTGTATATCCATCTATAACAATATTTAAATTACTTATTCCATCTTGAGATATTTTTACATTAAATCCTGTTTTAGTTGTTACCGATTTACTTCCATCTGCATTTGTTATTATTGCACTTTCAATTAATCCTTTATTTGACAATTCTGCAACATATTCATCTATCGTTATTGTTCCAAGATTGTCTGTAAGTATTCCATTTTTTATTACTACTAATCTAGTATACTCATCTGAATAATTATTATTCTTAACAGTATTTTTACTTCTTTTTATAACACCACTATCTTCTAATGCAATTATTGCAGTTGCAGCTAAAATTGCCATTACAAGAATTGTTATACTTAGAACTATTAAGGATATACCCTTATTATTTTTTTTCATTTTCTTTCGTACCCCTTTTGCTTATATAATTATATATTATACTTAAATCTTAATTTATTCAATAATTTTAGCGCTTTGTAACACAATTGTTACATAGTAAGAATTCCGCCGGGGGTTTCTAATATTAATAAAACATTTTCCTCTTTTCCGTTATTAGCATTAATATATATAAGCACATCATGATTATCTATTTTACCCTTTATTTCATATGTTAAAACTTCCTCTTTAGACTCTTTTGGAATAACTGCAATTCTAATATTTTTAATTTCTATATCTTTGTTTATTTTGCTTATAGCCTCCATTTCAGTTATTAGTGGTGTTAAACCTTCTCTTATTTCATGATTATATATATATCCACTGCATTCTACTGAACAGATATCCCCATTATCCATAGCAACTTTAACTTTAATTAAATCTGGATAAAGTAAAACTCCATCTTGTACAGCGGCATAGTTTATTGTTACCATATTGTTTGCTTCAAGATAATATGTTGGATCAAAATTCTTTAGTCCTAACGCTTTTAAATACTCATCTCCAATTTGCTTACATTCTTCTATATTTAGTTTCTTTTCCTTAATATCTCTATTGCTTAATATTAAAAGTAGCTTTCCTTCCTGTTTTGTTATTTGTACATCTACTTCTATCTTTTCTTTTTCGTTGCTATTTCTTATACATTTAACATTAAAATCATAAAGCGGGATATTTCCATTTATTTCACCGTTATATTTAACATCTTTTATTTCATATTTTTCTTTTCTTCCAAGATTTATTACACATTCTTTTACTTTTTCTACTGCTTGTTCTACAGTTACATCTTTATCCAATAAATTCTTTGCTTTATTGCTTACTATGTGTTCTGAGAAAGCACCATCATATATTAGTCCTTCATAATCTTCTAGTACCGAAGCTATATTATTTACGCCTTCTAAATTAAGTTCTGACTTATCTTTAGTAAGTTCCTCTGATGCTACCTTTTCTACTTCATTCCATTTTATTTTACCTTCTGTAAGCCTTGTATATATATCTGACAATGTTTCGTTTAATTTATCTGCAACATCACCAATTTTGTCTATATTGTTATAGTCTTTTTCATTTAAGTTAGCTTCTTTAGCTATTAATGTTTCAGTAAATGATATAACTTGAGTAAAGAATTTAGAGACATTATTAAGAGCACTTTGGTTAATCGGAAGCGCTGATAGATTATCTTTTGCTCTACTTGCTTCGGACATTATTTTGGATAAAACTGGCAAGTTGTATTCGCTAGTCTTGGTTATTTTTACTTTTGTAACTAACACATCTATATTGTTTACGCTTGTTATTATCTCGTACATATTTCTATTATTTGTATCCATATTTTCTTGTTTTTCTCTGCCATAAATATTTATACTGTTCATCATAAGCAACGTTACTAATCCAAAAACGAAAAAAGCTGCTACTCCAACTGCTTTTGGATTTTGTTTCTTTTTTATTTCTTTTATTTTTGCTTCTATTTTTCCTAACATATTCCACCTACTTTGTAAATCTATGTTTTCCTATTGTTGTTATTGTTGGTCTACTGAATATCCATTTGTTTGTACTTGTTTTAGGGTTATAAAAGAAAAGGCAACCGTTAGTTGGGTCTGCTCCGTTATATGCTTCTCTTGCCGCCTTATACACAGTAGAATCTTTAGATATTGGTTTATCGAACTGTCCATCTCTTACACAAGAGAATTGATTTTTTTGGTAAATAACTCCTGAAATAGTATCTGGGAATTCTGAACTTTTAACCCTGTTCATAACTATTGCTCCAACTGCTACTTGACCTTTATATGGTTCACCTCTTGCTTCACCATTTATTAATCTTGCAAGCAGGTCTACCATATCCCCATTGTTAGATACAGAACTTTGATCTGTTTTCTTTTTACTACTTGTTGAACTTTGATCTTTAACTGCCGCAATTACCTCTGGAAAAAGCTTTATTTGATCGTGATTAAACGTTATATATAACATTACAAAAAGCGCCATTAAAATAACTATAATTATTCCAAAATTAAATATGTTTTTCATAAATACCTCACTTAAATTTTATTAGTATTTTGAGTTACAAATAAAAAAATATGCATATATTTAATATGCACATTTTAATTAATTATTTTTCTTTTATTATATATTTTTCTAATGTATTTATTATTTCCATAAACACTTCATCTTTTT
Source organism: Clostridia bacterium (assembly GCA_017536445.1). GTDB lineage: Bacteria > Bacillota > Clostridia > TANB77 > CAG-465 > UMGS1649. The sequence continues at coordinate 18,715 of JAFXHJ010000021.1, forward strand.
CAAATTTATATTTATGAAATTCTCTAAATATATCTCCTGCATCATTTGCACCTTTTTCTATATATTCTTTTACATCTTCTATTTGTTCCTTTGGTGCTGTTTCTAAACTTATTCTACCTGTATCCGAATATTTTTTAGCCCATAAAATACATTCTAGCTTATCTATAAGATAAGCAAACATTCCCTCTTTAGTTTCACGTTTTTCAAACTCGTCTATATATCTTTTTATATATTCTCCATTTTTTATTTTTGATGCTATATTAGAAACTGCTATTTGTCCAAGCTCAAGTTTCTTTGTATCTGTAACACCATCAAACGGTGTTATATCTCCAATTTCTATTTCTTCTGTTTCATGATGTGCAAGCATAGTTGTAACCTTATCTATATTTAAATCTAATTCATATTCTAAATATATAGCCATTGCTAGAATTTGTGTTCCATAAATATGTTCTGCTATTCTTTCAACCGGCCCGGTTCTAGATATATTCCAATCTACCCACCCACTTCTTTCAACTTCTTTTAATTTACATGCTTTATAATAATAATCTAATACATTTTCTGCTTTATTCATAATATCCCCTCGCGTTCATATTATACCATAAAAATATATTTTTTCACATTATTTTAACTATATATTTACAAAGTGTTTTTAGGTGTATATAATATACATATGGTGTGAATCTTAATGCTAAAAGTGTACAAATTTCGACAAAAAATAAATTTGACAGCCATTATATATTATAGTATCTTATATGTCCAAAGGAGGAATATATATGATTAAAAACAAAAAAGAAAAATATACTAACACTTTATGTGTAAACAAAAATCTTAATAATCTAAATAACGAAGACGCTGCTATAGATAGAGTTATTGAACTATATGAAAGTGGTGCTTTTACTAAAAAAGATTTTATATCTTTAGACGAGTTCGAAAAAAGAATAAGAGGTGTTATATCTTGACATATAGAGTAAATATAACTAATCTCTCGACAATTACTACAGAATACAATTTAAATTTCTTAAAAATATTTAATCCAAATTACGCTGAAAAAGTAGGTACTAAAATAATATCTGAAACCCGAACTCTTTCGCTATTTCCACATTCGCATCCAATATACAAGAAAACAAACTCCTATGTATATCGAAAATTGCTAATTAATGATTTTTTTCATATAATTTACACCGTTTTTAACAACGAAGTAGTTGTATTATATACAACTGATGCAAGAAAAGAATTTGATGAATACTATTATTATCTTAATTAATTTTTAATCCAATTTTATCTCGTATAACTTGTTATTTTTATACATATATTAATACTGGTGAGTGTATATATGATTAGTAAAATAAAAAAATTATGGAACAAATACAAAAGATTATTGTTATATATTTTTGTTGCGTTAGCTGCTGGCTTTATTGGTAATTTGCTAGCTGGTGGTACGGAAATATACGAGCAAATTAACACCCCATCTTTTGCTCCGCCAGGATTCTTATTTCCTATTGTTTGGAGTATATTATATATACTTATGGGAATAGGCGCATATTTAATATCCAAAGAAGAAAATAATTCTAAAGCTCTTAAGTTATATTATACACAGTTAGTAGTAAACTCTTTATGGTCTATTTTATTCTTTAGATTTAAATTGTTTGCTGTATCTACATTGTGGCTTGTTTTATTAATTGTATTGGTGTCTTTTATGACATATGAATTTTATAAAATGAATAAAAAAGCCGCATTGATTCAAGTACCATATATATTATGGATTGTTTTTGCATTTGTGCTAAATTACTCTATATACCTACTAAACTAAAAACAGATACCTTATTGGTATCTGTTTTTATATTCTTTACTTCTATTCTTATTTTATTTATCTGTCTTTCTAAATACAAATAATTTACTAAATAAATAGTTCACTATAATTACCATAATTTGAGTTACTATTTTAGATATAACATCGTTTATATGTAATACTTTTACCATTAATGCAAATGTTCCAACATCGCAAGTTATTGCAGATATTATTCTGCAGCCAATAAATGATGCAAATTCCTTAAATCCAGCCTTAAATCCTTTTGTTTTGCTTTCAAATACAAATATTTTATTTACAACATATGCAAATATTACTGCAACAACCCACGCTAAACTGCTACTTGTTACTTCTTCTAGATGCATTAATCTTGTAAACAACATATATGCTACGAAGTTTAATACTGTAGTTAGTCCACCACATATTAAATAATTTATTATCTCTTTATATTTCAAATAATATTTTTTTGCTAGTTCATATAATTTCTTCATATATTTACCCCTTTAACACAGACATTATATCATAAAAAGTTGTTTTTGCAAATCTTAACACTTGAATAATTATAGTCCATATAAACAGAGAAAAGGTTGCCCATCGGGCAACCTTTACTTTGCGAAATTATGGTTTCCAATTACTTTTACTACAGGTCTAGTGAAAATCCACTGACTTGTACTAATCCGAGGATTGTAAAAGAATGTAGCACCACCAGTAGGATCAACTCCATTAAGAGCTTCAATTGCAGCTTGGTAACAAGTACCATAATCTGTAATTTCAGAATTCCACTTACTGCTACCAACAGGACTAAACTGATTCTTCTGATAGATTACATCGTGAATTGTATTTGGGAAGCCAGATGTTTTAATCCTGTTCATTACAACAGCACCAACAGCAACTTGACCTTCATAACATTCACCACGAGCCTCGAAATAAATGAGTCTTGCGAGTAAATCTAACTCTTCTTCAGTGTACCAAGTATCCTCTTTAGCAGTAGTTTCAGGAAGTTCTTTTAAAGGAACCTTTTCTTCAGGAATTTCTTCTACAGGTGCTATAGGTTTGCTAGGAAGTGTAGGTTCACTCTTAAAGCTATGTGTATTATCTATTCTTTCAACATAAGTGTTGTCTGCGACATCACTTGCTGATACGACGATACTAACATAAACTATAAGAAGAATTGCAAGAATAATTGTCAAAACGACAATCAACCGTACCATAATTTTCATTGTTTTTTCAAACATTTCAGTCGTCATTGTTTTTTATACCTCCAATAAAATTTTACGTTGGACTAAAAATATTGATATGTATATTATACCACAAGTGCGCCTATTTTTCAAATTATGTTAATATCACACATAATAAAACAAGCCATATTTCCATGACTTGTTAATTACATTTTATTATATTTATATGTTTTATTTTAAGTTAAAGAATGCACCTATTCCAAGATATTTAGCTTTATCTCCTAATTCTTCTTCTATTCTTAATAATTGATTATATTTTGCAACTCTATCTGTTCTAGAAGGAGCACCTGTTTTAATTTGGCCAGCATTAAGACCAACAACAAGGTCTGCTATTGTAGTATCTTCTGTTTCTCCAGAACGATGTGATACAACTGCTGTCATACCGTTATCATTTGCAAGTTTAATAGCAGCTAATGTTTCAGATATTGTTCCTATTTGGTTAACTTTAATTAGTATTGAATTAGCAACTTTCTTTTCAATTCCTTTATTTAGTCTTGATACGTTAGTTACGAATAAATCGTCACCAACAAGTTGTATTTTCTTACCTAATCTATCTGTAAGCACTTTCCAACCTTCCCAATCTTCTTCTGCTAGACCATCTTCTAGAGAGATAATTGGATATTTTTCACACATTTCTTCCCAGAATGCTACCATTTCATCAACAGTAAATATTTCTCCTGTTTTCCAGAAGTAGTATGAACCTTCTTTACCTGCTTTTTTAGCTTCTTCATACATTTCTGTTGCAGCAGCATCAATTGCTATTCTAAAGTCTTTACCTGGTGTATATCCAGCTTTAGTTATTGCTTCAACTATATATTGTAATGCTTCTTCGTCTTTCTTTAAGTTTGGTGCAAATCCACCTTCATCACCAACTGCTGTGCTATAGCCTTTAGCTTTAAGTACTGCTTTTAGGTTATGGAATACTTCTGCACACCATCTTAAAGCTTCCTTAAAATTAGGTGCTCCAACTGGCATTACCATAAATTCTTGGATGTTAACACTGTTATCTGCATGTTTTCCACCATTTAATATATTCATCATTGGAACTGGAAGTGTTACTCCTTCACCATCTCCAATATATGTATGTATGCTAACTTCTTGTGCTTCTGCTGCAGCTCTCATAACTGCCATAGATACGCCAAGTATTGCGTTTGCTCCTAGTTTTCCTTTGTTATCTGTTCCGTCTAGTTTGTTCATTAATTCATCTAGTTTTTCTTGTTCTGTAGCATCCATTCCTATTACTTCTTTAGCTATTACATCATTTACATTTGAAACAGCTTTTAAGACACCTTTGCCAAGATATCTTGTCTTATCTCCATCTCTTAATTCTACTGCTTCAAATGCTCCTGTAGAAGCTCCAGAAGGTACTATTGCTCTTCCTTTAGCTCCACACTCTAATTTAACTTCTACTTCTACAGTAGGATTACCTCTTGAGTCTAAAACTTCTCTTGCGTGTACTTCTTTAATTCTCATATCTTTTTCCATAACCTATTACTTCCTTTCTATATTATTTTACTAAAGAATGACCTGTCATTTCTTTTGGTTTAGTAAGCCCCATCATATCTATTAATGTTGGAGAAACATCTGTTAATGTTCCGCTTTCTACCTTTTTATATCTATCTGATACTATTATGATAGGCACATCAAATGTTGTATGAGATGTTACTACTTCACCTGTAACTACATCTATCATTTGTTCACAGTTTCCATGGTCTGCTATTATTATTGCTTCGCCTCCCATTTCAACTAATTTATCCATTACTTTACCAACACATTCATCTACAGTTTCTACCGCTTTAACTGCAGCATCAAAATCTCCAGTGTGTCCAACCATATCTCCATTTGCATAATTTATTATTATTACATCATGTTTCTTAGCTTCTATCTCTGCTACTAGCTTATCTGTAACTTCATATGCAGACATTTCTGGTTTAAGATCATATGTTGCAACCTTTGGTGATGGCACAAGAATTCTAGATTCACCATTAAATTCTTTTTCTTCTCCACCATTAAAAAAGAATGTAACATGGGCATACTTTTCTGTTTCAGCAATTCTTAATTGTGTATATCCTCTCTTAGATAAGAACTCCCCTAATGTTTCTTTTATTTCTTCTTTTCTAAATGCAACTTTAACTGTATCTAGAGTTTCTTCATATTCTGTCATACCAACATACATTAGATTTGAAAGCTTACCTGTTTTTCTAGTAAAGCCAGTAAAGTTTGTATCTTTAAACGCATGAGATATTTCTCTTGCTCTATCTGGTCTAAAGTTTGCAAATATTACTGCATCCCCTGATTCTACTAAAGCTAGTGGTTTATCTTCATCATCTACTATAACGACTGGTTTTACAAACTCATCAAATTCTTGACATTCATATGAATTTTCCAATGCTCTTTCAGCAGATTTAAAGTGTTTACCTTCACCTGTAGTCAAAGCGTTATATGCAAGTTCTACTCTTTCCCAGCGTTTATCTCTATCCATTACGTAGTATCTTCCACATATGCTTGCAACTTTACCCACTTCTAGTTCTTTACATTTATTTTCTAAAGCTCTCATATATTCCACACCAGATGTTGGAGGTGTATCTCTACCATCCATAAATGCATGAATATATACCTTAGATATTCCTTCACGTTTAGCAAGTTCAAGTAACGCATAAAAATGTTCTATATGCGAATGAACTCCACCATCAGATAAAAGTCCAAATATATGTAACTTGCTATTTTTTTCTTTAACATGGTTAACTGCATCTAAAAGAACTTTGTTCTTGAAAAACTCACCTGTTCTTATCTTTTCTGAAATTAATGTTAAGTCTTGATAAATTACCCTACCAGCACCTATACTCATATGTCCAACTTCAGAATTCCCCATTTGACCTTCCGGAAGTCCTACACTTAGCCCACTTGTTTTAAGTGTTGCATTTGGATACTTAGCAAATAACTTATCTAAGTTAGGTTTCTTTGCCGCTTTAAATGCATTACCTTTTTCATCCTCATTTATGCCAACGCCATCTAAGACCATTAGCACATACTGTTTATCTTTCATATTTTCTCCCTTACTATCTCGCAGCTTTTATTATATTAGTAAATGTTGGTTTTAAGCTAGCACCACCAACTAATGCGCCATCAATATTAGGCATTTCAAATAGCTCTTTTGCATTAGATTCATTTACGCTTCCGCCATATTGAATTCTAACATTATCTGCTACATTTAATCCGTACATCTTAGCTACATTATATCTAATGTGTGAACACATTTCTTCCGCTTGTTCTTTGCTTGCAGTTTTACCTGTACCTATTGCCCATATTGGTTCGTATGCTATTATTATTTTATCTACGAATCTTACATCAATATTATCTATTGCTTTTCTTATTTGGTCTTCAATTCTTCCCATATGAACATTAGCTTCTCTTTCTTCTAATGTTTCGCCAACACATATTACTGGTGTTATTCCGTTTTCTAAAAGCACTTTAGCTTTTTTGTTTACAGCTTCATCTGTTTCGTTAAAATACTGTCTTCTTTCACTATGTCCAATTATGCAATACTTCACGCCAGCTTCTTTAAGCATTTCTACGCTTATTTCGCCAGTATACGCACCCCTTGGTTCAAAGTGAACATTTTGTGCTGCAATACCGATGTATTCGTTATCTCTTACAGCATCTATACTTGCCCATAAAGCTGTATATGGTACAGCAAATCCAACTTCAACTTCATCATCTTTAACTTCTACAGACATAAATCTTAAAAAGTTTTTAGCTTCTTCAGCTGTCATGTTCATTTTCCAATTTCCTATTACAACTTTTTTACGCATATCTTACTCCTTACTTTATACAATCTTTCATTTCTAATTCACTTACCCAGTTTGGTTTAATTTCTTTATGTGAGAATGTAAAATACAGTTTACCTTTAGAATCTAAAGACCAATTTCCCATCCAAAATGAAGGATAGATTAGTTCTAAATAATCCCAATCAGACGACTTAAACATCTTGTTGATTTTATCTATCTCTAATTTTAACTCTTCATCTGAAGTTACAGTTCCATCTAAAAATTTAGATGCTACCGTTTGCTCTATATTGTTATATACATCCTCAAATTCTTCTTTGTTTCCTTCTTCTTCATACTGAGACTTTATACTTAGCATTTGTTCTGAAGTTAGGCTATCTGTATTTTCTGCATTAGGAATAATTTCTTTATTTTCTTTTTTATCCCCTAAAAGCATCAAAATACTTACAGCGATAATTATTATCGCCGCAAGTATTAATATAACAAATTTATTTGATGCTAAATTCTTCATTTAATTCTCCTACATTTATTTGTCATTTAGAGCAACTATACCTGGAAGTTCTTTTCCTTCCATAAATTCTAGTGATGCCCCACCACCTGTTGATACGTGTGTCATTTCTTGTTCAAGGCCAGCTTTAGCAACTGCTGATGCGCTGTCTCCACCGCCAATTATTGTTTCAGCATTAGATTCTGCCATAGCTTTTGCTACTGCATTTGTTCCTGCCCCAAATTTCTTAAACTCGAATACTCCAACTGGTCCATTCCATACAACTGTTCCAGCACCTTTAATTACTTCTGTAAATAGTTCTATAGATTTAGGTCCAATATCCATACCTTGGTATCCATCTGGAATATTCATTGATTCTACTACTTTGCTATCTGCATCTTCTGCAAAGTCTACAGCAGCTACTGTATCTACTGGAAGTACTACTTTAACTCCTTTTTCTTCTGCTTTAGCAAGTATTTCTTTTGCTACTTCTATCTTGTCCTCTTCTAAGATGGAGTTACCAATAGTTCCGCCTAGAGCTTTAACGAATGTGTATGTCATTCCACCACCTATTATTATTGTATCTACTTTTTCTAATAGGTTTAAAAGCACTGCAATTTTAGATGAAACTTTAGCTCCACCTATTATTGCTACTAGCGGTCTTTTAGGATTATCTATTGCATCTCCTAAAGCTTTAAGTTCTTTTTCTATTAAGAATCCACATACTGCTGGTAAGTGTTTTGCAACACCCTCAGTAGAAGCATGCGCTCTATGTGCTGTTCCGAATGCATCATTTACATATATCTCTGCAAGAGATGCAAGTTCACGAGCAAACACTTCATCGTTAGCTTCTTCTTCAGCGAATCTTCTAACATTTTCTAGTAATACTACATCACCAGGTTTCATATTAGAGATAACAGCTTTAGCGTTATCTCCAATGATTTCAGGAATAAGTGTTACTGGCCTTTCTAAATATTCGCTAAGTCTTTTAGCTACTGGAGCTATTGAAAGTTTTTCTTTAGTCTTACCTATGTGAGAGCAAAGAATTACTTTCGCATTATTCTCTATTAAATAGTTTATAGTCTTTAATGATTCTCTAATTCTTTTATCGTTAGTTATTGTAGTTTTCGTTTCCAAATCTAGTGGAACGTTAAAGTCTACTCTAACTAAAACTTTCTTATTAGATACATCAATATCTCTAACACTTTTTTTATTCATATATTTTTATCCTCTTAAATCTAACCTCTTATTTATTATCTACTCCATACATATGTACTATTAAATCTAATAGTTTGTTTGAGTAACCCCATTCGTTATCATACCAAGCAACTAGTTTTACGAATGTATCAGATAAAGCAATACCTGCTTTAACATCAAATATACTTGTATGTGGATCATGTATAAAGTCTGATGATACAACTGCATCTTCAGTATATGACATGATACCTTTCATGCTTCCATCACAAGCTTCTTTTACTGCAGCTACTATTTCATCATAAGTTGCTGGAGTTTTTAATCTACAAGTTAAGTCTACTACAGATACATCTAGAGTTGGAACTCTGAATGACATACCAGTAAGTTTACCATTTAATTCTGGTATAACTTTACCAACAGCTTTAGCTGCTCCTGTAGATGAAGGTATAATATTGTAAGTTGCTGCTCTTCCACCTCTCCAATCTTTGTTAGATGGTCCATCAACTGTTTTTTGAGTTGCTGTTACAGAGTGAACTGTAGTCATTAATCCTTCTTCAATTCCAAATTTATCGTTTACAACTTTAGCAAGAGGTGCTAAACAGTTTGTTGTACAAGATGCGTTAGATACTACTACCATATCTTTAGTATAAGTGTCTTCATTTACACCCATAACAAACATAGGTGAGCTATCTTTTGCTGGTGCAGAGATAACTACTTTTTTAGCTCCACCTGTTAAGTGAGCTGATGCTTTTTCGTAAGTTGTAAATACACCTGATGATTCAACAATGTATTCTGCTCCTGTATCTTTCCAAGGTATTTCGTTTGGATCTTTGCAGTTGTATACCATTATTTTTTTACCGTCTACAACTAAAGCTCCATCTTCAATTTTAACTTCTTTATTTAGTCTTCCATGTATTGTATCGTATTCTAACATGTACTTCATGTATTCTAGATCTATAAAAGGATCATTTACTGCTACTACATCTACATTTTCCCTTTCTAGCGATGCTCTCATTACTAATCTTCCGATTCTTCCGAATCCATTAATTCCAACTTTAATCATATAAAAACCTCCTTAAATTGGCTAACTATATTTTATATCACTAATATTTATTTTGCAATAGTTGTGGGAATTTTATAACTTATTTTTTTAAGTTATTTTTCCATTGTTTAAATGCAAAAAAGCAGGGGTGTGTTTATCCCTGCTTTGTTTATTGTTATAGTTATTATAATTACTTTTCTAAAATCTTATTTGCATATTCTTTAAGTTTTATTTTATCCACAAGTTGTATTTTATTTTCTTTTGCTTGCTCAATTGCCTGTTTAGTAAACAAATTGTTTGTTGCAATAATTCCTTTACTAACTTTTTGCGTTTCTTTTAATTTCAACATTTCTTTAACAATTTTAACCCCAACATTAACTTCTGAGCATTTAAACAATATTAAATATTTTGTATTTCCTTTTTGTACAACAATCGCATCTTTTTTTAAATCTGTTTCACATACTTTATAACCCAAATCACTATATATATTTATTATATATCTCTTAAGTTCTTCATCATCTTTTATGTAAGTCCAAGCTACTTTTTGTTCTTTTGATAAATCTCCTTTTAAAAGTCTATCTCGTTCTTTTTCAGCACTCGCTATTTTTTCTTTTAATTCTCTTTTACTTATAATCTTATATGATACTTCATCTATGTTTCTAACTATATCAATTTTATCTTCTTTTTCCATATTATTTGTTTCGTTCAAAATCTTCACAATCCAATATATTACGTCTTTTTCCAACATTTTATCTATGTCATTCACCATATAATTTACAAGTTGCTGTTTAGTTTTAATATTAACTGCTTCTTTTATATTAATCTTTTTGGGTTCATCCTTTTCTATTAATACAATAATTTTTTCTATATCTTCTTTCGTTATTTTTTTACCAGTTACATCTTTATATAAAACTTGATATAAAGAATATATTTTTTCTACAATATATTCTTTATCGCATTTGCCATTCTTCAAATTATTATATATTTTCATCAACTCTTCATTTGCGATAAATGGTTTATATACATTTTCATAAAACTCAATATGGAATTTAAATTTATATGCATAAAGATTAATATCTTTAACATAATTTTCTAAATCATTTAAAGATACTTTTCGGCTATTTTTAGATGCTCCTTTTTTTGTTGTTTGACTCCTTACAAGAGTTTCAATATTTTCATTTACATTAAATCTTATACCTGTTTCATCCAACCATGTCTCAAAAGTTTCTATATATTTATAATTATCCAATATAAGTTTAGATCTATATAATTCTATCGTTAAATTATTCTCTTCTAAATCTGCTTCAGAAGCTATTAAGAAATCAAAAAACAAGGTTTTAAAATTTTCTTTTGTGAAAAATATTTTTTCTATTTCACTTAATTGCGCGCTATTCTTCTCACTACTTTCAGAATATCTATTAAATTCATTTAAAATATCATTATATAACAATAATATTATTGGATTTTTTATAATATATTCCAAACATCTTATTTCAGTTTCTTTTCTATACGCCGCGTATTGTTCTTGCTTTTCCACCATTTGTTTTAGCAACGTCTCTTTTGCTTTTTCTCGTTCTATTTTTGCTTTTTCTATTTGTTGTTTTTCTTTTTCTTCTCGTTCTTTAATTTCGTTATAAATTCGCGTATTGTTAGCAATTATATTTTTTTCTTTTCCCAAGCCAAAGATAGTAACTAAAGCAAATAAAAAACATATTGTAGCAAGTACCCACATTATAGCAGAAAATGCATATAGAGTTTCATCTGCATTCACAAATATAAAACCACTAATAGAAAGGAATATTCCACATCCAATTTGACTTTTTGTATTTTTATTATATTTAGCTATTACGTTTTCCTTACAAAACTCACATTTACTATTTATGCAAACACTTTGCTGAAAACAATTTGGGCAACATATCTTTTGCATCACATCATTATTACAATTATTATTTTTCATTTTACTCACCAACTATTTATTTCATATCCGTATTATACCACTCTTTAGTATAAAATAAAAGTAACAGATATAATTTCTGTTACTTTACATTTTTAATAATTTATTTGCTCTACTTCTATAAGATAATACGACTTGCCGTCTTTCTTTAATGTATATCTCAGAACCGGCATTTCGTCTCTATGGTCATTTATCCATATTTCTTCTTTTTCCATATCTTCATAGTTATCAAAAACATGTACTAAATCATGCCCATTTTTATCTCCTATTATTACTTGTACTTTTGTGTTTTCAAAATCTATATCTCCATATTCATCTGTAACTACACTATCTTCATCATAGTTGTATACTCCAGATAACATATATGTATACACATAATAATAATCTTTTGTTTCTGTTGCATTCATTAATATTTGTTTGCTAAATATTCCAACATATCCTAAAGGTATTACAGAATATGATTTAGATTCCTCATCATAGTAAAATATTGATTTACTTACATCTGGTTCTGTTACTTCTTTAGTATTTATCTTTGCATCTTTACCAAATATTTTCTTTACATATTTGTTTACATTAGCTTCAGAATAATCAAAATCCTCATCATCTGTCATTTTTTGAAGTGTTGCATCCATTATGAAAAAGCTTGAAAATGGAGCTATTTCTTCATAATATATTTTAGGTATGAAGCTATATAATTCTTCTCGCATAGCTTTTGTTACATCTTTTTCATCATCTTCTATTTTAGATGGTGCTTTACCTGTTAACTCCCCAGTACTACTATTATTATTTGTATTTTCAGTTACTGGTGGTGTTTCTTCATTCCCAGTAAACAATAATATTCCTAAACATATAACTACTATTAATACTATTATAGATATTATTGTTATTTTTTTCTTATCCATATATTCTCCTTTATTTTATTCTGCCCATAAACCAACTTTATTTTCTCTTGCTTGTTTTTGTATTTCCTTAAAGTCCTCTACATATTTTACGTTTGGTGGATATGTAGCAATTTTAGCATATCCTATTTCTAATAAATGTTTGTTATACATTTCTCCATCTATATATACATATGCAAGAAGTCTTCCATACTTGTCTCTTTCTTGCACATCAAATTCTAATTTTACTTTTTTACCTGTTAACTTTGATTTAGTATAATCTGACACTAATATTCCTTCTTTAGTATTCTTAGTTTCATCTGCATGTACGCTTTCAGGTGTGTCTACTCCTATTAGTCTTACCTTTTCATCTTTACCATTAAAATCTACAACTATTGTATCGCCATCAACAACTCTTACCACTTCGCATTCTGTTAAACCATCTACATTTATGTAAGCGTTGTTTTCTGTAACAACAGCATTATTATCTAAATATTTTTCTAAATCTATATAACCGGCTTGATCTAACACTACTAATACTAATGCTAATACCCCTGTTATTATTCCGCTTATTAATTTCTTTTGTTTCTTTTTCATATTAACCTCACATAAATACTAACATAAAAAAGTCTATATTTCAACAAAAATCGCAGTTTAACCCATTATTTAACATAAAAAATATAGCTAACGTATTAGCTATATTTTCTTTTTGTTTTTGTTTTTAATTTTGCTTTTTCTATTTGTTTTAATTCTTTTTCATTAAACTTCACTCTATATCTGTAATCTCTTAAAAATCCTTTATATATGCTCTTGTGTGGAAGTACTAAGAAATGTTCTGGTTTTATTATTTCTGGCAAGCCATCTATTATTCCAGCTTCTTTAAGTACAAGTTTTACAAACTCTGCGCAATACAAATGATTTTCTTTACTAATCTTTTTATTTATACTCACTGCAAAAAGACCTGGTATATTAAATTTGTATTTCTCTTTTTCCGCTTCCATTTTTAATATAACTTGTTCTAACTTTGCATATTGTTCATCAGTTACTCTAACTCTTAACACTTCGCAAGTTGTATTTCTAAATCTATAAAATGTTCCACTATGTATGTACTCGTGTACAAAACCACCAATAAAAGTATTATATGGGTTAAGTCTACCAAAGCTATACATTCTTTCTAATTCTTTATCTAACGCTATTGATACATGTCCATATTCTTTTTTGGTATAGAACTTTACTATTCTAGATACTAGCGTTCCTGTCATTGTTAATACTATATATATACTTCTCATTTTTACCACTTTCTTTAAGTATGTATATTATACACAAAACAAGGCGAGATTTCAACAATCTCACCTTGTTAAGACAATATATTTAGATATTTATTATACTAGAGAAAATCCAAATTAAGGTTACTCCTATTATTAATTCTAGAAGTATAGCACCCATAAATAGCCATGGGATAAAAAGTATTACCCATAATTTGCAAAACTCAGTTTTACTCTTCTTAACTGTTGCTATTATACTTAACGCTATAACAAGTGCTCCATATGGAAATATACTTAGTATTGTACATACAGGGAATCCCCCTTCAGTAACGCCATACCACATTATATAGTCTCCTATCATTCCTAGTAATGGTATTACAAATGATGCTATTACAAAGATTTTATCTAATATATGTAATTTTTTCTTTTTTGTTTCTTGTTCCATTTTCTTCTCTAATTACATAGCTTCTCTGTATAATTTGATAAAGTCTTCTTTAGTAACTTCTCTTGGGTTACCTGGCATACATGGATCTGCCATTGCTTTTTCTGCAAGCATATCTAAATCTTCTTCTTTGCATCCAGTATCTTTAACTGTTGTAGTTATTCCAACTGTTCTAGAAAGTTCTTCTATTTTTCCTACAAATACTTCTACTGCTTGTTCATCTGTAAAGCTTAATGCTCCTATTACGCCAAGACCAGCAAGTATTTCTTTAAATCTATCTGCACATACAGCTCCATTATATCTCATAACTGTTGGAAGTAATATTGTATTAGCTAAACCGTGTGGTGTATCATATACAGCACCTAATTGGTGAGCCATTGAGTGAACTATTCCAAGTCCAACATTTGAGAATCCCATACCAGCTATATATTGAGCAAGAGCCATTTTTTCTACTGCTTTTGGATCTTTTTCATTTACAGCTGCTGGTAAATATTTAAATATTAATTTAATAGCTTGCATGTGGAACATGTCAGACATAGTATTGTGTCCTTTAGTAATATATCCTTCTACAGCGTGTGTTAATGCATCCATACCTGTTGAAGCTGCTATAGATTTTGGAAGTGTTTCCATAAGTTCAGAGTCTACTATTGCAAGAAGTGGTATATCGTTAGGGTCTACACAAACCATTTTAACTTCTCTATCCTCATCAGTTATTACATAGTTTATTGTAACTTCTGCTGCAGTACCATGAGTTGTTGGAAGTGCAACCATTGCCATACCTCTATTTTTAGTATTAGATACTCCTTCTAGTGATACAACATCTGCTCTATCTGGGTTAGTCATTATTATTGAAATACCCTTAGCTGTATCCATTACAGATCCACCACCTACTGCAACTATTACATCTGCACCTGATGCTTTGCATACTGCTACACCATCTTGTACATTTTTAACAGTTGGGTTTGGTTTAATATCTGCATAAGTATCATAAGGGATTCCTGCTGTATCTAAAACAGCACTAACTTTACCAGCAACACCACAATCTAAAAGAGTTTTATCTGTTACAAATAATACTTTTTTGTATCCTCTATTAGTTATTTCACTTGCTAATACTTCTCTTGAACCTCTACCAAAATGTGAAGTTTCATTTAAAACAAATCTTTCTGACATATCTTATTCCTCCTTATTTACATCAAAAATATATAATAACGTACCTAAGTACAATTATCCGAATTTATTACTACTTTATTATTGGAAATCTACTACATTTATCCAACGTCTTAAAAATTCTTGTTCTTCTTCTATTCCTTTAGTAAGCTGAGTTGCTGCAACTATTGGAATCCATCTTCTAATATGAGTTTTTTCTATTCCACTTTTTTCTGAGAATAGTTCTAAATATTTGTCTGCTAGTTCCTCTTTACCTTGTATTGAGAATAAAAGGAATGTTCTTGCAGCATCCCCAGATGCGTTACCCTGAGTTGCATGTGACCAATCTAGTACATATGCATCACCTTTTTCTGTGATTATTATATTACTTGGATTGAAGTCTCCATGGCAAAGTTTAGCATGGTTTTTCATACCTTCTAACCTTTGTTCTAGTTCATATTTAGTTGCATCATCTATAAGATTAGTATCTTTTAATTTTTTACTAAACTTGTCCTTCATCCTACTAAGTAAAGGAACTCTTTTAGATAATACACTTAATTGAAGATTTACAAATATATCTAGATAATTATCCATTTTTTCTGGATGTTTATCCATAAGTTCAGCTAGCGTAGTACCTGAAACATATTCAGATACTAGTGCCCAACCTTCTTTTATCTTTGTAACTTCCAATAGTTTTGGAATATTTAAGTCTGTAGCTTCTTCTACTCTTGCTTGATTTAATGCTTCGTTTAATATATTAGATTTAGGGTGTTTCTTTTCGAATAATTTTATTACTCTATCTCCATCTCTATATATTGTTTTATTTTTTCTTTCCGCTAATGTTCTAACAATTTTTACTGCCATTATTCTTTACCTCCATAATATGCGTTTAAGTACATTTCTTTTATTTCGCTCATTAATGGATATCTTGGATTTGCGCCAGTACATTGATCATCAAAAGCTTGTTCTGTCATTTCATCAAGTCTAGCTAGGAAGTCTTTTTCATCTATGCCATAATCTTTTATTGTTTTCTTTATGCCAACTTTTTCTTTTAAGTCGTTAACTGCTTTTATTAAGTTTTCTAATTTTTCTTCATTTGTTTTTCCACCTAATCCTAACGCATCTGAAACTTTAGCATATTTTTCTAAAGTCTTTGGATGGTCATACTGTGGAAAAGTTCCCATCTTAGGTGGTGCATCTACACTATTAAATCTTAATACGTGTTCTATCATTAAAGCGTTTGCTACACCATGCGGTAAGTGATGGAATGATCCTAGCTTATGTGCCATTGAGTGACATACTCCAAGGAATGCATTTGCAAATGCCATACCAGCCATAGTAGCTGCATTAGCCATTTTTTCTCTTGCTTCTGGATCGTTAGAACCGTTATCATAAGCACGAGGTAAATATGCAAATATATTCTTTAAGCTTTCTATAGCTAAACCGTCTGTATATTCTGTAGCCATCATTGATGCTAATGCTTCAAGGTCGTGTGTTACTGCATCTATTCCTGATGCTGATGTTAATCCTTTAGGCGCATTCATCATCATATCCGCATCTACTATTGCCATATTAGGCATAAGTTCGTAATCTGCTAAAGGATATTTAGTTCCAGTCTTTTCATCTGTTATTACAGCAAATGGTGTTACTTCCGAACCTGTACCTGCTGTTGTTGGAACTGCAATAAAGTATGCTTTTTCACCCATCTTAGGGAATGTGTATACTCTCTTACGGATATCCATAAATCTCATAGCCATATCCATAAAGTCTACTTCAGGATGTTCATACATTACCCACATAATCTTTGCAGCATCCATAGCACTACCACCACCAATTGCTATTATGCAGTCTGGTGCAAATGCTTTCATTTGTTCTGTTCCTTTTACCGCACATTCCAAAGTTGGATCTGGTTCTACATCAAAGAATGATGCGTGTGCTATTTTTAATTCGTCTAATTTATCTGTTACTGGTTTTGTATAACCGTTTTCATACAAGAATTTATCTGTAACTATAAATACTCTCTTTTTATTAAGTACTGTGCCAAGTTCATCAAGTGCAACTGGCAAACAGCCTTTTTTAATATATACCTTTTCTGGTGCTCTAAACCAAAGCATGTTTTCTCTCCTTTCAGCAACCGTTTTAACATTTAACAAGTGCTTTATTCCTACGTTTTCAGATACTGAGTTTCCTCCCCAAGATCCACAACCAAGTGTTAGTGATGGAGTTAATTTAAAGTTGTATATATCTCCTATACCACCTTGTGCTGCAGGAGTATTTATTAATACCCTACATGTTTTCATTGAGTTATAGAACTGTTCTATTTTTTCTTGCTCAGTAAGTGTGTTTATGTATAATGATGAAGTATGACCTAAGCCACCATCTTCTACTAGAACTTTTGCTTTACTAATAGCTTCCTTAAAGTTCTTTGCTTTATACATTGCAAGAACTGGAGATAGCTTTTCGTGAGCAAATTCTTCGTCTAGATTTACATTTTCTACTTCACCTATTAACACTTTAGTTGTTTCTGGTACTTCTACTCCTGCAAGTTTTGCAATTGTATATGCACTTTGTCCAACTATCTTTGCATTTAGTGCTCCATTTATTATTATTGTTTTTCTAACTTTTTCTGTTTCTTCTTCATCAAGGATATAGCATCCGCGTTTTACAAACTCTGCTTTTACATCGTCATATATCTTGCTATTTACTATTACAGATTGTTCTGATGCACATATCATACCATAGTCAAAAGTCTTAGAATGTATAATTGAGTTTACTGCTAAAACTATATCCGCAGATTCATCTATAACAGCTGGTGTATTACCTGCTCCAACTCCAAGTGCTGGTTTACCACTAGAGTATGCAGACTTAACCATACCTGGTCCACCTGTTGCAAGTATTGTATCTACTGAATGCATTAATGTATTTGTTAGTTCTAATGATGGAACATCTATCCAAGAGATTATTCCCTTTGGTGCGCCAGCTTTAACTGCTGCATCTAGAACTATTCTTGCTGCTTCTATAGTAGAATTCTTTGCTCTAGGGTGTGGACTTATTATTATCCCATTTCTTGTTTTAAGAGCTATCAATGTCT
Source organism: Clostridia bacterium (assembly GCA_017536445.1). GTDB lineage: Bacteria > Bacillota > Clostridia > TANB77 > CAG-465 > UMGS1649. The sequence goes on from JAFXHJ010000021.1 coordinate 37,044, forward strand.
TAAATATTGCTGTTGAAGTTGGATTTGTTGTTGGTATAACCGCTCCAATAATTCCAATTGGTTCTAATACTTTCCTTATACCAAAAGCTTTATCTTCTTCTACAACACCACATGTTTTTGTATCTCTATATTTGTTATATATATATTCTGCAGCATAATGGTTCTTAATTACTTTATCTTCTACAAGGCCCATTCCTGTTTCTTCTACTGCCATTTTTGCAAGCGGTATTCTTGCTGAGTTAGCTGCAATAGCTGCTGCTTTAAATATTTCATCTACTTGTTCCTGACTAAACTTTGCAAATTCTTCTTGCGCTTTTCTTGTACTAGCAATTGCTTTTTCTAATTTTTCTACGCTATCTACTACCATATGAGTTTTCTCCTTGTGTTATATCTTATGTATAAATATATATTTTCGCCTCTTAATAACAAAATCATAGTATCACATAAGTAGATTTTTGTAAATAGCATTTAAGCCACATATTTTATACATTTTATGACTTATCTAACAAGCAAAAGAGAGCAATACTTTTAAGTATTACTCTCTTTATTTGAAGCTTAAAGTCCTTCCAATTCTTTCTTAATCTGAGCCATCCGTGTTTTCATATATTCACGAATTCCTTCAAATGCCTGTGAACTAAGCTTCGTAGTCACCTCTTTAAGCACCTTGTTGTTATGGTTATAAAAGGTGGAGCACTTGAGGGAAATCTGAGCATCCGGATTTGTAAGGATATCCAAAGCTTCTTCAAGCTCATGGTACTCGTTTAGGAGTTTTCTTCCTTTCTTCATTGCTTCATCGCTTGTCTTCATATTATATCTCCTTATTATTTATATTTTTCTACAAACTCGATTAATTTGTCCAGTCTATGCAAGTTGTACAAACTCGTGTAGACTTCCGGGGTATCCCAACAGGCAGATGTCTTCATGAAAATATCATAGAGAAAAATCCGTACAGCTCCATCATTATAGATTTGGATACGCACAGCATCCTTAAGATTACAAAGCATAAAGTGACATACATCACTATATGTTGCCTTGTCTGATACATTGACATATACACTGCCGGTTGCATTTTTTGTGGTCTGTTCTGCTAGGTATTTTTCCAAAACGTCTTTTGGAATCTGTTTCTTTTTTCCGTTCCACCATACTTCGAACTTCTCGTTAAGCCAAAACATAATTATTCTCCTTCGTTCTATTGTTTAATTAAACTAAAGCCAACTATTTAATTGACATAAAAATTATACCACAGAAAACAAAAAGTTACAACTACAAATTGTAATTGTAACCTTTATTCTCTGTCTATTTATTAATCTGCCATTTCATATTGTCTAATAGTATCTCTTAAATTATTTATTTCTTCTTTTTGTTCATCTATTGTATTTTGTAAACGTTCTATTTTATCTCTTAAGTTTTCATTTTCGTTTATTTGTCTTTGAATTTCATATTCATTAGATATTCTTTTATCATTGTTCTCTTGAATTTTTTCTATGTTTTCCTTAGATGCATAAATATGTACTTCTGCTACATAAGGATAATCTTTTATTTGTTTATTATTTATATCTTTTATTATTTGTTTTATTAAATCTATTGTTTTTAGTTCATCACTACCACAATATATTTCAATTCCATGATTTAAGTCATGCACATAACATTTAGCATATTTAGTATAATTTACTACTATTTTAACATCTTTTATATCTGTTTCAATATATCTATATGCACAGTTATATGTATTAAAAGCAAAGTCTTCTTTCATTTTATATACATATTCATCAGACATAGTAAATGTATTATCATTGTTTTCTATAACTTCAAAATCAGCAAATCCAATTAATATTAGCCCTATACTTATTCCTGTTATTATTAATGATACTAAGAATAACACTCCTACTCTTACCTTATTAAATTTTCTATTTACAATAAAGTCATAAAGTATTTCTAGTATTACAAAATTAGCTATAAGTAATGCTATTATTAAAAGTACTGTTCCCACAAACAACATACCAGTCTTTATGAACAACATACTTAGTACTAGAAGTGTACATAGTGATACAAATGTAAATACAAATAGCAAACCCAAGCAAATTACTACAAACTTTATAAAAGCTAAAACTAAGTTAAATAACCCATTTAGGAATTTAGAACTCGAATGATTTGGATCACGAATTATTACTCTTTCTTTTTTCTTCTCTACAAATATCTTCTTATTGTCCTTATCTTCTTTTATTTCTTTATCCTTGTCTTCCTCTTTAATACTTTCTGAATCTTCTACATTTTCTTTTACTATTTCATAATAATCTAAATATCTAATCTTAAATATATGTAAGAAAACTGTAGTTCCAGCAATTATAGAAAAGACAATGTATATTGCTTCTAATATATTTCTTAATCCGTAATAATAAAAGTCTCTAAAGATAGTTCCAAAAACATTATTAGCTATATAATCTCCTACTGCTCCTATTAATAAAAATACTAAGAATATTAAACAAAACATAAAACATTCTTCTATAATACATTTTAGTTTTTGCTTAAACTTCATACTACTAAACATATCTATTGTTTTAGTAATAAAACTAAAGAAATCTTTTGCATATTTATTTACTATACTAGTAGACTCCTTTGTTTCCTCCACCACTTTAACGTTTTCGTTCATAAGTTCATCAATATTGTAATTAAATAATTTGCATATAAGAAGAACCTTATCCATTTCAGGATAGCTTTGTCCAGATTCCCATTTAGAAACTGCTTGTCTAGATACTCCAAGTTTCTCTGCAAGTTGTTCTTGAGACAAGTTATTATCTCTTCTAATTATTTTTAAGTTTTCAGATAATTTCATATATCTTTTTCCTCCTCTCTTACTGCAAATTATATAGAATCAACCGGTTGCACTCTACCAAGTTTTAGTTGTTTTTTGTTAATTTTTAGTTGCATTTAATGATTTTATATATTATTTTCATATTATTTATATATTTATGCTTCTTTTCGCTTAATCATAATCTTTTCTACAAAAGAATGTTTTTCTTTATTTTTTAGATATAAAAAGCCAAATATATTAAATACTGCCGCACCGATAAAATTTACTATTAAATCTTTCATTGTGTCTTTAATACCAATATCTAAGTATCCATCAAATCTAACTAATTCTTTTCCGGTTTCATCATAAACTATAGTTTTAGCTATATTATCTATCGTCACTACATTATTATTTTGCTCAGGATCTATAGTTACTGTTCTTATTACAGATATATACTCATCTTTTTGCATATCTGTTTTCATTATTTCGTCCATACCATATTCAAAGAATTCCCAAACTACTCCTACAGTCATTGAAAAGCAGAACGCAAATAAACATAGATAAATTGGAGATAAATTTAACTTTTCTGAATTCTTATTTAATATATCTACTAATGAGAATCCTATTGCTCCCATTAGGAATCCATTTAATGTATGTAGCATTGTGTCCCAAAAAGGTATCATACCATAAAAGTTATTTATCTCTCCTAATATTTCAGCTGAAAACACAAACAACATTGTTATTATTTCAAGTACATTTGGCATATCTATTTTCATATACTTTTCTACAAAAAATGGAATAAGTAACAATACCAAAGTAAGTGCGCAAAGAAGTACATTTTGTAAATCTCCCCTTAGTATTTGCAATACCATACAAAGTATAACTAACGCTCTTAATGTAAAGTACACAATTAATGTACTCTTGTCATCTTTCCAAGTTTCTTTAATTTCATTTCCTAATCTTTTAATATACCCTATCATAAAACCACCTCATAATTTATTATTAATTAATTCTATTACTGATATTTTCCCCTTTTAAACAAATCACTTATATATATTTACTCTTTAATCTTTTTATTTAAATACAATGCATATATTAGCGGTACTATTATTAATATTACTGGAGATATGTATATGGTAATAAAGTTTTCCGCATTAAATACTGAAAGAGCGTTTACTACGCTATGTGTAATTATCTGAGGCCATATACTCTTAGATTTTACAAGTATAACTGCAAATAAATATCCCGTTGTTATTGCATAGCATATTTGAAGTAATGTTGGTATAAGTTCTGCACCATTTAATAGATTAATTATATGTCCTATTCCAAATGTTATTGATGTTACAATTATGGCAGCTTTTATATTATCTTTTGCTATCATTTGAAACAAGAATCCTCTAAATATTATTTCTTCTAGAAAACCTACACACACCATAGAAACCATATATATTACTACTTCTGTTACAGATAATTTTATATTTATTCCACCAATTAGATTTACTGACATAAGCATTACTAATGGTATAAAATACAGATATTGTTTTGGTTTTGGAAAGTGTGTTAAACCTAAATATTTACCTAATTTATTTAATAATACAAATACTACTATTAATACTATAAGAAGTATATTTGTAATTAGTGTTTTTACATCTTCTAATCCAAAATTATTCATACAATATGAATTAGTTATTAGGTATATTACTATTAACCCCAGACTAATTAACGTTTCATTTTTTTCATAAAATTTTTTCATAATTATTCCCTACTTTTATTCTATTTATCCCCATTTAACATATTTAACAAATTTATTTTGAACATATCTTTTTCCGAATGTTCTTTACTTACCATTACTCCTTTATATGTCTTTAATTCATTCGTATAACCTTCTACAAATATGTCTGGCAATATATTATTTAGATAAATTATACATTTTTCTTCATTCACTACATACTCTAACGTTACTTTTCCATGTACTTTTTCAAACAAACTGTCTACAGGAAGTTTTAAGGAATATTGTGTTTCTTTGGATTTCTTATTCTCGGATATGACATCACCTAAAAACTTTCCGTTCCTTAAATTAGGATAATGCTCAAACATTAATTTTTTATATGCAAGCATATTATACTTTTTAAGACCTCTTTCTCTCTTCTTAAATTCTGTTTCGTTTGCATATTCTAAAGTATATACTTTATTTTCTTTTTTCATATTTCCTCCTAAAAAATAAAAGCAGACTTATTTAGTCTGCCTTATAAGTTGGTGCCGAAAGTGGGAATCGAACCCACACATAGTTGCCTATATCAGATTTTGAGTCTGACGCGTCTGCCAGTTCCGCCATTTCGACATAAATAAATTTTGTATGCCGTTATTCTACCACACAAAATCTATTTTGTAAACATATTATTTTTGTTTTGTATATTTTATTCTTCTATATTCGCTTCTTGTTCTTCGGCTATTTCAAGTTCATCTGCTTTGCCATAAACCGATTCTTCTAAATTATATATTTCTGTCATTATTGGCTTAAATAGTCTTTCTTTTTTTGCCATTAATATAAAAGACTCATCTTGATTAGTAGCGTTAGTTATATGTTCAATAGCATCGTTTATATCTCCTGTTTTCATAGAGATCATCGCAAGCGAATATTCAGCTTTTGCAATTAGGCTCTTATCTTTTAACGCTTTCTCTAAATTTTCTTTAGCTAAAACATATTCGTCTGTTGCATAATATAGTCTTCCTACACTATAATATGCTTCATACATTGCATCATCTAACTCTAAAGCTTTTTCATAAGCAGGTATTGCGTTTTTTATTTCTCCTAGAGCAGAATATATTACAGCCAAGTTAAAGAATGTATCTGCTGTAGCTTCATTGTTCATAGCAATATCTTCATATATTGCTTTTGCTTCTTTCAAATGGCCTAAATCTGAAAATAATATACCTAGCATCTCTTTAGCTTCTATATATGCAGCATCTATAGTAACCGCTTGATTTAGCATTGATATAGCTGCCTCTTTATTTCCCAATTTATCTAATAGAACTGCTATTTTATAATATATTTCTTCATTATTATTATCTACCGCTAGTGAGCTTATTAACACATCTCTTGCTTCTGCTAATTTATCCATTTTTTCTAGTGCTTTACTTCTTAAATAATAAAACTCAACATTTTTTCTTGCCTTAGTCATTATCCTTGCAAGCAAGCCTTCTGCAAACTCATAGTTACCTATTAGATACATGAATTTTGCAACATAATATACTAATGTTATTTTCGCATTCTTAGCAAGGCCTTTTACAGTCACTAATGCCATTGGTATTAAATACGCAAAAATTAATACTAATGCTTGTAAAATGCTATTTAGTTTTTCATCACTTAAAAGATAAAATATAAATAGGCTTTCGAAGAAAATTGCAAGGGCAATTATTACAAATAACGCCGGTTCTTTCTTTCTTACTGCTTTAGATACTATTTGCGCTATAAAATATACGAAGGTAATTATTATTACTACATTTATTAACCACATATTATCACCTACATGCTCATATTATATACTAGTTATCCACATTTTTCAACTATTAGGGATAAATTAGAGCTAATACAATTGCAACTATTTTTAACATAGTGTATAATACATATTGCCTAGAGGTGGTAATTTTGAATAAAAATGATTTTAATGAATTAAAAAATATATCTAAAATACACATGATTGGAATTGGTGGAATAAGTATGAGCGGTATTGCTGTAATGCTTAAGAAATCTGGTTTTATAGTAACTGGCTCAGATAGTATGGGTTCAGCTATGGTTGAAATGCTTGAAAGTGAAGGAATTCCTGTACACATCGGTTCTAATCCTGATTTAATAAAAGATGCAGATATGGTTGTATATACCGCTGCAATAAACCTTGAAACAGATAAAGAATATCTTGAAGCAGTAAAACTTAATAAACCAGTTTTTGAACGCGCTCCTTTCTTAGGAAAACTTCTTAAACAATATGATAAACCAATCTGTATAGCTGGAATGCATGGTAAAACTACAACTACATCAATGATAGCTTCTGCTCTTCAAACAGCAGGCGTTGAACCTACAGTTTTAGTTGGTTCTAAACTAAAAGAACTAAACAACTTCAACTACTCTATTGGAAAGAATGAATACTTTGTATTAGAGTCTTGTGAATATGTAGATAGTTTCTTAAATTTTCCTGGTGATACAGCAATAATATTAAATATTGAAGAAGAACATTTAGATTATTTCAAAAATCTAGATAATATAAAAGAATCATTTGCTAAGTTCATTGGTATAATGCACGAAAATGGAAAACTTATAGTTAACAAAGATGATGAAAATATCCAAGATGTTTTAACACTTGCTACAAGCTCAATAACATCTAAAAGCATTGGTGTTTATACATATTCTACTAAAACAACTGACGCAGATATGTATGCAGAAAACATTAAAATTGCAGATAACAAATGTTATGAATTTGATGCATATTATAAAGGAACACTTCTTACTCACATTAAGTTAAATGCACCTGGTGTACACAATGTTTCAAATGCTTTAGCCACACTTCTTTCTTGTGTTGTTAATGATATACCCGTTGAACTTGCAAAAGCCGGTCTTGAAGAATTTACTGGGGCAAGTCGTAGATTTGAATATAGAAAAACAATTGGTGAAAATGTTAATGTTTATGACGACTATGCTCATCACCCAACAGAGATAATGACTACTTTAAATACTGCTCGCGAAAAAACAGATGGTAGAGTTATAGCAGTATTCGAGCCACATACATATACAAGAACTTATACTCTTTTTGATAAGTTTGTAAATGTATTAAAGACAGCAGATATAATTCTTCTAGCAGATATATATGCTGCAAGAGAAAAAGACGAAGGAATTGTTTCTTCTACAATGCTTGCAGATGCAATAACTAAAGCTGGTACAGATGCTAAAAACCTACACACATTAGAAAATATAGCTAAACATATACATAAAATTATTGAACCAAACGATATCGTTTTAACAATAGGCGCTGGTACAATAACAAAACTTGCAGATATGTTATAATGAAGAATTAATATATAAAGAGAGGAAATATATATACATTTCCTCTCTCATTTTTTGCCTATTTGATCATAGACTTAATCTTGGGTGCTATAGCTTTACAAATAGGTATACTTATAACGATTATTACTACATCTGCTATAAATGCATAAATGTTAGTAAGTACTCTAACACCAAACGGCAAACTATATATAATATGTTCTACGCCTGATTTAATTACAAGCATTCCTAATGCCACACTGAATACAGCTACTGCTGTAGATATTACTATCTCAATTATTGGTTTCTTTATTTTTCTTGTTAACTTAAATGTTAATCCTAAAATTATTCCGATAACGAGATTGCCTAACGCCCATCCAGGCATTCCCCGAAGTCCTCCTGTAACCAAACAATAAATAACAACTCCCATTGTTCCTACTATTGTTCCGCTTGTCGTTCCAACAATATAACAAAAGGCTGTCATTACAAAATAACCTAAGCACAGATAGTAATTCTGAAAGACTGGTACCTGAACACATAATGTTAATGCTACAAATAGTGCTACTCCCATTGCTGTTATGCAAATTTGCTTTGTTGCATTTTTCATTTTATCCCCCTATTTAATTAAATGTGGTTTATATTTTTTACAGCCGTATTATACCAAAATGCACATGCATTGTCAATTTTATGTAAATTATAATAATTACACTCAAAGCATTAGGTATAGTCCTAATGTTTTGAGTGTTCTTTATTCTTTATCTCTTTTTTCTTATTTATAAATTTCTTTATATTATCTTTAATCTTTCTTTTAACTGCAAATTTAACTATCCATCTATGGACATTCTTGTGAAGAATGTTATAGCCCAAAGCCCACAAATAGCCACCAAACCGTAAACAAGTCTAGTTAACATTGTCATTGAACCAAACGCCCAAGCGACTAAGTCAAAGTTAAATAAAGCAATTAGTCCCCAGTTTAAAGCTCCAACTATAACTAGCACAAGTACTAATGTATTTAAAAACTTCATATTATACCTCCTTACAAATAATCTTTTTAATTATCTTCACATATATTGTGTGCCTTAAAAATATTTTTATTCTATATTTTTTAATACAATTTTTAACAAAATTTTTCAAAACACATAAACTACTAATATATTAGGAGGTATTCTATGTTTAAAGGCGCATATACTGCACTTGTTACACCTTTTAAAGATGGCAAGATAAACTATAACAAGATGGCAGAATTAATTGAATTCCAAATTAATGAAGGAATTGATGGTTTAGTAGTTTGTGGCACCACAGGTGAAAGTGCTACACTAAGCGATAAAGAAAAAAGAAGACTTATTAAATTCACTGTTGAAACTGTTAACGGAAGAGTTCCTGTTATAGCTGGAACAGGATCTAATAACACAATACATACAATAAAACTTTCTAAATTTGCTGAAAAGGTCGGTGTAGATGGATTACTATTAGTTACTCCATATTACAATAAAAGTTCTCAAAATGGTCTTATAGCACATTTTAGAGCTATTGCAGAAAGCGTTACTACACCTTGTATTTTATATAATGTTCCAAGTAGAACTGGAGTAAACCTTTTACCAGACACTGTAGTAAAACTTGCAGAGACTGAAAACATTGTTGGTATAAAAGAAGCAAGCGGCAACTTTTCTCAGCTGTTAGAATTGATGGCTAAAGTTCCGAAAGATTTTATTGTATTATCTGGTAACGATGATAGCATTGTTCCATTACTTTCTATTGGTGGTAAGGGTGTAATTTCCGTATTATCTAACATATATCCTAAAGATACACATAATATGTGTCAAGCATTCTTTTTAGGTGAAACAAACTATGCTAAAGAGTTACAATTAAGATATGCTAGTCTTATTAAAGCATTATTTATTGAACCTAATCCAATGCCCGTAAAAGATGCAATGAATATCTTAGATATGGATGTTGGAAATACACGTCTACCTTTAGTTGAAGTATCCGATGACACACATGAAATACTAAAAAGTGTCCTTTATGAATTAAAAGATAAATAACATTATTTATTTTATTTTTACATATTATTAAAGCTTACAAAACATTTGTAAGCTTTAATCTTTCACTTTCTACTACTTTATTTATTCTTTCTTTTAATACATTGCATTCTATTAATAAATGCGGTTTAACTGTTTCTTCTTCGTTTAATAACAAAATATATTTATATATGCTAGACATGCTTTCTTTTATATCCGATACTGCACTATGTTCACAAAATATACCATAACCTAATTCTTTTTTATTCCATAGTTTTTCTAATTCTTGTTTGTTTTCTTGTATTTTATCCAAACTTTCATCATTTGTTATGCTTTCTTCTAGTTTAGATATCTTAGACATTAATATTTCGCTTGAATCTTTTAGAAAAGAATATTGTATAAAATGTAACCCAAGAATTAATAGAAGTGTACAAGATATTATTAATATTTGTTTCATACTTTCTTCTCCTTTTCTTGGTATACAAATCTACCATTTGCATCTATTGTTGCTATTAATACATTTTTTAGTTTTATATTTTTCTTAAGTAACTTTTTATCTATATCCTTTCTAGTAAGATTTAGCATTTTAATATTTTTATCTGCATATTCTCCGTTTACCACTACGTTTAATGGTATGCTATTTCCAGTTGCATCTTCCATTTTTACTGCATTTAAATCTCCATTAGTTTCTAGTATTGCATAAGCTGTTTCTTGCACTGTATATATATCTTTACTTCTTAATTGTTCCATAAGTTCTTCTATTGTTAGTTGCTGTTTTTTCATTTCTTTTTCTAATATTTTACCTTTGTATATAACTAAACTTGGTGTTCCGCAAATAACACTTTCTACCTTGTTACTAGACTGTATAACAAGCGTAAATATACCATACAGAATAAGGAGCGCTATTATTGGGATAACACCTGCAAAAATTTGAGTATCTCTAGATTGCATTGGGCCTGAAGCTAGATCAGATATCATAACAATAATGGCAAGTTCAAAAGGTTGAACTTTAGAAAGTTCTCTCTTTCCCATTAGCCTTATTACAAGAAAAACAACTGTAAATAAAATTAAACCTCTAAAAAATACTACTAACATTTTCTTCTCCTTATATACATTTGTATTTTTTGCATATTTTATAAAATTATACAAATACTATTTGTATATTTAGAGGTAAAAAATATGGTAAAACAAGCAATTATGAATAAACAAATAAATAAAATTAGAACAAAACAAATGGCTATTAGATTTTTTTCAGCGCTAGTTATATTCTTTGCTACTGCATATATGGCACCAAACTTTAATACAGAAAGTGCACCGATTCTAGTATTATGTGCATTTGTTACAGTAGTATTAGATTACCTAGTAGCAACAGTTACTGAAATACATGATATTCCTTTTGGTAGAGCTATTGTTGGCTTTGTATCTGCGACTTTAATTATATATATGTCTCAATTTATTATCCGCGGCTACTACATCTCTATGTTAAGTAGTGTTATTGCAGCTGCTATCTATGGAGTAATAGATTACTATTTACCAAATAAAACTTAATATATATATGACAAAGCCACGAGAAAAATCTCGTGGTTTATATTATTCTGATATTATTGACTCTAAAAATTCATATTCAAAAGTTACGTTTTTCTTGTCTTTAATCTTTTTATCCATTTTGAATACAACATCATATTCCATAGAATCATATAGCCTATTTGTAATGTATCCTTCGCCTAATAATATTCCTTCTTCAAACATATTTATTTTTATCTTACAATACATTATAGCTGGTTTCTTAAACATTTTTACTTCGGGTGCTTTAATATTAAATCTTACTTCTTCTGAACCAAATTCTAATTTTCTCATTTTTACTGGCTCAACTTTTATCTTGTCTATATGTTTTTTTGCACCTTCTTCATCTTTCATTTTTCCTGAACCTATTAACATAGGTAGATGCTCTAACTTAGCATCATAATATGGTTTTAATTCTCTTTCAAGTTCAAATTCTTTATTTATATTTCTTATTTTAGCATCTATTTTCTTTCCTATATTAAACAACCTTTTTGGATTTTCTATTTCATCATCCATATTTTTTACTATAAGTTCAAAGTCTGGATCATTCACAGAATTAACATTCCTTGCTTTGCATTCTAAGTAGAAGTCTATCACGTCTTCTAAATATCCTGCTCTTAATGCTATATATGGTTGTACACTTGGTTTTTCTAGCGGTTGTATGCTTGGTTTTTTATTTTTAATTATGCTAATCGCTATTAAAAAAACAATATATATTGCTGGTATTATAAACCAAAACAAATTAGATATGGAAACTCTATTCCAAGATGAATCTATTATTAACAATCCTACCGGAAGTATTAACGTTACTAGCAAAATAACAATTTGCACAATAAATACGACTATATCTCCATTAGCCAAAAATTCAACAATTCCTTTTTTCTTTTTAGGTGTTACTTTTATTTCTTCTTTTTTATCTGGGTCATAACCAAATTCTTTTAGTGGCAACAAATCATCTATATCACAATTCTTTTCTATACAAGTTAAACAAAAGTCATGTAATTCCGTTGCATTTTCTATTCCACAGCATTTACACTTCATACTATCATCTCCAAAAGAATTATATCATATAAAGGTGTATTTTTGTACAGTTATTAAGAAAAAACAGAAGTAACTATATTTGTTACTCCTGTTTTGCTTTATTCTTCATTCATATCTTCTATTTTAACTCTATTTTTAATTTTTTGCATTTCCTCTTTAAGACCTACAAGTTTCATTTTGATTTCAAACATTTCTTCTTCTGTTGCTCCATGTTTTACATCAGATTTAACTATTTTAGATACATCTTCCATATCTAATTTTAAGTATGTAAGCATTTCATAGATATCTAATCTTAAGTTTGTTTCGCGTACATTGTAGCTTGCTTTTTCAAACTTACTATCTCCTAGGTAGTATCTTTCATCCCTTTCAGGAATTACTACATCTATTCCGAACTTAGATTCTATTGCATTCGCAAGTATCTTTTGGCCTTCATATTCTCCATGAACTAAGAATATTCTTTTTGGTTTCTTTTCTATTTTTTCTATAAAATCTAATATACCTTGTTGGTCTGCATGTCCTGAGAATGCGTCTAGCATTCTTATTTCTGCATTAACACCAATTTCTTCACCAAATATTTTAACTCTTGGTTCTCCAGACACTATCTTGCGACCTAATGTTCCTTCTGCTTGGTATCCTACAAATAATATTGTAGACTCTGGTCTCCATAGATTGTGTTTTAAGTGGTGCTTTACACGTCCCGCTTCGCACATTCCACTTGCAGATATTATTATCTTTGGTGTTTTGTCTTCGTTTAGTGCTTTAGATTCATCTGCTGATGCAGTAAATCTTAGGTTCTTGAAACTTATTGGATTATCTCCCATAAGTAAATAACTTAATGCATCTTCGTTATAACAATTAAAGTTATCTTCAAATATTTCTGTAGCATTTTTGGCTAAAGGACTATCTACAACTATTGGTATATTATCTAATCTTTCTATATATTTTTCTGAATCTACATCTTTAGATAAATATTTATTTAGTTCAAATAATATTTCTTGTGTTCTACCAACTGCAAATGATGGTATTACTACATTACCACCTCTATCTATTGTATTTAATATTATTTTAATAAACTCTTCAGATTGTTCCTTTATTGGGCTGTGGAATCTTCCACCGTATGTAGATTCTATTACTAGATAATCTGTATCTATTACATTTTCTGGTTCACGTATTATTGGATTTTCTTCATTTCCAAGGTCGCCTGTGAATGTTAATTTTTCTGTTTTACCATTTTCTGTGATGTATAGTTCAACTATTGCAGATCCTAACATATGTCCGGCATCAAGGAATTTGAAAGTAACATTATCATTTATTTTATGTTCTCTTCCATAATCTATCTTTTTTAATAACTTGCAGCTATCTAATCCATCTTTGGCAGTGTATATTGGTGGTTCTGGCGCCTTACCAGCTCTCATACGTTTTCTATTTACCCACTCTATTTCTTTTTCTTGTATATGTCCACTGTCTGGCAACATTACAGAACAAAGATCTGCAGTTGCTGGTGTACAATACACCGGATTATTATATCCTGAAACAAATAGTTTTGGTATTCTACCACTATGGTCTATGTGAGCGTGTGTAAGTATAACAAAATCTATATCGTTTATATCAAATTGGAAATTCTCATAGTTTAATATTTGTTCTGTTAATGTTCCTTGAAACAAACCACAATCTACAAGAAATTTTGTATCTCCTACTTCTATCATGTGACACGAACCAGTTACACCTCTTGCTGCTCCAAAAAATGTTATTTTCATTAGTTTCCTCCTATACTACCAGTATAATTCTTTTTCGTCTAGCTTCTCCCTTACATATTTGATTCTAAACTCATCATCAAAGAATCTATAATATGTACCATTTTCATATTGTGCTAAAGAACCGATATAATCACTCTTAAGTGCATCTTCTTCAGTTTCTTCCATTCCAAAGAATTTTGTTAATGCTTCATATTTTGTTTTATCTTCAGACATATTTGCATTATCTAATATTTCTTTGAAATACTTTTCAGTTCTGTCTTCAATATAACCGTCATCATATTCTCTAGTTACTGGTTCGATTAAAACCATTTTTTCTATTGTTCTTCTATTATTTATTATATATTCCACACAAGCGCTATGTAGTACCTTATCTCCTACATTGCACAAACCACCGAAGAATACATTTATATCTTTTCCATCTTCATTCTTTATACGCATTGGTTGCGCTTCTGATAATAAATATGCATCTCTTTTCTTTTGTCTAGTTAATATACTCATTATATACTCTCCTCATTAGTTGGAAGGATTGGTGTCATTTTTAATTCTTCCCATTCTTCCTTAGATATTAATACTTGACGAGGTTTAGAACCTTCGTATCCAGAAACAATCCCTCTTGCTTCCATTTGGTCTATTATTCTTCCTGCTCTTGAATATCCTATTCTAAATCTTCTTTGTAGCATTGACGCTGATGCTTGCCCCATATCTACAACAAGATCTATAGCTTGATCTAAAAGCGCATCTGCATCATCTTCATCTTCACCTTCAGGATCATCCATTCCTTTATTTACTTTACCTTGTTTTTCTATATGTTCTATTATATCTTCATTGTATCTAACTTCCGAATTACCTTTAATAAATGTTACTATGTTTTCTACTTCTGCATCTGAAACAAATGCACCTTGCATTCTTTGTGGTTTCATCTCTCCTGTTGGGAAGTATAACATATCTCCTTTTCCAAGAAGTGTTTCTGCACCAACTTGGTCAAGTATTGTTCTTGAGTCTACTTGTGAAGATACTGTAAACGCTATTCTTGAAGGTATATTTGCTTTAATTACACCTGTGATAATATCTACAGATGGTCTTTGTGTAGCAACTACAAGGTGCATACCAGCAGCTCTTGCTTTTTGTGCTATTCTACAAATGCTTGCTTCAACATCGTTTGCTGCTACCATCATAAGGTCAGCCAACTCATCTATTATTATTACTATTTGTGGTAATTTCTTACCGTTTTCTTCTCTTTCAATTACTTTATTGTATCCCTTAATATCTCTTACTCCGTATTCTGCAAACTTAGCATATCTTGCTTCCATTTCAGATACTGCCCAGTCTAAAGCACCTGCTGCTTTTTTAGGGTCTGTTACAACTGGAATTAATAAATGTGGGATTCCGTTATATACAGAAAGTTCAACTACTTTAGGGTCAACTAATATTAATTTTACATCGCTTGGTTTAGCTTTATATAATATTGATGTTAAAAGTGCATTTATACATACGCTCTTACCAGAACCCGTTGCACCAGCAATAAGTACGTGAGGCATTTTAGCAATATCTCCAATTGCTACATCTCCTGCTGTATCTTTACCAAGGGCAAATGTTAATTTAGATTCTGCATTATTAAATTTATCTGATGCTATTACATCTTTAATATATACAGCTTCTTTAACCTCATTTGGTATTTCTATACCAACTGTACCTTTACCAGGTATTGGAGCTTCAATACGTATTGCTTTAGCTGCAAGATTAAGTGCAATATCATCTGCTAGGTTAACTATTTTGCTAACCTTAACACCTGGAGCTGGTAGTAGTTCATAACGTACTACTGTTGGTCCACGAGTTATATTTTTAACTTTAGCTTCAACACCAAAGCTTAATAATGTCTTCTCTAATTTGTCTGCTATCATATCTAGTTGTTTCTTAGTAACAACTTTAAGTGATGGTGCTGGATCTCCAAGTAAAGATAATGGTGGGAAGTTGTAATCTTCCAAATCATCTTCATGCATTGAGTGATCAAGTTGAAGAACTTCTTTAACATTCTTTTCTTCACTCTCTTCTTTTTGTTTTTTGAAGAATTCATCTTGAAGCCCTTTTAATTTTTCTTGCTTTTGTTTAGCTTCAGATTCACTAGATAAATCTAATTTAATTTGTCCATTTTCTTCCTCTTGTACATTAGCATAATTTCTAACTACATTTTCTGCACGTTTCAAATCTTCTTTGTGTATTTTTTCTATTTCTTTTTCTCTTTTTATTTTTTCACGTTCTTTTAATTTTAATTCTTTTCTTTGTATCGCTTCTTCATCTGTAGTAAATACTGTGATAAACATATTAGCTATAAATTCTACTATTGTTATTACTATGTTATATACAATTGCAAAGAAATCTCTTAAACTTAAGTTTATAAAGAACAATATAAAGAAAAATGTGAATGTTACAAGTATTATTTTAGATATTATAACACCACCACATAAATTAGTAAGCGATGCAACTATACCACCTAAAAGACCAGCATAGTTATTTCCTGTTATTGCACCTTTATATGCAAAGTTTACAAATGCTCCTGGATTAGACCAGAAATCATATCTATCTACTGTAAATGCATAAACCGTTGCAGATGCAAGTGCTGTTATTAATACACCTTTTAGAAGTTCTGCTCCTACTTTTTTCTTTTTACTAGATATTATCGATGCTATTCCAACATACATGCAAGATATCGGTAATAGTATTCTTGCTTCACCAAATAGCCCTGTAAAGAACATATTTATATTATCTGCCATATAGCCTATATTATCAAACTTAAATAAAACTATTAATGCTAAACCTAATACAAAGACAAATCCACCCATAAATTCAGATAAAAATGTCTTTTGTGTTTCTTTGGCTGCAGTAGTTTTTTTCTTCTTATTTTTGCTTCCTTTTCTTCTACCCATAGTAATCCCCTTTTACACTAATATAATTCTATATTATATTAAAAAAAAAAGCAACAAAAGTATTTAGTATTTAAGCATTTTTTACTAATTTACTTTTGCCACTTTTATATTCAAATTTATATATTATTTTAATTCTTTTCTGTTATCATGAATAACGTTTAATGTTTCTTTTAATATTTCTTCTAATCTTCCAAGTAATGCATCAGCATATTGTCTTGTTCCTTCAGAAATTTCACGTGCTACTCTATCTGCAGATTCAATTATTTCTTCTTTTTGTGCTAGAGCTTGTCTTGTTATTTCATGATCATCTACTAAAGAAATTATCTTTGTTTCTGTTTCTTTAACTATTTGGTCTGCTTCTTTTTGAGCGTCCATTATTATTCTTTGTCTTTCTTCTTTTACCCATTTAGCTTGCTTTAATTCATCAGGTAATTTCATACGAATTTCTTCTAAAATTTCACTTAATTCGTCTTTATCTACAAGAACCTTTGATGATAAAGGAACTTTAGTACCGTTTTCAACTAACTCTTCTAAATTTTCTAATAATGTAAATATTTCCATGTTTAATCCTCCAACTCATACAACCTAATAACTACTCTTCCATATGTTCTTTTATCTTTAAGGTTTAGCCCTTGTATATTTTCTTCAACATCTTTTCTTTTGTCGCTTTCTAATACAACAATTCCATCCTCTTCAAGTATTCCATATTCCAGTATTAGTTTTAATATTTTTTCTTCACTATCTATGCCATAAGGTGGATCTAAAAAAATAATATCAAATTTGATTCCTTCCTCATGTATTTGCTTTAAACATTTTGCATAATCTTTCCCCGTTATTTTAACACAATTTTCCGTATGTGTCAACGAAACATTACCAGAAATTAACCTTAAAGCCTTTTTATTTATATCATTCATCCAAGCAAAAGATGCACCTCTAGATAGTGCTTCTATTGCAAGATTACCTGTGCCACTAAAAAGATCTAATACTTTAGCATCTTCAAGATACGGCATAAGTATTGAAAACATAGGCTCTTTTATTCTATCTAATGTTGGTCTTGTACTATCTACATCAAATTCTAATAATTTTCTTCCTCTAAATTTTCCTGCTATTATCCTCATATATTCTCCTAAAATGTATAAGTATTATACTATAGTTTAACAAAAAAATAAAGAGCAACTTATTATTAAGTGCTCTTTACATATTTACTTAATTTTTATTATACTCTTTCAGCAGGTTTAGCTGCTTTACCTGTTCTTTCTCTTAGGTAGTATAATTTAGCTCTTCTTACTTTAGAACTTCTTACAACTTCGATTTTATCGATGTTTTTAGAATGTACAGGGAATGTTCTTTCAACACCTACACCATAAGATATTTTTCTTACTGTGAAAGTTTCGTTAGAACCAGCATTTTGACGTTTGATAACAAATCCTTCAAATACTTGTATTCTTTCTCTGTTTCCTTCTTTTATTTTAACGTGAACTTTAACTTGATCCCCAACTTTGAAGTTAGCTACGTTTTCGTTAATTTGTTCTTGTTCTATAGCTTTGATTATATCCATTTTAGTTTCCCTCCTTTTTGGTTATGATTTCATTTACTTTGTTTATGTCTAATTTGTTTTCATTTATGTATCTTTTAAATAAATCTGGTCTTTTTATTAGTGTTGTATATAGTCTTTCTTCGTATCTATACTCATCTATTTTACTATGATTACCACTAAGTAATATCTCAGGAACTTTTAGTCCTTTATATTCTTCTGGTTTAGTGTATTGTGGTTCTTCAAGTAAAGAATTGCTAAAGCTTTCATTCTTACTTGAGTCTTCCTTAATTACACCAGGTATCAAACGAGTTATTGTATCTAATAGTACAAGTGCTGGTAGTTCTCCACCAGTTAAAACATAATCTCCAATAGATATTTCTTCTATGTTATATAGACTAAATATTCTTTCGTCTATGCCTTCATAATGTCCTGTTAAAAGAACAATGTGCTCATATTCTTTAGACATCTTTTCAGATAGCTTTTGACTTAACACACGACCTTTTGGACTTAAATATATAATGTGTGTATTAGCATCTTGTATATTTTCTATACTAGCTAACGCTTCATCTAATACTGGTACAGTTATTACCATACCATCTCCACCACCATAAACAGTGTCATCTACATTTCTTCTTGCACCTTTACCAAAGTTTCTTAAATCTATTACATCAACACTTATTTTTTCTTTTGCTATTGCACGAGAAATAATACTTGTGTTTATGTATTCATTAATTACATTTGGGAAAAGCGTTAGTATTGTAAACTTCATATTAAAGCCCCTCCATTAGTTCTACTGTCATCTTATGAGAGCTAATATCTATGCTTTTTATTACTTTCTTGATTGCAGGTAAGTAAATAGATTTATTATTTTCATCTACTACTTCATATACATCATTTGCACCAGTTCTAAATACTTCTTTTAGTGTACCAACTTTATTGCCATCTAAATCTACAACTTCTAATCCTACTAAGTCTTTTATGAAGTATCCCTCGTCATCATTTGACTCGTTCTTTTCTACTTCTCTAAAACACATTTCGTTCATTATATTTTTAGTTTGTTCAATGTCATCTATACCTTGAAGTTTCATTAAAAACATTTGCTTTTGAAGTCTCATGCTTTCAACTTTATACTCAATGCCTCTAATATATACTTTTTTAAGCTTAAGTATTTTCTTTTCATTATCTGTATAAGAATATACTTTAACTTCACCTTTCAATCCGTGAGTATTTACGATTTTACCAAATTCAATTGTTTCCATCTTTTACTCTTCTATATTAACAACTACTTTATCGTTGTTTTTTGCACTATATGCGCGAACTATTTCTCTGATAGATTTTATAATTCTTCCATCTTTACCAATAACTCTGCCCATATCTTTAGAATCTACTTTAACTGTTATAACAGTTTTAGTGTCTTCTTTAGCTTTTGTTAAAACTACAGCGTCTTTGTTATCTACTAATGATTTTACAAGATACTCTATTAATTCTTTATACACCCTCTAGACCTCCTTAAGATCGATTCCTGCTTTTTCTATTAAAGCTTTTGCAGTATCTGTAGGTTTTGCACCTTTCTTAACCCATTCTTTTATTTTATCAGCATCTAGGTTTAATGCTTTAGGTTCAGTCATTGGATTGTATGTTCCAACTTTTTCGATGAATCTACCATCCATTGGATATCTAGAATCTGCAACTACCATAGTATAGTATGGAGCTTTTTTAGAACCATCTCTTCTTAATCTGATTTTTACCATCTTTTATTTCACCTCCCTGAAATTTATATTAATCTATTTTTTACTATATTTTATCTAAACCCTTTGCGTTTACCCATAAGGTTCGCTAGTGGGTTTTTACCATTAGATAAGTCTTTCATCATTTTTCTCATTTGTTCATATTGACCAACTAGTTGGTTAACATCTGATACCTGAGTACCACTACCTGCTGCAATTCTTTTTCTTCTTGAAGCGTTAAGTATACTTGTATCTCTTTTTTCTTTGTTTGTCATAGATGAAATAATAGCTTCTATTTTATCTATTTGTTTTTCATCTATTTCAGCATTTCTAAGTTCGCTTGGGATACCTGGTAGCATAGACATTAATTTGTTCATTCCCATTTTGCGGATCTTTTTAATTTGCTTTCTGAAGTCTTCTAATGTAAATTCATTTTGTCTAATTTTTCTTTCTAAATCTTCAGCTTCTTCTTCAGCATAAAGTTCTTCAGCTTGTTCTATTACAGTAAGCACATCGCCCATACCAAGTATTCTTGATGCAACTCTTTCTGGATGGAACATCTCAAGATCATTCATTTTTTCACCAACAGATGCAAACTTTATTGGTTTACCTGTTATGTGTTTTACTGAAAGTGCAGCACCACCACGTGTGTCTGAATCTAATTTTGTTAAAGATATACTATCTATACCTATCTTTTCATTAAACGCGCTTGCTACATTTACAGCTTCTTGACCAACCATACCGTCAACTACAAGCATTACTTCGTGCGGTTTTGCGAATGATTTTAGTCTTACCAACTCATCCATAAGCACTTCATCTACTTGAAGACGTCCAGCTGTATCTATTAATATTACATCACACATTTTAGAATTAGCTTCCTTAAAAGCATTCTTTGTGATGGATATTACATCTTTGTTATCCTCCTCGCTATACACAGGTATATCTAAAGCTTTACCTAATGTTTTAAGTTGTGTTATAGCAGCTGGTCTATACACGTCACATGCAACCATAAGTGGTTTCTTGCCTTGTTTTCTTAAGTAGTTTGCAAGTTTTCCAGCAAGTGTTGTTTTACCACTACCTTGAAGACCTATTAGCATTATTACCGTTGGTCCATGCATCGCCATATTTAATTTAGAATCCGTTCCACCAAGCATTGTTGTTAATTCATCTTTAACTATTTTAACAACTTGTTGTCCTGGTGTAAGAGATTTCATTACTTCTTCGCCTAAAGCTTTTTCTTCTACAGATTTAATAAAAGCTTTAACTACCATGTAGTTAACATCTGCTTCAAGAAGTGCTAGTTTTACTTCTCTTAACATTTCTTTTAAGTCTTTCTCTGTTATTCTAGCTTGGCCCCTTAGTTTTCGTGTTATATTTTGAAGTTTATCTGATAGACTTTCAAACATATTTAATTTTCTCCTAATCCTCTTATTTTATTTTTTAATTCTTCTATATCCATATTATCAGTCGATATATATTCTTGTAATTCTTGTATTTCATTTTTAAGTTTAACAACTTGTAATTTTTCTTCTAGCTCAGTTAACGTCTTTTCTGCCTTCTTTAGCGCATCTCTAACTGCTTGAAAAGAAATGTTGTTGTTCTCTCCAATTTCCCTTAGGGATAAATCTGAATAATAATATTGTTCAAATACATCTTGCATATTTAATGTAAGCATTTCTTTATATGTTTCATAAAGAAGTATCTTCTCTAATTTATCCTCCATATTTCCTCCTAAAAAGAATATCCAGTAAAGCAAATTTACTTTACTGGATATATTATACACGGTGAATTGAAGTTTGTCAACTAAAAAGTTAACATTTTGCTGTTTTTCTTAAGTTAACAAGCAAACCATAATTAAAATTACAGCAATAGCAACAGCTGAAAATGCCATTGAAATTATAATAGCCCCTTTTTGAACCTTCTTTGATTCTTTCTCAAGCTCAGGATCAAGGCAAAGTTTTAGATACTTATTTTTCTTTTCCATATTATTTATCCTCTTCCACATAATATGGACAAATCTTTACATTTTTAGCATTCCATCTGTTTTTTACGCCTACAACAATTCTTCCCTTACACTTAGGATTACCAGCATAGACACAGTCTGGTTCACAACAGTACTTGTATGCTTTAGCATCTTCGTGCTCCATAGCAAAGCTTACAAGCTGTTCTACTGCATCTATGAACTCATTAATAGTTACAGCGCTCATAGGTGCATGTAATTGATTCCCCGGATTAAACTGGTGATTCAACACTTCCCGAATCTTGATACAAGCTTCTTTCGTTCCTCCTTTAATACATTTTTCTTCTTTAATCAAAGATTCTAATTCATATCTTTCCATATTTTCCTCCATAATAGTTATATAGTTTTTTATTTATTTCTTGCACAGATATTATAACATATTTTACTATTTTATCAAGCAACTAACTTTTTTTACATTTTCGCACACAAAAAAATAAAAGCAAGTACTGACTTGCTCTTATTTATCTTTTACTACTTCTCCCTTTGCGGGTTCAACTTTGATTTTACCTTCTTCTATAGTAAATTTATAACTTGATATTGTATAAAGATTAACTCCATCTTTCCTAAGTTGCTTTATAACATCTGCAACTTTAACATCTTCTCTAACTCCAGCTTTAACTTGTTCAAAATACACCGTTTTATATGCCTGCTCTGCTTTAGCTTGCATATCTTTTAGCTCTGTTTCTGTTATTTCTGCATCGCCATACAACAAGCTTGCTAATATACACGCAAGTACTCCTAATAATATTACTAAAAAAAGTGATCTAAATAAGCTATGCCCATTTTTTAATTTTTTCATCATATCGCCTCACTACTAATATAGTTTATACAATATTAAAACGAAATGCAAGCATTTTATATACTATATTGTTTTCATATCTTCAATCATATTCTCTATAAACGAGCCATAACCTTTCTTTGGATTATTTAAAAACACATGCGTTACCGCTCCTATTAATTTCCCATTTTGTACAATTGGACTTCCGCTCATTCCTTGAACGATTCCGCCAGTTTCCTTCAATAATTTTTCGTCCGTTATTTTTATTATCATATTCTTATTTCCACTAGAATCTAAAAGCACATTTTCAATTTCCGCTTCAAATTTTTCCACTTCTTTATCTAATGTGCAATAAATATACGCTTTTCCTACTTTAATTTCATTCTTTGACGCTACTTCTATTAGTTCTTTCTTTTCTGTTAGTTTTTCTTTATTTTCCATAGTTCCATATAGTCCGTTTCCTGTATTTTTTCTAATTTGTCCTAATACCTCTTTATATATTGTCGCTCTTAAATCTCCCGGTAATTTTGGCTTTGCTTTATTTATGCTGTTTATCTTCGCTCTTACAATAGCACCTGTGAGCATAGGAAGTATTATATTATTTTTAGTTTCTGTTATCCCGTGCCCTAATGCAGCAAAAGAATTCGTAGTTAACTCATAAAAAGTAACCATTCCTACTCCTGCACTACTGTCTTTAACCCATAATCCTAGTTCATAGATATTGTCTACTTTATTATGCACAAGTTCTATCTCTTTAGTAATTGTATTCTCATCTCTTTTTATAGTTAACAATACTTTCTTCTTCTTTATTATTTCATCTTTATTTACATATTCTATTATCTCTTTATTTGTATCCACAAGAGTATCATCTACCTTTAATATGACATCTCCTATCTTGACCCCGCTTTTAATGTTATCCACTTCTACTACCAATACTCCATTTGCTAAAAGCTTTATACCACACGCTTCCCCACCTAATACAAATTCATAATTATCTGTATTTTTAGCAAATTCTATTTTACTACTTACAGTTTCTCTAACATCAAACAATTCTAATGTTACATATGCTAGTATTAACAGAAATAATATAACTAGAAGCGATATTAACTTTTTGCTTTTATTTACTTTAATATATTCTACTCTCACTACTACACCTACATATTTACACCTAAGATACCGCCAAACATTCCTGTTAGAATCGCGGTAGCTAGATATATCGCTACAGACACATTCATTACAAAACCAAATGCCACTCCAGATAAAAGATATATTAAAAGGAAATACATTAATCCAAAAACAACACCTAGTATAATCCCTTTTTCTTTTATTTTTCTTGCTACAAGCATACTTCCTATTAAATTTGTTATTCCCACTATTACATATACAAATGTATCCATATAGCCATCGTTTATATTAGTATATGTAAAAAGGACCGCTGTTAAACACAAAAGTATAAATGCTAAGATATATGATAACATCATATATTTTGTATATTGTTTTATATATAACACAATAACCACTCTCCTACTACTTAATAGTATGATAGTGGTTATTAATTTATTCTACACTTTCTTTAGCTTTTCTGCATCCCCATGTTCTACCAACATTTGTATTATCTTCTTTTCTATCTCTTAATTCCATTATTGGATTTGGCGCTACCTCAAATCTATAATCTATGCCACATTTGCATATATGCTTTTCTATTACATTATGACTAGGTACAGTTCCCACTTCTTCATTTACTTGGCATTGATACTTAAAGAATCCCGCATTAGGTTCTAGATTCTGTACAAGTACATAGTTCTCTCTTTTAGCTGTATAGTCTACTGTACATTTTAATACTTCTCGCACATATTCTATATTTGGGCCTAAATCTAAAAG
This sequence comes from Clostridia bacterium, assembly GCA_017536445.1. Lineage (GTDB taxonomy): Bacteria > Bacillota > Clostridia > TANB77 > CAG-465 > UMGS1649. The sequence goes on from JAFXHJ010000021.1 coordinate 62,116, forward strand.
CTCTGGAAAAGCAGGATTTGGAATTACTTGTTCTACTTCTTTACCATCATACTCGCGGAGTAGATATGCAGCAAGATGAAGCCCTGCTACTGAGCGTTCATATCCCATACACCAAACTTTGCGTATGTATTCATTTGTTTCATATTTCATACAAGAATAATACAAATAACACATTGTGTACATATGCATAAGTAGATTTTCATACCAAGTTGTATTTGGATCCATAAGGCTACCATAGTGTGTAACATGTTGTTCTTCTATCATAGCTATTTCTTGATACACTCTTCTACCTAAATCTGTCGGATAAAGATTACATATGTTCATATAGAAATTCATTGTTTGTTGTTCTGCAGCAGTTATAATATTTACATGTAGTTTTGTTAAAATATCTGCCTCTTTATTATTTATATGATATCTAATCGAATCTAATGGGCATCTATGGTGAGCTATTGTTGGTCTTCCTGGCGTTATTTCAGTATATCTACCAACTAACTTTTCTGCAGGAATTCCACATTCCATTTCAAGAAGATTTGCATATCTATATAAATGGTCAAAATCTTCTAACAAAGCAAAATCTAATGCTTGTTTTACATATGGATCAGGTTCACATTTGGCTAGTCTAGCTGTTAAATCCACTGCAAGTTGCTCATAAGTTATTGTTTCTTCTAATGCATTCTCGTTAATTGGTTTTAAGCATTGTATTAACTTCTGCATCTGTTGCGAAGTTCTTCTAATCACAGCTAATTTTCTTCTCACATCATTATCATTGCAATTTCTACTAAATTGATGCATAAAAAATATTTGCTCTGTTTCTGCCCCATTCATAAGTATTATTCTTGTTTTAGTATACGGATCAACATTATTTTTATCATAAGATTTTGGATATATTTCTCTCCAGTTCATATACGATTTTTCTAAATCTATAGGTTGTTCGTTAAATGGGTTCAAAATTACCACACTCCTTCTATAGATATGTATGCATAAAAACATAAAAAAAGCACTAAAAAGTGCTTTTCTTATGTTCCTATGTTTACTAATTGTTCATTGTATTTTGTAAATAATTCTTCCTTTAGAACTTTGTTTTCTTCAGTCTCAAACTTAGGATCTTTAGCTAAGACTTCTTTAGCCGCATCATTAGAAAGTTTAAGTAGCTTAACATCCTTTAAAAGATTAGCAAGTTTAAACTCTGGCAAACCATGTTGGCGAATTCCAAAGAAATCCCCCGGACCACGTATTTCCAAATCCTTTTCTGCTATTTCAAAACCATTGTTAGACTTAACCATTATTCCTAAACGTTCTCTTGTTTCTTTACCCATATTTTTGGCTTTAAGCACACAATATGATTCTAGAGATGATCTTCCTACTCTTCCTCTTAATTGGTGAAGTGTTGCTAAACCAAACCTTTCTGCATTTTCTATAACCATCAGTGTAGCATTTGGTACGTTAACACCAACTTCAATTACAGTAGTGGAAACTATCATTTGTATTTTTCCATCTTTGAAATCTTGCATTACTTCTTCTTTTTCTTTTTTCTTCATCTTACCATGCAAGAAACCAACAGAATAATCTTTGAAAACTTCGTTTTTGTATCTTTCATAAACATTAGTTGCATCTGTTAAATCTAGTTCTTCATTTTCTTCTATTAAAGGACATACAACATATACTTGTCTTCCCTTATCCATTTCTTTAGCAATAAACTTATCTATTCTTTCTTCTAATGTTTCATTTACTACATATGTTTTAATTGGTATTCTTCCTTTAGGTAGTTCGTCTATAATACTCATATCTAGGTCGGAATATACCATAAGCGCAAGTGTTCTTGGAATTGGTGTTGCGGTCATAACAACTACATCTGGATTTTCTCCTTTAGCATTTAGTTTCATTCTTTGCTTTACACCAAAACGATGTTGCTCGTCTGTTATTACTAAACCACAATTCTTAAACTCTACATTATCTGAAACTAATGCATTTGTTCCAATAAGGATATCTATTTCACCATTCTTTAGTTTCTCTAATATTATTCTCTTATTCTTTGGAGTTGTACTTCCAGTTAAAAGGTCACAAGTCATGCCAAAGTGTGAGAAATATTTTTTTAATTCTTCATAGTGTTGTGTAGCAAGTATTGTTGTTGGTGCCATTAACGTTGCTTGATAACCATTCTTTACTGCTACATACATTGCAAGAGCAGCTACTATTGTTTTACCACTACCAACATCTCCTTGTACAAGTCTATTCATTGGTCTTGTACTCCCCATATCTTTTACTATCTCACCAATTACTCTTTGTTGAGCACCAGTTAGTTCAAATGGTAATATTTTTAAGAATTCTGTATATTCTGTATCTTCAAATTTAATTCCTGTTTTTTCCTCAAAATTTCTATTTCTTAAACTTAGTAAAGCTAGTTGCAGTAAGAATAGTTCTTCAAATATTAATCTTGTACGAGCAATTTCTATATTTTCAAATTTAGTTGGTCTATGTATTTGTTCTAGTGCAAAATTCACTTCACATAGATTATACTTTTTTCTTAACTCTGTACTTAATATCTCTGGTAATACATATTTTTTATCTAACAGTTCACTTACAAGCTTTGCAATATATCCATTTTTAATACCTGCTGTTAGTGGATAAATCGGATAAAAACCTGTTATACTATCCATTTTTTCCTTTTCCACTATTACTGGATTTACTATTTCAAATCTGCCTTTAGATTCTTCTACCTTACCGTAGAAAACAAACTCTTTATCTATATCTAATTTATCATTTAGATATGGTTGATTAAATATTGTAACCCTAATTCTACCTGTATCATCTGATGCATAGAAGTATGTTAAGCTAAACACTCTACCTTTTCTTCTAATTTCTGGTCTAGTTGAAACTCTTGCTATAAATACAACATTTTCTCCTACCATAAAATCTCGTATTTTCTTTATATTATTTCTATTCTCATATTCTCTTGGAAAATGTGTTAGCAAATCATAAACGGTATTTATTCCAAGTTTCTCTAGTTGTTTAACTCTACTTGGTCCTACACCTTTTAGATATTGCACACTTTCTTTTAATAATTTATCCATTTTTTCACCAAAATAAGTATATCACTGGAAAAAGAAGGTGTCAAGAAATTATAGAACTTTTGTTTGTTTGGGCTATAGAAAAACACCCTGGAAATTACTCCAGGGTGTTTGTGTTTGCTTACTTAAGTTCAGCCGGGATGAACTGGTCAAGCTCATCAGAAGTGACGATTCTCTTTTCAATAAGATACTCTGCCATCTTCTGCAAGATTTCCCAATGTTCATCGATAAACTTGATAGTCTTGTCGTAACATTCCTTGATAAGATTTGCAACCTTTTCGTTAATCTCATTTGCAAGTTTCTCGCTCATAAGATCCGAGTCCATAAGAAACAGATTCTTGAAGTTATCTTCCTCCATACCATACTGAGTAACAACAATCTTTGCAAACTGCTGAGCCACCATGATATCGTTGGAAGCGCCGCTGTCCAAGTTTCTGTTTACCTTAAGCTGTGCAACTCTACCTGCAAGGCGCGCCATAATATATGCTTCCACATATTCTCTGTCGCACATAACGATGTTATCGTTATCCTCGAGGATGTTTACTCCAAGATAGTCTTCTGCAGGAATGATGGAAATCGCGGTAACGTTTGTGTTGCCGTGCAGCTTGGTAAGACGGTTTACGATATAATGTCCTACTTCGTGGTAAGCGGTAGATCTTACATCCGCCTTGGAAATCTTGCCATACTTTTCGAAGCACTCTTCGTATACCTTGTCGATACACTCACGTGTTACAACAGACTTCTTGTCTACCTTTGCAATAGCCATTGCGCGGTCCAGGAGGTCAAGCGTCTTGTCCGGGTTTGCGTTTTCAAGGTTGAAACAATTGGAACAAAGAATTACATAGTCCACAAGTTCACGAGGCACTTCTACCTTGTGGTATCTTTCCATGGACTTGATCTTTGCTTCAATCATAACCTTTACTTCAGCATTCTTAGGTTCCTTAACCACGATTACCTCAAAGCGACGCTTGAAAGCGCCATCTCTTGAGAGAATCATATCATATTCCTTATTGGTGGTAGCACCAACAAATACAACATCATCTCTGGAAAGGATAGGCTTAAGCGAACCGCTAAGGTCAACGTTGCCATCGGAAGTACCGCCCGCTCCAAGCATCTGGTGCATCTCATCCACGAAGAGAATTACCTTAGGAGTATTCTCCAAGAACTGCTTAAGAATTGCAACCTTGGTTTCAAACTCACCACGATACTTTGTACCTGCAACCATTGCGTTTACATCGAGAGACAAAACCGTATATCCCACGAATTCTTGAGGACAAGTTTCGTTTACGATGTGCTGAGTAATAGCCTCAATGATTGCTGTCTTACCAACACCAGGTTTACCAACCAGAACTGCATTTCTCTTTGTCTTCTTAGAGAAGATATTGAACGCTTTGTAGATTTCCTTATCTCTTCCAAGAATTACGATTTCATCGCCTTTCTTGTACTTTTCGTTAAGAACTTCTACGCAGGTAGCAAGAGCTGCCGGAATAACCACAGGCCTTTCGATATGATCAGCATCTTCAGAAATATTTGCAATCATTCTAAGACTGTTCATAAAGGTAGGCATATCCCAACCAAGCCCGTTTACAAAACCATTGACAAACTTGTAGGCACTTGAGTCTTCGTTCTGAAGAAGCGAGTAAATGATTACATCAAGTGTAAGGTAATCCAAGCCCATTGCTTTACATCTGAGATATGCTTCATCCAAAGCCGCTTCCAACTTGTCTGAATAAGCGGGGACAAGAATATCCATCTCATCATCGCCATATCCCATAAGATCTGCCAAAAATTCCATTACCGTTGCTTCAATGCGTTCATTTTCTGTAGGCGGTTCATCCTTAGAATTGTTTGCCGCCTCTATTTCTTCTTCCATTTCTTCGCGTTCTGCAAAGATTTTTTCTGCTATTTCCTTACCAAAAATGTTACCAAAGAGTTTCTTATCATCCATAATGAGATCGAGATCCGGAATCATAATGCCGTTTGCATCCATGATGATTTTGGAAATTGAGGAGTCCAAAATGTTCAAAGCCGCAAAGATTACATATGCACTCCGAATCTTTTCATCATCGAAACGCCATGAAATATCTGTCGCAAGCTCGAACGCTTTTCTTGTGTTGCCATCAACTTTGGCTGTGCGCCATTCATACATATTTAATCATCTCCTTTATATTAATAATAGATTTTCAAATTTTTATGTAAAGATTATATATTGCGATAGCGAAAAAGTCAAGAAAAAGGACTAAACACAAACAAAAACAGCAACACTTTTGTGTTACTGTTTTACTTTTTATTATTTCTTATCTATATCTATACCTTTAACAAATATATCTATCGCTAAGATATTTATTCCCGTCATATAATCTAGTTCACGTGCTATTATTGCTTGCAGCTCTTTTGTTACTTTTGGTATGTTATATCCAAATTTAATATTTACATATAGTTTTATCTTTACACCATCTTCGTATTCGTCTACATCTATTTTAACTAGTTTAGTTATTCCTTCTGTTTTTATTCCTTCATATTGTATTATTTCTTTTAATACTTTATCTGAAATAGTAAACTTTCCAAGATAACTAAATGTAGGTCTAATTACGCTTTTTTCTCTATACACTTTATCTTGTTTTTCAAACATTTTAAGTGGATCTAATAGATAACCAGAAAATTGTTCTTTTATTTCAAAAGTTGGAACAGGAACAACATGTTTTCCTTGTTCTTTTCTTATTTTTCTAGCCTGTTCTATTTGCTCTGGTGTAGAAATATCTTCAATATATATTGTTTTTTGTATCTCTGGTAACTCTAGATTTTCTGCAATTTTTGCAACCATCTCATCTGATGTACCAAGTATCATAATCGATTCTGGTTTTTCAGCTTTAAGTGCTCTTATCATTGCATTTCTTCTATCATCATCAGTAAATATAGCTGCTTTAACTGATCCTATTTTAGTAGGTTCTGTCTTTGCAGACTTGCCTGCAACAACCTTTGTTCCTTTTATTAACAAAGCATCGTCTATTATATAATCTATACCATTTTCATAAGCTACATTTTGTGAATGGTGGCTCTTTCCAGAACCACTCACTCCAACAAAAGCATAAACTTTCATAAATTCACTTTCCTTTTACACTTCTTTAGCAGATAATTTGAATTTACCTTGATCTTTATCCACTTCAATAACTTTAACCATTATTTCTTGGCCTAAAGCTAGTTTATCTTCAATTTTTTCTACTCTTTCTTTACAGATTTGAGATATGTGTAGTAATCCTTCTTTACCAGGTAATACTTCTACTATTGCAAAAGCTGGCATAAGTTTTGTTACTTTACCCATATATACAGCATCTTTTTCTACATCTTCAGTAAGACCTACGATAGTAGTTAGAGCTTTCATTATCATATCTTGATCCATGCCGTATACAAATACTGTACCATCGTCTTCGATGTCAATCTTAACACCAGTATCTTCGATAATTTTGTTTATAGTCTTTCCACCAGAACCTATAACATCTTTAATCTTGTCTGGGTTAATCTTTATTGTTTTTATCTTAGGAGCATATTCTGAAACTTCTGCTCTTGCTTCTGGAATTGCCTTTAACATAATATTATCTAATATGTAATCTCTAGCAACTCTTGTTTTAGCAAATGCTTCAGCTATTATTTCATAAGATAATCCGTCCACTTTAATATCTACTTGTATTGCTGTAATACCTTTTTTAGTACCACCAACTTTGAAGTCCATGTCTCCAAAGAAATCTTCAATACCTTGTATATCTGTTACCATTATATAGTCATCAGAATCTTCTTTAGTGAATAATCCTGTAGATATACCAGCAACTGGAGCTTTAATTGGTACACCAGCAGCCATAAGTGCCATTGTTGAACCACAAATGCTTCCTTGAGATGTTGAACCATTTGAACTTAATACTTCAGATACAACTCTTATTGCATAAGGGAATTCTTGGGCTGAAGGTATAACTGGTTCTAACGCTCTTTCAGCTAATGCTCCGTGTCCTATTTCTCTTCTACCTGGAGAACGAACTGGTCTTGCTTCACCAACACTGTATGGTGGGAAGTTATAATGGTGGATATATCTCTTAGTTTCTTCTTCATCTAAACCATCTAATGTTTGTTCATCAGATTTAGGTCCAAGTGTTACTATAGATAATACTTGTGTTTGTCCTCTTGAGAATAATGCACTACCATGTGTTCTTGGAAGTATATCTACTTCTGCAGATAAAGGTCTTATTTCATCAAATGCTCTACCATCTGGACGTTTGCCTTCATCTATTATCATACTACGAACTGTTTTCTTTTCTAGTCTGTAAACAACTTCAGCTATATCTGCTTTAGCTTCAGCATAAGCTTCTTCGCCATATTTTTCTATGTAGTATGCTTTAATTTCTTCGTTTACTTTTTCCATGTTTGCATCTCTTACAGTTTTATCTGTAGTTTGTAATGCATCATATACTTTAGTTCCGAAGTTTTCTTTTAATTCATTAAACATGTCTGCTGGAATTTCAAAAGATTTGTATGAAGCTTTTGGTTTACCAATTTCTTTCTTTATTCCTTCGATAAATTCAACTACTTTTTTAATTTCTGTATGAGCTAGTTTTATTGCTTCTAACATAACATCGTCTGGAACTTCATTAGCACCTGCTTCAATCATACATACTTTTTCAGCTGTTGCTGCTACTGTTAAATCTAGGTCAGATTTTTCTCTGTCGCTCAAACCTGGGTTAACAATAAGTTTTCCATCAACAAGACCTACTTTAGCTGCACCAACTACTCTATCAAAAGGTATATCTGAAATGTTTAATGCAATTGAAGCACCTAACATTGCTGGAACTTCTGGTAATACATCTGGATCCATGCACATTGTTACTGCGTTAATTGCTGTATCATTTCTGTAATCTTTAGGGAATAATGGTCTCATTGGTCTATCGATTACTCTTGATACAAGGATAGCTTTGTCTGTTGGTTTTCCTTCTCTTTTAACAAAACCACCTGGTATTTTACCTACTGCGTATAGTCTTTCTTCGTAGTCTACAGAAAGTGGTAGGAAGTCTATTCCATCCCTTGCATCTTTAGACATTGTAGCGTTAACTAATACGCAAGTGTCGCCATATCTTACTAGACATGACCCGTTTGCTAGTCCAGCCATTTTACCTGTTTCAATAACAAGTGGACGTCCAGCAAACTCTGTTTCAAATTTTCTAAACATAAAATGTTTCCTCCTTCTGCTTTTTTAGGGGAAGTAATAATTTCTAAAGCCTAGTCTTTTAAGCCTCACAAATTATTACTACACCCTACCCTAAAAGCTGAAATTATTATACTATATCACCTTTATTTTTGCAAGTAGATTAAAAGTATATTGTTTCATACTAATACTCATCTTTTCATATATTGTTTTAGGTGAATTAACTTGAAAAAATCTCAAACATTTTTGGTAAACAGTATGATATTAATCTTCACTTCATTAATAACAAAAGTAATATCCTCTTTATTTGATATATATGTTGCAAATAAAATAGGTTCAGAAACATTAGGTGTATTTGGACTTATTTCATCTATATACTTCTTTGGAATAACTGTAGCAAGTTCTGGTATTAATCTTTCTACTACTAAAGTTATCTCTGAAGAATTAGAAAAAGATTCTAATACTGACACTAAATATATACTTAAAGCTTCAATCTTCTTTAGCTTTATTACAGGTGTATTAAGTTTTATTATCTTATCTCTTTTTGCACCATATATAACTAAAGAAATATTATTTAGCAAAGTATCTAATCTAATAATATATGTGCTTGCGTTATCTCTACCTTTCATTGCACTTAGCTTATCTTTGTCTAGTTACTTTCTTGCTAAAAGAAATGTACTAAGTTCATCTATAAACCAAATTGCTACACAGTTTGTTAGAATAATTGTTGTATTTATTACATTAAATATTTTCGCTAAAGATATAAACTCAGCGGTCCTTTGTTTAGTACTAGGTACCACCATTTCAGAGATAGCTTCACTTATATTTCATTACCTAGTATATCTAAAAGAGTCTAACTGTTTTGTTTCAGTAAGTCTAACTAAACCTAAAAAGATACATTTAAGAATGCTTAAAATAGCTGTGCCTATAGCAATAACTTCATATATACGAGCTGGATTAAACAGTATAAAGCACATATTAATTCCATTAAGGTTAAAACTTACTGGAATGTCTTATGAACTAGCATTACAAAACTATGGAATAATAACCGGAATGGCAATGCCAATAATAATGTTTGGAAGTGTAATTGTCTATTCTTTTAGTTCGCTTCTAGTACCAGAATTTTCTAGATACAGCGTAAGCGATAAGAAACAAGAAATGGGAAAAGATATCCACAAATTATTCAAAATAACATTATACTTTTCCATAGGACTAACAGGAATATTAATATTTTTTGGAAATGAAATAGGATATCTAATTTACAACAATTTTGAAGCTGGACATTATATAAAATTAATTGCTCCACTAATCTCTTTAATATATCTAGATAATGTTATAGATAACATATTAAAAGGTTTAGGTAAACAAGTTAGCGTTATGGTTTGCAATATATTTGATATGATAATTTCAATATCTTTTATATACTTTCTTTTACCAAACTTTGGTGCTATTGGATATATCGTTGTAATGTATATTAGCGAAACATTAAATTATATAATTAGCGTTAACACATTATTTAAAACTGCAGATATTAAATTCAAATACTTTGAATGGGTTGCGTTTCCTGTTATTTGTATAGCACTTTCATTATTTATTACAAGCTTTCTTACTGTGCCTCTAATACTAAAATTATCATTAGTAATTTTGATATATCTATTTTTACTACAATTCTTAGATATAAAAAGAAAGGTTAATTAAATTAACCTTTCTTTATCCCATTACCTGACCACCATTATTATGAATAACTTGACCTGTAACATAACTTGAATCATCTGATGCTAAAAATACAAATGTAGGTGCAAGTTCATATGGCATTGCCATTCTTGCCATAGCAGCATCCGCTCCTAGGGATGGTATCTTTTCCTTCACCCAGCAAGCAGGTTGAAGTGGCGTCCAAAAATATCCTGGTGCTATAGCGTTAACCCTTATATTCTTTAATGCTAAACTTCTAGCAAGCGCTCTAGTAAAACCTATCATAGCTGCTTTCGATGTAACATAGTCTATTAGTTGTGGTTCACCATAAAATGCTGTAACAGAACTAATATTTATAATACTAGCCCCACTTCTTAAATGTGGTAGCACCTCTTTAGTTAAGTAGAACATTCCATAAACATTTACTTTTAACGTTTTATCGAATTGCTCATCTGTAATACAAGTTAAATCGTCTTGCTGATATTGTACTCCTGCATTATTTACGAGTATATCTATTTTTCCAAATCTATTTAACGTTTCTTCTACAATCTTTTTAGAGAACTCTTTATCTCTAATATCTCCAGATAGTATTAAACATTCTCCACCCATTCTTTCTATGTAATTTTTTGTACCTTCTGCATCAATATGTTCATCTAAATATGGTATTACTACTTTTGCTCCCTCTTTAACAAACGCAACAGCTGCGGCTCTACCAAGGCCACTATCTCCACCAGTTATAATTGCAACTTTATTTAAAAGTTTTCCACTTCCTATATAATTAGGATTATCAAAAACAGGTTTTGGCGTCATTAAGTATTCTAGTCCTGGTTGTTTATCCTGCTCTTGTTCAGGCGCTAATATATTATACTTTGTGTGTTTTATTCCAATATCTCCGTAATAATTAAAACAACTATTTCCAAAGCAATAATCTGCTTCCATATAAATTACCTCCTATATAGTATATGATAGCAATTTATATTTGTTTATTTAAAATCATAATACCTATTTAAATTGAGTTTTAACTTAAATTATGGTATAATATATACATAGTCTTATTTAACCTAAAGCTTAAAAGCAATAGGAATCGTTAATTTTGGAGGATAGCATGATAGACCCTAGAAAAGTAGAAGTAGTAGGCAACGCAACAACCGGTTTTGCTTATATTTTAATGTTTGTTACATTATTCTTACAAATAGCCGCATTTAATTTTGTTTCACATATTTTTATGTGCGCATTGATTATCACCTTGGTCCTTGTTGGACTTATTTGTAGCATTATTAACAAAGATAAAAAAGAAAGTATTATCCGTTCTTGTTTAATAGCATTTTGGCTTACCAACTTAATTGTTAATCTAATTATCCATTAAGACTATAATAACCGGTTACTAACTGTAACCGGTTATTACGCTTTATTTATTCTTTTATTGTTTATTATTTTATTGATATTTAGTTATATCTTCTACTCTACCAGCAAAATATGGCATTGCTTTTCCTTTTTCTCTTAGGAAAATAGCAAATGTATCATCTACGTAAAAATATCTTGGTTGTGGTTTCTTGTCTACTACTATAGCGGTAGCCATATCTTGCATATCCATAGCCGCTTCACTTTTAATTTTTCCGCCCTTTTCATTAAGTTCAAATTTTATTGTCTGAAGTGTTTTTATTATAATTCCTTGTCCAAATTCAGTTGAAAATAATTTATCTTGAAGTTCAGTATATTCTCTTTCTTCGTTATACTCTAACATAGGTGCTTTAAACTCATCTATATCTTCAAAATATTTACTACCTGTATATTCTTTACTTTCATTTAACATGTCTTCATAGATTGCTTTAAAAGTAGTTCCTTGTGGATTCTTTACAAATATTACTTCATCTTCTGATTTAGTATTTATTAATAATGCAAAGTCATCTTCTGAATTATAATATAATACATCTATTTGATTTCCTACTTTATCCTTTGTATTTTTATCTATACCAAAATATTTTATTCCTGTATATTCTCCAAAAGTTCCATCTGGTAATTTATCGAATTCCTTTTCAAATTCAAACTCTCTATATAACATTGTATAGAAGAAGTATCTATTTGTAGAATGATCATTAGGATCATTTAAAGCTTCCTCTGACCAATCAAATTTATCTAATATATCACTTGTTTGATTAAATTTTTCTTTAATCCCCTTTTCTATTTCTTCTTTTAATTCTAATGTTTTTAAGCCATATGTTTTGTAATAATATTCTTCCGACAACATAGATTCATTAAAAGATTCTTTATTTAAATTATCTGCCATAACTTCTTGTGGTGTAAATACAACATCTTGTTTTGCCACTTCGTTTTTCATATCGTTCCAAACTAATTGGAATGTTCCGCACCATGTACTATCTGCTGTTAATTCATCTAGCATAGTTGGAACTACTGTTGTTCCATTTGTTCTTTCAAGTTTAGTTTTGCCTCTTGTTAGCATTCCTACTTCATTTAGACAAACTATTGCAACTGTAGCTAAAGCTATTATTATAGCTGCTACTATAATTATCTTCTTTCTAATTTCCATATTCCCCCCTAATTATATTAAATATATACTATCACATTAGTTCCTTTTTTGTATATATTTATGTATAAAAAGGCATAAAAAAAGAACTACTTACGTAGTTCTCTTTGGTGCGAGTAATAGGACTTGAACCTACACACCTGTTGGTACCAGATTCTAAGTCTGGCGCGTCTGCCAATTCCGCCATACTCGCGGGCACGTATATATATTAACACAGGAATAAAAAATTGTCAACAAGTTTCTTTAATTTTTTAACAATGTTTTTTAAGTAAAATATTACCATTAATTTTTTTATATTTTTCTATTTACAAATATTTTTCTTAATGATAGAATAACGGTAGAGGTAACAGAACATTTGAAAATCTACAAGAATTTGATAGGGAATCAGGAATTCATCAACCGGTGTTGAATGCTCTTATATATTAGAGAATCCTAAACGTTGAGACAGATACCCACCTTTACATAAGGGTTTTATCAATTGCTGTTGCCTAATTTGCAAATTAAAAGAGTCACACTTTTTAGTGTGGCTCTTTCCTTTTATTATGCCTTTTTTCCTTTAGCGTAAATATTTACGCTTTTGTGACCGCGTTTATCTCTTTTCATGCCATATTTTGCTTCAATATTTCCCTCGGATTTAAATTTTACAATTCCCTCCTCTACATAAACCTTGCAACATCCAGCATCAGAAAATACCATTATGCCGCTATCGTATTTTGCAGAAAAGTCTCTCGTTTGACCTTGACGAATTTTCTTACCGAACACGGTTAATTCCATACCACTTTTGTTTGTTATAGTCATAACAATACCTCCTTCTTAATACGCGCCATATTATATCACAAGTTTAACTCATTTTCAAGGTTATGTAAACTTACTCAACTGGTGACAATTTGTCACCAACTAATTATTTCTACATAAACTATCATATACAGGAGGATTTTATGGCTACAATACTTGTGTACAACCAAGATACAAATAAAATTGAAAAATATGTAAGAGATTTAAATGATTCCATGCCTTATGTTACTGGTAATACATTAACAGTTGATGAATTCCAAGGTAGCTCTAAATCTGACATCATATGGACTACAAAAGCTTTTATGGAAGCCTGGAATTCATTAAGACGCCAGTGGGGCAAACCAATATATGTAGGATATGCATTTAAGAGAATATGGCAAGGCGGCCACAGTGGAATGTCTCAACATTACGCAGGTCTTGCAATGGATACAGCTCAAACATTTTCTAACGCTTCAAGAAATAGACTGCGTGAACTTGCTATAGATAGTAGATTATTTACATATGTAGAACCAAAAGCATTAACACCTACTTGGGTTCATTTCGATAAACGTTATGGAACCCCTGCTTGTTCTACTGGTGGTTACCCAGTAATTAGATTTAGAAGTCGTGGCGTTTATGTTATGGTTCTACAAGACGCCTTAGGATATTTAGGATATTCTACTGGTGGAATTGATGGTATCTTCGGTAATAAAACGCTAAATGCTGTTAAGGCATTCCAACGAGCTAACAATTTAGCAGCTGATGGAATTGTTGGATGCGGTACTTGGCGTAAACTTACTAATAAATTTTAGTGTATAGTATTTTTATTACAATATATTAAAAGAGACAAGATTTATAATCTTGTCTCTTTGCTAGTTTTATTAAAACTTCACAGTTTTAGCTCGTCTTGCTTCTTTATATCCTTTTCCATGATAAATTGGTGTAGGACATTTTCCTTTTTCAAGGATATACTTACCAAGCTCGTGCGTAGTTATTAACCGTTTTTCCTTATTCGTATTCTTCATATTTACTCCTCAAGATATGTTTTCTTAAGCAGTTCTTCAAAGAACTGGTTAAACTCCAAAACGGATTTTTCATACCATTCCTTAAGTGGAGTTTCATCTCCAACATATTCAAAGCGTCTGTAGAAAAGCTGCGGTGTATAAATGTTAAGTGGGTTTCTATCTACAAGAGATGCTGCAAACACATAGGTTGTTCCGTTATTGCTCCACGAAAAAGCACGAACTTCAACACAATATGCTCCAAGCTCTACCCGAGTTTTACACTCTTTTTTCATCCATTCCTCGAATGTTGGAAATTTGAATGATTTAAGTTTCATTAAGTTTTCTCCTTATGTTTTTTAGTCTTTGATTTCCTCGAAACGATACTTTTGGTCAACCTCAGGATACTTTTCATGATCTACCTCAGATAAGAACATGCTAAGTGGTCTTGCATAAATTCCATCTTTATGGTTTGTCTTACCATTGTTATCCATACAACGATAAACAACAAGTTCTTCTCCTGTTTCACTGTGTTTAGCGAGTGCAATTACCATAGCTCTTGCACCTTTGAAATGTTGCCATAGTGTATATGGCTTTACTTCTCTTTCCATATTTGCCTCCTAAAATAAATTTAATTAAATTATATATTTAGTTTTTTGTTTTTTCAATAGTTATTAGTATGAAGGCTACAAACCAATCGTTTGTAGCCTTATTTGTTACTTATCCAAGCCTTCAGGCATAATGTGGAAAGTATACGAAGTACCCAGCTTATCCAAAATTTCACGGTACTCCATAACAGTCATAATATAATCATAATCCGCATACATAGCAAGAACCGGATAGCAGCTTATGATATATTCTTTTACCTGCTCTCTGGTAATGTTGGGGTTCTCAGCCGTAAGATATCTCTCGAAATCCACCGTTTCTTCTGCGCTTGCAATTTTGAGCAAATTGTTGTTGATGTACTCGATGATTGTTCCCATATCAAAGGCCTTCTTGCCAATAAGCATATATTCAAGAATGACTTGGTTCTTTCTCGCAAGTTTTACGACTTTTTCATTCTTAATGTCATATGCTGCCTCTACCTTAAGAGGAATCTGGTTTACCATACAACCTCTGGAATACACAACAATATATCTATCGTTGTATTCGTACTTCAGCCAGAAGTAGTCATTGGTTTTCATATCTGCAAGAACGGTTTTTACGCCGTCTACAATTACAGATATTGCCGTGGTCTTCATTCTTTGGTTCCGTTCTACCTGGACTCTCGGAGTAATCTGTTTGACAGTCTTCATACTTTATTCCCTTCTTTAATATTTATTTGCTTAGTTACTATTAAGTATATAACAAAGTTCCAAAGCGATATCATTATATCACCTTGGAACTCGCTTGTCAATTTTATGTAAAGTTACACAATATAGAATTCATGTGAACAAGCTCTTATTAATCTATTCATAATAGCTAGCCCTATTCCTTTTGATTCTATTCCCTCTATTAATATTATATCCGATTCGTTTTTATCTGCATTTCTTAGCATTGAGAATATATTAGAAGATATTTCTTCTAGATTAGTTTTTGATCCATAATCTAAAATTTCTTTACCCACATATTTATCTTTATTTTCTCTTGAACAAATTACAGTAGCTTTAGAATACTCATTTGCTATTTCATTTATTCTATTTACCATATTCTCATTATTTTCGCTGTATATCATTATACATTTTGTTTTTGGTGCATAGTGTCTGTACTTCATACCTGGAGATAATACTTTTTCATTCTCTTTTACTTCTCCTAAAATATGTTCATCTAAAATTACTGAAGAAACAATACTTTCTATATCCTCTTTAGTAATTCTTCCTGGTCTTAATATTCTTACGCTACCATTTTCCACTTTTACAACAGTAGATTCTATGCCAACTTCACACTTTCCACCATCAATTATATAATCCATACTATTTTTTAATTCATCATACACATCTTCAACACAAGTTCCGCTTGGTTTACCAGATATGTTTGCGCTTGGTGCTGCTATTGGCACGCCAGCATAATGTATAAGTCTATTTGCTATTTTATTTCTTGGCATTCTTACTGCAACAGTATCTAACCCACCAGTCACTACAGTTGGTACTATATCCGTTTTATTTAGTACTATAGTAAATGGACCTGGCCAGAATGCATCCATAAGTTTATACTCTAGTTCAGATATATCTTTAGCAATATCTTTTAACATATCCGCATGAGATATATGCAATATTAATGGATTATCTGATGCTCTACCTTTTGCCTTAAATATATTTTTTACAGCTGTTTCATTTAGACCGTTAGCTCCTATTCCATATACAGTTTCTGTTGGAAATAGTACTAATCCACCACCTTTTATTACCTTAGCTGCATTTATTATTTCTTGCTCGTCTATATTTACCATTTTCTTTCTCCTAATGTTCAATTATACTCCGTTTTACCAATGTTTTCAATATTTCGGTTGAATTATGTAAACATTTTTGATATAATGTAGCCAAAATAAAAATAGGAGGTAGTACAAATGTATAGCTCAAAGAAAGTTTCTGTTGGAACACACAACGGAATTTTTCATTATGATGAACTCATTTCAATAGCACTAATTTCAATCTTACATGCTGGCAAAGTAACTGTAGTACGCACTCGGGACCCTAATGTGTTAAAGTGTTGCGACGTCGTTGTTGATGTCGGTGGTGGTATCTTTGATCATCACATGCCCGGCGGCAATGGAAAACGCGAATCCGGCACCCCTTACGCAAGCTCGGGACTTGTATGGAATGCATACGGAGATGAAATTCTCAAATCTCTAGGCTGTCCCAAAGACTATATTTCTCTTTGCAAAGAGCGAGTAGACAAGGAAATCATCGAAGATTTGGATAAAATCGACAACGGAATTAAAGCCCGTTCTCCTTTTGAATACATCGCGTATTTCTTACCAAACTGGGATGAAGCAAATTCCACAGATTTTTGTTTTATGGATGCATTGAACACCACAGCCGGCATCTTAAAGAAAGCCATTCTCAAGATCATACGCGAAGAAAAAGATAACACAGCTCTTCGTATTGCTCTTGCGGTAAGCGGAATTGAGAATATAATGGAAATTCCTTCGCAGTTTATGAAGTGGCAGAATGTTGTACTTGAACATAATAACATGTCGCCTTCAAAAGTGGACTTCGTAATTTTCCATTATCCTGCTGGCGGCTATGCCGCACAATGTGTTCCACCTAGCGCAGAAGAACCTTTTAAGCAACGCATCTCTTTTCCGAAAGAATGGGCCGGTCAAACAGATAATCTCCCCGAAATTTCTGGAGTTAAAGATGCGACATTTTGCCATAATGCTTGTTTCTTTGCGAGATCTAAAACTCGTGAAGGTGTTATTGAACTTTGCAAAATTGCAACTGCAAAAAGCAAAAAACAATAACAAAACACCACCCATATTCTTGGGTGGTGTTTTTTCTTTATATCGCTCTTTTCCAAGCTAAATATAAAGTTAAAAAATGATGGGCATAGCATAGAAATACAAATCCTCTTTGCCAACTGCCTGAAGTGCCGCAAGGTAAACTTCAAACTTAAGCGGAGCATCAAGGTTAGCAAAAGATTCAAGCATAGGATACTCTTTATATATCCACGCTTCAACTTCAGTTCTTGGAATTTCTCTACCAGAATCAATGAAAGATACAAACTCTTCTACCTCTTCTGCGGTAGCAGCTTCTGCCTTACCATGGTTCAAGTACTCCAAAACCGTAGACAAATAGAAAGGCTTCTTGCTTACTAGCGTATAATTAATTATATCTCTATTTGCCTTTGTAACCTGAATGATTCGCTTTTCTTTTCTGTCGTACAACCCTGTAGCTCTATCTGCCTTACCTAATCTTTTTTCATAGTTCAAGCATGCAACGATGTATCTCTCCGTTACAGTAAAATTAAGAAAGCTGAGAGCATTTGTCCTTTCATAACTCAAACAGATTTTCTTGTCATCTTGGATGATGTTGATCCGTGTAGTTTTGTTTTTGCGTATAACTTCTACATTAACATCTTCAAGTTCAAATACATTTGTCTCTGTCATTTTTACCTCCTAAATATTTATTCTTAAGTTTATTTTAATGACTATATTAGTATACCATAAATTCTATATTTTGTAAACTAAAAGCGGCATATCACCTGATATACCGCTTTTATATTGTTTTAATTTAACATATTTGTTTTTATTTACTCCCAATTCCCTTTTGTGTTCCCAGAGGCTAAAATCCAAAACCCGATGTAGATTTATTCATTAGATGACATAAAACGAGGCCCCCACCGCAGGCAAATGAAAAGGAGCAAGATGTATTTCAACCTTGCTCCTATCGGTCAGTATTTAGTTTAACAAATTCAAGTTTGGCTGATACTTCTACCCGTAATCTTAGATAACAGCAAACCCAACAGACTACCAACAAAAGCACCGCCAATAGGAATGCAAAGGAACATAGCAAAATACTGATTTTCCGCTACTACACTTGGGGAACTCGTACCAA